>NZ_DBFBTX010000001.1:0-135209 GCF_048309325.1 Veillonella parvula
ATGTGGTTTTCAGAGTACAAACTCTGACAGATTCAGTGGCGATGGCTATGAGGATCCACCTGTTCCCATCTCGAACACAGTAGTTAAGCTCATAAACGCCGAAAGTACTTGGCTGGAGACGGCCTGGGAGGATAGGAAGCCGCTGATTAATTAAAGGCACACCTGAGGGTGTGTCTTTTTTTTGTATGGCTTCCTATCCTCCCAGGGGACCTGGTAAGCAGGGCAGTAGAAGATGGAGGAGTGAAACGACGACAGATTCACTGCATCGCTTAGTTCGGAGCGTAAGATGGATATGTAGCGCAGCTACATAGGTCCTTCCACAGCGACGAACACCCCGTATCCTGGAGCAAAGAACCGTACATAAGAACTCGCTGATTAACGAAATAGAGGGTCAACCCTATAAAGGGTTGGCCCTCTATTTTTGTGCTCTAACGAGCACATTCTAATTCCTTCTAGAGCCGTTTTCAGCCAAGGTTGTAGAAGTATTGTCTATGTGTATTGATCAATAGAGACGGCGTGGGAAAAGTAGGGCAGTAGAAGATGGAGGAACAACGTGACGACAGATTCACTGCATCACTTTCTTCCGAACGTAAGATTTACCAAACTGCGAAGCAGAGAAGGGAAACCCACAGTGAGGAAGCAAGTAGGGCAAGCGAAAAGTAATTAGGATTAAACGACGTATGGGGCCCACACATCACCTTTTTCCGAACGTAAGATTTACCAAACTGCGAAGCGGTAAAGGGAAATCCACAGTGAGGAAGCAAGTAGGGCAAGTTAAAGGTAATAAGAATTAAGCGACGACAGATTCATTGCATCAACAGTTTTTATATTAATCTTGTGAGGGATTTTCTTGATAATAGCCACTTATATGTGGTATTCTCATTATGTATGTAAGTCGATGGGAGTGATTATTTTATATGTATAAATATGGCAAGAGCTGTATTAAAAAGTTGTTATATTGTATTGCAATATGTATTGCAATTTTAGCGGTTTCTATTGGAGTTATGTGGGGACTGTCTTCAAATTATAAGTTATATGGTGTACCGGTACTTAATTATCATCAAATAAATGATGAGAAACACTCTGCTTTAACATTGCATGTGGATCAGTTTAAGGAGCAGATGGAATACCTCCATAATCATGGATATCATACGATATCATTGGATCAATTGTATGAGTATTTGCAAAATGGTACGGAGTTACCAGAGAAGCCTATAGTAATAACATTTGATGATGGTTATGTGGATAATTATGAACATGCACTGCCTATATTAAAAGAATATAATATGAAAGCTACTTTGTTCATGATTAGTGACGCTGCCAATACGCCTGGTTTTGTAAATACTGCACAAATGCACCAAATGGAGTCTGCTGGTTTTGACATTCAAGGGCATACAAATCATCATAAGATACTAACTCATATGGATCCTACGGAATTGCCTGATGCCATTCTCGGTGGTAAAACATCTATGGAAGGTATCTTAGGAGAACCTATTAGTTACTTGGCCTATCCTGGTGGTTTTAATGATATGCTCGTTCAATATGTTACTAAACAGTCTGGGTATAAAATGGCTTTCACTGTCCAACCAGGGACAGTAAAGCCAGGGGATAATTTATATGCTCTAAATCGACTAGCTGTATTCCAAGGAGATACACCGTATTTATCTTTTTGGTTGCGCCTACATTGTGCACCGCTTATTAAGTATACATGGGCATTGCGTGATACATTACGCGACAATGGATGGCCGATATTAGCGTCTATTATGCCTTTATTTTAGGAGGAATTATGTCTTACGAAGTTGTAGCAAGACCATTACGTGTTGCAGTATTAACTGTATCTGATACTCGTACATTAGAAACTGATAAAGGAGGCAACAAAGTTCAAGAATTTTTGGAAGCAGCAAATCATATTGTAGCAGATCGCAAAATTGTAATTGATGATTGTGAGTCTATAATAAATGCTATGACTCCATGGTGTAATGATGAGTCTATTGATGTCATTATATCTACTGGGGGAACTGGTATTGCTATGAGAGATGTTACCATCGAGGCTGTAAATAGCTTATATGAAAAGCATATTCCAGGTTTTGGTGAAATCTTTAGATATTTATCCTATACGGAGGATATTGGAACAAAAGCAATGGCATCTCGTGCAGAAGCTGGTGTTAAGAATAACACTTTGATGTTTTCTATTCCTGGCTCTGTTGGGGCCGTCACCTTAGCGATGAGCAAACTCATCATTCCTGAAATGGGCCATTTGGTGCGAGAAATTACAAAATAATATATATGGAGACTGTTCTTTTGAGAGCAGTCTTTTTATATATGATGACAATCAATATTTGATGGATATAAAAGTAGGTAATTGATCCAAAGAATATGAGCATGAGAAGTAAGTGAATTAATTTATCTTGTTTAAAACAATACCATTGCAGTATTGTTTTATTTCATTTATACTAGATTTAGTAATACGTTTGTCCGAGTGCACGAGAAAGGAGACTTTATGAAGTTAAATCAGGCCACGGATTATGCATTTCGCATGGTCTTGCATATGGCGCTATTACCTTCGGGATCGAAGATAACTGGTGCTGTATTGGCTGAGCATGAGTTGATTCCAGAACGCTTTTTGCTCAAGATTATGCGTAGTCTCATTGCAGCAGGAATTATGAAATCTTTCAGAGGGGTAGATGGTGGGTTTGCCCTGAATCGAAGCCCTCAAGAGATCTCGTTGCTTGATGTAATTAGAGCCGTAGAAGGGGATGCGTATTTACAACGTTGTTTATATGATGTAGGTTCTTGCTCTAAGTCTTGTAAGGGGCATTGTGCTATAAATGAAGCAATGGGCGTGATTCAGCATCAATTGGTCAATCAGTTGGAAGCGGTTAATTTTAAGAATCTTGCCCAACGAGAACAGTTGATTATCGCTGAGGCTTGAGCTTTTTTTATAGTCGCAATGATGCAAGGTTTTTTGTAAAAGCTCGTCAAGTGATGTTAGTATTTTATTCTAAGGAGGAAAACACATGTTTGAAGCTGTAGATTTAGCCCGATTGCAATTCGCGCTAACATCTATCTATCACTGGTTATTTGTGCCGTTCACACTAGGTATGACAGTGATTGTTGCTGCTTTAGAGTGGACCTACGTGTCGACTGGTAAAGAAGTATACAAAAAAATGGCTAAGTTCTGGGGCAAATTGTTCCTAATTAACTTTGCTATGGGTGTGGTGACTGGTATTGTTCAGGAATTCCATTTCGGTATGAACTGGGCAGAATATTCTCGTTTTATGGGGGACATTTTCGGCGCTCCATTGGCTCTTGAAGCATTAATGGCATTTTTCTTGGAATCTACATTCATGGGCGTTTGGATTTTCGGTTGGGATCGCTTACATAAATGTGTTCACGCCCTTGTAGCTACATTTGTAGCATTAGGTACAAATCTATCTGCGTTCTGGATTCTTGTAGCAAACTCTTTTATGCAACATCCTGTAGGTTTTGTATTACGCAATGGCCGTGCAGAGATGGAAAATTTCCTGATCATCGTTCAAAATGGCTATGTACCTGGACAATTTTTCCATATTGTATTGAATGGTTTATTAACAGCTGGCGTAATTATTATGGCAGTCAGTGCATGGCACTTATTACGCAATAATGCGACAGAGTTCTACCGTCGCTCTGCTAAATGGGGCATGGTTATCGCTCTAGTATTCGGTACTTTAGGCGCATTAGCTGGTCATCACCAAGGTCAGTACATCACAAAAGTACAACCTATGAAAATGGCTGCTATGGAAGCGTTGTGGGAAACACAAGATCCAGCACCATTCTCTTTAGTAGCTAACATTGATACTAAGGCACAAAAGAATACAAATGCTCTTGAAATTCCTGGTGGTTTATCCTTCTTGACTCAAAACTCCTTTACGTCTGGTAAGGTAGAAGGTATCAAAGACCTTCAAGCAAAAGCGGAGGCTCAATATGGCCCTGGCAACTATATTCCAGATGTTCCAGCAATCTTCTGGACATTCCGTGTCATGGTAGCATCCGGTTCTCTTATGTTACTTGTTGCCTTTGTAGGTCTTATCCTAAATGCAAAAGATAAACTTGTTGAAAACCGCACATTCTTAAAAATTATGTTCTGGATGTTGCCATTGCCATTTATCGCTCACTCCACTGGTTGGTTTGTAGCGGAAGCAGGTCGTCAACCATGGCTTGTATATGGTTTGCAATTGACTGCAGATGGTGCGTCTAAATCCGTAACGGCTCCAGAAATTATGACTACAATCATCGGCTTTACACTTGTGTATATCGTGGCTGCTATCGCGGCTATTTATCTTGCTGTAGAACACATTAAAAAAGGTCCGGATGGCAACCCATCTCATGATGTAGTTGAAAAAGAGGAGGCGAGATTATGGAATTAATTTTTAATAACCTTGAAGTGGTATGGTTTATCTTGATTACTGTACTATTCGCTGGCTTCTTCTTATTAGAAGGTTTTGACTATGGTACTGGTATTTTGTTACCATTCATTGGTAAAACTGATGTTGAACGTCGACAAATGATCAATGCCTTAGGTCCTGTGTGGGATGGTAATGAGGTCTGGATGATTACTGCCGGAGGTGCATTATTCGCATCCTTCCCTCATGTGTATGCTACATTATTTAGTGGATTCTACTTAGCTCTATTCTTGATGCTTGCAGCTCTTATTATTCGTGGTGTATCCTTTGAATTCCGTTCTAAAAGCCCTAATTTGTTATGGCGTAAAACATTCGACTACTGCATCTTCTTTGGTTCCTTGATTCCTGCATTATTGTGGGGTGTTACAGTAGGTAACTTGATTCAAGGTACTCCAATTGATGCAAGTATGACATATGTTGGAACATTCTTTGATTTATTAAGCCCTTACACCATACTTTGTGGTATTGCGTTCATTTTAGTATTTACATACCATGGTGGCCTATTTACTTCTATTAAAACAGCTGGTGCTGTTTCTGAGCGCGCTCGTGCGGCATCCTTGGTAGTAGGTGTTCCTACAGCTATCGGTGCATTGGCATTGGTAGGTGCAACTTACGTGTATACAGATTTGTTTAATTCTGTATTAGCTATAGTTTGCTTTGCATTAGCTATCGTATCCTTCCTCATTTCTTGGGGTGCAGCACGCACTCGAAATACAAAATGGGGTTTCTTATTCAGTTGTTTATCTGTTATTTCTGTAACAGCTGCATACTTTGCAGGTTTGTTCCCTCGCATCATGGTTTCTTCTTTGAATCCTGAGTGGAGCTTGACTATTACTAATGCAGCTAACTCTACTTATACGTTGACTTTGATGACTTGTGTAGCCTTCGTATTTGTGCCAATTATTTTGGTTTACCAATCTTGGGTATATTGGACATTCCGTCATCGTGTAACAGAAAAAGATTTACACTATTAATAGTATAGCTTTACAACTTATGTAAGTTGTAAAAATTAGGTCTTAATGTGAGGCGTGCCGTAGCGGCACGCCTCTTTTTTATGGTAAGATGAATATAATATTGATAAATTTAGATTCACTTGGACTCTTGTAGGCTTAGTAATAGGGATTTAAATTTGTTTGAGTTTATATATTTAAATAGATTTACCGTAGAGGATAGTATGATACAGCGTACCGCATTTAAAGCGCTGCTAGAACATAAAGGACAGCTTGTGCTACTCGGCTTAACCTGTTTAGTAGAAAGTCTGTCCATTGTTGGGCAAGCCTGGTTCTTTGGAACCTTAATAAATAATCTTATATTTTTGGAGCATACACTAGCTGACGAAACGAACACCATTATTTATTTGTTTATTGCTATTATTGTGAGATTGGTGGCTCATTATGTTCAAGAGGCGGTAGCAAATCATTTGGGAAGTGCTGTAAAAGCATCCTTTAGAGAACGCTCTTTGGCGCATATGTTTAAGCTCGGTGTACAGCATAAGGAACGTCATGGCGATGTCATCCATATGCTTACCGATGGTTTAGAACAAGTAGATGCTTACATAGCACGTTACATTCCGCAGATTTTATATGCTATTATGATTCCTCTTATTATGGGGATTGCCATTGTAAATACATTGCCAATAATTGGTATTATTTTGATTGTTACGGTGCCTTTAATTCCATTTTTTATGATCTTGATTGGAAAGCAAGCTGATCGATTAAATAAGGAACAATGGGAACGTATGAGCTTCCTATCGGGGCATTTTTTAGATGTACTACAAGGGATTACTACGCTAAAGCTCTTTGGCTGTGCAAAGGATCAAATCAAGGTTATTGGTCGATTATCTCAAGAGTTTAAAGATTCCACTTTACGCGTGTTGCGCGTAGCCTTTTTATCTGCATTAGTACTTGAATTAGTGAGTACAATTAGTACTGCTCTGATTGCGGTATATTTAGGTCTAACCTTATTAGATGGTGAAGTCACATTCTTTTCAGCCTTCTTTATTTTGTTGTTAGCGCCGGAGTTCTATACTCCATTTAGACAATTGGGGGCAGCTTTCCACACAGGGATGGCAGGAAAAACATCTATTCTGAAGTATGAAAAATTCATGCAGCGTCCACCTTCTTTACCAGTAGGTGGTGAGTCTAAACTTGATAAGCCTATACAGGAAATTGCAATTAAAGATTTAACTTTCACCTATAAAAATAGTGAGAATGGGGTACACCACATTACGCTGCAGGCTGAACGTAATGCACCTATTATGCTCGTTGGTGAAAGCGGAGCTGGTAAATCTACTATGGCCCATATTATTGGAGGGTTTTTACAGGCTCCGAAAGGAACAGTTACTATCGATGGCATTGATATATGTGATTTAGATATCAACTGGTGGCGTCAGCAAATTATCTATGTATCTCAACATCCACATATTATGAAAGGGTCCTTGCGAGAGGTCTTATCCTTTGGTATGGATGTAAGTGATGCAGAGATTCTTGATGCTTGCAAAGAAGTTCAGCTATTAGATGTTATTAATCGAGAACAAGATGGGCTTGATGCGGTTATTGGTGAAGGTGGGTTAGGTCTTAGTGGCGGCGAGCGGCAACGTATTGCTTTAGCTCGTGCATTCCTCCGGAAGGGTCAAGTATTGATTCTTGATGAAGTGACAGCACATCTAGACGTAAAAACAGAAGCCATTATAAGTACAGCTATTCAGCGTTTGATGGAAAATAAGGTTGTCATCATTATTGGGCATCGATTACAAACTATGCATTGGGCATCTAAGCTATATGTCTTGAAAAATGGATTAATTCTTCAAGAAGGTTCTTATCATGACCTACTTGAAGAAGAGGGGTATTTTAAAGACCTTGTTACATCTGGCTTAGGTCAATTTTCAGCAACTCTTGAAGAACCATTGGATATTGGGAAACAATTTGATTCAGAGAATACATTGGTCATAGATAAACCTATCAATGGCACAGAGCATTTTGTTAAATCTGTTAAATATACTGAGGCCTTTAAAGATAATGCAAAAGGTTCTAATATGAGCTTACAAGGTTGGAAGTTGTTGTTTTCTGTATTGAGTCCCGCTAAGTGGTCATTAGTATTGGCCTTGCTATTTACGTTCTTAACAGTGTTCATGAATGTTGGGCTTTTAACAGTATCCTCTTGGCTATTGGCATCTGCCGCATTACAACCAGGGCTCACTTATTTAAGTCTTGCAATCGTAGGGGTTCGGTTCTTCGGTGTTAGTCGTGCTGTATGTCGTTATTTTGAGCGCTATACATCTCATCGCATGGCATTCCAAGGACTCTATGGCTTGCGCTTGTGGTTTTATGCTCATTTGGAACCATTGGCACCTGCTATACTCAAACGGTTTGGGGCGGGTGATATGTTGGGACGCATCATGGGGGATATAGAGGTATTACAATTCTTCTACTTGCGCACTTTGATTCCACCCGTAGCAGCCGTTTTCCTGACTATATTGATTGCATATGGAGTTTCTACAATTGACAATAGTTTGATTATACCTATTCTTTTGTCGGCCTTTGTATTAGGTGTAATAGTACCTTTGGTTGTTTATTTGTATAATAAAGAATCTTTACGTACGATTGGGCCCCAACAAGGCGATTATAAAGCGCTTTTAAGTGATACTATGGATAGTCTGGAAGATGTGATTAGTTATGGCAATGAAGACATGGTATATAAGCGTATTCAGCATATGATGCGCAATGTAGATGCTCAAAAAGGTACTATTGAGCGGGGCATGAATATGGGTAATACACTATTCATAGGCGGCGTTCAGTTAACTGTAGTTATTGTAGCTATTATGGCTTCTAATGTGTTAACAGGCGCTTGGGCTAGTGTTATGGTAGCGGTGGCTGCCATTGGTACACAGGCTTGGTTTGAAGCGTTACAACCTATGATTGCTGCTGTTCATCATGGTGCAGAAAGTAAAGTTGCCACAAGTCGTCTCATGGCTCTCAGTAATGAACCGATATCTATTGTAGAACCTATATCACCAAAATCATTTAATCCTAATGATGATATTATTTTTACAGATGTATCCTTTGGTTATGATGAATTTCGCCATATTTATGAGAATCTCAGACTACATATTCAACAAGGGAAATCCATTGCTATCGTAGGTGCTAGTGGGTCTGGAAAGACGACATTGTTTAATATGCTTGAGAGGTTATATGATTATGGTGGATCCATTCGTATAGGCTCGGTGGAGTTGAAGGATATTTCAATTGATACTTGGCGTAATGCATTGGGGACTATAACTCAAGATACGTATATTTTTAATGCTTCCTTTAAGGATAATATACGCCTTGCAAGGCCAGAAGCTTCTATGGAGGATTTAGAGCTAGCCATTAATCGTGCATCATTGCGATCGGTAGTTGAAAAATTACCAGAAGGTATGAGTACGATTGTAGGGAGTGGAGGGCAAGGTTTGAGTGGTGGTGAACGTCAAAGAGTTGCATTAGCTAGATTGTTCTTGCGCAATCCTAAAATCGTTTTATTAGATGAACCTTTAGAGGGCTTAGATCAAGTCACAAGAAAAGCCTTACATCGTGACTTGATGCATTATGTAGAGGGTAGGACATGTTTATATATTACGCATCAATTGGAAGGTTTAGAACAAATGGACCGGATTTTATTTATGGATAAAGGGCAAATTGTTGAAGATGGAACGTATGAAGAGCTAATGGCGCTTAAAGGTCATTTCTATGAATACTGTTATTTATCTATGGCAAGTATTCAATAAAACTAAATATCATTTAAAGTATCTATTATTAATGCTTAATTATAGATTTGGACAATGTTTAATATTACGTTGCAATTTAAGATCTATTATGAATATTAAATTATAATACGACTAATGTTTAACTACATTAATAAGGCCCCTTTTACTATGCAAAAAGGGGCTTTAATTATATTTATATTTAATAGTATATGTAGTATACTTTTATCGATAAATCATGCAATATATGGTATAATTTTTGTGTTAAGAACTATTATTTCACCCTTGGAGGGGTTATGACTAAAATCTTCACCAAATTACGAGCTTTGGTGGATGAAGCATTATCTGATCGAGATGCGGTGGTGGATAAGGCGCCCGTATTAGAAAAAGCACCTTTAGAACAAGATTTGTTTGACCATCGCTTATTATATATAGAAGAAGATATGGTTAATCGCATGTTGCGTGCCGCTCTTCGTAATCATTGGTTCTTTTATGCTGTAACATTTGAATTTGAACCAAACAATCAAATATTCCTATCCATTATTACAAAATGGGGGAATGTGATTAATGTGGAATTCACCTTAGAGGATTTATGGTTCGATGATTATTCATCATCCTTTGCCATTCGTTTAGATACAAATAATATAGATACAGGTGGGTTTATTTTGAACTCTATTTTACACTTGTTGGGAAACTGGTGTCTAAGTCTCTTCGGTATTTTCTTTAACCCTATTGCATTAGGTGAAAAAGGATCTACTGTACGCTTTGAGAAGAAAGGTATCATTCAGTTTGACTTATTACCTAATACACAAGTGAAGAAATTCATACCCATGCCTGAGCGCCATATTGGTAGTAATGGACCTGTTCTCTTGGGTAACCCGCGTACCAGTCAATCTGTGTTACAGTTGGATTACTATGCATTCCATGATCCTGTAGATACTTTTACAGTACCTGATGTGCCAACTCGTACTAGCTGGCTTCGTTCTATCGATATTGCAGCAGTTCTTTTATTGCCAATAGGTGTATGGATTACATTTATTATCTTGCATCACTACTTACCAACAGAAACATTGGAATTTTCATTCTCTACATACTTTTTAATTTCCTTAGGGATTTTTATCATTTCCTTCTTGGTTATGAATATTCCTCGGTATTTGTACATGTATTTTGATTCTCGCAAACAGTGGCAAAGTGCATTTGTACATAACAATATTAAAATTCAAATGCGTAAACTACACCGACGCATCTTCATGCAACAAGCTACATTGACAGCTGATTGTGATGAGTATACTGCTAATGAAAGCCAAGAGCGAATTAAACACCTTTTGTTGCAAATTCGAGATAAACGATTCCTTGCAAATCGACTTAAAATTGCAGATGATGATAGAGCGCGTAAACAAAAGGTTAAGTTTATTATTGCATATATAGGTTGTACTTTGATTGAGTTGATGTTGTTAATGAACTAATGTTGTAAAAACAGAAGACATAATAAAAACGTATCTCTTTGATATGTACTCTTTTTACTGGTTGTCCAGTAAAGAAGGTATATATTACTTATAGAGATACGTTTTTTATTGTAGGGTGTTAATTTTTAATTATCGCTTTTTGCGTCGCTTACGAACTGTTTTTCGACCTTCTTGTTTTTTATTAGATATAGGAGTCTGTATTGGTTCATAAACTGTCCGATTTACAGTCATAAATGGAGGGTTGCCATATTGATTAGGCTCAGGTTGTCCTGGCAATACCCAGAATAGGAAGCCGATGAGCCATATAAAAAGCTCTAGCATGTAATTGAATGGAGATACGGCAGAGTAGGTATTGATGAAAATCATGATTACCGACCAGAGGATTCCTGCCCATGCATTGAAGCCGATGTCGTGAATACGACGGCCAAATAAGACACAAGATAAAGGAAAGAGGGTTGCCAATAAGAGCCAAATAATGACCCTAGTCAACCAATATGCTGGTAGTGATACAACAAAATCCAAGAATATGTTATCGATGTAGTGGACAATATGAAATAAAATCATTAAAGCGATGAAGCATATGATAAATTGTAGTCGATTTAACCGTCCCGTTAAGTTAAAAATTGATAAACCCATGCGACGTCCTTGGAATGCAATGAGCAAACCGATGGTACATATGAGCAGTGTTCGTAATACAACATAAAGTAAATCCATAAGTTCCCCTTTATTTATAGCTTATAGTTGAGTTAATTCTGGCAAAACTAACTCAAATGCGACTCCATGTTTTAGTGATTGTACTGTATCTAACGTTGCTTGAATCGCGTTGGTAGTAAAATTCATTGCCAGTTCTGCCGCATCATAAGGAGAATATCCCTTCATTACCGCACCAGATAATACAGCAGTAAAAATATCTCCTGTACCTGTAGCTTTTACAGGAACCAGAGGTATAGAGTATGTTTTTAAAAAGTTTGTAGGTCCATCATAGACCGCAATAACAGCATGTGTTTTCGATGGGACGCTGGTCATGATAACCATTTCAGGGCCCATGTGATGCAATTGTTTACATCGCTCACGTAATTCATCTTCGCTAATAGGGTCTGTCGAGAATGGAATATCTAATAAGAAGCAAGCCTCAGTATAATTTGGTTTTACGATGTGGGCCTTTGACACGAGTTGGCGCATAGCAACAACCATATCTGGAGTGTAGATAGAATAAAGGCGACCATCGTCAGCCATTGCAGGATCAACGATAACCATTTGGCCATTATTGGCAAATCGATTGATAGCTTCTTCGACGAGGTGAATTTGTTCTGGTGATGCCAAGAATCCACTTACAATAGCGTGAAAGTCAATTTCGTTTTTATCCCAACAGTTCATAAAGTCTCTCATATGAGCAGATAAATCTACGAATTCATAGTGTGGATACTCTAAGTGATTGCTTAGTACCGCTGTTGCCAAAGGAACCGCCTGACAGCGCATGGCACTGATGATTGGAATCATAACGGTAAGAGCACAGCGTCCGATAGAGCTCATGTCTTGAATTGTTAAAACTCTAGGTACTGCTGTCATAGACACCTCCAAATAAATATATATTTTATTGTACGTTATGTAAGGCTTTCTGTAAATGTAATGATGTTAATCATGAAATTAACTTCATAGTGTAGTATAATAAAACGAATAGACTTTTTATGGAGGAAAGTGACAATGACAAGGTATGTATTTCGACGCCTAGGTGGCGCAATCATAATCTTATGGGTCATCATTACTGTAACGTTTGCACTAATGCATGCGATACCTGGTGGGCCTTTTACAACAGAAAAGAAATTACCGCCTCAGGTGAAAGCAAGTATCGAGGCAAAGTATCATCTCGATGATCCTGTGTGGAAACAATATGGAGACTATTTAGGTGGCGTCATTACAGGTGACTTGGGCCCATCATTTAAGTATGAAGGCCGTAGTGTAAACGATATTATTAGCGATGCATTTCCAATTTCCGCGCAGCTCGGTTTATTATCTTTAATAGTCGCTGTAGTTGGTGGTATTACAGCTGGTGCTATCAGCGCTATGAGACCTAATAGTATTGTGGACTATGCGGTGACTATATTATCTACAATCGGTATATCTGTGCCTACATTTATTATCGGTGCTGTCCTTGTGTACATAGTAGGCTTTGAACTGGGCTGGTTCCCGGTAGCTTTATGGCGTGGCCCATCTTATATGGTGTTGCCTGTGTTAACATTAGCAGCACAACCGATGGCCTTTATTGCTCGTTTAACGCGTAGTGGTTTACTTGATGTGTATCAACAAGAATACATTCGTACAGCTCGTGCAAAAGGTCTAGGTTCTTGGACGATTTTGACTCGTCATGCACTAGGTAATGCGATTTTGCCAGTTATTACGTACTTAGGCCCATTGGCAGCTAGCTTGTTAACGGGTAGCTTTATCGTTGAAACAATTTTTGCGATTCCTGGGTTAGGTCAGTATTTTGTAACATCAATTTATAACCGTGATTATACAGTTATTCTTGGTATTACAATTTTCTATAGTGCTCTTGTAGTATTTCTTAATATTTTGGTGGATATGATCTATCCATTAATCGATCCACGCGTTACAACAGAGGAGGGTTCGAATGAATAAGGAAGACTTTTTACCTATTGAACGGGCCCCTCAAGAAGAGATTACTAGTTTTATAAAGCGTCCTAGTAAATGGGAGAAATTTAAGGTAAATCGTTTGGCCGTAGTCGGGGCGAGCATCATCTTAGTGATGATTGTACTTGCTATCTTAGGGCCACTTATTTCACCTTATACATATGCGGATCAATCTTTAATCGATGCGAACCAAAGTCCAAGCTTTAGTCATTGGTTTGGTACGGATACATTGGGCCGTGATATTTATACGCGTGTTATGTATGGTGCGCGTATTTCCTTAACCATTGGTTTTGTGGCAGCTTTCATCAACCTTGTAATCGGCGTTGCCTATGGCGGTATTGCAGGTTATATGGGTGGTAAAGTAGACCGTATCATGATGGGCATTGTAGATGTTTTGTACGGCATTCCACTTTTACTATATGTTATCTTGTTGATGGTTGTACTTGGACCCGGTCTTATATCTATTTTCGTAGCATTAGGTATTGCGTACTGGCTTAATATGGCTCGTATCGTACGTAGCCAAATTTTGAAAGTTAAAAACGAAGAATACATCATCGCAGCAGAAGCCATGGGTATTCCGAAGCATCGCATTTTATTGCGTCATATTTTGCCAAACTGTGTAGGACCTATCATTATTACTTTAACATTGGCTATTCCAGAGGCAATTTTTACAGAAGCATTCCTTAGTTTTATCGGCTTAGGTGTAAATGCACCTATGGCGAGCTGGGGCGTATTAGCTTCTGAAGGGATTAGTAGCATGCGCTCCTATCCATTCCAATTGATTTTCCCAGCTGTTGCTATTAGTGTTACCATGCTTGGTTTCGCTTTCCTTGGCGATGGCTTACGCAATGTATTAGACCCTAAGGAAGGAGATAGATAATGAATAACGCTATTGTTGATGTGCGTAATGTATCCATTACCATCAATACCTTCCAAGGTCCGTTGCGAGTTATTCGCAATCAAGACATTTCGTTACAGCGTGGTGAGATATTAGGTATTGTAGGTGAATCTGGATGTGGTAAATCCGTTTTAGTTAACTCTTTAATGGGCTTATTGCCATATGGTAAAACTAAAATTAAAGCGGATACATTTATGATTGATGGTCACGATTGTCTTGGATTTACTGAAGATGATTGGAATGAACTTCGTGGTACAACGGTTGCCATGGTGTTCCAAGATCCTATGACCTCTTTGAATCCTATCATGACGATTGGGGAGCAAATGTATGAGGTTATCCATCGTACAAATGCGTATGGTGAAGGTTACGATGAAAGGGCCATTGCCATCGATTTGTTGAAGAAGATGGGCCTATCTACACCGGAACGACGTTTGTCTCAATATCCTCATGAGTTGAGTGGCGGTATGCGTCAACGCGTATGTATCGCTATGGCGGTGGCCGGTCGTCCTAAGATTTTGATTTGTGATGAGCCCACAACAGCTCTTGATATTACTACAGAGGCACAAATTTTGCGCCTTATGCAAACGTTAGCCGTAGAGGCTGGCATTGGTATCATCTTTATTTCTCACAACTTACGTGTTATCGCTCAAATTTGCGATCGTGTTATGGTTATGTACGCAGGTAAATGTGTTGAGTCTGCTACGGTAGATGGTATCTTTAGCGAACCTCGTCATCCATATACATTGGGGCTATTACTAGCATTGCCACAAGGTAAATGGCATGGTGAATTGAAGGCCGTTGAAGGTCAACCTCCTGATTTATTTGACTTACCACGTGGATGCGCTTTTAATCCTCGTTGTAAGTGGGCTATGCGAATTTGTGGTAATCGGGTTCCGATGGTTACAAATGTTGGTGAAAGTCATCAGTTTACATGTTGGTTAGCTAAGTTGGAGGGACTTTAATGAGTTACGTATGGGAGACTGACAATCTCGTTAAAGAGTTCACCCTGTCAGGCGGCTTATTTAAGCCAAAACAAACGGTACACGCTGTACAAGGCGTGAGCCTATATCAATCACCAGGGGAAACCCTTGGTATCGTAGGTGAATCTGGATGTGGTAAATCTACATTTGGTTATACCTTGATGGGATTACATCAAGCTACATCTGGTTCTATTTATATGAATGGTCAATATATCAATCCTTATGTAGATAGAAAGGCTGTACATCCAGTGATGCAAATGGTATTCCAAAATCCTTATGCATCCCTTAATCCACGACTTACAGTTAATGCGATTTTAGAGGAGCCTTTAGAATTGGACCCGAAGTACACACCTCGGGATCGAGTTATTCGCGTAAAAGAGGTGCTTGACCAAGTTGGCTTAAATATGTCTTTTGGTGAGCGTTATGCTCATGAATTATCTGGTGGTCAACGTCAACGTATCGGCATTGCACGGGCTCTTATTATGCAGCCTCAATGTATCATCTGTGATGAGCCGATTTCTGCGTTAGATGTGTCGATTCAAGTACAAATTATGACATTACTTGAACGTTTACAAGAACAGCATGGTATTTCGTACCTCTTTATTTCTCATGATTTAAACATGGTGCGTTACATTAGTCATCGCATGGTTGTTATGTATTTAGGTGCTGTTATGGAAGAAGGTCCTGCATTGGACTTATATGAATTTCCACAACATCCGTATACCCGTGCATTGACGGCCTTAAATGGTCCAGTTATGCCACATGCACCAATTGGGGCACCTCTTAAAGGGGATCCACCAAATCCACTAGAACCGCCAAAAGGCTGTTTGTTTAGTGGTCGATGCCCAGAAGCGGAAGGGCGTTGTTTTACAGAACGTCCACCACTTCGAGACTGGGCTGATCGCCGCATTGCATGCTGGCACATATAATGGGAGAATAGTATGGAAAAACTAATTGTTGGCAAGTCCCTGGAACATCAACTAGATACAGTCATTAAAGAATTGGCCCCAGCAGGAAATATATCTTATGCAGTGTTACAATTTGATGATGAAGAGGAACCAATACTCATCGCAGCTAGAGGTGAAAATACTGTACATTCTGGTGCGAGTTTAATTAAGGTACTTATCATGGAATATGTCTTTCATTTAGCTCGTACTGAGCAATTGGACATTAATGATACCGTTCCTTTATCTAGAACTCCACGCGTTGAAGGTGGCGGTGCACTACAAGAGTTAGTAGGTAAACATAGTTTTACCTATCTTGAGTTGTGCCGTCTCATGATGGTTCTTAGTGATAATATTGCGACAAATCTACTCATCACAGTGCTTGGAATGGAAAATATCAATGCTCGAGCGGAAAAGCTTGGCCTGGATGAGATGGAGCTTAATCGCATGATGATGGACCTTAACGCCTTGGTTGAAGGGCGTGATAATTATATTACAGCCATGTCACTAGCTCGTCTGTATAAACATATTTTTGAATATCGTGATAGAGATGCTTATGGCCGAGAAATGTGGAATATTTTAGGTCGCCAACAATTCCGTGATATCTTACCATTTTACTGGGGAGAAGGCATACGCTTTCACCATAAAACAGGATCCCTTGATCGCGTAGAGCATGATGGGGGTGTAATAGAAACATTTAGAGGTCATTTTTGCTTTATTCTTTTAATGAGCGATATCGATAATGGCCGAGGTAAAGAATTAGGCGCTCAAGTTGGGCGCATCATGAAAGAATTTGTAGAGGAAGCATTGCCATGATGGATAAACGAAACTTGTTAAAATTCATGGTCCTCGCTCTAGGGGTGAGCGTACTCTTATTTGTATTTGGGTACCCTCGTGGTGTTCAACCAATCGATGAACACACAATCCGCTATGTTATTGAGCAGGAACCATCCACATTGGATCCCGCAAAGTCTACTACCTCTCCGGAGGCTACGGTTCAACTTCAATTATTCGATGGTCTAGTTCGTTTGAATGATGAAAGTGAACCAGAAGCAGCACTTGCTAAAAATTGGGAAATCTCCGATGATGGCCGTGAGTATACCTTCCACTTACGACCTAATTTGAAATGGTCTAATGGAGAGCCTTTGACGGCTTATGACTTTGAATATGCTTGGAAACGCGTATTAGACCCTGAAGTCCATGCGGACAATGCATACATGCTATATGTATTGAAAAATGGCGAAGCCTTTAATACTGGCAAAGCCACGGCTGAAGAGGTTGGTGTTAAGGCTACTGATGAGGATACATTGGTAGTTACCTTAGAAAATCCAACAGCTTATTTCTTGAAACTATTAGCGTCTCATAGCTATTATCCAGTGAGCAAAAAAGCAGTAGAGGCTCATGAAAATTGGGCAGCTAATGCGGAAACTATAGTATCCAATGGTCCATACCGCTTGCTTTCTTGGAAGCATAATGGGGAAATGGATTTCATCAAGAATCCAAATTATTGGGACGCAGAATCTGTGAAAACAGAGAAAATGAATTGGCCTATTAGTGAGTCTCAAAGTACGCGTCTCACCTTAGTTGAAGGTGGCGAAGCTGATATGACTGTTGAGCCTCCTGTAGCGGATCAAAAACGTTTAGAAGAAGCAGGCCTATTACATATTGGCCCTATGCTTGGTAACTACTATTACGTATTCAATGTGAAAGCAGAACCTTTCACAGATCCAAATGTGCGTAAAGCCTTTTCTATGGTTATCAACCGTGCTAACATTGTTAATAATATTGTTAGAGGCGGTAAAGAACCAGCTTATGCGTTTGTACCATATGGTATGCTCGAAAGCAATGGCCGTGAAGACTTCCGTGAAGCTGGTAGTTATCTCGTATACGAAGATGTAGAGCAAGCCAAGGAAATCCTTAAAGAGGCTGGCTATGGTAAGAATCGTCCATTGCCACAAATTACGATTTTGTATAATACAAGTGAATTACATAAAGCTATTGCAGAAGCGATTCAAGATGCTTGGATAAATGCATTTGGTGCAGATGTACGCTTACAAAATCAAGAGACAAAGGTATTCTTAGCAGACCGTGAAGCTGGTAAGTACCAAGTTGCGCGCGCTTCTTGGGTTGCTGATTATAGCGATCCACAAAACTTCTTAGAGGTATTCTCTGCTGAAGATAATGATGGACAGTACCATAGTGATGAGTATAATGAGTTGATTGCTCGCATTCGTACAACTCCAAATGGGGCTGCTCGTGATGCGTTGATGCATGAAGCAGAAAAAATGATTTTTGATGAATCTCTTGTTATGCCGTTGTACTTTACAACACAACCATATGTAACAAACGGAACAATTCAAAATTATTTCTGGACCACATTGGGCCTTGTTGACTTTAAAAAAGCATACAAATAAGATACACTTAAGACGTACACCTGATGTACGTCTTTTGTTGTATTCTATGAATATGTTTTATAGATTTGTTTCTACAAATAAGTATATAAATTTTGAATTACGCCATAAACTTTACATTATGCTACATACTTTTTATACATATGTTTTATAAATTACGTTACAAATATGGTATGTTAATATTGATGCATTAGAAGTTAACTGGTATTTTTTGAGGATATATGGACTGGATTGAACCAAAACGTTTGGCACCGGGAATGACCATAGGTATTATGGCACCTGCTAGTGCTGGCGATGAAGATTTACATAGAATAGAAGAAATTTGTAAGGCTAAAGGCTATAAGGTGCTTGTGGGTGAAAGTGCAAGCCGAAAGGGGCTATATGGAGGCACACCTGAGGAGCAAGCCGCAGAGTTTCAATACATGATGACTACAGCCCCTTGTGATGCGGTGCTCGCTTTACGGGGTGGTTATGGCACGATGCGCTATTTAGAACGACTGGATTATAAAGTGATTCGCAAGTATCGTAAGGCTTTTGTTGGATACAGTGATTGTACGGCGCTCCATATGGCTATCAATCGATACAGTCGCCTTATTACGTATCATGGGCCTATGGGGGTAGATTTTAAAGCAGAACGTAAGACAGATATTGATGCATTATTTAATGTTTTAGAAGGTAAATTAAAAGTGATAGAACCTTTGCCAGAACCTCCTAGAGGTGCGATTGGTACCGAGCTAGGAGAAGGGATTTTGCGTGGTGGTAATATGACGATATTATCCGTTCTGTCAGGAACACCTTATTTTTTAGAGGATGAATCTTGGGAGGATACCTTACTATTTATTGAAGATGTAGGGGAGGCTCCTTATAAGTTGGATCGTATGTTACAACAATTTCGCCTCAGTGGTTTGTTGAGCCGCATTAAAGGCTTAGTGATTGGCACCTTTACAGATTGTGAAGGAGATGAAGATGAACGAGATTATGACTTAGGTTATGAAGCATTGCGCTACATGGAGGAAAATAGAAATCCAGAAATGCCAGATCCCTTTGTATGCTATGTGCCAACGGGACATGGTTCACCACATCAAACCTTACCGCTAGGAGCGACGATTAGCTTTAGATATATTTCTAATACCATCATCGTTCATCCTTATACGAAATAGATAAGAGCTTTTAGGTGAACGATTTTAGTTAACAGACAAACAGATAAACAGATATTAGATAAAAATAGTAGTTACCGAGATATTAGGTAATAAAATATTAGGGAATAAGATATTAGGGAATAAGATATTAGATAATAAAGATATTAGATAACAATAAGGGGAGTTATGACACTACAAGAACGAGAGGCTCGTGCCTGTGCCATCATAGATAATATGGCACCGGAATTACGTGCTATTTCCTTATATTTACACGATAATCCAGAATTGGGCTTGAATGAGCATAAAGCAGTAAAGGTAATTCACCAATTCTTAGAAAAACAGAATTTTATATCTCAAGTAGGTCTCGCCGACATGCGTGAGTTACAAACCGCGTTGAGAGCCGACTATAGAGGTAATGCTAAATATAAAATCGCATTCTTAGGAGAATATGACGCCTTACCTGAGCTCGGTCATGGTTGTGGTCATAATCTTATTGCCATGATGAGCTTAGGTGCTGCTGTTGCTTTCAGTCAAAGTGCGCCACAGGATTGGGGGACGACTTTCTTTGGTTGTCCTGCAGAGGAAACTATTGGTGGTAAGGTATATATGGCAGAGACTGGTTTATTTAAGGGCTATGAGGCGGCGCTTATTATTCATCCTGGCGGTGAAAATGAGGTGGGGGGCACATCCTTAGCGACACATCCCCTAGAGGTTACCTTCCATGGGCGTTCCTGTCATATAGCATCACTCACTGACTCTGGTATCAATGCCTTAGATTGTGCTGTAGATCTTTATCAAAGGGTTAAAGAGTTAAAGAAAACCTTCCCTAAAGGTGCTATTGTAGGTGCTATATTTACCGAAGCTGGTACGGCACCAAATGTAGTAACTCCTAAGGCTACGATTCGCATGACTGTACGAGGGCGTACGGTGGATGATTTAGAAGGTATTATTTTGCCGGCTATCAAAAAGGCGGCTCAAGATATCGGTTTATCCTATGGAGCTCAAGTTGAGATGCACCACTATGAACCGCTCTTCAAGGATATGCGTCAAGATAAAAAGCTATTAGATCTCTTTAAGGATGTGATGACTGAGTTTGGTGAAATACCTCGTATATTGCCTGATGATGAGGCTGATGGTAGTACTGACGTAGGTAATGTGTCCTATGAAGTGCCTACGGCGCAGCCTACGTTGCAAATTGGTTTGGGATTAGAAGCACATACGCCAGAATTCACTTGTGCAGCAGGTTCTGACTATGGATTGGCACAAGCTATTAAAGGAGCTAAAATTATGGCTGTTGTAGCCTTGCGATATGCCTTGCTACGTGATGCCTAAGTTTTGACATATAGAGGTCAAAAAGGTACAATAGATATAATATTTAAGTAAGTATGAAACAAGCCGTCTTCTACAAGACGGCTTTTATTCCGGTGGAGATAGATATGAGTGTTTTAACCGTTTCAAATGTAACCCATGGTTTTGGAGCGCGACAAATTTTAGATGATGCATCATTCCGCTTGCTAAAAGGTGAACATGTAGGCCTCATTGGTGCTAATGGTGAAGGTAAATCCACATTTCTTAATATCATTACAGGTAAATTGCCGCCTGATGAAGGCAAAATTGAATGGTCCAATCAGGTAACGGTTGGTTATTTGGATCAACATGCTGTTCTTGAAAAGGGCATGACCATCCGCGATGTGTTACAGCGCGCTTTTGACGATTTATTCGTGATGGAGCAAAACATTAATGATGCGTACAATCGCATGGGCGATGTATCCGAAGATGAAATGAATAAGCTTCTCGAGCAAGTTGGGGAGTGGCAAGAGATTCTAGAGCAACGTGGGTTCTATGAAATTGATGCAGTTATTGAGCGTACGGCTGCAGGCTTGGGCCTTGTGGATATCGGTTTGGACCGAGATGTAACAGAGCTTAGTGGTGGTCAACGTACAAAGGTTTTGCTCACAAAGCTTTTACTAGAGAAGCCGACTATTCTATTGTTGGATGAACCTACAAACTATCTTGATGTAGAGCATATTCAATGGTTGCAAAACTATTTGCAAAATTACGAAAATGCATTCATCTTGATTTCTCATGATATGGAGTTTTTAAATTCCGTAGTTAATGTTATTTACCATATCGAACAAGCGGTGCTTACGCGTTATACTGGTGATTATCATCAGTTCCAAGCTGCTTACGAGGTGAGAAAAGCGCAAGCTGCTAAGGCGTATGAACGTCAACAGCAAGAGATTGAGCGTATGGAAGACTTTATTCAACGCAACAAAGCTCGCGTTGCAACGCGCGGTATGGCGAACTCTCGCGCTAAACGCTTAGAGAAGATGGAAATCTTGGAAAAACCAAAAGAGTATATTAAACCTAGCTTTGGTTTTAAAGAAGGCCGTACACCAAGTCGCTTTATCGTAGAGGCTTTCGGATTGCAATTAGGTTATGATGAACCATTAACTAGACCAGTAGACTTTCAAATTGAAAGAAATAAAAAGATTGCTATTCGCGGTGTCAATGGTCTAGGTAAAACTACGTTGTTAAAAACTATTTTAGGTTTATTGAAGCCTGTTAGTGGTGAGTTGGTAAAAGGTGAGTTCTTACAAGTAGGTTATTTTGCCCAAGAGGATACACCATCCAATTCTGAAACAGCGTTAGACTATATTTGGAATGACTATCCTGCTATGACGAATGCAGAGGTGCGTGCAGCGTTAGCTCGTTGTGGCCTTACTAATGAACATATTACGTCTCAAATGCGCGTATTATCTGGTGGTGAGAATGCAAAGGTTCGCCTATGTAAGCTCATGCAGAATAAGTACAATGTGTTGGTGTTAGACGAACCGACCAACCATTTAGACATATATGCGAAGGAAGAACTGAGCCGAGCATTGCGTGATTTTAAAGGTACGATTGTACTGGTTAGTCATGAGCCCGAATTTTATCAAGGTTGGGTTACGGATATTTGGAATATTGAGGATTGGACGACAAAGATTGTTTAGGAGGACCGATGAATCAACGTGCAAAGGACGGGATAAAGCAATTCTTAGAGGCTTTATCTGTTGATACAGAGGCACCAGAATTAGAGAAGACACCAAGTCGTGTAACAGAATTATATAGTGAATTATTCAGCGGTGTAGGATTAGACACGAAAGCTGCATGGGGAGAGACTTTTAGTACAGACTATAAAGGTCTCGTAGCAGTTACAGGGATTCCGTTTTACTCCATGTGTGAGCATCATTTATTGCCTTTTTTTGGCACCGTAGATATCGTGTACCAACCTAAGGATGGATGTGTGGCAGGGCTTAGTAAGTTTCAGGATATCGTGAATATCCTCAGCCGTAGACCGCAATTACAAGAGCGGTTAGCATCTGAATTAGCTGATGCGATTATGAATGATTTATTTGCTCATGGCGTATTTGTACGCATTACATCGACTCAGTTGTGTATGCTCATCAAAGGTACCATGCAGCAAGATTCAAAGGTTATTACATTAGAAAGCCGAGGCGTATTAGCCGAAAAGGGCACATTAAGAGATGAAGCGTTGGCAATGTTAGGCGGAGGACAGGTAAATGTTTAAACGTAGAAATTATACATGGAATGATGGCAAAAGTTTATCTTTGTGCGATCGAACCCTTATTATGGGGATACTGAATGGTACACCTGACTCCTTCTCTGATGGAGGTCAATTCAACACACCAGAAACAGCAGCAGCGCATGTAAAGCAAATGATTGAAGATGGTGCAGATATTATCGATTTAGGCGTTGAATCTACACGCCCTGGTTCTACACCTTTGACCGCAGACGAGGAAATAGAACGCTTATCTCTATTAATAGAGCCTGTCTTACAGGCCTCTACAGTGCCTGTATCTATTGACACATATCATGCTAAAACTGCAGAATATGCTTTCTCTAAAGGGGCACATATTTTAAATGATGTATGGGGATTACATTATGATCCTGATATGGCAGCGGTAGCGGCTAAATATAATGTACCTGTTATTATCATGCATAATAGCAATGATACAAATTATGGTGATATCATTGAAGATATGAAAGCATTCTTCTTCTGTGCCATCGATAAAGCCTTAAAGGAGGGAATAACTCCTCAACAAATCTGGCTTGATCCAGGTATTGGTTTTGGAAAAACCGAAGAGCAAAATATTGAAGTTATGCAGCGTTTAGGTGAGCTAACAGCTCATGAATATCCTGTTTTGCTTGCTCCGAGCCGCAAGCGTTTCATCGGATCTATGTTAGGTGGATTGCCACCGGAAGAACGCGATGAAGGTACCGTTGCTGCTTGTATTACAGGTGTATTCCAAGGCATCGATATGGTTCGTGTTCACAATGTGAAAATGCATAAACGCGCTTTAACTGTAGCGGATGGCCTATTACGAGGTGAATAATGGATAAAATCGTTTTAAAAAATATGGCGTTCTATGGGTACCATGGCAACTTGGCATCCGAACAAGAGCAAGGCCAACGATTTTTTGTAGACGTAGAAATAATAACCGATCTAACAAAGGCTGGTCAAAGTGATCAATTAGAGGACTCAATCAATTATGTAGAGGTATACGAGATTGTAGAGTCTATCATGACGGGTGAGAAACATAATCTTCTAGAGCGCTTGGGGGCGCTTATCGCCGATTCCTTGTATCAACATTATCAAGGTATTGTAGGTCTCTCTGTAACGGTGCGTAAACCATCTGTACCGATTTCAGGTATTTTGGATTATGTTGAGGTTATCACTACAAGAGGACAAATTTGATGTATACCTATTACATCAGTGTAGGCTCGAATATAGGGGACAAGAGTGACTACATCAATTCTGCTTTTCAATCCTTACAACAACATGGGGCAATTTCTAAGCTAGTCACTTCTTCTCTTATTGAAACTGAGCCGTGGGGATATACGGAACAAGATACCTTTGTTAATGGCGTATGGTCTTGTGAAAGCACTCTAGAACCACATCAAATGCTCAGCCTTATTCAGCAATTAGAGCAGGCGGCTGGACGAAAACGATTGATTCATTGGGGCCCTCGCACATTAGATTTGGATATTATTTTAGTGTACGATACAGAGGGGAAAATGATTTCTCTGTGTGATGAAAGTCTTGTGATACCGCATCCTCATTTTTGGAATCGTAATTTTGTACTAGAACCGCTATCTCAGCTGTTACCAACTTTCACATATAAAGGGGTTAAGGTTGCCGACCGATTATCTCAATTGGATGTATAAGCTAGAATCGTATATAAGCTAATGTTAGATACATTGTAAACACGATACATATTGTACGCATACTTTTACGTTTTATGATTGGGGAGTCATGGAGAGCGTAGATGAATATAAAACGTATTGGATTATTTGTACTGGCACTTATTATAATGGGGATATCCTACTGGCTTGCAGTAGGGGCAAATTATGATAGCAAAACAGTACGTATTGATCCGGAAGCGCATACACTGGTTAATTCTAGTGATGCCATTATTTCAAAACGAATATTAGCGATGAAGACCAGTGGCTCACAAGTGTACTTCTTAGGTTATGAAGGACTAGGGATTTATAATTTATCTGATAATACACTTCGCTTGATGCCCATAACCTTTAGAGGGCAACATATAGAACCTCCTAAATCGGATGATTACCAACGAGGCTTACGGAATGTAACAACGGTAAAAGCATTGTCTGACTTCAGTAATGATGAGCAAGACGAATTTAAAAGTTTGTTGGACTCTACCGATGGAGGGGCCCATTATTATGGTGACTTTTACCATTCTGGTTATGAGTCGTCTCTCATTGATTTGAAGGACCAGTATTTTATTACGAATACAGTACGTGCATTAAAACGTGTTAATCATACATTATATGTGTATGATGGATCAGGTTTTATTATTATAGATTTAGATAATCGTCGTATCCAAGGTTTTTTTAATAATCGCATTAGTGGTGAAGGTTCTAAGGGTGTGCCTGATAGTTTACGTGGGCATTATGGTTCTGATTTTACTATGATATATGCTTTATCCAAATTAGATCCTAAGGATTTGGATATCTTATGGTCCATGCGTAAACAATATTTAGAAAAATCTCCTCAAGCGATGGAGGGAAAAGATTTGTTCCCACTCAATTTGGATGAGATGAATTTAAATGAGTTATGATTCTATTAAGGTAAATCATATACGGATATACGTGATTTAAATAATTGGCATTTGAGGATATGTTATCGTTTTATGCTAAGGTATGGAGGCTCTTATGAAGTTACGCAAGGTAGGTATTATTGGTACTGGACATGTAGGCTCTCATGTAGCATTTTCTTTAGCCTTACAAGGTGAGGTTGATGAATTATATATGATGGATATTGACGAGAAAAAAGCTCAAGCGCAAGCTATGGATATTAATGATGCCGTTAGCTATATTCCACATCAAGTAACTGCTACATCAGGTCCTATTGAAGAATGTGGAGATTGTGATATTCTCGTTTTTAGTGCGGGACCTTTGCCGAATTTGTATCAAGATCGTCTCGAGAGTCTTGGTGAAACCGTAGCTGTACTTAAAGATGTTATTCCACGTATCAAGCAATCTTGCTTCAAAGGCTTTATCATTTCGATTTCTAATCCCGCTGATGTGGTAGCTACCTATTTATGTAAACATCTTGAGTGGAATCCTAAACGCATCATTTCAACGGGAACAGCTCTAGACTCAGCTAGATTGCAAAAAGAATTAGCGCATATCTTTACTATTAGTAATCGCTCTATTACAGCCTACTGCTTAGGTGAACATGGAGGTAGTACTATGGTGCCATGGTCCCATATTTGTGTACAAGGGAAACCACTTTTAGAGTTACATCGAGAGCTACCCCATAGATTTCCTGAACTTGACCATGCAAAAACACTAGATGATGTTAAAATTGGTGGCTATCATGTACTAGCAGGTAAGGGGTCTACGGAATTTGGGATTGCTAGTGCTACCACAGAATTAATCCGCGCTGTATTTCATGACGAAAAGAAGGTATTGCCTTGCTCCTGTTATTTAGATGGACAATATGGAGAAGAAGGAATATTTGCATCTACTCCTGCTGTTATTGGTAAAGATGGTATCGAAGATGTTTTTGAACTGCAACTAACCAATGAAGAGCTAGCCTTATTTAAAACTTCTTGTGCTGTCATTCGTGAACATGTTGTAAAGGCTGAGTCTATGTAAGTGGATGTTTACTTTCGTGTATAAAAAGCTAAAATTGCGTATGGAGTTTTAAATTTATACGGATTTATGTTATTGTTCTTAATGAGACATATCTGTAATTTTCTTTAGTCCCAAGCTCTGTTATGTGGTATAATCTAAAAATGACAGTATACAGATGATGAATATTTGGGGGACATTATGACTCAGGACATTATGGATGTACAACGCCCAAAAAGGCCGCGCAAACGGGTTCGTCCTAATCGCAAAGCACAGGATCAGCGTATTATCCTCATGTGGATCAAGCGAATTGGCATAGGGATTATGGTGCTGTTACTGTTAGGGCAGGCTTATCGCTTGGTGGCTGTATATCAAGAAAAACAACATATAGAGCAACAATTGCAAGAGTTACAGCAGCGAAATGAAGAGTTAGAACAGGAAAAGGCCAGGTTACAAGATCCAAAGACCATAGAAGGGGTTGCTCGTGAGGAGCTAGGATTGGTAAAACCTGGTGAAGTACCATATGTAAAATAGGTTATACTTTATTATTTTTTGCTTCGCATTAGTTTGTAGTTTAAGGTTTCCGCATTAATTAGGAGGTTGCATGGCAATCGAAGTTGGTAACATTATTGATGGTACCGTATCAGGTATTACAAAATTCGGCGTATTTGTTGATTTAGGAGAAAAACAAACGGGGTTAGTTCATATTTCTGAAGTAGCTCATGGGTATGTCGAAGATATTAATACCCTTTTAAAGGTTGAGGATCCGGTAAAGGTTAAGGTTTTATCCATTGATGGTAATAAAATTGGCCTTTCCATTCGTCAAACACAATCTAAAGAGGGTATGGACGAAGAAAAACGTCCTCATCGTGTTCAATCGAAACAAAGTATAGAGTCTTTCGAAGCGAAGATGAAATCATTCTTGCGCGATAGTAATGAACGATTACACGACTTAAAACGCAATACCGAAGGAAAACGCGGAGGCCGAGGTGGTCGTCGAGATTAATAGTGAGAGATGGCATTCCGCCATCTCTTTACTTATGTATAGAATATTAACGCTATAATAGTATTAGGAGAATGCTATGTATATGTAAGGAGCGATTATGAAGTTAGCAATTATCGATATTGGCTCTAATTCAGTACGTTTATTATTGGCTACCTATGAGAATAACGAGTGGCGTTATGAGCCTAAGCAGTTGTGGACTACCCGTTTAGGTCAACGAAATACAGATGGTACCTTGCGAGCTGAATCCATGGAAGCATCCTATCAGGCCTTTACGGATATAAAAAAAATAGCAAATGAATACGGTGCTGAGTATTGCTTTGGTTTTGCTACGAGCGCTGTTCGCGAAGCGACAAATGGACTTGCATTCATGGAACGTATTAGTGAGTATTGTCCTATGAAATGGCGAATTTTATCTGGTGATGAAGAGGCTATGTATGGCTTTTATGGCGCTTTAGGAAATCAATTAGAGGATGGACGTCATTACACGACCATCGATATTGGTGGAGGTAGTACAGAGCTTGCATTAGGTAACAAAAATGGAGTGTACTGGAGTCGTTCTTATCCTGTGGGAGCAGTACGCCTTCAATCTATATCTGATGAAGGGCCTCAACGAGTGTGGGAGGAAACCCGTTTCCTTTGGGATCCGATGATGATTGAAGGTGAATTTGGTGAATTTATTGGTATTGGTGGCACCCTAACAACTTTGGCTGCTATTGATTTAGGCTTAGAACACTATGATGGTACAAAGGTGCAAGGTCATAAATTGAGCCGTGAAACTGTAGAAGGTATCATTATGAAACTGCGCTATATGAGTCGTGATGAGAGATTACAAGTGAAAGGTTTACCGGCAGGTCGTGCCGACATTATTGTTGCTGGGGCAGAGATTTTAACGTCCTTTATGGATTCCTATGAGGTCCCTCATGTATTTGTGAGCGACCAAGATGGTATGGAGGCGATGGCCCGTGAATGTGAAAGCACTCATTCGAACCGTTAATCACACTTTAAAATTACATGATATATTTCCTGAGAATTGTCGTATCTTGGTAGCTTGTTCTGGTGGTCCTGATTCGATGGCTTTATTGCATTTATTGCAAGATATTGCTACACATCGCCATACAGTATATGAGCTTGGAGTTGCTATCGTAGATCATTGTATTCGTCTTGAAAGTAAGGATGAGGTCCTATGGTTACGAAATCAAGCGGACGTGCTAGGACTGCCATTTTATACGGCTGTCTTTGACGTGCCTAAATTGAGTCAAGCTCAAAAGCTATCAGAGGAAACTATAGGCCGCCAAGTTCGGTATCAATGGCTAACCGGTATAGCACAGTCTGAGGGGTATGACTATATTGCAGTAGCTCATCATAAAGATGACCAAGCAGAATCAATTTTAGCACATCTTATTAGAGGGACTGGACTTAATGGTTTGACAGGCATGGCCGTTGTTAGTAATGATTATATTGTTCCAGTAGTAAGACCTCTGTTAGATGTCACAAAAGAAGAATTACTTCTATATTTAAAAGAGAAAGATATTTCTTACTGTATAGATAGTACAAATGAGGATGTGCGATATCAAAGAAATAGAATTCGTCATCGCATTATACCTGAGTTAAAAGCCATTAATCCTATCGTTATCGATGCTATAGTAAGGCTAGGGGCTTCTGTACGCGAAGACATTTCTCTTATTTCTAATTTAACGGATATGGCGTTTGATGAGTTAGTAACTATCTCTGATGAGGGCGCGTTTATATCTCGTAGGGGGTTACGTAAGAAGCCGTTGGCTATCCAACGTCGATTGTGGCAAAGACTGGTGAGCATCTTTGATCCTGAAATCAAGCTTACCACTGCTCATCAAGAGCAATTACTCGACATTGTTAACACTGGGGAAAAGAAAACTTTCAATATAAAAAGTATAAAAGTAAGTGCTCAATGTGATACAATAAAAGTATATTGCAAACATTAATATGAATTGCGGAGGTCATATAGATGCATCAAGATGCAAAAGATATTTTATATACAGAGGAACAATTAAAGGCACGTGTGGCTGAATTAGGTCATCAAATCAGTGCTGACTATAAAGGGGAATCCGTAGTTCTCGTAGGGGTATTGAAAGGTGCTATCGTTTTTTTTACAGATTTAGCTCGTTCTATCGATGAGAATGTGGATGTAAGCTTCGATTTTATTTCTTGCTCTAGCTATGGCAGCGGTACAACAAGTACAGGGGTAGTTCGAATTTTAAAAGATTTGGATCGCTCTGTAGAAGGAAAGCATGTACTCGTTGTAGAAGATATTGTAGATACGGGTACAACATTACATTACTTGCTAGAAAATTTACATGCCCGTGGAGCTAAAAGTGTACGCCTTGCAGCGTTATTGAATAAGCCTGAACGCCGTAAAATGGATGTAGAAGTAGACTATGTAGGCTTTGTCATTCCTGACTACTTTGTTATCGGCTATGGTTTAGACTATGCAGAAAAATATCGACACTTACCTTATATAGGTATTTTAAAGGAAGAAATGTATCAAGATTAAAAATATGATATAATATATGAGTGCATCTCTCAACGAGATGTACTCAATTCGTTTATGCCACTAAACTATTATTGAAAGGGGTAATATTTTGGGTCGATTTACTAAAAATATCGTCCTTTATTTACTTATCATTGCCGCTTTCGTTATCGCCATTGACGCTTTCTCTGGTCAAAGTGCGAATAAATCTGAACTCAGTTATACAGGATTTATTCAACAAGTACAACAGAAAAAGGTTGAGTCCGTAACGATTACCAATGATCATGGTATTAAAGGTAAACTAAAAAATGGAACAGAATTCAATTCTTATGCGCCAACTGATGAAACATTAATCAAAACTTTACAAGATAATGGTGTAGAAATTACTGCAGCTCCACCTGAGCAACCTGCTTGGTGGATGAGCTTGTTAGGTTCTGCTATTCCGATTATCATCTTGGTAGTATTATTCTTCTTCATCATGCAACAAACGCAAGGTGGCGGTGGCCGAGTGATGAACTTTGGTAAAAGCCGTGCTAAATTGATGGGTGAAGGCAATGTAAAGGTTAGCTTCAAAGATGTAGCTGGCGCTGAAGAAGCAAAACAAGAATTAGAAGAAGTAGTAGAGTTCTTAAAGGATCCAGGCAAATTTACAACTATCGGTGCTAAAATTCCGAAAGGTGTATTATTGGCAGGACCTCCAGGTACAGGCAAAACATTACTTGCTAAAGCTGTTGCTGGTGAAGCAGGGGTACCATTCTTTACGATTTCTGGTTCTGACTTTGTAGAGATGTTCGTTGGTGTTGGTGCTTCTCGTGTGCGTGATCTTTTCACACAAGCGAAAAAGAACGCCCCATGTATCATCTTTATAGACGAAATTGATGCGGTTGGTCGCCAACGTGGTGCCGGCCTTGGTGGTGGTCACGATGAACGTGAACAAACATTAAACCAATTGCTCGTTGAAATGGATGGCTTTGGTGCCAACGAAGGTATTATTACTATCGCTGCAACAAACCGCCCAGATATTCTAGATCCTGCACTTTTACGTCCAGGTCGTTTTGACCGTCAAGTTATTGTAGGTCGTCCAGACCTACGCGGCCGTGAAGCAATTTTGAAAGTTCATGCTCGTAATAAGCCTTTGGCTGATGATGTAGACTTGAAAATAATTGCGAAGAAAACTCCAGGCTTTACTGGTGCAGACTTGAGCAATTTGTTAAATGAAGCAGCTCTTTTGGCGGCTCGTCTTAACAAAAAAGTAATTACTATGGCTGAAGTTGAAGAAGCCAGTGAAAAAGTTAGTATGGGACCTGAACGCCGCAGTCATATTGTGAGCGATAAGGATCGTAAATTGACAGCATACCATGAATCTGGTCATGCTATCGTGGCACATCTATTGCCTCATGCAGATCCTGTTCATAAAGTAACGATTATTCCTCGTGGTGCAGCTGGTGGCTACACTATGATGCTTCCTACTGAGGAACAAAACTACAAAACAAAATCTCAATTATTAGCAGATATTCGAGTTGCTCTTGGTGGTCGAATTGCAGAAGCCTTGATTTTAGATGAAATCAGTACAGGCGCTTCTGGGGACCTTCAAAGTGTAACTAATACTGCTCGCGCTATGGTAACGCGTTGGGGGATGAGCGATGAGCTTGGTCCTATCGTGTTTGGTGAACAACAAGAACAAATCTTCTTAGGAAAAAACCTAGGCCATGAGCGCAACTATAGTGAAGAAATCGCTGCGAAAATCGACTCTGAAATTCATCGTATCGTAGAAGAAGCTTATAAAGATGTAACAAAACTTCTTAGCGATAATGAAAAATTCTTACATGACATGGCAAATGCTTTGTTAGAAGAGGAAACAATCGATGCGAAAGCGGTAGATAATCTTTACAAATATGGTACAACAAAAGAACCTGAAGCTGAGGAGCCTAAAGTAGCTTCTGAAGTAGAAGGTAGCGTAGTACCAGAGAGTGTTGATGCTAAAGAAATAACTAGTACTGTAGCAGATCCTAGTGAAGCATCATCTAATGAAATTAAATAATGGATTTTGTCCAAATGAAAAAGAGCTAGCCTTTTTAGAAGGCTAGCTCTTTTTTACTGTCCATCGTTTATATGACGTGTGGCAAGAAGTTCTGTCATGCGTTGTTCTTTTAGTTTTTGCAAATATTTTTGTGCCAAAACATTTGGTATAGCTACACCGATTGCTATAGCTATAGTTGTAAATGTGCCAGTTACACCATTTTGTATCATAAGGATTAGACTAGCATCATTTAATGCATTGATGTGTAACATGTCGAAGAGAAATCGGTAGTACAGTATACCGGGCATTAATGCGATGGCAGACGGCACGATAATGATAGTGCTAGATGTTTTTAACCAAGTAGAAACTTTTACAAAAATAATACTCATAATGGCAGCACCAATAAAGGTAGCACCTGGTGTAGAAAATCCTAATTCTACGGATAGTATATTGCGAATACATACACATAGTACGCCACCAATACCAATGGATACTAATAGTCTGACAGGAGCATTAAAAAGTACCGCAAAAGCAGCTGCAGCTGTAAAAGAACCGATAACTTGCTCAATGGAAATAACATGAGGTTTAATATCAACAAAATTAAATGCTGGTGCAGGGCTAAAGTAGAGTGCCATGGCCATACCTAAAGTCATGCTACCCACGATGAGTAATGTTCTAATAGCGCGTGTCATACCCGATAAAATATGATTATTAATGATATCGATGACACAATTGATTAATGGTACCCCAGGAATCATGAACAAGGTACAGCAAACGAGTACATATAGTAAGGATTCATTATTTACATGACTATAAAAAGCGTAAGCCGATATCATGGCACCAAATCCGCCTAATGCGATTCCTACATATTCATTAAGCCCTAATCTGCCTGATAGGGTGCGCGTAAAATAACCAATACTAGAACATATGATGGTAACGATGAATGCGATAATATCGCCACTGTAAAGGTATGCAAGACCTGCCGAACCTAGTGCACAAGCTAGTCCTTTTATCCAGTTTGGATACGTTGGTATAGTTGTATCCAGTTTGGCAATTAGTCGTTCATAGGTCGTTAGTGAGTAATGTCGCTCAAAGGCGCGCCATGTGAGCTTTGATACGGCATTGATCATAGCCATATTCGGAATATGAACTGGTGTTTTTCTGAAGACTGTTATGGATCGTTCTTTGTGTAATAGATTGACCATAATAGTGGTATATGAAATATGGATATTTAAGTAATCATGAGGAATTCCCATAAATGTTGCGGCTTTTAGCATTTCCTCAATGATTCGATTTGTATTTGCCCCACATTCCATTAGTAACTTCCCTATATTGAGTAGTACATCCAGTTTTCGATGAATATGGATAAAAGGGTTCTCTAAAACTTGATTTTTCTCTTCTAATGTAAACTGTTTCATATATCTCTCCGAAGGATAATAGATAGCATTATTGTTATCTATTTTTTTATGTATACCTTTATACTATATACATTATAACATTAATTATTTTAAATAATCCTTGCATTTTACAAGGTACACTTGTACAATCGAATTGTAAACCTAGGTTGACAAAGAAAGGGGCTCTAAACTATGCGTGATGAAGTGCTAGAATTCTTGAGACAAAACCAAGGTAGTTTCGTATCGGGACAAGATATGTCCGAAGCCTGCCATGTTTCGCGCACAGCTATTTGGAAACATATCAAGGCGTTACGTCAAAAAGGCTACAAAATTGAATCTTATACCAAGAGAGGGTATCGATTATTGGAAGAACCTGATTTGTTGAGCCCCTTGGCAATGAAACAAATCTTAAAAACAGATGTATTTGGTAAACGATATGTTTATATGGATACCACGGAGTCTACGAACTTAGAAGCTCGTCGTTTAGCTCAACAAGGTGCAGAAGAAGGTACGGTTGTGGTTACTGAGGAACAGGCTGCTGGTCGTGGGCGTTTATCTCGCGGTTGGTATTCTCCATTTGGCAAAGGCTTGTGGTTTAGCTTGATTTTACGGCCTGATTTTCCACCTGTAGAGGCTCCAAAGTGTACTTTGATGGCTGCTGTAGCTTTGACGAAGGCATTTCATAAGATGGGGCTCACCGATGCGGGGATAAAGTGGCCTAATGATATTCTTGTGAATGGTCGTAAGCTAGTAGGTATTTTGACAGAAATGTCTGGTTCTATGGAAGAAATTTCTCATATTGTAATGGGCATTGGGGTCAACGTAAAAACAAAACAAGAAGAATTACCAGAAGAGTTGAAATTAATTGCTACATCCCTTGCGATGGAAGATATTGATATTGAGCGCACAGAAGCATTTAGACTTATATTAGAAGAATTAGAACATCAATATTATGAAGTGCTCGATAGCGGCTTTGAAGAAACCCTTAATGAATGGAGGCAATTATCTGTTACGCTCGGTGAAGAAATTGAAGTGCGTGCTCCTGGCAATACCTATGAAGGGGTAGCTACAGATATTGATGAAGATGGTAATTTATTAGTAAGAATCTCAGATGGGACAATTAAACGTATTGTGGCAGGGGACGTATCAATTCGTCCACGTAAATAGGAGGCATTAATGTTATTAGTAATTGATGTGGGAAACACCAATATTGTTCTCGGTGTATACGACAAGACAGAACTTGTGGGTCACTGGCGTATTTCCACAGATCGGGTCCGTACCACCGATGAATATGGCATGCTGATGATGAACTTATTCTTTCACGACCGTAAGGTTGATGTAAAAGATATTAATGCTATCATTATTTCCTCGGTTGTACCACCATTAATGCCTACATTAGAGCGCGTGTGTTTGCGCTACTTTAATGTAAATCCTCTTATTGTAGGTCCAGGTACTAAAACTGGCATCGCTATTAAGTATGATAATCCTCGTGAAGTAGGGGCTGACCGTATTGTAAATGCTGTAGCAGCACATGAGCTTTATAAGGGCGATTTAATTATCATCGATTTTGGTACGGCTACTACCTATTGTGCGGTACAAGGTAATGGTGATTATATGGGCGGGGTTATTAGTCCAGGGGTAACCATTTCTGCAGAAGCTCTATTTCAACGGGCAGCCAAATTGCCTCGTATCGATGTGAGAGACCCAGGGCAAGTCATTTGCCGAAATACGGTGTCTTCTATGCAATCTGGTATGTTCTACGGTTATGTAGGGCAAGTAGAAGGACTCGTGTCTCGTATGAAAGCAGAAATGGGAAATCATGTAACTGTAGTGGCTACAGGTGGTTTGGCACAACTTATTAGCAGTGCTACAGACTGCATTGACCATGTAGAACCTATGCTTACATTAGAAGGCTTACGCCTTATTTACGAAAGAAATAAATAATGCTACTATAATATAGTTACGTATATGTAACGAAGTAGTGTACATTCAGGTACAGCTTATGCTGTACCTTTTTTATTAGGGGATATAGAATTATATGAATAATAAACAGTGGCAAATTGGGTCCGTTAAAATTGACGGACAAGCCATATTAGCGCCTATGGCAGGGGTTAGCGATATTGCGTATCGACTACTGGCCAAAGAACAAGGTGCCGCCTTGGTATGTACCGAAATGGTCAGTGCTATGGGTATTAAATATAAGAATGAGCGTACTCATGAATTATTGCGTATTGAAGATGCAGAACGTCCTGTATCCATGCAAATTTTTGGTTCTAATCCAGAAGCAATCGCTTTGGGGGCTAAGGTTGTGGCCGATGCAGGCGCCGATATTGTAGATATAAATATGGGTTGTCCTGTAAAAAAGGTAGTTACCTCTGGCGATGGTTCGGCACTTATGAAAAATCCTGATCTAGCGGCTCGTGTTTCAGAAGCCGCTGTTGAGGCTGTTGATGTACCGGTTACTGTAAAAATGCGTATTGGTTGGGATAGTGACTCTATCAATGTTGTGGATTTTGCAAAACGCATTGAGTCTACAGGTGTGGCTGCTATTGCCGTACATGGGCGTACAAAGGAGCAAATGTATAGTGGACATGCGGACTGGTCTTATATTAAGGCTGTGAAAGAAGCTGTATCTGTACCCGTACTTGGCAATGGAGATATAGTGAAACCTGAAGATGCTAAGCAAATGCTTGATGAAACCGGTTGTGATGCTGTAATGGTAGGCCGTGGTGCACAGGGGAATCCTTGGATCTTTGGTCGTATTCATCATTATTTAGCCACTGGTGAAGTATTGCCAGCTCCGACCGATATAGAGCGTCTAGATATGTTATTAAAGCATTTTGACTTGTTATGCCAATACAAGGGTGAAAGTATGGCCGTTAAGGAGATACGCACTCATGCGGGCTGGTATATGAAGGGACTTCCGGAATCTGCATATTGGCGCAATCGAGTGAATACAATTCATACTGTAACGAGCTTTCACAATGAGCTAGAATCATATCGCAAAATACTGTCCGAAGGGTAGTCAGATTGACAAATAAATAGTATTTTTATATAATGATTGAGATAATTTAGAAACAAGAGATAAGGTGTCATCTTACTATGACACTTTTTCTTATTATTTATATGTAGAAAGAGTGGGGTACCCATGGCAGACGTAAAAGAAACATTACTCACCGCCGAAGGTTTAAAGAAGTTAGAAGAAGAATTAGCGTACTATAAATCTGTACGCCGTATTGAAGTATCTGAACGTATTAAAACTGCTATTGAATATGGCGATATCAGTGAAAACTCTGAATATGATGATGCAAAAAATGAACAAGCTTTTATTGAAGGTCATATTGTAGAGTTAGAGAATAAGATTAACACTGCGAAGATTATCGATGAATCTGTAAAAGGTGACGTTGTATCTGTAGGTAGTAAAGTTACTGTACTTGACACTATGTACAACGATGAATTGGAATATGTTATCGTTGGTTCCTCTGAAGCGGATCCATTTAACAATCGTATCTCTAATGAATCTCCTGTAGGTAAAGCTATTTTGGGTAAACGTAAGGGCGATGAAGTAGAGGTTTCCACACCAGATGGTCCTGTAACATTCAAAGTGTTAGCAATCCAATAATTTACAATTACCGACAAAGAGGCGATAACATGAGTGAAGAAATTAAAAATATACAAGAAGAGCTGAATGAGCAAATGCAAATTCGCCGCGATAAATTAGCCGAATATGAAGCTGATGGTATTTACCCATTTGGCCAACGTTTTGTCGTAAAAGATTACGCAAAAGATATTAAAGAAGATTTCTTCTTGAAATATGATGGCCAGCCTGTAGTTATTGCAGGTCGTTTGATGACAATCCGTTCCCATGGTAAAACGGCATTTGCGAATATTCGTGATAAATCTGGTGATATTCAAGTATACTTCCGTAAAGATGTATTGGGCGAAGATGCTTATAAATACGTTAAAATGCTTGATATTGGTGATATCATCGGCGTAGAAGGTCACGTATTTAAAACGCATACCGGTGAAGTTACCATTAAAGTTAACAAATTAACATTGTTATCTAAGTCTTTACGTCCATTACCAGAAAAATGGCATGGATTAAAGGATACAGAACTTCGTTACCGTCAACGCTATGTTGATTTAATTGTAAATCCTGAAGTGCGTGATACATTTGTAAAACGCTCTCAAATCGTTGCTAAGATTCGCGAATACATGATGCGTGATGGCTTCATGGAAGTGGAAACACCGATGATGCATGCTATCCCTGGTGGGGCTGCTGCACGTCCATTTATCACTCACCATAATGCGCTTGATATCGATATTTACATGCGTATTGCACCAGAATTGTATCTCAAACGTTTAATCGTTGGTGGTATGGACCGCGTATTCGAAATGAACCGTTGCTTCCGTAACGAAGGTATCGATAATCGTCATAATCCAGAATTTACTACTATCGAATCCTACCAAGCCTATGGCGATGTAGAGGATGCGATTCGCTTAACAGAAAATCTTGTGTCCTACTGTGCTCAAGAAGTACTTGGTACACAAGAAATTACATACCAAGGTACAGAAATTAATTTGACTCCTCCTTGGAATCGTATCACAATGGCTGAAGGTGTAAAAAAATACACTGGTGAAGATTTTGATGCAGTCACAACTATAGAAGAAGCTCGTGCTATTGCTGATCGCTTAAATGTAGAATACACAGAAAATGATGGTATTGGTAAAATCTTAAATCTTTGCTTTGAAGATTATGTAGAAGAAAACTTGATTCAGCCAACTATCGTATATGGTCATCCTAAAGAGATTTCTCCACTTGCTAAAGCAAGTCGTGAAAATCCATTGGCTACAGAACGTTTTGAAGCTTTTATCTATGGTCGTGAATTGGCAAATGGCTTCTCCGAGTTAAATGATCCAATCGACCAAAAACAACGTTTCTTGGATCAATTAAAAGAACGTGAAGCGGGCGATGATGAAGCTCACCGCATGGATGAAGACTTCGTTACAGCTCTTGAATACGGTTTACCTCCAACAGCAGGTTTAGGTGTTGGTATCGACCGTCTTGTTATGTTCTTAACAGACTCTGCATCCATTCGAGATGTATTATTGTTCCCGTTGATGAAACCAGAAGCTCCTAAGCATTTTGAAGCTGAAGAAGCAGAATAATAATCGACACTATTAAGGCTCCCTATTCTTTGAGTAGGGAGCTTTTTATATATTTATGAAATAGTTAGTATCATATAAATATCATTTTAAACCTGTTACTACGATACTGCCTTTAAATATGTATTGAAACATGAATGCTATATGTAATTTTATACGATGGATTAATGGAGTGGTTAATATATTGAGCTCCTGTATCAGTCTATAAGTATATAACAAAATTAACGATATAAAGTCTATAGAAAATAATTTCTAGGATAATAAAATAGTTTATGATTATTCATCAATTGTTATTGACAGTGTATAAAAATAATTTTATACTAAGTGTGAGATGTGGTATTTACATAATATATATGATATAAATTCATGCATATAAAGTTTTTCTTATTTATCTTTGCTTTATCGAATCTGAATGTGATGATATAGATTAACTGTATAGAACTACTACATACCTTGTATAACCTTGACGGGATGGGTCAAGTCTCTCTAGCGTGAACCGAGATTTACGGCTACAAGAGCTTATTTATGATGCTCTTGTAGCCGTTTTTTATTTAACTAAATTTATATTTCTAAAAGTTTAGGAGGTAAGTGCGATGAGTTCAATGGATTATGAAAGAGGTAATCAAGCCAATGGTTGTCTTGATCGGTTTTTCAAGTTAACCAAACATGGAACATCAGTAAAGACTGAGATTTTTGCGGGTATTACAATGTTTATTGCATCAGTATACATTCTGGCAGTAATACCCAATCTATTATCTGTATCAGGAATGCCTCATGGTAGTGCTGTAGCGGCTGTAATTTTAACAACTGCCTTTGCGACAATGCTAATAGGTTTTGTTGCTAATGTTCCGGTTATCGTAGCACCTGGACTTGGCCTAAGTGCATTTTTCTCGTATACCATTTGCGGTGCTATGGGCCTTAGTTGGCAAACTGCATTAGGTGCCGTTTTTATTTCCGGTACAGTTTTTGTTATTTTAACAGTTACTAAAGTTCTTAATAAAATAGTAGATGGTATTCCACAAGTGCTGAAAACCTCTATTGGCGTAGGTATTGGTTTATTCGTTGCCTTCATTGGCTTTAAAAATGCTCATATAATTATTTCTGATAATGCTACATTTGTAACCCTTGGGAATATGAAAGATCCTGCAGTACTATTAACATTGTTAGGCTTGTTTATTACAAGTATTTTATTAGCTAAGCAGATTAAGGGTGGATTGTTAATTGGTATGGCCTTCACTACGATTTTGGCTATGGTGTTAGGTTTGACTAAGGTTCCTATATCTAGTTCGGATATCTTTAACTTGGTACCACCATTTCCAGTAGACACATTTGGTCAACTTGATGTAATGAGTGCTATTGGGTATGGCTTTTTCTCCATTATCTTCTCCATTACTATTGTGGATATGTTCGATAATATCGGTACATTGATTGGTGTAACGAGAAAAGCAAACTTAGTAAATGAAGAAGGGAAATTTGAAGGTTTGAATCGTGCCTTGCTATGTACGTCTATTGGTGCCGCAGCAGGTGCCGTTGTAGGTACCTCTACAGTTACTTCTTATATTGAAAGTGCGGCAGCCGTTGCTGATGGTGGTCGCACAGGTCTTACGGCAGTAGTAACTGGCCTTTTATACTTGGTATCTTTATTCTTTGCACCATTGTTCTTATTGGTACCGGTACAAGCGACTGCACCTGTACTGATTACTATTGGCGTATTTATGATGAGTGAGGTAACGCATATTGATTTTACTGATTTCACGGAAGCATTGCCTGCATTCTTAACAATTCTTCTTATGCCATTAACATTTAGTATTGCTCAAGGTTTATCCTTTGGTTTTATTTCTTATACATTAATTAAATTGGCCACAGGTCGTCATCATGAAATTCATCCTATTATGTACATCATGACTGTGGCGTTCATCATTCACTTTGCTATTTAAATAGCATATACTATGAATCATATAGCATAGTCTATTAAATGAAAATCTAGCGTAGTATATGGGCGCAGTACTTTAGGGCTCTAATCACGCGAGGAGGTTATATGAATTCAACGATTATTTTAAAAGGAAATATATTATATACACCGAATCCATCAGCACTTGTATCTATTCAACAGGGTTATGTTATTGCTGTAGATGGGGTGGTTGTTCATTGTGGTGAAAGTATTCCTACAGTTTATACAGAGTATGATGTTGTTGATTACGGTGATAATCTCATTATTCCTGGTTTTGTGGATACCCATGCGCATGCACCACAATATTGTAATCGTGGACTTGGTATGGATAAGGAACTGTTACCATGGCTTGAAACTTATACATTTCCTGAAGAGGCAAAATTTATTGATCCTGACTATGCTCGTCTAGTATATGGTGCCTTTGTTCACGATTTATGGCGCAATGGTACGACGAGAAGTATTTTGTTTGGCACAATCCATAAAGACAGCACATTGGTGTTGATGGAGCTTTTACAAAAAGCAGGATTGTCAGCTTATGTGGGCAAGGTAAACATGGACCGTAATAGTCCGGAATTTTTGATTGAAGAAACGAATCAATCCTTAGCTGATACTAAAGTATGGTTAGATGCGTCAGCTCAATTTGGACCTTTAGTTAAACCTATTATTACACCGCGCTTTGTACCATCTTGTACGAGTGAACTCATGACAGGACTTGCTAAATTAGCGAAAGAATACGATGTTCCTGTTCAATCTCATTTGTCGGAAAATCACGGTGAAATTGATTGGGTCGCATCATTACATCCTGAGTCGTCAAACTATACAGATGTGTACTATGAACATCATTTGATGGGTACCGTGCCAACTGTAATGGCCCATTGCATTCATTTGAGTGACGTAGAAATGGATCGCATGGCTGAAACGCAGACCATGGTATCTCATTGTCCATATTCGAATGTAAATCTTTCTAGCGGAATTGCACCGATTCGTAAGCTGATTGAGCGGAATATACCAATCGGTTTAGGCTCCGATATTTCTGGTGGACATATTGTATCGATGGCAAAGGTCCTTACTGAAGCTATTGGTTTATCCAAAATGAAATGGGTTGAAGTAGACAAAAACTATGCACCTCTCACCCTAAGTGAAGCCTTCTATATGGCTACCAAGGGTGGTGGACAATTTTTTGGCCACGTTGGAAGCTTTGAAAAAGGCTATGAATTAGATGCCCTTATTATCGATGATACGTCCCTATTCGACCCAAATGAACGTTCTTTGGAAGAGCGTTTAGAGCGCTGGCTATATGTAGGGGATGATCGCCATATTATTGAACGCTATGTGGCTGGTCGCGTAGTTCCGAGTCCAAAAGGGTAAAGTTTATATTTTACAGAAAAGAATACTGATGTATTTAAAGCAGCTAGTTTGTATGTCCTTCAAACTAGCTGCTTTTCGCTGCATTTTTCAGAACCTGACCGAGGTGTTAGATAAACTTTTGATTATGATTTATGGTAGGTTTTATAGCTTTCCTGTTTATATTACTGAACAGGGCGATTTTGCTCATCAATTCACTTGGTGTATAATAAAAAAATGTACAAATTAAGAAAGTGGGGGTCTTAATGGATATATTAGGAGCAAGACGCTCTATTGAACAAAAGCTATTAATGCAATCTGTTGCTTTGATGGCGCTAGTTGCGGTGAGCGGCACTGTGATGGGGATTGTAACGGGATCTAGTGCAGTGTTGTTAGATGGGGTATTCTCCTTCGTTGATGTTGTTATTAAGATTATGATGCTTATGACAGCTAAGTTAGTTGCTAGAGAAACGAGTAAGCGATTCCAATTCGGTTTTTGGCAATTTGAACCTCTGGTGCTCGCCGTGGAGGGCTTTTTTATTCTTCTCATAGTAATTTATGCCTTATCTAGTGGGATTACAGATCTTTTGTCTGGTGGACGCCACGTAGACTTCGGACCAGCTATTTTCTATGCTATATTCTTTACTATTGCAGATACTGCTTACTATCTTTATGTACGTCGTATTAATAAAAGTTTACAGTCTAACTTGATTAAATTTGATAATGTAAGCTGGTATGTCGATGCTTTGTTAGAAGCGGCTATCTTGATTAGTTTCGTTGTAGCTACTATGCTAGAAAGTACTGAATATGCTAGATGGGCTACCTATATTGACCCTATTGTATTAATTATTTTAGCGGTACAGATGATACCCTCTGCATTTCGTATCATTGTGCCATCCATGAAACAAATATTGGGATGGGCACCAACTTCATTGCATAATGAAGTGCAAGAAATTATGGATCGATTTATGGAAAAGTATAATTTTAAAGATTATGTGACGAGCGTGCAAGTATACGGCAATACTCGAATCATTGAAATTGATATTTTAGTTCCTAAAAGTTTTCCATATCAAACTATTGCTGAAATTGATGCTATTCGCAATGAAATTGACCAAGAAATCGGCGGTAACCCAACGGAAAAATGGGTGACCATTTCTTTTACAGGCACGCGTAAATGGATGGCAAAAGATTATTTGCTAGATGAAGAAGAGGATGAATAATATAAAATATTGGTGAGAAGTCTAGTATATAGCACATAATTTAATGATAAATACACCAATATATGGTATACTTAAACGTATTGAATATATTGTGCGTAACATAGTTGGAAAATGAGGTTTATAGTATGTTAGATTTAAAATTTGTCCGTGAAAATATTGATTTAGTGCAACAAAATTTAGATAATCGTCATACAAAAGGCGATCTGAAAACCTTTGTATCCGCTTATGATGAACGTCGTCAATTGATCGGCCAAGTAGAAGAATTAAAAGCGCTTCGCAATTCTGTAACAGAAGAAATTAGCAAATTAAAACGCAACAAAGAAAATGCTGATGAAAAAATCAAAGAAATGAAAAAAGTAGGCGATGAGATTGCTGAGCTTGATAACCGTATTCGCGAAGTAGAAACAAAATTGCGCGATGCGGCATTGATGTTGCCAAATATGTGTGATGCATCTGTTCCTATAGGTGCTGATGAAGATGAAAATGTGGAGCAACGTAAATGGGGAGAACCACGTCAATTTGATTTTGATATTCAAGCTCATTGGGATTTAGGTGAAAGCCTTGATATTCTTGATTTCAACCGTGCAGGCAAAATGAGCGGAGCTCGCTTTACTGTGTATAAGGGGTTAGGTGCTCGTTTGGAACGCGCGCTTATCAACTTCATGGTGGATCTTCATGTAGACAAACATGGCTATACTGAAATGATGACGCCATATATGGTAACTCGTGAAACTTTGACGGGCACTGGGCAATTGCCTAAATTTGCTGAAGATATGTATCATGTAGAGGGGACGGAATATTTCTTGATTCCAACTGCTGAGGTTACATTGACTAATTATCACGGTGGCGAAATTTTGAGTGAAGAGGAATTGCCTAAATACTATACTGCATTCACCGCATGTTTCCGTGCTGAAGCGGGTTCCGCGGGGCGTGATACTCGTGGCCTTATTCGACAACATCAATTTAACAAAGTTGAAATGGTTAAATTAGCTAAACCAGAAGATTCTTTCAAAGAATTAGAAACATTAACAGATAATGCAGAAGAAGTATTGCGCTTATTAGAATTACCGTTCCGTGTTATCACTCTGTGCACAGGTGATATGGGCTTTGGTTCTGCTAAAACCTATGATGTAGAGGTGTGGATGCCTGCACAAGGCAAGTATAGAGAAATTTCCTCTTGCTCTAATATGACTGATTTCCAAGCTCGTCGTGCTAATATTAAATTCCGTCGTGGACCTAAGGGTAAACCGGAATTCGTTCATACATTAAATGGATCTGGCCTTGCAGTAGGGCGTACAGTAGCCGCTATCTTGGAAAACTATCAACAAGCCGATGGGTCCGTTGTAATTCCAAAAGTTCTCGTGCCATACATGGGTGGCGTTGAAGTGATTTCACCGGCTAAATAAGAGGGGGCATTTTATGAGATTCTTTATTGATACAGCAGAATTTGATGAGATTAAAGAGGCCTATGACTTTGGTTTTATTGATGGCGTAACTACAAACCCATCGCTTATCGTGAAAGCTAAACGCGATTTGAAACAAGTTATTTCTGAAATTGCAAACCTTGTTGATGGACCTGTTAGCGCAGAGGTTATTTCCTCTGATGCTGAAGGCATGGTGGCGGAAGCACATGACCTTGTGAAATTAGGCTCTAACGTGGTTATTAAAGTTCCTATGACTCCAGAAGGCCTTAAAGCTGTTGCTGTTTTGAGCAAAGAAGGCATTAAAACGAATGTGACTTTGATTTTTTCTGCAAACCAAGCCTTATTAGCTGCTCGTGCAGGTGCAAGTTATGTGAGTCCATTTGTGGGACGCATTGATGATATCAGCATGGATGGCCTTACATTAATCCAAGATATTGCAGATATTTTCGCTATTCATGAAATTGAAACTGAAATCATTGCTGCTAGTGTGAGAACACCGCTGCATATTATTCAATGTGCTAAAGCAGGTGCTCATATTGCAACTGTTCCATTTAAAGTACTCATGCAAGCTATGAAACATCCGTTGACTGATGCAGGACTTGCAAAATTTATGGAAGATTGGAAACAAGCTAATCAATAAGTTAGAGACTCTAGGTAAGAGTCATATCAATACATAGAGGACTTATAAGGAGGCCCATTATGGATCGTACATTATCTTTGGAATTTGCTCGTGTCGTTGAAGCCGCAGCTTTGCGTAGCGGTCGTTTGCTTGGCCGTGGGCAAAAGGATGCAGCCGATGGTCTTGCTGTAGATGCTATGCGTCAAGCGTTTGATTCTGTTCGCATTTCTGGTACTGTGGTTATCGGAGAAGGCGAAATTGATGAAGCTCCTATGCTTTATATTGGAGAACACGTAGGTGCTGGCGGACCAGAAGTAGATATCGCCGTTGATCCTATTGAAGGGACAAACTTGATTGCTAAAGGTCAAAATGGTGCTATTGCAGTTATGGCGATTGCAGAAAAAGGTGGCTTGTTACATGCACCGGATATGTATATGGAGAAACTTTGTGTTGGTCCTCGAGGTGCAGGTGCTATTGATATTACGAAATCTTTGACCGAAAATATCAAAAATGTAGCGGCTAAAATGGAACGTAATGTAGATGAAATCACGTTGGTTATGCTTGATCGTGAGCGTCATCAAGGCTTGATGAAAGAGGCTCGTGAAGTAGGGGCTCGTATTATGCTCATTTCTGATGGTGATGTTAATCCAGCTATGGAATGTTGTATCGAAGGTTCTGGGGTGCACATGGTTGTAGGTACTGGTGGTGCACCTGAAGGTGTATTAGCGGCTGCAGCCTTAAAATGTGTAGGCGGCGATATGCAAGCTCGTTTAAAACCAGAAACGGAAGAAGAAATTCGTCGTTGCCATGAAATGGGCATTGCCGATGTAAACCAAGTGCTCACATTAAATGATTTAGTTCGTACTGATGATGTTATCTTTGCGGCTACTGCTATTACACGTGGTAACTTATTAAATCCAATTCAATATTTCCCAGGTGGTGCGCGTACACATACTATTGTGATGCGGTCTAAAACTGGTACGGTTCGTTTCCTTGATACAGTACATATGGATCATAAACTTAAAACATTAAAAGCTAAATAAGAATAAAGCCCTGAAATATATTCAAAAATTGGATATAAATTTTTGAGATATATTCAGGGCTTTTTTTCTTTGTATTTTCTCTCATTCTCTTGATGAGATATATCGAAAAATAGTATAATAACATTTAGTATATGACGTTATAAATACAAGGTCTTGTAGCTTATACAAGATGAACGATATAAAGTGTAGGAGGAATTCTGTTGGAAAAGTTAATCATTCAAGGTGGCAATCGATTGGAAGGACGTGTACGTGTTAGTAGTGCTAAAAATGCAGTACTCCCTATTATTGCCGGTACTTTGCTAGCATCAACGCCTAGTAAATTGCTTGAAATTCCAAATTTAGAAGATGTAGGCACGATTTGCCAAGTTATCGAGTCTTTGGGGGTTAAAATCACTCGTAATAATGCAGATGGTGAAATTGTTTTCGATGCTTCTACATTGACTGCTACGGAAGCTCCTTATGAACTTGTGCGTAAAATGCGTGCATCCTTCCTTGTCATGGGTCCACTTTTGGCTCGTAAAGGGGAGGCTAAAATTTCAATGCCTGGTGGATGTGCTATCGGTGCACGTCCTATTGATCTTCATTTAAAAGCATTTGAAGCATTAGGTGCAAAAATTGAAATTACTGAAGATTATGTATATGCTCATGCTCCGGAAGGACTTAAAGGGACTCAAATTTATTTGGATTTCCCAAGTGTGGGGGCTACAGAGAATGTAATTATGGCTGCTTCTATGGCGGAAGGTAAAACCGTTATCGAAAATGCTGCAGAAGAGCCTGAAATTGTTGATTTAGCTACATTCTTAAATGCTATGGGGGCTAATATTCGCGGAGCTGGTACAAATGTGATTCGTATTGAAGGTGTACCTCAATTACACGGTGCTATTCATACAGTTATTCCTGACCGCATTGAAGCTGGTACATATTTAATCGCCGCTGCTATGGCAGGTGGTGATGTATTCGTAGAAAATGCATTGCCAGAACATCTAAAACCAGTAGTGGCTAAATTAAAGGAAGCTGGTGTAACAGTAGAGGAAGAAATCGACGGCATTCGCGTTATCAGTAGTGGTAAAGGCATTAAAGCTGTCGATATTAAAACATTGCCATACCCTGGATTCCCAACAGATATGCAAGCTCAATTTATGGCTCTTACTACGATTGCGGAAGGCACTAGTACAGTAACAGAAACTGTATTTGAAAATCGTTTTATGCATGTTGCTGAACTTCGTAAAATGGGGGCGCATATTGACATCGATAATCGTCAAGCTATTGTCGAAGGTATGCCAAGCTTACACGGGGCTATAGTGAATGCTACTGACCTGCGTGCTGGAGCGGCGCTGGTATGCGCTGCATTGACTGCGGAAGGTAGAACAGAAGTCGGTCGTTTACATCATATTGACCGAGGTTATGATGATTTTGTAGGTAAATTGCAAAGGTTAGGTGCTGATATTGTTCGGGTTGACGAATAAGAGTACACAGCCAAAACAAAATAAAAAGAAAAGAAGCCGGCGCTCTAAAGGGCCGGCTTTATACAACGAGCAACAGAGCTTAGGTGCTGCAAAGGTTGAGAATTCGAAAGCAAGTACTACACGCAAACCATTGAGAAGGACAAAACGTAAGTCCACTAAGCTTTCAAATGGCGTGGCAAAGCAAGCTAATCATTTAGCCTCCAATATGCGCGAGACCATGATTAAAGTTACAAAAATGCGCCGTGCTGAACGACGTAGTCGTGAGACTGTAGCGATTGCTAAAACAACGCCAGCCATGACATTAAAACGTTTAGTTCGACCTGAGCAAGTTGGAGATTTTATGAGTCGTTTGAATCGATCCTTAAACTTCGATTTGGGAATTGATTTAGGGACTGCAAATATCCTCATTTTTGCGAAGGGTAAAGGCTTGGTATTAGATGAACCTGCGTATATTGCACGGGATAATAAAACCGGTGATATTCTTGCTTTAGGTGAGGCTGCACGTTCTATGGTAGGCCGCACTCCAAAAGGGATTTCCGTCATCCGTCCAGTTCAAGCGGGCGTTATTGCAGATTATGATATGACAGAATTCATGTTGAAGTACTTTATTCGCTCCGTTGTACCTGCTTCTAGATTGATGAAGACGCGTATTATCGTATGTGTGCCATCAGGCATTACACCTGTAGAGAAACGCGCCATTTTAGAGGCTTTACTCAGAACCGGTGCAAAAAAGACGGTCCTTATTGAAGAGCCATTGGCTGCTGCTATGGGGACTGGTCTCAATGATGCTAAGCACGTAGGGGCGATGGTTGTCGATGTTGGCGGTGGCACTACGGATATTGCCGTTCTTTGTGATACGGGTGTGGTTGTAAGTGAATCACTTCGCATCGGTGGAGATTCTTTTAACGAATCTATTATTCGTTATATCCGCCGTAAGAAGCGCCTCGTTATTGGTCCGCTAACGGCAGAGAAAATTAAAATTTCTGTAGGGACTGTGGATCGTCGTGCAAAGGAGCGTACGATTGAGGTACGAGGACGAGATGCAAGTTCTGGATTACCAAAGATGGTTGCGGTGAATTCTTTAGAGATTCAACGTGCTCTAGAAGCACAAGTGATGAATGTTTTGGAAGGCGTTAAGTCCATTTTAGAAAAAACTCCACCGGAACTTGTGGCCGCTATCAATGATCATGGTATCATTCTTACTGGTGGTGGCGCGCTCATCGATGGATTAGACCGTGTTATTACACGTTCTATTGGAATCGCGGCATACCTTGTAGAATCTCCAAGATATGCAGTAATTAAAGGTGTTGCAAAGGCTTTAGATGAAATGTCACAGCTTCGTGATACATTAGATGAGTTACAATAATATAGTTACAATAATATACCATGATGAAGTGAGCTTAAATTGACGAGGTTATGGTCTACAGTTATTCTATTTTATGTATGGAGTATCTTTAGATTGTAACCTCGTTTTTCGTTTATTTTTTGAATTTTTCATCTTTATGCTGTATACTATAGTAAAAGTATATTGCGTAAAATTGATGTAATGATATAAGGCCATTATTATGGTTTGTAGCTATAGAGGAATTAAAGATGAAACGATATCTGTATATGACTTTTGCTGTTTTAGGTCTACTGGGTAGTACCGTTCCTCATGCTGAGGCCGGTAATTTAACAGGGGTGCGCGTATCTAATCATGAAGGTACAAGCCGAATTGTTTTAGATGTATCTGAAATGCCTGTATCTTGGACTCAATCCTATAATGAAGAAACACATGCTCTTACATTGAACTTAGGGGGTACTACAAATGGTTTAACTGGCCCCATATCACAAAATGATAAAAAAACGGGAGTTCTTAAAGGCATTGGCTTACAACAGGTTAATGGGGCTTTACGAGTAACATTAACAGCGAATAAGGATGTACAACATCATGAGTTTGCATTAGAAAAGCCTTCGCGTATAGTAGTGGATTTATTTTCTGGCTATGCGCAACAGACTACAAAAGATGTAAATAAATCTGTAACGTATAGCAAAATTAATAACACCGTAGCTGAAGGGAAAATTCAAGCCTTTGCATTGACCGTAGATAATGATTCACCTATGGTGGTGGCGCATGTTCCAGAAGGTAAACCATTATCTTCTGTTACTCAAGCTCATACAGCTATCATTGGAGCAAAGGTAAAAGGGGGCAGTTTTGAACGACCTTACTCAGTGGCGAGTGATGGAGCCATTGATTTAGAGCGTATTTCTAATCGTGGTACGTTACGATATACGCCTAATAGAGGATACTTTATAGAAGAGAAAAAACCTTTACTTCAAGCTAAAACAAAGAATGAGAGTTTTGTAATCACCTCCGTTGATACGGTTCGTAAAGAGAATGCCTTGACTCTTTATACGTCAACTTATGGTCCTTCTACAAAGACCAATGAATATGGTTATGAAGTGACTATAGCTAATGGCAAGGTTATTAGTAAACAAAAGGGAAATTCTAAAATTGGGGAAAACCAATACGTATTGTCTGGTCATGGCGAATCTGGAAATGCTTTACGTAAATTAAAAGTTGGAACACCTATTACGATTCAAAATAGAGAAGAACTTGCTCAAGTTAGTACTACTGGAGGAGCTAGTTTAGAAGTGGGCACTATGGTGATGAAAGGCGGTCGCTATGTAGGCGCTGATGAATCTAATAACAAAGGTCGTAGCTTCATTGGAACCACAAAGGAACATGATTTAGTTGTGCTAACAGTTGATAAATCCGAACTTCAATCTGTAGGTGTGACTCAAAAAGAAGGAGCTCAGTTATTGTCTAAATTAGGTGTTGTTGATGGCGCTGAATTATCAAATCAAGGTAGCATTGATATAGTTATCAATGATGATTATGTACACAAATCTTCTGCACCTATGAGTTATGAGGATATAGTAATCATAAAATAGATTCGCTGCATACAATTTTGTTTGAAATATTACTAATAATTTAGTATACTATAAATACATAACTAATTTTGTAAAAGGAGGGATCGTTATGAAAAGAGTAGTGTTAGCTTTAGCTGCATTAGGCATTTTAAGTGTTAGCTCTGTAATGGCGGCCCCTGTATCATACCAAAGTGTATTAACAGGTAAAGTTGCTTCTACAGTTTCTGTTGGTACTTCTGTAACAGAAGGCCAAACATTGGTGACTGTAGAGACATTGGCTGGTCCTATGGCTGCTGCTAAATCTACTGTAACTGGTACTGTAACGGCGGTTAATGTTACAGTGGGTTCAGACGTTTCTCGTGATCAAATCGTTGTCACTGTAGAAAGTAAATAAAGGAGAGAAGGAATGAAGTTTTCTCATTCTTGGCGTCGGTATAGAAAAGCGATACTGGCGCTTTTCTTCTGTACTTCACTTACAACTGCACAGGCTATTGATTTTATGCCTGTCAATGATGTAACAACAGGTATGGAAGGTATTGCAAAAACTGTAATCGTAGGGGATACTATTTCCACCTTTGATGTAAAGGTACTGGGTGTCATGAAGGATAAGGGACCATCTGGTCATCTTATTTTAGCCAAGTTTTCCGGACCCGTTATGGATCAAACTGGTGGCATTGCGCATGGTATGAGTGGTAGCCCTGTATATATAAATGGTAAACTCGTTGGGGCTGTTGCTTATGGCTGGGGGTTTGCGGATGGTACGATAGGTATGATTACTCCTATTGAGGATATGGTCAAACTATGGAATATACCATATGAGAAAAACTTATCTAAACCTTGGGATGATACACAATTGATTCCTTTAGGTACTCCACTTATGGCATATGGCTTCGATGCGGCATCAATGGAATACTTTAAATCGAAGTTACCACAATATAAATATGAAACATATGACACCGCAAGTGCTAGTGGTGATGAAATTGCAAAACCTTTAGAAGCTGGTGGCTCAGTAGCGGCTTTGCTAGTTGATGGTGACCTTAAATTGGGCGCTATTGGTACTGTTACTCATGTAGATGGTGAAAAGGTTGTTGCCTTTGGTCATCCATTCTTAAAACATGGTTCTTCTAACTATTTTATGCACAATGCAAGTATCTTTACCGTTGTAAAAAGCTATAATGCTGCCTTTAAGCTTGGCTCTATGGGTAAAGAGATTGGCTCTGTTACCGAAGATAGAGGTGCCGGTATTGCAGGTGTATCAGGCGTGATTTCGCCAGGTATTCCATTGCGATTCCATTTAAAGGATATTGATATGGGCCGTGATAGAACTAGTTCCGTCAAGGTTATTGAAGATGGTGAAATGACACCAACTTTAGCAGCTACAGCCTTATACAATATGTTGAATAAAACATTGGATCGCAGTGGCTCTGGTACGGCTACAATTTCTTATACTATTACGCCAAAAGGGAAAGAACATAAGCCATTAACGCGGACAAATATGTTCTACAGCTCTGATTCTATTAGTGAAAAAGCAGTTGATGAATTTTATAATGTCATTGATGTTCTTATGAACAATCGATTCATCAACTATGAAATTTCGGATATTTCGGTTGAAACAAACGTAACGCAAGATAAGAAAACAGCAAAGCTTATCGATGCTTCTGCTTCGTCTACTGTAGTTTCTCCTGGGGATACTATCGTAGTAGATGTAACATTAGAGCCGTTCCGCGGTGAAAAGGTTATTAAACAAATTTTCTTTAAGGTACCTGAAGATCAAGCTATTGGTAAGTATACCTTAGAGGTGCGTGGCGGTGGCGAGATTCCATTGCCATACGTATTGGAAAAACAGAAATATAATTTAACAGATGAAATTTTACGTCGTTTGAAGGTTCATAAAGATTTTGATGAGCTTTATGATGAAATTCAAAAGACAGATACAAATAATCAAATTGTTGTAGAGTTTTTGGAAGATGGTATCAGCTTAGTTGATGAAGATGGCTCTCAATCTGTTAAAAAGGCTAAGCTTAAAGATGTGGAATCAAAACCTATGCCAGGGGATGTAAAGAAAAAAACAGGTCAAGAAGATTTGAGTTCTAGTAAGGATGATGAAAAGAAACCTGAAAAGACTGCTGTTGATACTGAGTACATTGTGCAAGGTGATGGTCAATTTACGATTCATGTAATGAAGCCTGCTGATCGGGATAAAGAATTAGCAAAACGTGTCAAAGAAGCGAAACATCAGATTAAGATGGAACGCAAGTTAGAATTGGAAGATCAATCTAAAAAAGATAAAACGGATAAAGCTGAGTCTAAAAAGGATTCTAAAAAAGAGTCGAAAGAAACTAATAAAAAAGACGAGGCTAATGCTGGTGGAACAAATACAGCTGAATAAGTTGAAACTGTAAGGGAAAGGGATAGACTGTTGAGTTGGCTAGAATCGATAGGTCGAGTCGTCATAAACGGCTTATCGCAGATGGGTAGTGCTACATTATTAGTGTGGCAAACAATAAAACAATTAAAAATGATTAATCTGTGGCATGTATTTCAACAGATGGCTCACTTAGGGGTAGACTCCTTGCCTATTATTAGCTTAACTCTACTCTTTGCTGGTGCCGTTATGACCTTACAGATTACAGATGTACTCATTACCTATGGTGCTCAAAGTACAGTAGGTGGTCTTATGGCTGTAGCTATGGGCCGTGAATTGGGTCCTATCTTAGTTGGTGTAGTATTAGCCGGCCGTGTTGGCGCAGCTATCACGGCTGAAATTGGTACAATGAAGGTAACAGAACAAATTGATGCCCTACGTGTTATGGCTGTTGATCCTGTTGGTTACCTCGTGGTACCACGTGTAGTAGCGTGTATGATTATGGTGCCAATTTTGGCATTTTATGGTGTTGTTATCGGTATTGCCGGTGGTTACTTTGTAGCCACTGTTATCAAGGGTTTGGCGCCTAGTACATATTTAGATTCTATTCAAATGTTTTCTACCATTTCAGATTTCACCTTAGGACTTATAAAGTCTAGTGTGTTTGGTGCTGTCATTGCATTGGTAGGTGCTTATAAGGGCATGGAAACTAAAATGGGCGCAGAAGCTGTTGGTTTTTCCACTACTAGTTCTGTAGTAACTAGTATTATTCTAGTATTTGTATTAAATTACTTTTTATCTACATTGTTATTTTAGTGGATATTTTTAGAGGGATTTATGATTGAACTACGCAATGTTGTAGTTGCCTACGAGTCACGTGTGATTTTAGACTCTGTTAATCTCACTATTAATGATGGGGAGACGTTAGTTATATTAGGCGGCAGTGGTAGTGGTAAAAGTACATTACTTCGCTTATTAATAGGTTTACAACGTCCTACATCAGGGCAGATTATCGTAGATGGCACAGATATAACTACATTATCTGAAGATGAATTTAATACGGTACGAAGAAAAATGGGGATGGTATTCCAATATTCAGCTTTGTTTGATTCTATGTCGGTAGGTGAGAACGTAGCTTTTGGTTTGCGTCAACATACGAAGTTAAAGGATGACGAAATCAAACGCATTGTGGCAGAAAGACTTGATTGGGTTGGTTTAAAGGGATATGAGTCCTATATGCCTAATGAGTTATCTGGTGGTATGAAAAAGCGGGTTAGCTTAGCTCGTGCTATAGCACTAGATCCGAGTTTAATTCTTTATGATGAACCTTCATCAGGGTTAGATCCTATTACATCAGGTACGATTAGTATGCTAATTAAGGGGATGCAGAATCGGCTTGGTTGTACTTCTATCGTGGTAACACATGATATGCAGTCAGCATTTTATGTTGCTGACCGCATAGCTTTACTCGATCAGGGGCATTTTGTAGAAATTTCTGATACAATAGAATTTAAGAATTCTACAAATAAGAAGGTACAACAATTTATTCATGGTGAAGCAGAGCCGATTAACGAATCTGCGATGGGAGATATATAATGAAGTGGACGACGGAGGCCAAGGTAGGGGCTTTTACAATAATAGGTATAGTTCTATTTATTGCAGGCATACTATTTGTAGGCCGTATCGATATTTGGGCTAAACCGCAAATGACAATTACAGGTGATTTCACTCAAGTAAATGGCCTAAAAAATGGGAATCAGGTTAAATTTTCCGGCGTGGCCATTGGGACTGTTTCTGATATTGAAATTACACCGCGTGGCGTTGTGGTTAAGATGAAACTTGATGAAAAAACGCAGATTCCAAGTGACTCAATCTTTTCCTTGGGGTCAGATGGTTTTTTAGGTGATAAATTTATTCAAATTTCACCAGGACAGTCTAAAGTATATTTACAAGATGGTGACTCCGTTAAAGGTGAAGGCGTTGATGCTGTGGATAAGGCCATGCAGAGTGCACAAAAATTAATGGATGGTACTGAGAAGATGCTACAGTCTATTAATAGTATTATTGGTGATCCTGCAACTCAAAGTGCACTTAAATATTCTTTGCAATCTACAGCTGTGATGGCTGATAATGCGGTAGCTATTACACAAAATATGGCGGATGTAACGGCTCAGCTAAATCAAGCAGCACAGCAATTTAATGCTGATGGTAATGCAGGCAATGATATGCGTGCTATTTTAACTAATTTAAAACAAACTACTGATCGTGTAGATAATATGGCTCGTACCATGGAATCAACTGTAACAGATCCTAAAGCACAAGAAAATATTAAGGAGACTTTACATAATACGGCACAGATTTCAGCTCGCATCAATAAACTGATGGGCGGAAAGGCGTACCAAACGGATGTAAATGGAAATAGTGTAGAGGTTGGTATGACTGAAAAAAAGTCATCTACCAAGATTGAACCATCTGTAGATTTGTTGTATAACACAACGGATAATGAATTCCGTGTCAATGGTAGAGTACGTGCCTTTAACAATAAAGGAATGGCTGAAATTGGCCTTTCTAATATGGGTGATGATACTACTTTTGATCTGAATGCAGGTCGATTTATCAGTTCTAAATGGTTGGTGCGTGGTGGTATTTTTGAAAGTGAATTGGGTCTTGGGGTGGATTATAACCTCCGTGGTCCAGTGTCCTTATCAGCCGCGCTATATGACCTTAATCATCGTAAATATCGTATTCGTAGTGATATACGTTTGCATAAAGATACCTATGGCGTTATTCAAATGACCAGACCGTTCAGTTCTACGAATGGAGGTACCTATTTCGGTATTAAACAAGTATTCTAATGACTAACACATTTACTCTATATGAGTATGGAGGTACATATTATGAATAAAAAGGTTCTTTCCTTAGGTGTAATGCTTTCTTTAGTTACTACTGGTGCATTCGCCGCTGATGTAGTAACTACATCCGTTAACAACGGAGACCAATTAAGCAAATATCAAAAAGAAGCTATTCAATTAACACAAAAGCAATTAGCAGAAAAATCTGTTTTAGACAGTAAAACCTATGAACGTACATTAGCTTTAAACGAAGCCCGTACGGTTGATTTAGCATTAGCTAATAATCGTACAGCTAAGCAAACTAAATGGGGTTATGAAGCTGCTAAATCTGCAGTAAGCCAAGTAGCAGCTGGTAAGAATCCAAGTGTTAGTTATGGTTGGAGTGCTCAAAAAACGGGCGGTGACACAGGTAGTGGCAAATCTGGTAGTCATAACTTCTCCATTAGTGCGCCTGTATTCAATCCACAACTCGATGCAAGCATTGATTCTGCACGTTATACTCGTGAAGGTACTGGTGCTAGCTATGAAGAGGCTTTACAACAATCAAAATATGATGCTCTTAACGGTTATTATACATTGATTATGAGCCGTAATATGGTAGATGTAGCACAACAAGCTGTTAAAGATTATCAAGGTCATGTAACCAATGTAGAGGCACAGTATAATGTTGGTTTAGTGGCGAGCTCCGATGTATTGGCCGCTAAAACAAATCTTGATGATTCTCAAACATCTCTTGTAAAAGCGCAAAATGCTGCAAATTTAGCAGAGGCGAACTTAAATCAAGTTATTGCATACCCTGCACAAACGGCTATTACTACAGCAGAGCATGATTTACAATATAAACCATATAATGTAACCTTGGAGCAAGCGAAAGCATATGCTATGCTTCATCGTTCCGCTCTTGTTAAATCAGCTCTTGATGTAAAATCTGCGGAAGAAGCTGTAAAATCTGCTAAGGCGGGTTATTTGCCTACGGTTGCTGTAAAAGCTGGTCGTGGCTATGGTGATCCAGATGGTTACTTTGGTACAAGTACAAAGTCCTGGAGTGTTGGTGCTAGTGCTACTTGGAACTTATGGGATGGTGGTGCAACACAAAATGCTATTAAAAAAGCAAATGCACAACTTGAACAAGCAAAAGAAGCTAATTTGGCAACTGTTGATGCTGTATTGTTAGCCGTACAAAAAGCATACTTGAATTTACGAGCTGCTGAACAAACAATCCAAAGTACACAAACTGCAGTCGCACAAGGTCAAGAAAGTTTCCGTATTGCTACGCTTCGTTACCGTGCAGGTGTTGGTACGAACCTTGATGTACTTGATGCAGAAACTAAGTTGACAACAGCTCGTAATAACTATGTAGAAGCTCTTTATAATTACAATATTAGCATTGCGGCTCTTGAACAATTAACAGGCGTTCCATTGTCTACACCTGTAGGTCAAGGTGCTGAAGTTATCGCTAATAGTGGTGCTGTTGAACAATTGTCAAAACTAGGCGGCAATCAATAATATGATCTTTAAAAAGACGACTTCGGTCGTCTTTTTTTCTTGTAATGGACATTATAGACAATGAGTGTTCTTGATAGGTTTTATAAAATTCACTCTGAAAATACTATAGTTATTACTGTGTCTGTGGTAAGATTAGTATATATATTTATATTATTCATAATGTGTATGGGAGTATCATTATGACCCGTAAAAAGTGGCTCCTTATCGGTGCAGCGATTTTAGGTTTGTCTAGTATTGTTGGTGCCAGCATCAATCCTATGGCTCAAACTTACATTGCACCTATGGTTAAAGAACAAGTAAATAATGTCATAAACGGATCTATAGACTATGATTCTCTCCGAATTAATTGGAATGGTGATGTTGTTCTAACAGATGTGACTATCAAAGATAGAGATGGTCATTTAGTTGGAACTGCTCAAGAGGTAGCTGTAGGAGTTAAACTATCTTCTTTGCCGAAGATTGTCGGTGGCAACACATCAGGGGCTACGGCTATTTCTAGTGTAATCGTTGAGGCGCCAGATTTTCATATATGGCAACTAGCTGATGGGTCGTGGAGTATAACTAAGTTAGTAAAACCATCCGATCCAAATAAGTCGGGTACTTTTGATGGCTCTGTGACTATTAATGATGGTCGCGTAGCGCTACGTACTAAAGATGGAATAAAGAGGAATGTAGAAAATCTTGATGGGACTATGGCGCTTGATATGAGTGGCATGTCTAAAGGTGCCTTTACTGCTGATGTAGATGGTTCCGCAATTACCTTGAATGGCAAAATTGATATGAACAATGTATCTAATTTTGATCTCTTTGTACAAGCTGATGAAATTGATACTGCTGGTATTATGAGTTTTGTTCCACTTCGTAAGGATCTATCTGTAACGAGTGGTAAGTTACAAGATTTACATTTAAATCTTAAAAGTGAAGATGGCAAATACATTATGAGTGGTAATGTAGGCTTTAAAGGTTTAACAGGCACTTATAAACGGGGTAATACAATTTATAATATTACCGATGGCACGGGTCGCATTATGCTTAATAATGATCAAATCGTTATTAGTCGTAGTTCTTGGAGGGTAAATGATCAAGTAACAAAGATCAATGGCTTAGTTACACTAGGCAAAGATGAAGAGTATTTAAATCTTAATGTTGTGGCCGATAAAGTAGATTTAGAGGCGATAACAGACGTCGGTGTTTCTGGTATTGTAGGTGGGCGTGCACATATTGGTGGCACGACAGTAGCTCCACGTGTAGATGCAACGATTGCTAGTGATGGTATTTCTTATAATGGTTACTATATTGATCGTTTACAAGGTGATATTGTATATGATAACGGTTTAGTTCGTACGGATGATGTGCGCCTATCAGTAGGCGAAGGTAGTGCAAAGGTTAAGGGCCAATATGTGGTTGATACAGGGGATTTTGATACTACTATAAAGATTCAAAATTTACCTTTAGGCACTTTCACAAAAGATATGATCTCACCGGTTACAGGTAATATCGATGGTGAGATGCGTATCTTAGGAAAAAATAATCAAGTTACAGATGTTGTAGGCTCTGTTAAAGGTCGCCAAATAGGCATTCGCGGTGTTGTAGTTGATACTGCAAAAGCTAACTTTACGCATGCTGATAATAGTACAAATATGACCGTTGTAGGCACTATAGGAGATGGGGCGCTAAGCGGATATGGCTATATCCAAAATGGTAATATAGATGCCACTATTTCCGGTAATGCATTGCCATTGACCGCACTAAGTCTTATTATTGGTCAAGATGTTGATGGCACCTTGAATACCTCTTTTGCGATACAAGGTACATTGGATAATCCAAATGTAATGGGCACTGTATGGGGGCAAGAGGTACATTATAAAGGGGCTCGATTCAATAATATCCATGGAGATATTAAGCTAGATAACCATATTCTCACTATCACCAATGGACATATTGGTGATGGCGATGGGGGCTATGATGTTAATGGTTGGTATAATCTTAATACAGATGTGTTAGATCTAAATGCCAAGGCTCGGGCTGCTCGTATTGAAAATGTGATTCGTACTGTTACAGATGTTCCTATTACAGGTTGGTTTGAAACAGACAATCATATTACAGGGACGGCTGCAAATCCGATTATAGAAGGTCGTGCTCATTTGTGGGATGGTTCTGCTTATGGCAAACTCGTGACCAATGCGTTTGCAAAATATAACTATCAGAATGATACATTAGAGCTTTATAGATTTGATATTGAAGGTTATGGTGCAACTATCACAGGTGGCGGTACAGTATCTAAAGAAGCAATTAATATTGATTTTGAAGGCAAAAAAATTGATATGGGCAGATTGCTCATTAATACGGATTACAAAGTTGATGGTTTGCTATCTGGTCGAGGACAAATTACTGGATCTGTGGATAACCCTCAATTCAATGGCTATATTTCATCCGATGCCTTATCAGTTAATGGGGAATTATTGAACGATATTCATGGTCGTGTTTATGCAGATAAATCGGTTGTAAATGTGCAAGATTTCACCTTTGCTGAAGCCGATGGTGGTCGCTACACTGCTAAAGGTGGTATGAAGTTTGATGATAGTAGACAACTATTTGGTGTATTAGATGTTACTAATGGTAGCGTAAAGAATTTGCTAACCTTGCTAGACCGGTCCAATGAACACATTGATGGCAAATTAAATGGTTCTGTTGAAATCGGAGGTACACGCGACAATCCAAGCGTTAATGTAACAGGCAAGATTAATGATGTAAGTATTGATGAAAAGATTGTTGGTGATGCAACTATCGATGCAAGTCTTGCTAATCGTAAATTCAAAGTTACAACTTTGAAACTGCCTGTTGATGAAGGTCTCATTGCAATAGGCGGTACGATGGATCTTGATGGTCAAGCGGACTTACAGGTTGCATTAAAGGATGTTGATATAGTACCGTTCTTGCCACTTATGGGTAAGGATATTCAAGCTACTGGTTGGGTGACTGGCGTTGTAAATATCACTGGGGAAACTAAGAATCCTAAAGTAGAATTATCCGGTGCTGTAGAGTCGGGGTCCTTTAATGGTGTTGGTATTGATGAAGGTTTTGTATTGGCTACAATGCAAGATCAAGTTATTCAGATTCAACGAATTCAAGGTGCCAAAAGTGGGTATAAACTTAGCGTCTATGGTAAGATTCCATTAGCGGCAATCTTTACGTCTGGGTATATTCCAGCAAATGATAGCAAATCTATGGATGTAACTATTGATTTTAACGAAGCAGATATGGCTGTTATCCCTCTTCTTACAACTAGTGTTAAGGAGGCAACAGGTCCGTTAAAAGGCACGGTTCACATTACAGGCACTATTGATCAGCCTGAAGCATATGGTACTGTATCCGTACGTAATGGTACGATGAAATTAGCAAGTGTAGAAAATCAAATTACTGGTATTGATGGTGACTTAATTTTCTCTGGTCAACAAGGTGATTTCCAATCCCGTATTAATATGGGCAAAGGCTCAGCTGGTTTGGCTGCTAAAGTAAATTGGTCTGGACATACTCTTACTAATTACAAGGCGGCAGTTCAGCTAGAAGACTTAGAGGTTCGCAGTGAATATGTAAGAGGACCGTTGAATGGTGAACTTTATATTGCTGACCGAGATGGATTGCCGACCCTTATTGGTACTTTAAATCTTGAAAAGATTCAATTCAAAATTCCTCTTTCCTTACAATCTAGTGAAAGTACCAAAGATATGGGGGTGGATGTTACTGTTCATGCGGGTAAAGGTGTACGTTTATATGATCGCACCTTATACAACATGTTTATCAGTGGCGATGTTCATTTTGGTGGATCTTTACAAAATCCAACTGCTAGTGGTCAATTTGATGTTAGAAATGGCACGTTTAAGTATTTGAGCCATGTATTTAATATTACAAAAGGGAATGCCCATTTCGTAGGTGGCTCTTATTTACCAAACTTACAATTAGAGGCTGAAACAAATGTAAGTAATTACACTATTATGCTTGGCGTAAAAGGGACAGTGGATCATATGGACTTATCATTGTCCTCTAATCCTAGACTGTCTAGAAAGCAAATCATTTCCATGTTGACCTTCGGCCGCGGTGCAGATTCAAATAGTAGTACTTTGACAAATGAAGATGTGAATGCCGTGGCTACAGCAGGGCTTCAAATGTTTGCTTTTGGCTATGTACAAGATGCATTACAAAATACACTTGGGTTAGACCGCATCAATATTACAACAGGGTCAATTGATCCCGATGAGCCAACCAATAGGGATACGGCAAGTAATTATAATATTGAAATCGGTAAATATGTATTACCGAGAGTCATGTTGACTTATTCTCAAGGTATTAATAACAAACAAAATAAATATGGTATAGAATATTCTGTTAAACGAAACCTTAAGTTCACGGGATGGCATACATCAAAAGGGAACAATTATATAGGTGGTCGTTGGACACGTAGCTTTTAAGAGTATGGCTAGAATGTGTAAACCCCTTAGGTATGCACATTCTAGTCATATTAATTTCATAAAATTTGTTTAATATAGTACTCATTCCAAGCAATTTATGCTATAATGATAAAGATTTATTAGTCTTTATAAATAAGATGTAAACTCTTTATGGGGATGAGTTCTAGGAGGAATTTATGTTTAAACCAAAAGCTTATAAAAGTATGCTTGCAGCGTCCGTGTTGACTGCTGTCATGGGGACAGGCAGTGTATTTGCTGCTGAGGTACAAGCTGGCTATACTCCAGATTTAAATAGCACAACGACGACTAATGCTGCTACAGCAAATGATGCAGCTACTACACAAGCTGTTTATAATGCTGATGCAACTACTACAACTATACAAGATGAAACTGATGCAGCTATCTTAGCTGCTCGTGGTGATACGACTATATCTAGTGACGGCACTGTAGTAAAAGGTTCTGATGGAACTGTTACAGTCAATAATGCTGCTTTAAAAACTGATGATAAACAAGTAAAAATGGTATCTAAAACTACTGGTGGTACTGATCTTGATAAGGCTGCTGAAAATGGCCAAACTCAAGCTGTTACAACAGTAGAAGCACAATATGTCACATCTGCTAGTGCTGAATCTGTTAATCCTTACGTAGGTAAATTGATTACCGGTTTATCTATATCTGGCGTTACAGCTGAACAGCAAGCAAATTTGTTGCCAATTTTAACTGAAAAAGTTGGCGATACCGTATCTGTTGATGGCGTATTTAAAGATGTAACTAATCTTGGTAATACTGGTTACTTCTCCGAAGTAAATCCTGTATTTACTTCCGTGCCTGAAGGCGTAAAATTGGACTTTGCCGTAACAGTAAATCCAGTTACTACTGGCGTTTCCTTTGAAGGTAATACTGTATATTCCTCCGAAGTATTGACTAAGTTCATGGATATTCAACCAGGTCAAGTTCTTAACTCTGTATCCGTAGGGCAAAAAGTTCAAGGCATTAATGCTGCATATGCTCGCGATGGCTATATGTTAGCACACGTTGATGGTATCCGTGTAGATGACCAAGGCATACTTCATATACACATTGTTGAAGGTGTCGTAGAAGATATCATTCCAGCAGGTAACAAGAAAACCCGCAATAAAGTTATTACTCGTGAATTTGTTCAAAAGAAAGGAAAACCTTTTAATAAATTCTTGGTACGTCGTTCTGTAGAACGCGTATATAACTTAGGTTTCTTTGATGACGTAAACGTTCGTATGTTGCCAGGTGAACAAGATCCAAATAATGTAATTATTGAAATCGATGTATTGGAACATAAGACTGGTACCATCACATTAGGCGCTGGTTACTCTAAATCTGATGGATTGATGGGTATTGTTGAATTTGGTGAAGATAATTTACGTGGTACTGGCGATAAATTTAAAGTTCACTGGGAAATCGGTGGTAAGAAAAAATATAAGAACTACCAAATCTCCTATTTGAAACCTTGGATTGATAGCAAAGGTACATCCCTTGGCTTCTCCTTCTTCAACCGCGAAGATGAATACACAGATTACAATGAAGATGGTAGTGAAGTAGCAGAATACAATAAGAAATCTCGTGGTTTCAATATTTCCTTCGGTCGTCAAACTGGGGAATATACTCGTGATTACTTGACATTAGAATCTCGTAAAGATACTTATAAATGGGATGATGATGATAGCTCTGGTTTCCGTTATGATAAAAATGCGGGTAAAGGTACAAACTGGGATAATGGTTCCTATAACTTTGCATCTGACAACTATGTAAAAAATAACTTCGGTCGCATTAACTCCGTAACATGGCAAAAAGTATACGATTCTCGTGATAATATCTATGAACCAACTCGTGGTCGTCGTATTTCCTATACTACACAATGGGCTGGTCATGGTTTAGGCGGTGACTTCGACTTCTATAAATTCACAGCTGAAGCACGCATGTATAAAAAACTTGGTGCTAAGAATGTATTGGCATTCCGTGCACGTGGTGGCTTTATTCAAGGTGATGCTCCTTATAGCCAATTGTTCACATTGGGTGGTGCTGATTCCTTACGTGGTTATGAAGATGATCAATTCCGTGGCAAGTATATGTACAATGCTACATTGGAATTCCGTTTCCCAATCGTTAAAAAGGTTAGTGGCGTATTGTTTACTGATATCGGTGATGCATGGGATGCACCAAATGTTACATGGTATAATAGCAAGAAAACCTTTAACTATGGCGTTGGTGCTGGTGTTCGTATTACGACTCCAATTGGTCCAGTTAAACTTGACTATGGCGTGGGTAAACACAAAAATAAATTCCACTTCAGCTTCGGTACACAATTCTAATATAGTAAATGTATATGGTGAAGGCCTCTTTTTAAAGAGGCTTTCACCAATATCTCTATATGGCATCCTTTGATGCAGTGATTTAAAGAAATGAGGGCACTCTATTATGATGCGAATGATGAACAACAAGGCGAATGTAAAGATTTTTTCCATCGTCATTGCTGCAATTTTTATTGTTGGTATTGGTGCGTTAGCTTATACGCAAATGGCTTCGCCTAGTAGTAATAGTGGGACTAGTACTATTGGGGTTATTGATACATCTCGTATGTTGTCTCAAGATAATCCAATTTATATCTCTGCAGCTCAAGAATATATGAGCTATCAAAGCCAATTACAACAAGAAACGCAAGCTAAAATTGATGCAGCACAAGATGATGCTACTAAACAAAAAATCGCTGAAGAAGCGCGTCAAAACCTAGCAAAAAAAGATCAAGAAATTGCTAAATCCGTTCAAGATAAAGCTATGGAGGCTGCAAAAGCAGTTGGTGATGCTAAGGGTCTTAGCGTTGTTATGACTAAAGATACTGTACTATATGGCGGTGTTGACATTACAGATCAAGTATTGAAAAAACTAGCTACTGATGCAAAAAAATAAACTGTAGTTCTATGTAAGGGAGAACGACAATGAACGGGAAACAACGATATATAGGACTAGTCATATTTCTCGTTGCTGCAATAAGTGCTATGGTTTGGGCCTATGGTTTTGTAACAAATCGCCAACAGGGTCCTGATGGCATGTCAATAGGTGTTGTACGCATTGATGATGTACTAGCGTTTAATCCATCCTATGCGGATTATAAACAAGCCAAGAATGAACTGGAACTTTTACAACGTCAATATGAACTTGAACAACAAGCCTTAAATGCCAAGTCAGAGACACAAGATGAACAGTTGAAAACACTTGCACTGGATTCAACCTTGTCAGATGCTCTTACGGTAGAATTGCAAACTCGTATTGCAACAAAAGAAAATGAACTAAATCAGCAATTAAATTCGAAGCGCAATGAATTGACTCAAAAGTATTTAGCTGAGTTAAAGGTTAGTACTAATGAATATGATCTGGAAATCGTAAACCTTCAATTAGACTTATATGCCTATGATGCACGTGTATATATAGATGATGCACAAAGAGCAGCGGCTATGGCTGAAAAGGCTAAAAAAGAAGAAAGGTTAAAAGAATTATTAGCTAAGAGAAAGCCGTCGGATTTCGATGTGGATTCAATTAAAGCAAAGGTACAGGCTGAGCTTGCTCCAATGCAACAAAAAGGGCAGGAAGAGCTCAATCAATACGCTGCATCCCTACAGAAGGAATTAGCTGAGAAACGAGACTCCATGGTGCAACAACAAGCACAAGCCATCATTGCTAATAATAATCTGCCTGTGGCGCAAGAGTGGAATGATACATGGGCAAAAAAGCTTTCAGATAAAGAAGCTGAAGTGAGTGCGCTTCATGAGGCCATTTTAGAAGATGTTCGTATGCGCGTAGCAATTATTGCTGAGGAACAACATTTGGATTTAGTCATCATCGATGATGGTGGTAATATTAAAGGGCTTGATATTACTGATGCAGTGAAGGCGTCCTATCGAGTTCAATAAGGAGTTATATTATGAATAAACGTATTAAATCTTTAGTATTAAGTGCAGCTTTAGTAGCTTCTATGGCTATCTTAGGTGGTTGTGGTTCTAACAATGTTGGCTATGTGGATAGCGTGAAAGTAGCAAATAGTACTGAAAAAGGTATTGAAATTACTAAAGAGATTAACGCTAAAAAAGCGGAATTAGATGCTAAAATTGCTGCTGCTGATGAAGCATCTAAACAAAATGTATTTAACCAAGCGAATCAAGAATTAAATGCCTTTGCAAATGCAAAAGCACAAGAATACCGTCAATATCAAGAACAAAAAATCAATGAACTTGTGAAAGAAAAAAAACTTGATGTTATTATTGAAAAAGGCGCTGTTGTTGGTGGTGGCTCTGATGTAACCGATGATTTGATCACAAAAATGGGTAAGGCTTCTGACGATCAAATCAAAGAAGTTGAAAACGCAGCTAAAGCTCAAGAGCAACAAGATGCTCAGCAAAATGCACAGCAAGCAGATCAAGCTACAACAAGTACAACTGAAGCTGCACAATAATTGAGGATTACCACAGGGGGAGGAGTTTGCCTTGGAAAAAACTTTACAGGAACTCGCAAATTTAGTAGGCGGTCAACTTATAGGGGATGAGTCTATTGTCATTACTGAGACACGTAGCTTTGAACAAGCGGTAAAACAATCCATAACTTTTGCAATTGGTGAATATGTTGAACATATTGCGTTATGCCAAGCGGGTGCTGTTATCGTTGAATCAGAAGTAAAAAATGCACCGATGGCGCAAATCGTAGTTGATAATGCAAAATCTGCATTTGCCCAAGTGCTAGAAGTATTCCATCCACCTGTTGTAGTTCCCCGTGAAGTGCATAGTACTGCTATTATTGGCAAGAATGTTACACTTGGTAAAAATGTAGCTATTGGTGCCTATTGTGTTATTAATGATAATGCTGTTATCGGTGATAATGTAACGATTCGACCTTATGTATATATTGGTCATAATGTACGAATTGGGGAAGATTCTGACATCTATGCGGGTGCTATCGTACATGAGAACTGTATTTTGGGTAAACGCGTTGTATTGCGTGCTAAAGCAGTTATCGGTGGTGAAGGTTTTGGTTTTGCCACAGAAAATGGTATTCATACGCATATTCCTCAAGTAGGCAATGTTATTCTTGAAGATGATGTAGAAATTGGCTCTTGCACTACTATCGACAATGCTACAATGGGATCTACCTTGGTACGCCGCGGTACCAAAATTGACAATCTTGTTCACCTTGGCCACAATGTTGAGATTGGAGAAGATTGTTTCTTAATCGCACAGGTTGGGATTGCAGGTAGTACAAAATGTGGTAACCATGTAATCTTTGCAGGACAAACAGGCTGTACAGGTCATATTACAATTGGAGATAATGTACAATTTGCAGGTAAAACAGGAATTACTGGCAATGTGCCTTCTAATTCTGTTATGGCTGGGTATCCAATGAGACCTCATAAAGAGTGGCTAAAATTGGCTGCTTACGAGAATCGTTTGCCAGAAATGGTGAAAACTGTAAAACAATTACAAAAAGAAATTGACGCTTTGAAAGCACAGCTTAAGGAGAGCTAATAATCCATGTATAGGTTTATGAAAATCTTTAGTGCCTTTATTTGCTTATTACCTAAAGGTTTGCAATATGCTATTGGTACATTGCTTGGTGAAATTGCGTGGTTAGTGGTGCCACCTAAACGCAAGCGCCTGGCGATAGGCCAAATTTTATTCTGTAATATTACAGATGATCCTAAAGAAGCTCGACGTATTGCGAAAGCTAGTACTACACGCTTTGGCCGTATGATTATTGATGTATTGCGCTATCCTGAAATTAAAGATGGCGCATACAAAGATATGGTGGAGTTTATTAATCGAGAGTACTTAGATGATGCCTTAGAAAATGGTCGAGGTGCAATTTTAGCTGCTGTTCATAGTGGTAACTGGGAACTTTTAGGTGGCGTTCTTGCTTCTGAAGGATATCCATTGATTTCTGTGGCTATGAAACAGAATGGTGATGCCGATAAGTTTATCAATGAATATCGTCGGATTATGCATCAACATGTGACCTATAAAACAGGTGTTCGTGAAATGATTAATGAACTAAAAAAAGGTGCATTTTTAGGCCTTATTATGGATCAGGACCCTGGTGATGATGGCGTTCTTGTACCATTCTTTGGCTATGAAACATTGACGGCTGCTGGGCCAGCTGTACTGGCTCGTATGCAAGATGTGCCTATTATTTTTGTAACCATACATTATAGCCCGTTTTCTGAGAAATATGAGATTGAAGCACATCCACCAATTTATGTGGAACGTACAGATGATAAAAAGCGTGATATAGCGGTAACAACAACTCGTCTAAATGAGTTTATTGAAGATTATATTCGACGATATCCTGAAGATTGGTTCTGGCTTCATAACCGTTGGAAATGGACTCGTCGTTTTTATGGTGAACAAATAGATACACCACCTGATGTTTTTCAATAGTTAATAATTTTAAAGAGATTTTGTTTATGCGATTGTGGAATCTTCAAGATGAAACTGATTCCTACTAGCATGGATGAAATCTCTTTTTATTTTATAACTTATAACTTAGTGTTTAAAAATAGTCTATTAAAATTTTAAAGACTAAGAATAGTCTTTCCAATTAGCGTAATATATGGTAAATTTCTTGTAACGCCTATGCAAATAGGGTATAATACATATTGGTGTATAGTAAACGTGAATTCGGATTATGAAAGGACATTCTTATGAGTAAGCCACAACAAACAATAAAAAAGGCTGTTTCATATCAAGGGATTGGCCTTCATAGCGGTGAACCAGTACATATGGTTTTTAAGCCTGCACCTGAAGATACAGGAATTGTGTTTGTCCGCACGGACATTGAAGGGCATCCTTCTGTGCGAGCACACATTGATAATGTGACGAACACTATGCGCGCTACCACGTTGGAAAATGGTGAAGCAAAGGTATTTACTGTTGAACATGTGATGGCAGCGTTCAGTGCTATGAATATTGATAACTGTTATATTGAAATGGATTCTCCAGAACCTCCTGTAGGTGATGGTAGTAGTGCTATTTTTGTCAATCTTATTGAAGAGGCTGGCATTGAAGAACAAATAGCGTCGCGTCATATATACAAAGTGACTCGATCTCATGCTGTTTATGATGGGGATCGTTTTATTGTGATTTTGCCATATGATGGCTATCGCATGACTTTTACATCAATTAACAGCCATCCGTTGCTTGGTACTCAACAATGTGATTTTGAAGTATCGCCTGAGTATTTCAAAGCACACATTGGATCGGCTAGGACTATCGGATTTATGAAGGAATTGGAACAATTACAGGCCATGGGGCTTGCAAAAGGCGGTAGCCTAGATAATGCATTAGTCTATGATGATGAGAAATGTCTATCTGTACCACGCTTTGAGGATGAATTAGTTCGCCATAAAGCATTAGATGTTATAGGGGATTTATTCTTGTTAGGACCGATTGAAGGCCATGTAATTGCTTTGAAATCGAGTCATGAATTAAATTCAAGATTGGCTCGCAGTATAATGGAAGAAATAAGGGAGACACAGCCATGATTCTTAATCACGAAGATATTTTAGAAATTTTACCTCATCGTTACCCAATGCTTTTGGTTGATCGTATTGTTGAGTTAGAACCTATGAAACGTGCTGTGGGTATTAAAAATGCTACATTCAACGAATTGTTCTTCCAAGGTCACTTTCCAGGGAACCCAGTTATGCCAGGTGTATTATTGACTGAAGCTATTGCTCAAGTTGGTGGTATTGCATTATTGTACCCTGAGGAAAATCGTGGTCTTACTCCTATGTTTACAGGTATTGATAAAGTGCGTTTCCGCCATCCTGTAAAACCTGGCGATCAAGTTCGCATGGAGGTAGATATTGTTAAAATTAAAGGTAAAATGGGCAAGGTTGAAGGCCGTGCCTATGTTGGCGACAAATTGTGCGCTAGCGGTGAATACATGTTTGCCCTTGTATAATAGAATGAGGAGTGATTGTAGTGATAGTTGTAGGCATGGAAAATGCGGAATCCAACATCCATAGTACAGCCATAGTCCATCCAAATGCTAAATTGGGCAAAGATGTAATCGTAGGTCCTGGCGCTGTTATCGGCGAACATGTCGAGATTGGCGATGGCACACAAATCGGTGCACATGTTGTAATTGGTGGTTGGACAACCATTGGTAAGCGTTGTGAAATTTATCCTAACGCATCTATTGGGTTGGAACCGCAAGATTTAAAATTTAAAGGCGAAAAAAGCTATTGTAATATTGGCGATGAAACGGTTATTCGTGAATTCGTAACTATTAGCCGCGCTACTGGTGAAGGTGAAGAAACACGTGTAGGCAATAATTGTTTACTTCAAGCCTGTACACATGTGGCTCATAACTGTATCGTTGGTAATAATGTAATAATGAGTAATTGTGCTGGTCTTGCAGGGCACGCTATCGTTGAAGATCGCGTGGTTATTGGCGGCCTTGCAGGTATTCATCAATTTGTTAAAATCGGTCGTAACGCTATGGTTGGCGGAATGGCTAAGGTGGTACAAGATATCCCACCTTACGTAATTGCCGATGGTCAACCGGCACGTGTTATCGGTCTTAACTCTGTAGGATTATCTCGTGCAGGGATTTCCGAAGATGTACGACGTGATTTGAAACAGGCATTCCGCATTATTTATCGTTCTGGATTCAGCTTATCCAAGGCGATTGAAGAAATGGAATTACAATTGGACTCTTCCGTAGAAATTGAAAATTTATTACGATTCCTACGCAATGCCGATAGAGGCATTATGCGTACTCGTCGCGACTAATTATGAGGACCTCGTACCATGTACGAGGTCTTTTTGTGCATATTATAACTGGTTGAGTTTTATATTAATGATAATTTGTACTATATTTTCATAATTATAAAAAGTTTTGATAGATATATTCGTAGATGTTTTAGTGCTTAAAAGTAATAAGAAAATTTTAATAAAATGATGAAGAAAAGGGCATAAAGCTTGGCTTTTTAATGGTAAAAAGTAGCTATTTATAGTAAAATATATTGTATATGATTATGTCTATTTTTAGGCATTTTCATAGGGAACTTGAAATTACTAATTGATATATAGGCCGTGAGGTCATCTAGGAGGTATAGTCTTGGCAAAGGTAGGATTAATTGCGGGCATAGGTGTTTTGCCTGTAGAATTCATGCGTGCCGCTCATGTATTGGGCCACGAGGTGGTTGTTATCGGTGTAGTACCTGATATAGACCCAGCTCTAAAGGCTGAGGCTGATGCTTTCTACGATATTGGTGTTGCTAAACTAGGTAAAATCTTCAAAACCTTGAAAAAAGAAGAGGTTCAAGAGTTAACTATGCTTGGGAAAGTTACTAAAGAGATTCTTTTTAAAGGCCTTACGTTTCCTGATTTAAAAACATTAGGCGTTTTAAAGCGTCTTAAAAATCGTAAAGATGATACGATTATGCTCGCTATCGTTGATGAAATAGAACGGGAAGGCTTTAAAGTATTAGATCAAACAGCATACTTAAAACCATTTATGCCAAAGGTAGGGGTGCTTTCAAAAGCACAACCTACAGATGAGCAATGGGCTGACATTTGTTTTGGTTTTGAATTAGCTAAACAAATGGGGGCCCTTGATATTGGTCAAACCGTTGTTGTTAAACATAAGGCGGCCATGGCTATTGAAGCCATTGAAGGGACTGATAAGTGTATCTTACGAGGTGGCGAACTGGGTCGTGGGGATGCGATTGTCGTTAAAACCGAAAAACCAAATCAAGACGTACGCTTTGATGTGCCGGCAGTAGGCATAAAAACTCTCATGTCTATGATTGATAGCGGTTGTAAGGTGCTAGCTGTAGAAGCGGAAAAGACTATTTTCGTACAACAACAAGACGTGCTTAATATGGCAGATCGTCATGGTATTGTTATCTGTGCTGTAGACCAAGAATTTGTAAATTCCAGAAAGGATGCATAATGAAAGTCATGTTTTCCGCCGGTGAAGCTTCCGGCGATACTCATGCGGCAAGTGTAGCCAATGCATTGAGAGAAATAGATCCTTCTGTAGAGATGTTTGGTATGGGTGGCAACCTGATGGAACGCGCTGGTGTTCGTATCGTGTATGATATTAAGAACCTTGGTGTCATTGGTATTGTAGAGATTGTGAAATCATTGCCAAAATTCTTTAAGCTGCGCACGTACTTGAAACGTGTCATGATGAAGGAAAAACCAGATATTCTCGTTTGTGTAGATTATCCAGGTTTTAATATGAAATTAGCTGCGGTGGCGCATGAACTGGAGATTCCTGTTTTATATTATATTGCTCCAACGATTTGGGCTTGGCACAGTAGTCGTGGTAATACAATTCGTAAGTATGTAACCAAGGTAGCATCTATCTTCCCATTTGAAGCTGAAGCGTATCGCAAGTACAAATGTGATGTAGACTTTGTAGGTCATCCTTTACTCGATATCGTACATCCTACGATGACTAAGGATGCGGCCGAAGAATACTTTGGGGCTCGCAAAGAGGCTAAAAAGGTATTGCTCATGCCTGGCAGTCGTAAACAAGAGGTTTTATCCTTGCTTGATACGATGTTAAAAAGTGGTGAGCAATTGATGGCGAAGTATGAAGATGTTCAATTCTTCTTGCCTCGAGCACATACGATTGATCGAAGTGAACTAGAAGCTTTTATCGATGCTCATAAGGTACCTGTTACGATTACGGAAGACCATACATATGACTTGATGCAGATTTGTGATGTGTGCCTTGCCGCATCAGGAACCGCTACATTAGAAACGGCTATGATGGAATTGCCAACAGTGTTATTGTATCGCGTATCACCAATTACTTATGGTATTGGTAAGATGGTTGTAAATGTAACACATGTGGGCTTGCCTAATATTGTAGCTGGTAAAGAGGTCATTCCTGAATTATTACAAGATGCTGTCACACCAGAAGCAATTGTGTCTTTGGTGGAACCATTGATTAGTGATGTAGAGAAAAACGAAGCTATGCGTAGTGAATTGCGCGAAGTACGTCATAAATTAGGTGAGCCTGGTGCAGTAAAACGAGTGGCACATCTTGTGTACAACCTCGGTAAGGAGAAATGTAATGAATAGTTATTCTAGGCTCTTATATTTTGTAAAGCCTTATTATAAGCGGATGCTTTTTGCAGTGTTCTGCATGATTGTTGCCGCTGCTGCCTATTTGGTAGTGCCTTGGCTGATTAAGAATGTAGTAGACCAAGTGTTAGATGAAAAGAATATGTTTATGTTGAACCTTATTGTAGGTGCTATCATACTCATCTTCTTAATTCGTGGTTTTGCAACCTATGGTCAAACCTATAATATGTCCTACATTGGACAACGCGTGATTATCGATGTCCGTGAGGCCATATTCAATCACTTACAAAGATTAAGTTTATCTTACTTTGATCGCCGCAAAACGGGCGTTATCATGAGTAATCTTACAAATGACGTAGCTGCATTGCAAACGGCCGTGGTAGATAACTTGATTTCTTTTATCACTGAATCGGTAACACTTGTCGGTTCTTTGGTGTCAATGCTTCTCATTGACTGGAAACTGACGTTAGTTACTTTTATTACGGTTCCCGTAGTTTTAGTGATTATCAATGTTTTTGGTAAGAAGCTTCGCGTGGCGGGGCATGATGTCCAAGGGCGTGTAGCTGATATTACGGCACTTTTACAAGAGGTAATTAGTGCAGTTCGCGTTGTAAAATCCTTTGCTCGTGAAGATTTTGAGCGCAAGCGCTTTGAAGATGAAAACGACCGTAACTTTAAAGCGGTTATTAAAGCTACTAAATTGACTAGTTTGTTAAGTCCAATGGTTGAGTTTTCTGCGGCAATCGCTGTAGCGGTCATCCTTTGGTACGGTGGTTACTCCGTAGTAACAGGTGCCATCACTGCTGGTTCTTTGATTGCTTTCTTGATTTATGCTATTAACTTGTCCAATCCCGTAAAACGTTTGAGTCAAGTATATGGTAATATTCAAAAGGCGTTGGCTGCTGCCGATCGTGTATTTGAAATTTTAGATACTAAAACAGATGTTGTGGAGAAACCTGATGCTATTACATTGCCTGCTATTACCGGCAATGTGGAGTTTAATGATGTTTCTTTCTCCTATGATGGAGAAAAGACTGCCTTAGAAAACTTTACCTTGTCAGTTAAGGCTGGCGAAAGTGTAGCCCTTGTTGGACCATCTGGTGCAGGTAAGACAACTCTCGCTAACTTACTACCTCGTTTCTATGATGTAACCGGTGGTTCTATTACAATTGATGGTTACGATATAAAAGATGTTACTTTTAAATCTTTGCGTGAACAAATTGGTCTTGTACCACAGGAAACCGTATTATTCAATGCTACAATTAAAGAGAATATCTTGTATGGCCGTTTAGATGCTACTGATGAAGACGTGTATGAAGCGGCTAAAGCGGCTAACGTACTTGAGTTCGTTGAGAAGATGCCTGATGGTCTCGATACAATTGTAGGCGAACGAGGCAGTTCATTATCTGGTGGACAACGTCAACGGGTTGCTATCGCACGTGCTATTTTAAAAGATCCTCGAATTCTAATTTTAGATGAAGCCACATCTGCTTTAGATACTGAGAGCGAAAAGCTTGTACAAGAGGCGTTAGATCGTCTCATGAAAGGGCGTACGGCATTTGTCATTGCCCATCGATTGAGCACCGTTCAAAATGCTCATCAAATTGTTGTACTTAATCAAGGTCGCTTGGTAGAGCAGGGGACTCACCAAGAGCTATTAGCTGTTGACGGCGGATTGTACAATCATCTTTATTCCGTTCAATTCTCCAATAAAGGATAACCATGTACTGGATATATAACGTATTGCTCATATTTTATTGGATAGGCTTGATTCCGGTTATTTTATACCGACTTGCCTTTGAAGATGGCTTTTATGAGCGTATCAAACAAAGTGCAGGCTATATGCCCGCTTCGCTATTAAAGAAAATTGAAGGGCGTCGTGCTATTTGGATTCACGCCGCTTCCGTAGGGGAAATTGTGGCTACCAGTCCATTGGTAAAAGAGGTTAAAAAGGAATTTCCTGAAGCTGTTGTGGTTGTGTCAGTAGTTACTGCTACTGGTCATGCTATGGCTCATCGTATCATTCCTGAAGCAGAAGGAATTATATTCTTTCCCCTTGATTTGCCGTATTTAACTCGTAAAATTTTACATATTATTAAGCCGATTACTATTTTACTCGTAGAAACTGAAATTTGGCCAAACTTCTTGCGTATCGCCGAATCGGAAAACATTCCAGTTATGATGGTTAATGGACGCATTTCAGATCGCAGTATGAAACGTTATAAGTATATCAGTGCTTTTACGCGTGAAATGTTACGCTCTATTGAACGTTTCTGCATGCAGTCCAAATTTGATGCGGCGTATATTGAAAGTTTAGGTGCTCATACACCTGATATTACCGTAACAGGTAATATGAAATACGATCAAACATATGCCACCGTATCATATGAAGAAAAACAAGCTCTTCTCGATGAATTTGGCTTTGGAAATAATCATCCTATCATTATTGCAGGTAGTACTCACAAAGGTGAAGAAGAGGCTATTTTTGAAACCTTCAAGCAAGTATTGAAAGAGTATCCACAAGCTCGTTTATTGATTGCGCCTCGTGAGATTTATCGCGGTCATGATGTGCAAAATATTGCAAAGCGTTATGAATTGAGTGCTATTTGTCGTAGCGATATGAAGGAGCCTGTTCATGAAGGTATTCCCGTTGTCGTTTTAGATACCATTGGTGAACTTGGCCGACTGTATAGCTTAGGCGATATTATCTTTGTTGGTGGTTCCCTTGTTAAAACTGGAGGCCATAATATTTTGGAACCAGCTGCACATGGTAAGCCAATTTTGGTTGGGCCTCATATGTTTAACTTTAAAGAAATTTTCGCCTTATTAAACTCTCGAAATGCTTGTGAGCAAGTGAAGAATGGAAAAGAGTTAACCGCTATGGTCTTGCGTTTATGTAAGGATAGAGACTTGGCTAAAAAGATGGGGCAAAACTGCCTGGATATCATTAAAGAAAATCGTGGTGCTACGCGGCGTAATACACAAGAGTTACGTTTGCTATTTGAGAAACATCAAATTATTCCGTAGTAAGACTAAATTTGTAGATTAGTTTACTGTATTACATAATAGGAGGCGTCACCTATGAGTGGGGAAGCATTATTCAAATCCATCGTTAGTGGTGAAGATCAATCCGTATTAGGTGATATAGCTCGCTCCAGTTTAGGCCTTTTGAGTAAAGGTTATGAGAAAGCTGTATCAATACGCAATGCTCGATTTGATGAGGGTAAAGGCGTTACGAAAGTTACAGTGCCTGTAATCAGCGTTGGCAACATTACGGCTGGTGGTACTGGAAAAACACCGATGGTGCGATTTATTTGTGATGTGCTTACTCAGAAGGGCCTTCATCCTACTGTTCTTAGTCGTGGATACCGTGCAGAAGATAATAACAAAAATATTATTATTTCTAAAGACGGAACAATGCTTGTAGAGCCATCTATCAGTGGTGATGAGGCTTGGTTACTGGCTAAGGTTTTACAAAAATCTAATGTAATCATTGGACGTGAACGTTCCAAATCTGCAGAAATCGCTATTAATGAGCTAGGTGCCGATTGTCTTATTATGGATGATGGCTTTCAACATCGTGCACTAGCAAGAGATATTGATATTGTACTAATTGATGCATCCAATCCGTTTGGCTATGAACATGTGTTGCCACGGGGACTATTACGTGAACCCCTTAGTGGTTTACAGCGTGCGGATATTATCGTTCTTACTAAGGTTGATCAAGTAGCACCAGGTATTGTATCCGGCATTCGAAAGCGATTAACTCAGATGATTCCCAATATACCTGTCTATGAAACAACACATAAACCGCAATTTATGTACACCTTAGATGAGTGGGCTAATGGCTCTATTGGGGCTTCTGTAGATGCTTACAAAGAACAACGCATTATGGCTGTGAGTGGAATTGGAAACCCTCAATCCTTTACACAAACGTTAACTGATGTAGGGTATAACGTTGTTCATACCTTGCCATTTGGAGATCATCATGACTTTTCAAATGATGATGTAGTTGAGATTTGGAAACAAGCATTTGCTCATCAAGCTGATGCTATTTGCATTACAGAAAAGGATGCAGTTAAGTTGAGTCAGTTGCATGCAATTGAAGACTTGGAAATACCGATTCTGGTGCTATCTATAGGAATTGAATTTGTTTCTGGAAAACAAGAATTCATAGAAAATTTAGAGATTTAGTGTATAATAATAAGATACACGAATAACAGAAATGGGGTTTTATCGTGAAGTTTGGATGTGTTATTCCTGCGCGTTATGGTTCTACAAGATTACCGGGCAAACCATTAGCTGATATTGCAGGTAAACCTATGATTGAACGGGTTTATGCAAGGGTATCACAAGCTACAAAGACAGTATGTACAATTGTAGCCACTGATGATAACCGCGTATATTCTGCAGTACAACAGTTTGGGGGAACTGTTATGATGACAGATCCTAATCATCCTACAGGGACGGATCGATTAGCAGAGGTTGCGAGTCATTATACAGACTTGGATGTTGTTATCAATGTCCAAGGTGATGAACCGATGATTGATCCAAATCTTATTGATGACTTGGCACGTCTATTTGAGGAAGATCCAAACTTGCAGATGGCCACAGTAGCTACTCCTTTATTAGAGGAAGAGTACGAGGAGCCATCAGCGGTAAAGGTCATTTTAAATAATCGTAATGATGCGATGTATTTTTCTAGATCTTTAATCCCATATCCTCGCCATGATTTTGTGCGTCCGCCACTAAAACATATTGGCATCTATGCATATCGTAGAGAGTTTTTATTAAACTACGCTAAGATGGAGCCAACTCCGGCGGAGCAAACAGAATCTCTAGAACAATTACGTGCTCTAGAGAACGGTTATACAATTCGTGTTATTTTGACAAATAAACGATTTATCGGTGTTGATACACCTGAAGACTTAGCTCGTGTTAATGCAATTTACGAGCAAGAGGAGAAATAAATGAAAACAGTTCAAATTAAAGATATTACTGTGGGTGGCGGCAAGGGTTTATTTGTCCTTGCAGGTCCATGTGTTATTGAGGACTATGACCGCACATTAGCTATCGGTAAACGAGCAAAAGAGATATGCGAACGTTTAGGTGTTCCCTATATCTTTAAAGCTTCCTTTGATAAAGCTAATCGCTCTAGCTTTAGTTCCTTCCGTGGACCAGGTCTTGAGGAAGGGTTAAAAATGCTTGCTTCTATTAAGAAGGAACTCAATGTGCCCGTTGTCAGTGACATTCACTCTATCGAGCAAATTGAACCTGCAGCTGAAGTATTAGATATTCTACAAATTCCAGCTTTTTTATGCCGTCAAACTGATCTTGTTTACGGCGCTGCTAAAACTGGTAAATGCGTAAATGTTAAAAAAGGTCAATTCATGGCTCCTAAGGACATGGAAAATGTTCTTAATAAAATGAAAGAAACAGGTAATGAAAATCTTATGCTTACCGAACGTGGTTTTAGCTTTGGTTATAATAATCTCGTAGTTGACATGAGATCGTTTCCAATTATGCGTTCTTTCGACTATCCAGTAATCTTTGATGCTACTCATAGCGTTCAATTACCAGGTGGTGCAGGGACTAAATCTAGTGGTAACCGTGAATTTGTACCAAATTTGGCGCGTGCGGCTGTGGCTAGTGGTGTAGATGGGCTATTCTTTGAAGTGCACGATAATCCTGAGGAAGCATTATCTGATGGTCCTAATATGTTGTATTTAGATCAATTCGAAGATGTGCTTCGTGATTTAGTAGCTATTGATAAAATCGTAAAAGGTTAGGGGCGGTATTTGTGACTATTTTAGAACAAGCGGCACAGGTGCTTCATGAGGAAGCTCGTGCTATTGAAGAATTAAGTTCTCGTTTGGATCACAATTTTGTAAATGCTGTAAATATGATTTTGGCTTGTAAGGGCCGTGTAGTATGTACAGGAATGGGAAAATCTGGTCATATTGGTCGTAAAATTGCGGCTACCTTGGCTAGTACAGGGACACCGGCACTTTTTATGCATCCTGGTGAAGGCGTGCATGGTGATCTTGGTATGATTACTGAAGATGATGTAGTGTTAGCCTTTTCTAATAGTGGTGAAACAGGAGAAATTATTAGTATTTTGCCGTCTCTGCGCCGCATAGGGGCTAAATTAATCTGTGTTGTAGGGAAACCAGAGTCTACATTAGCAAAAAATTCTGATATTGTATTGTTGGCAGAGGTAGAACGAGAAGCTTGCCCATTAGGTTTAGCACCTACTACAAGTACTACTGTTGCCCTAGCACTAGGTGATGCGTTAGCAGTATGTTTATTGGAACGCCATCATTTTACTCCAGAAAACTTTGCTGTATTCCATCCAGGTGGTTCCTTAGGTCGCAAATTATTGTTGACTGTAGAAAATATCATGCATGGTGGCGAGGATAATCCAACAGTATTTAAAGGGGCTACCGTTCGTGATGCACTTTTTGTAATGACAGAAAAAGGGTTAGGTGCTACAAATGTTATTGATGAAGAAGGACATTTGTTAGGTCTAGTGACTGATGGTGATGTTCGACGTGGACTTGATTCTGGCAGCAATTTTTTAGAATGGCCCGTAGAGGATATGATGACGTCTATGCCGCGTACGATTACAAAGGATAAATTGGCCGCAGAAGCGCTTCATTTGATGGAGAAAAATCAACCTCGCCCTATCACCGTATTACCTGTGGTTGATACTAATAATGTATGTCTTGGCATTGTTCACATTACCGATTTATTGCGTAGAGGCATTGTATAATGAATATTCAATGGATTGTTCTCGATGTTGATGGAGTTTTATCAGATGGCACTCTAATTTATACATCGACTGGAGAAGAGCTCAAAGCCTTTTCTGTAAAAGATGGTTTAGGCTTGACTGCGGCTCGTAAATCAGGGATAAAGTTAGCAATTATTACGGCTCGCGTATCTCCGATGGTAGAGCGTCGTGCAAAGGAATTGCACTTTGATGAACTTCTTATGGGACATGCTAATAAAACTGAAGCATTAAGAGCTCTTTGTAAAAAACATCAAACCGACTTAGATTCGGTTGCTTACATGGGGGATGATCTTAATGATTTAGGAGCTCTTCAACTCGTAGGTTTACCGATGGCACCAAACAATGCGGTATTAGAGGTTAAATCATTAGCTAAATTTATTTCTAACGCAAATGGTGGTCATGGTGCCGTTAGAGAGGCTGTAGAATATATCTTGAAGAATCAAGGTTTATGGGATTCTATTGTTGCAGATTATGCGCGAGAGGCCCATGCTCATGGACAATAAAGGAGGTGGGCAGAATGAATAACGAATGGCAATACCATTTAGTTAAAGGCATTAGTTGGCTTGTTTGTCGACTACCATACAAGCTCATTTTGCTCATAGGCGCTTGTTTAGGTCCTGTATATGGGCTAATAGCGAAGAAGCAAAAGCTTAGAGGCATAAATAATATTAAAATTGGCATGAACATGAATGATCAAGAGGCGGAACAATTAATTAATAAGTTGTTCAAAAATCTTGGCCGCAGTGTTATGGAAGTATTATACATGCCAAACCTGACGAAATCCTTTATCAATAAACACATAGAGATGCGTGGTGTTGAACATTTAGAAAAGGCCATTGCTGAAGATAAGGGAGTTATCGTTCTTACCGGCCATGTAGGCAACTGGGAATGGATGGGGGCTGCTATGGCAGCTCATGGATATCCTTCCACTACAATTGTTAAGAAACAACCTAATGCTCAATTCACACGCCTTATGAATGAATATCGTGAGATGGTGGGGCTTGACGTATTTGCTAGTGGTGGCAACGAAATCGTTTCTGCTGCTAAGGCTTTAAAAAAGAAAAAACTTCTTGGATTCTTAGCGGACCAAGATGGATATATAAATGGTTTACCAGTTCCGTTTTTGGGACAAGATTCATCAGCTGTTATGGGACCAGCCACATTTGCAAAGAAATTTGGCTCTCCTGTAGTACCTATTTTTGCATCTCGTAAGCCTGAAGGAGGACATATCGTTCATATCTTGCCGGCATTACATTATGAGGAAACTGGCGATGAAGATGTTGATATGTATCGTCTAACTGAAGCCTGTGTACGTGTTACAGAAGACTTTATTCGTGAACATCCAGATGAGTGGCTTTGGTTCCAACATCGTTGGATGACTAAGATGGATCAAATTATTGATTACGATAAGAAGATAGCTATACGGGAGAGAGCACATGAAAAACAATAAAAAGTTAATTGCCATTGTGGTCGCTATAGTATTAGCTCTAATCGGTCTTATTGTATTTATTATGAAAGACTCTAATGAGGCTACTTCCACTCAAAATCAAAGTGGACAACTCGTTAATTTCCAAGGTGCTGACTTGCAAGAGGAGAAGGATGGCAAGCTAGTATGGGCATTATCGGCTGAGAAGATTGAATATGACCCGCGTACAAAAGCTATCGTTCTGACCAATTTGAAAGGTCTGTTCTATCAAGATGATGTGACTACTACGATTACAGCTCCTCATGCTGTACTGACGGGTGATCGAAACTCTCTTGATATTGATCAAGGCGTTACTGCTACTAATACGGAAGGTGCAGAATTTAAAACTGAGGCCCTTCATTTTGATAACAAAACGAAAACATTGACATCTAAAACGGCTTTCACTTATAACAGCAAGGATGTAACCCTTACAGGTGACAAACTTGAGGGCAATATGTCCTTAAAAATTATTAAAGCCATTGGACATGCGAAATTAACAAAGAAGTAATTGAGAGGAAATATGATGAATAAGAAAAAACAGATTGGTATGGCTATATTAGCTGTACTCATGACCGCATCTGTTACAGTTTGGGCAGCAAATGATCCGTTGACTATCAGTGCTGATACATTGTCTTATGATGGCAATTCAGGTCGTGCAGATGCAACAGGTAATGTTGTTATTACCCAAGCGGATAAAACTATGACTGGTGCCAAGGGTTGGTACAATACAAAAACTCAAGAAGCAAATCTTGATGGTGGTGTATCTATGATTGGTTCTGATATGGCCATGTCTGCTCAAACGGTTCACAGTTACAATAATAATAAATTCACTGCTAATGGTAGCGTTCATTTACAACGTGCTGATCGCCAAATATTTGGTGACAGTGTTGAGTATAGTACTGATTCTGAATACGGTCTTGTAACAGGTAATGCCCGTTTGATTGCTGAAGGGACAACCTTGACAGGTGATAAGGTAGAAGGCTGGATGAAGGAAGTTCGTGCTGTAGCGCAAGGTAATGTTACTTTCTCTAATCCTGAACGAAACGTATCTGGTTCTGCTGACCGAGCTACATATACGCAAACACCAAACCAAAATGATGGGGTTGTACTCTTATCTGGTTCTGCGCATGCCGTTCAAAATGGTAATGTACTGAATGCACCGGAACTGAAAATTCGTTTAGCTGATGATTCTGCTGAAACATTAGGTGGACGTAGCACACTTGTCATTGTTCCGAATAAATAAGGATAATATATGTATATTGAAACCAAAAACTTAGTTAAAACCTTTAGCGGACGCAATGTAGTAGATGGGGTGAGTCTACGCGTTGATAAAGGCCAAGTTGTAGGTCTATTGGGTCCTAATGGGGCTGGTAAAACTACGTCATTTTATATGATTGTAGGCATTGAAAGACCGAGCTCTGGCATCATTACCGTTGATGGCAAGGATATTACAAATATTCCTATGTATAAACGGGCTGCTGAAGGGATAGGATACCTACCACAAGAGGCATCAATCTTTCGTTCCATGTCTGTAGAAGATAACATTCGTGCCATGCTACAGATTACGGCAAAAAAGCCTGATGAGATTGAAGCTATCGTGGAATCATTGATTGAAGAATTTCATATTGGACATGTCCGTGACCGTATGGGGATGCAATTATCTGGTGGTGAACGACGTCGAGTAGAAATTGCGCGTTGCCTCGCCTTAGAGCCTAATTTTATCCTTCTTGATGAACCTTTTGCAGGTGTCGATCCAATTGCGGTTGCTGACATTCAACAAATTATCTTGCACGTCAAGAATCGAGGTATTGGTATCTTGATTACAGACCATAATGTTCGTGAAACATTGGGGATTGTAGATAAGGCTTATATTTTGAGTAGTGGTAAAATCCTCCTAGAGGGTACCCCTGATGAAATTGCGAATGATCCAATCGCTCGTGAACATTATTTAGGGGATAACTTTAAATTATAGGAGGGGCTATGAGATTATTAGATAAATATATTTTAAAAGCCTTTGTAGGCCCATTCCTATTTGGGGTTTTTGCTTTTACTAGTATTTTTATTGGTACAGGCACATTGTTTAGGATTGCTCAATATATTACTGAATATGGAGCGCCATTGTTGCTTGTCATGCAAGCATTTGTCTTGGCTTTACCAAGTATTGTTATCTTAACATTCCCAATGTCGGTTTTATTGGCTTCTCTTATGACCTTTAGTCGTTTGAGTAGCACTAGTGAAATCGTTGTTATGCGTGCTGGTGGACTAAGCTTTTTACGCTTGGCCATGCCCGTATATATTATTGCACTCATCATTTCCATTGGGGCTGTAGCATTTAATGAATTTGTTGTGCCTCGTACAAATCATATGTATCAAACGATTGTGCGCGAACAAATCATGAAAAATGCATCACCTCAAACACAAAATCATATCGTGTTAAAAACGATGAATGGTGATGAGCTAGGCACATTGATGTATGCTAAGAGCTATGATGCTGAAACCAAACAGTTGTCCATGATTACGGTTCAACAATTTGGGGAGGGTGGCAAGTTACAACAAGTTGAAAATGCAGATACGGCTATTTGGAATGGTCAATATTGGGTGATGCAGAATGGTATCATCTATGATTTATCAGCTGGTAATGGTGTTGAACGTACCATGAAATTTAAGGAGCAATCCTTGCCGATTAAGTCTGCTCCAAAAGATATTCAACAAGATCAACGTAAGCCTGAGGAATTGACGATTAAGGAGTTACGTCACCAAATCAGAGCTTATAAGGCTGCTTATACTAATGCTAATAAACTTGAAATGGAAATGTACCAACGCTTCACAATTCCGTTGGCAAGTTTTGTATTTGCTCTCGTAGGTGCACCTTTAGGCCTTCAAAAACAACGCTCTAGTTCATCTATCGGCTTTGGTATTAGTATTCTCATCATCTTTATTTATTATGGGGTGATGACCTTTGCTGGTGCATTAGGGAAAGGTGGAGCATTGCCAACCATATTGGCTGCATTAATACCGGATACATTAGGTATTATTGCAGGATTGTATTTGAATTGGCGCGTATCGAAATAACAGATTGTATATTCTTAGGAGAAAGGAGGGACATGATGTTAGTAGGTGTCAAAATCTTAATAATTATCGCTCTTATGGGTGGTCTCATTGCTTACATGGGGGATAAGCTGGGCACTAAAATTGGTAAACGTCGTATGTCCCTCTTTGGATTACGACCTAAGCACACATCTATTATAGTCACTATTGTGACAGGCCTTTTAGTTGCAGCAGCTACGGTTGGAGTATTAACCTTTACGTCTCAAAGTGTAAGAACCGCATTGTTCGGTATGGATCAGTTGCGAGCTGATATGAAGCAGTTGAATAATGAGGTCGCTGCAAAGACGCAAGAACTGATTCGTGGACAGGCTTTGTTAGAACAAAATAAACAAGAGCTTGAAGAGCGGATGGCTGAGATTGAACAAATTCGCCGTGAAGTAGAGGCTACAAAAGCCGAATTGGCGAGTGCACAAGCTGCTAAAGATGCAACAGAAGCCGAGCTGGCATCTTTACAAGCCTCTTATGCAGAGGTATCTCAAAAGGTAGCTGAGCTTGAAGCAACACGTGCTAAGATGGAAGCCCATATTAAGAATCTACAAAATACACAAGAACAATTGCAAAATGGCATCATTCATTTACGGGAAGGAACCATTCTTTTCCAAGTAGATCAGCTATTAGCACAAGCTGTTGTACGACCTGGTCTAAGTGAAGAAGATAGTAATAATGCTATTAAACATATTATCGATGATACAAATAAACTTGTTTTGCGCCGATTAGGCATAGAGGATAATGGTCAATCCGTTGTGTATGTAGATCGACAAAATGTTGAGGTAGCTACTCAAAAGTTAATCAATTCCAAGACTCCTATGGTGGTTCAAGTTGTGGCAGCCGGAAATATTATTTCAGGTGAACCTGCAGTTGCAGTTATTCAAGTATATCCACAACAATTTATCTATAAAAATGGAGAGGTAATTCACTCTACAGTAATTGATGGGGGTACTAATGCTCAATCGTCTATGCTTCAATTCTTGAAACAAGTAAACGAGCGTGCTAAGGCAAAGGGGATTATTCCTGATTCCTTATCAGGTGATATTGGAACGATACCTGGTGATGATTTGTTTACAGCAATTAAGAGAATAAGCACTATGCGTGGTAAGGTTCATGTGGAAGCTTATAGTGATGGCGACACATATTCATCTGGTCCTGTTCACCTCAAGTTGCGTATTACTCAAATGCCAGATTTCAATGATAAGGCAAAAATGCAAACTAATTAATATGATGAAGGTATGCTGTTTTCATACATTATAAAAGAAGGTCTTATGTAATTTTCAACATAAGACCTTCTTTTTATGTTAAAATATAACTACTGTATTTACAAAGGGGATAATTAAATGATTGAAAATACATATATTTTAGCAGTGGATCCAGGAAATGTGAAGACCGGTATAGCCATAGTAAGACCTTCTGGCGATATGGTGTGCCGTAAAATTATTTCCTCAAAGACCTTCAATGATGATATTGAACGTGTTTTAACTGAATATTATGGTATCGTTCATATTGTTTGTGGCAATGGCACGAATCATAAGCATTTGTATCCTTCTCTTCAACAAATTGGACGCAATCACAAGATTACAACTAGTTTAATAGACGAATCTCACAGTACGGAGGAGGCTCGTAAATTATATTGGCAATATAATCCTCCTACAGGGTGGCGAAAGATTATTCCTACATCTATGCAATTTCCACCAGAACCTGTAGATGATTTGACTGCTCTCGTTATTGGTTTGCGTTATACGAAGCAATTAGCTCAAAATGAACTAGCTGCTAAAGAAGATACTGTGGACGCAAACGAGTTAGAAGAAAAGCGATTACATGCTATGGAACAGTTATACGGAAAAGGAGAAGCTCATGACAAGTGAAACTTCAACGCGTAACTGGTCAAACCTTATTATGCGTTGTGTAATGATGATTCTAGGGGCCTTAATATATACGGTAGGGTTAGATTTATTTTTAGTACCCAATAGTATTATTGACGGTGGGGTAGTTGGTATTTCATTGATGGCTGCGGAACTATCTGGTATATCTTTTAGTATTTTCGTAGTACTTATCAATTTACCATTCTTGTATTTAGGCTATAGAGCAATCGGTAAAGGCTTTACCTTATCTACATTGTTCTCCATTGTCTGGATGGCTATATTTTCTAACTTTGCTCATGATTTTACACCGATTACGACAGATCCATTTTTAGGATCTATCTTTGGTGGTATAATCTTAGGTATTGGGGTAGGTCTTATTATTCGTAATGGTGGTTCATTAGACGGTTCTGAAATTGTAGCTATTATTTGGGATAAGAAGTCTACCTTCTCCGTAGGTGAAATTGTAATGGCCATGAATTTAGTTATTCTTGGAGCAGCGGGCTTTGTATATAGTTGGAATAGTGCCATGTATTCCTTAATTGCTTATTTTATTGCTTATAAGATGATTGATGTGACCATCACTGGACTTGAAGAATCTAAAGGGGTTATGATTATTACCGATGCAGATAATTCCAAGATTATTGCTGATGCATTAAATGCTAATCTTAATCGTGGTGTTACTATTATGTACGGAGAAGGTGGGTATTTAAAACAACCGAAACATGTATTATATTCTGTAGTAACGCGGCTAGAAATTACAAGATTAAAGGATACCGTTTATGAAGTAGATCCTACAGCATTTATTACGATCCAAGACGTACATGATGTCTTTGGTGGGAGATTTACGAAAGGTGGTCATTAAGAGGAAACTATGAGTAATAAGTTAGGTAATACAATAGTAAAAGAAATATTAGATTGGATTTATGCTATTGCATTGGCATTAATCATTGCTATGGTAATTCATATTTTCTTGATTCAACCTACTAGAGTATCTGGGGAATCAATGGATGATACATTACATAATGGACAATATTTGATTGTTACCAAATGGCATCACATAATGAATGATATGCCCGAATATGGACAAATTGTTATTATTGATAGTCGTGTTAATCGTGTTCGTACATGGGTGGATGATGTAAAAGAACCATTGATGAACTATGCATCTGTTTTCAATAAATCAGCTCAAACAAATGATGTATGGGTAAAACGTGTAATAGGTAGACCTGGTGATGTACTAGAGTTTAAAGATGGGTATGTATGGCGTAACGGAGAGAAATTACAAGAGCCATATACAAAAGATACAAAAATGAATTATACTCGTTCTACACCTGTAACAGTTCCTGAAGGTTATGTATTTGTGATGGGGGATAATCGTAATCATTCTAGTGATAGTCGGTTTATCGGCCCAGTTCCTGTTGATCATATTTTAGGGTTTGTTTCTTACGCAATTTAATAATCGTGAAAGCCTATCTATGATGTTTTTCATCGTAGATAGGCTTTTTTATAAGTTAAGAAGGATTAAGTTACGTTGTATCTTGTGAAATGTATACTAAATAAAATTTAGCAAGACGGCTAGGTTGAATCTAAATATATTACTTAGTTATCTTATAGAAAATAAACAATTCAAATATATAAATTAATTATAATTATTATATTATTTATATTTAATAAGTAATAATTATTAATTTTATGGATGTAGATAATAAAATCATCTATTTTTTTAGTCTATAAAATGAAATTTTGTAAAACTAAATTTTTAAAAATACAGTAAAAATCTATGTTTTTAGGATAAATTTTATTCATGAAAGAAATTTCATAAGATTTAGTTGTGTAAAATGCTTTACAAAGTTTTGGGGTGATGGTATATTCACATCAACAGAAAGGCTACGCTACAAAGAAGTGGAGCTAAGATAGATAATTTAGTTGAGGAAACATGGACACTCCTAATACATCTTTCATAGTGATACTACTTATGTAGTGAACGTCTTCTGCAAATATAAATTCTTATTTATAAGAAAGAAGGAATTCATTATGAAAAAACAATTCGCAACAATGTTAGCAGCAACAGCAGTGTTAGGTGTAACAACAGCATTTGCTGCAAATCCATTCTCCGATGTAACTCCAGACAGCTGGGCATACCAAGCAGTATCCCAATTGGCACAAGCTGGTATCGTTAATGGTTATCCAGATGGCACTTTCAAAGGCCAAAACAACATCACTCGTTATGAAATGGCTCAAATGGTAGCTAAAGCTATGGCTAACCAAGACCGTGCTAACGCTGAACAACAAGCTATGATTAACCGCTTGGCAGATGAGTTCTCTAACGAGTTGAACAACCTCGGCGTTCGAGTATCTCGCTTGGAAGACCGTGTAGGTAATGTAAAGGTAACTGGCGATGCTCGTATCCGTTACCAAGGTTCTGAAGACAAAGGTGTTTACAAAGCTAATAGTAAATCCTTAACTGACGGCCGTGCACGTGTACAATTCAATGCTAATGTAAATGATAAAACACAAGCAGTTGTTCGTGTAAAAGGTAATTATGAATTTGGTGACTCTACTAAAGGTTCTCAAGCAACAATCGATCGTGCTTATGTGGATCACAAATTTGGTAGCAACGTATCTGCTAAAGCTGGTCGTTTCCAACAAACAATTGGTGGCGGTTTGATGTACGATGATACATTTGACGGTGCACAATTGAATGTAGGTAATGATAAAGTTCAAGTACAAGGTGCGTATGGTTACATGATTGATGGTGCTGCTGATGGCAACTCCAAATCTGATAACCCATCTGTATCCTATGTAGGCTTAAAAGGTAAAGTTGGTAAAGAATCCTCCGTTGGTGGTTTCTACTCCAGATTATCTAGCGGCAACTTGAACCACAATGGTGTAACAGTTAATTCCGATAAACAAGATGTTTACGGTTTCAATGCGGACTTCCGTAAAAATAAATTGTGGGCTGGCGGTGAATGGTTGAAAGCTTCTAACGTAGACGATTCTCAAGCTTGGACAGCAGGTCTTGGCTATGGTAACTACGATATCGCTAAAAAAGGTACATGGGATGTGAAAGGTCAATACTTCAACCAAAAAGCTAATGCACCAATCGTAAGTTCCACTTGGGATCAAGCATATGATTTAACAAATACATCTAATGGTTACAAAGGTTACATGGCTAGCGTAGACTACGCAGTACAAGATAACGTAGGTTTATCCGCTGGTTATGGTTTCAACTCTAAAGACCAAAGCGGTAATGATCTTTCCGATTTCTACCGTGCAGAATTAAATTACAAATTCTAATTCCCTTACAAACAAAAAAAAGACTTCTTCGGAAGTCTTTTTTTGTTGCATAAAAGTATTATGAATTATTTTATATATAATAGTATATATATAGTAAAATGTTTTATAAATACATAATATTAAAAGTAATCGAATAATTTAGTGGTTATCAAGAATTATATCCCTTATATTGTAGGATATATTTATAAAATCTTTCTGTATAGAAAGATAAATTTCTTATTAATTATATATATATTAATAAGTTTAACTTAATGAAAAATATAATAAAAATTCTCAATTAATAGAAAAGGATATAAAATTAAATTTTTTTATGAAAAAAATTATATCCTATAAAACTAGATAAAATCTAACTTAGCAAGCATTTTAAGTTATAAAAACAAGATAATGAGAACACAATTGAGAAAAAAGGGTTTACACGAAAAAGTGGTTGTGCTAATATCACCGTACGAGAAGTAGCAAACACATGAAATGAAGAACTTCGATGTAGAATGTGGCGAGGAAACGTGGACACTCCCAAAGATTCTTAATCTGAAGAACTGAGTAGAATGTGAATGTTATGACTTGTAACATTTTATTTTCTATTTTTTTCAGAAAGAAGGAATTCAACTATGAAAAAACAATTCGCAGCAATCTTTGCAGCAACAGCAGTATTGGGTGTAACTACTGCATTCGCAGCTAACCCATTCTCCGACGTAACTCCAGATTCTTGGGCATACCAAGCAGTTTCTCAATTGGCTAACGCTGGTGTTATCAATGGTTACCCAGATGGTACTTTCAAAGGCCAAAATAACATCACTCGTTACGAAATGGCTCAAATGGTAGCTAAAGCTATGGCTAATCAAGACCGCGCTAACGCTGAACAACAAGCTATGATCAACCGTTTGGCTGATGAATTCTCCAACGAATTGAACAACTTGGGCGTTCGTGTAGCTCGCTTGGAAGACCGCGTTGGTAATGTAAAAGTTACTGGTGATGCTCGTCTTCGTTACAAAGATGCTGAACATGCTAAATCCAAATTTGACGCTCGTGCACGTGTACAATTCAACGCAAAAGTAAACGATCGTACAGACGCTGTAGTTCGTTTGACTTCTGGTAACTTCGAATTAGGCAATTCTGAAAATGAAGATAAAGCAGATGCTACAATTGACCGCGCTTATGTAAACCATAAATTCGGCGAACGCGTATCCGCTAAAGCTGGTCGTTTCGGTCAATCCTTCGGTGGCGGCTTGATGTTCGACGGCACATTCGACGGTGCTCAATTGAATGTTGGCAACGATAAAATTAATGTACAAGCTGCATACGGTTACATGGTATCCGGTGATAATGGTAGAATTGTTGCCAATAATACCAATGGTAACGAATTAACAAAAGATCAAAATGTAACTAACACATATATTGGTTTAACTGGTAAAGTAGGTAAACACACTATGGTAGGCGGTTTCTACGACCGTGTAAATCAAGATACTGATAATGGTTACAAAAACATCTATGGCTTCAATGCTGATGCTAACTTCGACAAAGTTTGGGTTGGTGGCGAATGGTTGAAAGATTCCCATGTAGACGACTCTCAAGCTTGGACTGCAGGTCTTGGCTTTGGTAACTACGACATCAAAAAAGCAGGTACTTGGGGCGTAAAAGGTCAATACTTCAACCAAAAGAAAAATGCACCAATTGTAGATACTACTTATAATCAATTCTACACTACAGATGCTAAAGGTTGGATGGCTTCCGTTGACTATGCATTGCAAAATAACGTTGGTTTATCTGCTAACTATGGTTTCGACTGGAAAACTCAAGATGGTACTGACAAAGGTGACTTTTACCGTGCAGACCTTAACTACAAATTCTAATTTGATAGTTAATTATATGAAAGAGACTTCTTCGGGAGTCTCTTTTTTGTGTTTAATATAAAGTTAAATGAAAATTATATGAAGTGTTTATTATAGTGTTTTATTAATATTATACAATTGATTAAGAAATAATAATTAATTGATAATAGAGGATTTTGCATTTAATGAAAGTTTTATGACTATACTTTCTAATCATTATTAGAGTTCTTACCGCTAATTTCTATCTATATAGCCACTATTAATGGTATAATAAAGAGTATTTAAAATTTTTATAAAGGAGGCAAACATGAATCCTTCTTTTTCTCATATTAAAATGGTTGCCATTGATTGTGATGAAACCTTGGTACGCAGTGATAATACTGTATCTGACTATACAGTAGATGTGTTACATCGTTTACAGCAAAGGGGCATCGTTGTTACCATTGCTACGGGACGGATGTATCAAACGGCAAAGCCTATTGGTTCTGCTTTAAAGCTTGGTAATGTACCCATGATTTTGTTCTCTGGAGGACTCATTCAAGAATTAGAAACAGGGTGTAAACTATTTGAGCAGACCGTTTCTGTTGAGGCTGTACAGCGTATTTATGAATTAGCAAAACAATATGATTGGCATATACAATCCTATATAGATGATCATTTGCTATGTCATCATAAAACATGGCAGTCCGATCTCTATGAAGTTCAAACGGGAGCGAAAGTAGAGTTTTTAGGTGATGGCTTATATACTTTAGAGTCTGAACCAAATAAGCTAATCGCTATTGATACAGTAGAGGGGATTGATCAAATTATTGATACTTTGACTCCTGAAGTGGGCGATTTGGTTAATCTAGTTCGTAGCCAAAAAGACTTTTTAGAAATCGTTGCCCTTAATGTGTCAAAGGGGCGTGCTTTGACACAACTAGCTTTAGATAATCATATTAGTTTAGAACATATCGTTTCTTTTGGTAATGCAGAAAATGATATTTCTATGCTACGTAAAACAGGTTACTCTGTAGCTGTTGAAAACGCTACAGATCATGTAAAATCTGTGGCTCATACAATTTGTGGCCATCATAATGACGATGGAGTAGCCCATTGGATTGAAGATAATCTTTTATAATGGAGTAAAACTATGGAAGCATTTCGTTTGTTAATAGTTACAGGTATGTCAGGTGCCGGCAAAACTCAAGTATTGCAAGCTTTAGAAGATATGGGGTATTTATGTATTGATAATATTCCCCCTGTGCTGATTCCTAAATTAAGTGAAATTTGCCGACAAGGTGGAGAACGGACTAATCGCGTTGCTCTTGTTGTAGATATTCGGGGGGGCGAATTTTTTGAAGCTCTTTCTTCATCTTTAGATACATTAAAAGATATGAAGGTAGATTTTGAAATTGTATTTATGGATGCTACAGATGAGACTTTGATTCGTCGATATAAGGAAAGTCGACGGAGTCATCCATTGGCTCCTAATGGGCTAATTACAACAGGGCTAAAAAAAGAACGCCAAATTCTTAACTCTGTGCGCCATAAAGCAGATTTTATTATTGATACCACTAATATGAAGACGGCTAGCTTGAAAGAGTATTTAAAAACGCGCTTTGCTCAAGTTGATGAAGCTCATGGTATGGCGATTACTGTAGTGAGCTTTGGTTTTAAGTATGGTATTCCTCTCGATGCAGATATGGTATGGGATGTTCGTTTTCTACCTAATCCATTTTATATTCCTGAGTTTCGTCATAAAACAGGTCGTGTGAAAGCAGTGAATGAATATATCCATTCCTTTGAAGTAACCGAGGAATTTAAAAAACGTTACTTTGATACCATGGACTTCCTTGTACCAAATTATGAACAAGAAGGGAAATCTCAGTTTATTGTGGCAGTAGGTTGCACAGGTGGTATGCATAGATCTGTAGCTATGGCAGAGGCTCTATACTCCCACTTGTTAGAAAAAGGATATCGTGTAACTGTTGAACATAGAGATATGATGAAAAATAATGTAGAAGAAGATTATAATCCTCATGAAATTATAACACTTGATAACTAGGTAGGGGGGATTATGTTGCGAAAAGGATGGTTCCGGTGGCTAATTCCGGGTCTAAATATAAAACGTTGGCTTGCCCTATTTAGTTGTGGTGTAGGTCTTTTAATTATTGGTATTTCTTTGATTTTTAACTATCAATGGCTTGCGGTTCTTGAAGATATTGTACTTGCCTTTTCCTATAATATGACGGGCTTTTACAATTATAATGTACTCATTGCTGTAGGGACTGTAGTATTATCGATTGGTGCTGTATTAATGCTCATCGGTACGAGTAAAGTTATTAAAACGATTATTCGTGCGGTACTACCTAATCCTGACAGCAAGGTATCGGATATTATTTTTCAAAATATCCGACTCGATAAGGGCCCAAAAATTGTAGTAATCGGTGGTGGTACGGGCTTATCAAATTTATTGCGTGGTTTAAAATCACATACATCAAACCTATCTGCGATTGTAACTGTCGCTGATGATGGAGGTTCTTCTGGTCGCTTGCGAGAAGACTTTCAAATGATAGCTCCTGGTGATTTGCGAAACTGTTTAGTATCATTAGCTGAACAAGAAGGAGTGATGGAGAACTTATTCCGTTATCGTTTCGATGGTGAAAATGAGCTTTCTGGGCACAGTTTTGGTAATCTCTTTATCACTGCGCTTGCTCAAGTTTATGATGGAGATATTGAAGAAGCTCTTGAAGCGGCTAGTAAATTGTTGCGTGTCCGTGGTCGTGTAATTCCTTCCTCTACAGAGTTCATTAAATTGCGTGCAGAGATGACAGATGGCACTATTGTAGAAGGTGAAAGTAATATACCACACTCGGGTAAACGAATTCGTCATATCTATAGTGATCCAGCATTGCCTAAGCCAGAGGGGGCTGCATTACGTGCCATTGATGAAGCGGATGTAATTATTTTAGGTCCTGGTAGTTTATATACAAGCATTATCCCAAATTTACTAACCGATAAGTTGGCCTCTCATGTACGTGCCAGTAAGGCTAATAAAATCTATATTGCTAATGTTATGACACAACCGGGTGAAACCACAGGCTACACATTAAATGATCATGTAGAGGCTTTAATTGCTCATGGCGGAGAAGGAATTATAGATACTGTTCTTGCCAATGATGGGCCGTTGCCAATTCAAATGGTTGAACAATATAGTGCTGTAGGATCTGAACCATTGGTATTAGATACTAAGAAGTTACAAGACAAAGGAATCCGCACTATACGAGCTACCTTAATTAACCCTCAAAAACCAGCTGTTCACGATCCTGAACGGTTAGGTAAAGTTATTATGGATATCATTCATGCTATGCAATCTAACACTGAACCGCATATCTTGGAATATTATCTTCAACGAGATGATCATTAATGAGAAGGGATGTCCATGTCATTTGCAGAAGATGTAAAAAATGAATTATGCCAATATGAAGCCTCTAATGATGCAGATGTGGCCATGAAAATTGAAGCGTCTTGCTTATTGCGTATGAGCGGATCTATCATTTTGGGGATGAAAGGTGCCGTTGGCATTCGTTTGGCTACGGCTAATAATGCAGTAGCTCGTCGGTTGCTTGGGATTTTGAAAAAGCAATACGAATTACCTACAAATGTATTAGTACGACAAGGTTTAAACCTGCGTAAAAAAAATATGTATACGCTCTCTGTGGAACCTTCTATAGAGGGGAGACGGGCTTTAGAGGATCTCGCTTTATGGCCTGTAACCGAACAAATTCCTCGCAGTTGGCTCAAATCAATGGAAGCACGACGTGCCTTTTTAAGGGGAGCTTTTTTAGGGGGAGGCTCTGTTAATAAACCACAAAGTGATTACCATCTTGAGTTTATGACGGGAAACGAGATTTTTGCGAGGGAAATTATCCATGTATTACGGCTTTTTCACATTCATGCAGGCTTAACGGAGCGGAAGGAAGAGTATGTAGTATATCTTAAAGAAGGGGATGCAGTAACAAATTGTTTGCAAATCATGGGTGCTCAATCGGCGCTTATGGAATTTGAAAATGTGCGGATTATGAAAACCGTACGGAATCAAATTAATCGTCAAGTCAACTGTGAGACTGCAAATTTACAGAAGGTTGTGGATGCAGCAGTTCGTCAGGTAAAAGCAATCCGTATTATTGATAGAGAAATCGGCATTGAAGAATTACCAGAAAAGTTGCGCGTCGTTGCAAGACTTCGGTGGGAGAATCCTGAAGCGAGTTTAAAAGAACTTGAAGAGTTGATGGAGGGGAAACTATCTAAATCTGGAATTGGCCATCGACTAAAGAAGATTGAAGCATTAGCACTTACGTATGACCCATTGGGGCTCGAAGAAGTATAGAGGTAATAATATATGTTTTCCTATAAATCAAGATATTGTGTAGCTGCGGCTATGGCCGCCATGGCTGCCCTTACAGGCCATGTAGAAGCTCGTGATATAGATTTACAATCAATTGGATATTTTCAGTTTTCTCCGTTGCCACCATCGTTGGTGTCTCAAACGGATACATTGCTCCTATCAGATAGTCCTGAATATGTAGGACCTGTAGGAGGTACGTTAAGTGCAGGTACAATTAATGGCAATGGTCGTATCTATTTCTATCATGTAAATGAAATGGATTTACCTCACAAGATTGCTATCGTCTTAGAAAACCAAACGGCTTATCCAACTTCAGTACATGTCATGAGACAATTAAAATCTGTAGCTACACCTGATTATTTTGCAGCAGGTCGTGATTTGTCTCGAAAGGATTTGGAGCAACCTCTTAATGAAAGCCCAGATGCAAGACCATTATATTCTCTTAGCATTCCACCACAAGGGCGCCAATTAATCTTTAGTGACTTAGAAAATACACCGGTAAATCGAGATGCATTATTTACGGGTATTGTAGATATTAAAACAGAAGGGCCTATATTTGCGCGTGTTATGATGCTGCCTATGGGGATGGACCCCGTAGATGCGTCACATTGGGTGAAAAATCTTCCCATAGATGAAATACAATTGCGCGGTACCTATACTGGTGCTAAACGTAATATGGAGGTTGCTACACCATTCGACACCGCTTTAGGTGGTGCCTTTGTAGAAATTGGTAATGACCGAGAAGATACGTTTATCAATGGTGTAGACGAAATGCAAAATAAAGCATTTGTTCGAGATCGTGGTAACTATGGCGTATCATATACGCTAAAAATTCCTACTAAGGGTAATGAACCGTTTAGACTGTATTTTAACCCTCTTGGGGGACCTTATTCTGGTTCCTTTACGATAAAAACATTACATCAACAAGGTGCTAGAAGGGGACAGACAGATACACGGACTTATCACATTGGTGGTGCAGATGGTATTTCCGCATTAGGGGAAGGTACTATATTAGATAGCCGTCTTTTAGGGAACTATAATGCGGGCGATTTATTAACGTTAAACTTTATGCCAGCTGGTGCATCGAATTTGCCAATTCGTTTCTTGTTGATTCCTGAATCTCTTGCAAATCCACAAAAACATCAAACCATTGCTGTTAATGTACCGAAAGATGTTAAAGATATCTTAGGGCACCCAACTCAAGGGGGGACACAAATACCTGTAGGTCCTGTAGGGGGGAAAGATGGAGATAAAGGGACAGTAGATACTAAAAAATCTACTGTTGAAAGTCCAGCTAAACGGGCAGAAAAAATTGCTCATGAAGAAACTAAAAAGATGAGCGATAAAGCTGCAGCAGATGTAAAAAAAGAAGCGCAACTTAAAAAAGCAAAAGACGAGAAAGAAGCCTTAGCTCGTAAAAAAGCCGAAGAGGCTCGACTAGCTGCAGAAAAAGCTGAAATGTTGCGAAAGGCTGCAGAGGCCAAGCATGCTGAAATTGAGCGCAAGATGGCTGAAAAAGCCGAAGCAGAGCGTAAAGCAGAGGAAGCTCGAAAGGCGGAAGCGGCTCGTAAAGCTGAAATGGCACGTATCGAGGCAGCGAGAAAAGCGGAAGCGGATCGACTAGAGGCGGCTCGTAAAGCAGAAGAAGCTCGACTAGCAGCGGAAGCAAAACGTCTTGAAGAAGAACGTAGAATTGAAGCTGCTCGTATTGAGGCCGCACGCAAAGCGGAGGAAGAAAGAAAAGCGGCCGAAGCTAAGGCTCGCTTTGAAGCGCAACGAGCAGCAGAAAAAGCTGCTTTAGAAGCCAAAAAGGCCGAAGAGGAACGCTTGGCTGCTGAGGCTAGAGTTCGTTTAGAAGCACAACGTAAAGCTGAGCAGGAAGCATTGGAAGCAAGACGTGCCGAAGAAGCTCGTAAAGCAACAGAAGCGAAAGCTGCTTTAGAAGCACAACGTGCTGCCGAGCAAGCCGCTCTTGAAGCGAAGCGCCAAGAAGACGCTCGTAGAGCGGCAGAGGCTAAGGCTGCTTTGGAAGCACAACAAATGGAAGCAGCAAGAAAAGCAGAAGAGGCTCGTCGTGCGGAGGAAGCGCGTAGAGCAGAAGAAGCTCGAATTGAAGCGGAACGTAAAGCTGAGGCCGCTCGCGTAGCAGCAGAAGCAAAACGAGCAGAGGACGCACGCAAAGCTGAAGCAGCTCGAATTGAAGCAGCGCGTAAAGCTGAACAAGCTCGTTTAGCAGCAGAAGCACGTAGAGCAGAAGAAGCTCGGAAAGCAGAAGCAGTTAGACTTGAGGCACAACGTAGAGCTGAACAGGAACGTCTTGAAGCTGCGCGCCGTGCAGAAGAAGCTCGAATTGTTGCAGAGGCTAAACGTGCTGAAGAAGCGCGTAGAGCCGAAGAAGCTCGCCGCATAGAAGAAGCAAGACGTGCCGAAGAGGCTCGTAAAGCAGAGGAGGCCCGCTTAGCGGCAGAAGCTCGTAAGGCAGAGCAAGAGCGACTTGCTGCAGAACGAGCTGAAGCAGAACGTCAAGCCGCAGAGGCACGACGTATTGCTGAGGAACGATATAAAGCGCAACTAGAAGCAGAGCGTAAAGCTGAAGCTGCTCGTCAACAAGCGTTGGCTCAAGCTGAAATCGAGCGTAAAGCAAAAGAGCGTGCTGAAGCTATTCAACGTGTCCGAGATCAACAAGAGAGTGCTCGTCGTCGTGCAGAACTTGCACGTCAACAACTTGAAGCCGAACGTAAGGCTGCTCAAGCATCTAAGAGGACTCCTTCCTTCAGTGAACTTGATGATATTCATGGGGATACATCAAATGTAACTATTCCAAATGCTGTATCCATTGATGAGTTGACAAAACCTAGACCGACTGCATCTCAAAATACACGTCGTCGTGAGCAACGTCAACCTCAATTGTCGCCAAATCAGCAATATGTGCAGATAGATCCTGTAGCGAATGAGCCGCAACAAGATCAAATGCCATATACTCCACAAAATGAACAGCAAAATGATGAAGAAAACCCACCAAGATTATATCCATTAGGTTAAGACCCTTAATTTCTAAAAAAAATTTTAGATTAAAGTTTAAGATATAGAAGTGGATTAATAGCTGTTTAAATATAGAGAGGACAAGCAATTTTATATGCTTGTCCTCTTTTTAAAATCCATATGAATTTTGTGTTTTACATTGACTTTCAAAGGTGGATTCAGTACAATAAATAAAGAAATGCATATATGGTACGAGAGACCATTGCATAATACAATACCTTTTAATTTAGTCCAGAGAGGCTGAGAAAGGAATATAGTTGAAGTGCCCATAGGGGCTTCTTTGTGCAAACTATTTGACCTTTTGCCCTGGGCAAAAGGTCTTTTTTGTTACGTGAGTTAGGAGGAAATCATGGGACAAGTTAGCCTAAAAGGCAAAGATTTATTGGGTTTGCAAAATGTGTCACCTGAAGAAATCAAATTGATTTTAGATGTGGCAAAGAAAATGAAGAAAATCGTTCTTTCTGATGACAAGAAGGTTCCACTTTTAAAGGGGAAATCCATTATCAACCTTTTTATGGAACCAAGTACTCGTACCCGTAGTTCCTTTGAGTTAGCCGGTAAATACTTAGGGGCTGACGTAATCAATCTTTCTCCTAGTGGATCTTCCATGGGTAAAGGTGAAAGCTTCCGCGATACATTATTAACTATGTCCTACATGGGTACAGATGCTATCGTAATGCGCCACAGCGCAGAAGGTGCACCTTTATACGCTACGAAAGCCGTAGATCCGATTATCATTAACGCAGGTGATGGCGCTCATGAGCATCCAACACAAGCATTACTAGACATGTATTCTATCTTAGAGAAAAAGGAATCTATTGAAGGCTTAAAGGTGGTTATCCTTGGCGATATAATGCATAGTCGCGTAGCACGCTCCAATATTTATGGACTTACAAAAATGGGGGCTGATGTACATTTAGCTGGTCCTCGTACAATGGTATATCCAGAACTTGAAAAATTAGGTGTTACCGTACACCACGATATTCGTGAAGCCGTTGCTGATGCAGATGTGGTAAACGTACTTCGCATTCAATTAGAACGCATTCACTCTGCACTATATCCTACAAACAGAGAATATGCACGTATCTTTGGTATCAATAGCGATGTATTGAAATTAGCTAAAGACGATGTAATGGTCATGCATCCAGGCCCGATGAACCGTGGCCTAGAAATCGCACCAGATGTTGCGTATTCTGATCAATCAGTAATTCAAGAACAAGTGCGTAATGGCGTAGCTATACGTATGGCTGTATTGTACTTAACTATTATCGGAGGTGACGGTAGTGAGCTTGCTTATTAAAAATGGTACGGTAGTAAATCCGGCGAAAAAACAAAACGAAGTAGCAGACATTCTCGTAAAAGATGGTAAAATTGCAGCCATCGGTCAAAACTTAAATGCTGAAGGTGCTGAGATATATGATGCAACAGGTCTTATTGTAGCACCAGGCCTTATCGATATTCACACACATTTGCGTGAGCCAGGTCAAGAAGCGAAAGAAGATTTCCACTCCGGTACACAAGCCGCTGCTGCAGGTGGTTTCACACGTGTTGTAACTATGGCTAATACAAATCCTGTGGTAGATAATGCTGCGCTCGTAAGAGGGTTGCAAAAGCAAGCCGAACTTACTGGTGTTGTTAAGGTAGAATTTATTGGTGCTGTATCAAAAGGTCTTGAAGGTAAGGAACTTGCTGAAATGGGGGATATGGCAGAAGCTGGTGTAGTAGCTTTCTCCGATGATGGTCACTATGTAGAAAATGCTGCATTTATGCGTCGTGCTTTAGAATACTCGTCCATGTTTAATAAGATGGTTATCGACCATGCAGAAGATATTACATTGACTAAAAATGGCCATATGCATGAAGGTATTGTTTCTTATGAATTAGGTGTTATTGGTCGTCCTGCAGTAGCTGAAGATTTGGCTGTTGCTCGTGATATCTTGTTATCTGAAATGACAGGTGGTCATATCCATATTGCTCACGTAAGTAGTAAAAATACTGTAGATATGGTGCGCCATGCGAAGGCTAAAGGTCTTAATGTAACCTGTGAAGTTACAAGCCAACATTTGTCTTTCACAGATGAATACCTACGCGAATATAATCCAGCATTTAAAATGGCTCCTCCAATTCGCTCAGAAGATCATCGCCAAGCATTATTAGAAGGCTTGAAAGATGGCACAATCGATGCGATTATTACAGACCATGCACCACATGCATACGAAGAAAAAGACCATGAATTCTGCTGTGCACCAAATGGTTTTAGTGGCCTCGAAACATCTTTGGCAGCGGTTATTACAAATGCATATGGTCCTGATAAACTTAGCATTGATCAAGTTGTGTACTATATGAGTACTCGACCAGCTGAGTTGATGCACCTTGATGCAGGTGTTCTTGAAGTTGGTAAGCCAGCGGATATTACTGTATTTTCTACAACTGAAAAGTGGACAGTAGATAGAAATAAATTTTATACAAAAGGTAAAGTTAGCCCATTTGATGGTATGACTGTTACAGGTAAAGCTAAACTCACAGTAGTTGATGGCAAAATTGTTATGAAGGAGGGCGTAGTCTTATAATGAAAGGCAAGTTAGTTCTTGAAGATGGTTCCGTGTTTGAAGGTTCCTTATTAGGTGGCGCCCCAACGGTAGGCGAAGTTGTATTTAACACAGGTATGACCGGGTATCAAGAAATCTTGACTGACCCATCCTATGCGGATCAAATTATTACATTAACCTATCCTTTAATTGGTAATTATGGTACTTTAAATTCTATCACTCAAGGTCCTAAACCATATTGTAAAGGTTTTATTGTAGGTGAACTGTGTGACTTCCCATCTAACTGGCAAAATGAGGGGTTATTTAGTGAGTATCTTCGTTTGCACGGCATCCCTTGCCTTTATGATGTAGATACACGTGCGATTACACGTGTTCTTCGTAACCATGGTGTAATGAAGGGCGTACTCGTACGCTCTGATTACCCTATGGAAGATATTCAAAAATTGTTTAAACAAGACTTGCCAACAGATCAAGTTATGCGTGTAACTACAAAATGGCAAGGTATGCGTGGCGATAAAAATGCTGAATTCCACGTAGCGGTAATGGATTATGGTGTAAAGGAAAATATCCTTCGCTCTCTAGAAGCTGCAGGCTGTCGTCTTACTGTATTTCCTGCAGATGCTAAGGCTGAAGATGTGTTGGCAGCAAATCCAGATGGTATTTTTTTATCTAATGGCCCTGGAGACCCTCAAGATCTTGGCTATGCAGTAGAAGAAGTAAAGAAAATGTTTGGTAAGAAACCAATCTTTGGCATCTGTATGGGGCATCAAGTATTGGCACAAGCTTATGGTGGCACCACATTCAAATTGAAATTTGGTCACCGTGGTTCTAACCATCCTGTACAAGATTTACGTACTGGTCGGGTATATATTACATCTCAAAACCATGGTTATGCGGTAGATGATACTTCTTTGCCAGATTTCGTAGAAATTACACATCGTAGCGTAAATGATGGTACCGTAGAAGGTATGCGTCATAAAGAATTGCCAATCTTCTCCGTACAATACCATCCAGAAGCATCCCCAGGACCTACTGATAACCTATATTTATTTGACGAATTTGAAGACTTAATGAGAAAGGGAAAATAATATGACCTCAGAAGCAAAAAAAGTACTTGTAATTGGTTCTGGTCCAATTATTATCGGTCAAGCTGCAGAGTTTGATTATGCTGGTACACAAGCATGCCGTTCCCTTCGAGAAGAGGGTTATAAAGTAGTATTAGTTAACTCCAACCCTGCTACTATTATGACTGATACAGATATTGCAGACCGCGTATATGTAGAACCGATTAGTCTTGAATTCGTAACAGAAGTTATAAAAAAAGAACGCCCTTGGGGCTTGTTGGCTACATTAGGTGGTCAAGTAGGTCTTAATATGGCGGTACAATTGTCTGAAGCTGGCGTATTAGAAGAATATGGTGTAAAACTTCTTGGTACAACTCTTGAAGCCATTAAACAAGCCGAAGACCGTGAACTCTTCAAAGAAGCGATGAAGGAAATCAACCAACCGGTCCCTGAATCCGATATCTTTAACGATCTTGAAGAAGCAGTAGCCTTTGCTAATCGTATTGGGTATCCTATTATCATCCGTCCTGCATACACATTAGGCGGTACTGGTGGAGGTATTGCCCATAATGAAGATGAAATGTATGAAATCACACGTCGTGGTTTGAAACTTTCACCAATTCACCAAATTCTAGCAGAACGTTCCGTTGCAGGCTGGAAAGAGATTGAATACGAAGTAATGCGCGATAGTGCAGATAACTGCATCATCGTATGTAATATGGAAAATATTGACCCTGTTGGTGTGCATACTGGGGATTCTATCGTTGTGGCACCAAGCCAAACCTTGAACGATATTCAATACCAAATGCTGCGTACCGCATCTGTAGAGATTATCCGTTATTTAAAAATCGAAGGCGGTTGTAACGTACAATACGCTTTGAATCCAAATAGCAACGAATATATTGTTATCGAAGTAAACCCTCGCGTATCTCGTTCCTCTGCATTGGCATCTAAAGCAACTGGGTACCCAATTGCGAAGGTAGCAGCAAAAATTGCAGTAGGCATGACATTGGATCAAATTACAAATGCTGTAACCGGTGAAACTAAAGCATGCTTTGAGCCGACTCTTGACTATGTAGTAACTAAGTTTCCACGCTGGCCTTTTGAAAAATTCAACTTAGCAGATCGTACCTTGGGCACACAAATGAAGGCTACTGGTGAAGTTATGGCTATCGACCGCTCTTTAGAAGGGTCTTTGTTAAAAGCAATTCGTTCCTTGGAGATCGGTTTAGACCATATTGAGCTTAAGAAAATCGCTCATGAGTCTATGGAACAATTGATCGAACGTTTACATTTAGTAGATGATGAACGTATCTATGTTGTAGCAGAAGCACTTCGCAAGGGAATCAGTGTAGAAAAAATTCACTATATTACAAAAATTGATACATTCTTTATTGAAAAAATCAAAAACATTGTTACTGTGGAAAAAGCATTGGCTGAGCAAGGTTTAACAGAGGATGTATTGCGCAAAGCAAAACGTTATTCCTTCACTGATTCCATTATCGCTCGTTATGCTAATACAACTGTAGAAGATGTTCGTGCAAAACGTAAAGAATGGAATATTCTTCCAACATATAAATACGTAGATACTTGCGCAGCTGAATTTGAATCTAAAACACCTTATTATTACAGTGCGTATGCACAAGAAGACGAAGTTAAACCACTAGGCGAAAAATCCGTAGTGGTACTTGGTTCCGGTCCGATTCGTATCGGTCAAGGTGTAGAGTTCGATTACTGTTCCGTACATTCCTCTTGGGCCCTTCGTAAAGCGGGTTACCAATCTATTATGATTAATAACAACCCAGAAACAGTGTCTACAGACTTTGATATTTCTGACTCTTTATACTTTGAGCCATTGACTGTGGACGATGTTATGGAAATCATCAATAAAGAACAGCCAGCGGGCGTCATTGCTCAATTTGGTGGTCAAACGGCTATCAATTTGGCAGGCCCATTGGCAGAACGTGGCGTCAAAATCCTCGGTACATCCGTAGATAGCATCGATATGGCGGAAGACCGTGAACGCTTTGATGAATTGTTGGCGAAACTTGGTATTCCTCGCCCAGTAGGTGCTCTGGTAACCTCTGATGAAGAAGCACAAGAAGCAGCTAAAAAGTTGAAATACCCATTAATCGTTCGCCCTTCTTATGTATTGGGCGGTCGTGCGATGGAAATCGTATACAACGATAAAGAGCTTGATGTATACATGAAGGAAGCCGTAGTAGCATCTAAGGAGCATCCTGTTCTTATCGACCGTTATATGGTTGGTATGGAGGTAGAGGTTGACGCTATTTCCGATGGTACCGATGTATGTATCCCTGGTATTATGGAACAAATCGAACGCGCCGGTGTTCACTCTGGTGACTCCATGGCCGTTTATCCAGCTCAACATTTGAGTCAAGAATTGATTGATCAAATCGTTGATTATACACGTCGTATTGCAGTAGGCCTTAATGTTAAAGGTGTACTTAATATTCAATATATCGTGGCTGATGGTGAACTTAACGTAATCGAAGTTAACCCCCGTTCTAGCCGTACTGTACCGTTCATTTCTAAGGTTACAGGTATCAATATGGTAGAATGTGCAACACGCATTGCCCTTGGTGAAAGCTTAAAAGATTTGGGCTTGCCACTTGGTCTTGTACCTAATAAACCTTATGTAGCTGTAAAAGCACCTGTATTCTCCTTCTCCAAAATGGGGCTTGTGGAAATCGCCCTTGGACCTGAAATGAAATCTACTGGCGAAGTTATGGGGATTGGTCGTACATATTCTGAAGCTTTATTCAAAGCTATCAATGGTGCAAACATGCGTATTCCAGAGGATGGTACAATTCTCATGACAGTAGCAGACCGTGATAAAGCAGAAGCTTGTGAACTTGCAAAAGGGTTCATCGATCTTGGTTATCATATTGAAGCAACTGGTGGTACAGGTAAATACTTTATCGAACACGGTGTTGATTGTAAGGTGGTTAATAAAATCTCTGAAGGGGATGACAACTGTGCTGACCACATTCGTCAAGACAAGGTCGATCTTGTACTTAATACATTGACTGCAGGTAAACGTCCTGAACGCGAAGGCTTCCAATTACGTCGTCTCGCTGTAGAAATGGGTACACCTTGCTTAACAAGTCTTGATACAGCACGGGAAGTATTGCGTGTTGTGGCGAATCGTAAAGATGATGCTAACTACTCTGTAGAAGCGTTACAAGATTTTGAATTGGAGTAATAACCATGAGTGGCTATGTAGAACAGGGCGAAGTCGTTCGCAATGAGCAAATAGGCTCTGATGTGTGGATTATGGATATTCACGCACCAAAACAAGCAGTAGAAGCAAAGGTAGGACAGTTTTGTAATGTTCGCGTAGCGGACTCTACGGCGCCATTATTGCGCCGCCCTATTAGCTATGCTGGATTTGATGCCCGAAAGGGTACGATTACCCTTTTGTATCGCGTCGTAGGTAAGGGGACTGAGATTATGACACATCTCGTACCTGGCGATACATTAGATTGTTTAGGCCCTTTGGGCGAACCGTTTGTAACATCTAATAATATGCTTCTCATTGGCGGTGGCGTTGGTATTGCACCGATGCTATGTATCGCATCTCATTTGAAAGAAGGTGAAGAAGCACAAGTTATTTTGGGCTTTAGAAATGAAAGCGAAACCTTCTGGGCAGATTTATTTAAAGATACACCTGTTCAAGTCCACATCACTACTGATGATGGTAGTGTGGGCACAAAAGGTTTCCCTACGGCTATTATGCCTGACCTAATTAATGCTAATTCCTTTACTTCTGTCATGACTTGTGGTCCTACGCCGATGATGAAAGGCGTAGCTCAAGTGGCTAAAGAACTGAATGTGCCTTGCCAAGTTTCTCTTGAGGAGCGTATGGGCTGTGGTACTGGAGGTTGTTTAGGCTGTGCTTGTGATGGTGCAGAAGGTAAACGCTATAAAGTTTGTAAGGATGGTCCTGTATTCCCCGCTGAGGAGGTGTTCTTTTAATGCATGAACGCGATTTAAATAACACCGTTACGCCAAATCCAAAGCTTGCCATTGATTATTGCGGGATTAAGATGAAAAATCCTATTATCGCCGCATCTGGCACCTTTGGCAATGGCCCTGAGTATGCTGGGTATTTAGATCTTAGCAATGAGATAGGAGCTATCTCCGTAAAAGGTTTAACACCTAAGGGGCGTCACGGAAACCCTGGAACTCGTATTGCAGAAACACCATCTGGCGTATTGAACTGCATTGGCCTTGAAAATCCTGGAGCTGAACATTTTGTTAGAGAAATTCTACCAGAGCTTAAGAAATATGATGTACCATTGCTAGCGAATATGTCTGCGGGCACAATTGATGAGTTTGCTTGGATGGCAGAGACATTATCTGTAGATGGCATTGCAGGGTTAGAAGTCAACGTATCTTGCCCAAATGTAGAATGTGAAGGCATTGCTTTTGGTGTAGATCCAAAGGTTGTTGAATCGGTAACTAAAGCGGTTCGTAAGGTAACGGATAAACCTGTTATCGTTAAGCTTTCACCAAATGTAACAGACATTGTAGAAATCGCAAAGGCTGTTGAAGCAGGCGGTGGTAATGGAGTAAGTCTAATTAATACCTTGTTGGGCATGGCTATAGATATTCACCGTCGCAAGCCTGTATTGGGGAACACTTATGGTGGATTATCCGGCCCAGCCGTAAAACCCGTGGCTCTTCGCATGGTGCACCAAGTTTATAAAGGGGTAACTATTCCTATTATTGGTCTTGGTGGTATCATGACTGGCACAGATGCTATCGAATTTATGATGGCAGGGGCGCAAGCCGTTCAAGTTGGTACAGCTACGATGGTAGATCCAACAGCAATTTCACGTATTGCCCGTGAAATGAGCGAATATGTAGAACAATATAATCTTAACAGCATCACTGATATTGTAGGTGCTGTTCATCAAGTATAACAGAATCATATATACGGCGAGCTTAAACAACCATAAGAATTGTCGTTATATAGGATATGATACAAAAAGACCTAGTACATTTAGTACTAGGTCTTTTCTTATGTATTGAATTGGGGTCTATAATTACATAGATGCCAATTATATAGACTGTTAATGTCATAGTATGGTAATAATATGTATAATTATGATTATACATATGCTTTGTAGAAGTCAATAAATTGCTGTGCTACTGGGGAAAGTGCATGGCCTTTAAGTGTGATAAAAGCTTTTTTGAAATCCCCCGAGAATTCTGGTAATTTGATGCGGGCCATTTTGCGATGATTGATGAGTTCCTTAGCGTCCATTGGGACTAAAGAAACTGTACGTCCAGAAGAGGCCCACTCAATAGCTGAGCTTTTAGTTGTGGTGATAGCTACCGCATTAAGTTGCTCCATATCTGTTAAGCTAGATTGCATAATCATTCGGACAGAGCCACCAGAAAGGGATAGAGGACATTTTTTTATGTCTTCCCACGTGATGGTATCATGCTCACGATCTGTCCAGAATACATCACGGCGGAAAATAGCGTATAAATGCTCTTCTTGGGTAAGCAGAATATCGAATTTATCGATATCTACCATTTGAATATTGGCGATACCTAATTCGGCGCTACCGTTGATGAGTTGGGTCACTACATTTGTCATAAGTCCTTCATAAATTTCAAAATGGACAGATGGATATTTCATGGAAAAAGCTGGTAAATATTGCTGTACGATTGGCGTTGAACGAGATGCAGACGTCGCAATGCGTAAAGTACCTTCAATGCGTGAATTCAATTGTTGTACAGCATTATATGTAGATTCTTCAATAGAGCAAAGTTGTTGTGCTTTTTCATAGAAGATTTTACCAGCATCTGTTAATTGCAAGTTTGATCCTCGTTGGCCGCGTTTAATGTTGATTAATTGAGCCCCAAATTCAGCCTCTAAATATTTCAACTGCTTACTTAACGCTGGTTGTGTAATATGAAGAATCTCTGCGGCCTGTGTCATATTGCCCGTTTGAACAAGGGTAATAAAATTGTGGTAGTAAGATGTATCCATAGAATCTCCCTATTATACACATAATATGATAAATAAAAATTATAACGAACTAAGTAACGGTCATTTCACATTTAATAAAATGCTATATATACTAAATTCAACAAAGTAATAGAAAGTAAATTAAGTTTTAAATTATCTTTCTATACTTATCACAAATTTTGATATATAACAATAGTTAAGAAAGTAGGTACTACTATGGGCGTGGTAAAAAGAACATTAAGTCGAGCAATTCGTAATTGGGAAGCACGTAGATTAATGACGGCTCGTAATAAAATTAGCCGGAAAAAACAATTAGAACGAGTATGGCCTTATCCTATGACTAAGGAAAAACGTCGTGAACTCGGTCAAGGTATAGCCGGTTTAGTTAATAACGGCAATTAAAAGTTTGGAATCTACTAACTAGATTATTTATCTAGTGGTAGTACCACCTCAATAGAATCTAATACATTACAAGTAGCAGCTCCATGACTTATGTCTTGGAGCTCTTTTTGTATGCGCTCTACATCAGTAGGTGGTATTAGGATTGTAATGTCTACATATTCACCAAAGCTTGCTTCATAGTGTAATTTTTCATCCTGTACATATCTTTCTACTGCTCCATACAGTGAATAGTCAATCTTTGCTTGTAGCCGAGTTCGTGTTGTATGTAGTTCTTTAGGCGCAAGACGTAAGGTTTCCGCAACGGAGTGTGAATAGGCCCGAATCAAGCCACCAGCGCCCAATTTAATGCCTCCAAAATAACGTGTTACGACGACGGCTACATTGGTAATACCAGTCTTTTTGAGTACTTCTAGCATTGGTTTACCTGCTGTGCCTGATGGTTCTCCATTATCGGAAGATCGTTGTTGTTCTTGCTGTGGGCCTAATGTATAGGCTGTGCAGTTATGGCGCGCATCCCAGAATTCTTTATTGATGCGGCTTATAAAGGTTTGGGCTTCCTCTTCAGTCTTGCAAGGATATACTGTTGTTATAAACCGTGATTTTTCAACAACATATTCATGGCGAAATTCCTTTGCTACCGAAGTAAATTCCACTGTAGGGCTTACTGATTCAGACATATATTCACCTCCTTTGGAATCAAAGTTTATGTTTATTCATCATCACTTTATTATAATCTATTTATGAAGGCTATGTATAGGTAAAAGCGGTTAATTCCCTTATAAAAAAGAAATAGCCTCTATATTTGGTAGGATATTGACGTAATGAGAATTTATGTTATTATTAAATGTAGATATATGAGTAGTTAGTCATGTAATATGTTCATATATTGAAGTTTTAGAATATATTGAAACATTCTTAGTGAACGTGTTTATTGCTATTTTATTTACAATAGGATATATAGCTTTTTATAGATAGATGTTTAGACGTATATTTAAGTACATAAATACAAAATATAGTACGAATTTGTAATAATATAGTAAGTTGTAAGATAAGATATATCTACAGAGTAGAAAGGCCTGTGAATATGAGCGTAAAAAAACAAGAATTTGATATTACAGGTATGCACTGTGCAGCCTGTGTAAAACGCGTTGAAAATGTCGTTTCTAAAGTTGATGGCGTAGAATCTGTTAAGGTCAACCTCTTAACTAGAAAGGGGAGCGTTGAATATAAAGATGGCGCTACTATAGATTCACAACAGATTATTGATGCCATTACAAATATTGGTTTTGGTGCTGCAGAAGCAGACGAAACAAAGCAAGAAATAGAAAAGGTTAACTTAAAACCTCATATTACACGCCTTATTATTGCCGCCTGTATGGCGGTACCGATGATGATTAATATGACCTTACATCGATTTGGTATTCAGGCATTGCCTGTATGGGTAGAGTTTGTTCTTGCTACTATTGCTCAGTTCGGTCCTGGTCTCATGTTCTATAAGAGCGCCTGGAGTGCAGTGAAAAATGGGGCGCTTACGATGGATGTGCTCGTTGTAATGGGCACGACGGTAGCTTATCTATTCAGTATCTATAACTGGCAATTTCACCCTGAATTAGGCCCTCATGGAATATATTTTGAAACCTCTGCGTGGCTCATTACTTTTATCCTTCTTGGTAAACTCTTAGAAGAGATTGCAAAAGGGCGTACCTCCGAAGCACTTCAAAAATTGATTGCCTTACAACCTGCAACGGCTCATGTGTTGCGTGATGGAGAATTTATTGATATCCCTACATCTAAGGTGGTAGCCGGTGATATTTTACAAGTTCGTGCAGGTGAAAAGATCCCTGTTGATGGCACGATTACTGAGGGATATTCCACAGTAGATGAGGCTATGCTGACCGGTGAAAGCTTACCGGTAGAAAAACAAGTTGGTTCTGAAGTTATTGGTGCTACTATAAACCTAAGTGGTGCTTTTACCATGGAAGCCAAGCGTATCGGTTCCGATACGATGTTGTCTCAAATTATCAAGGTTGTAGAAGAGGCACAAACCTCCAAGGCTAGTATTCAACGTATTGCAGATATCGTGGCTCAATATTTTGTACCGACCGTTATTGGCCTTGCTGTTTTGACAGGTCTTGTGTGGTACTTCATTATGGGAGATTCTATTAACGTTGCTCTCATTAATGCAACAGCGGTACTGGTTATCGCATGTCCTTGTGCGCTTGGCCTTGCTACACCAACATCTATCATGGTTGGGTCTGGACTTGGTGCGGAACACGGTGTGCTCATCAAGAGTGCAGAATATCTTGAAAAAGCGGGTAAACTCGATGCCATTGTTATGGATAAAACCGGTACCCTTACACAGGGTGTATTGGATGTGACGGCTTTTAAAAATTATAATGGTGATGAAAGTACTAATATGTCTATTATGATGGCTCTTGAAAGTGGTACATCTCATCCGATTGCAAAGGCCATGGTTTACTATGGTGAAGATCATGGCTATAAAGGTAAAGCTGTTGAACTTGAAAGTTTTGCTGATGTACCAGGTAAAGGGTTACAAGGTGCATACCAAGGCGTATCCGTACAACTTGGGCACAGTCGTTGGATGAATGAACTAGGTTATGATTTAACGGCGGTTCAAGAAGATATTTTACGCTTTGAAGAACAAGGTGCTTCCGTATCTGTTCTAGCTGTAGATGGCGTTGTTAGTGCTTTGTGGGCTGTAGAAGACGAATTACGTCCAGAAACTATCGAGGTTGTAAAAGAGTTACATGCTCAAGGTATTGATGTATGGATGCTTACTGGTGATAATCGTCGAACTGCTCAATATATTGCTAAACAAGCGGGTATCTCTCATGTTATAGCTGAAGTATTGCCTCAAGATAAGGCTAGCAAGGTAAAAGAATTGCAAGATAAAGGTCTTGTAGTGGGGATGGTTGGTGACGGTATCAATGATGCTCCGGCTCTTGTTACAGCAGATATTGGTTTTGCCATCGGTAGTGGTACCGATATTGCGGTAGAGGCGGCGGATATCGTTCTTGTACGAAATGATTTACATACCTTGGTACAAGCAGTACGACTTAGCCGTAAGACAATGACCAACATTAAACAAAACCTATTCTGGGCATTGATCTTTAACTGTATTGGCATTCCTTTGGCCGCTATTGGTGCGTTAAATCCTATGATTGCTGGTACAGCGATGGCATTTAGCTCTGTTACAGTTGTAAGTAATTCACTTCGTTTGAAACGAGCTAAAATTTAAGATTATACATATAATTGAATACTATAAAGCACCTATACAGAGGTATAGGTGCTTTATTATATCTACAGACATATAGCTAAGTATATATTTATATCTTGTATTGAGACGTGAAATGGATATTTAATTCCTATGATAATGGTGTTTTTAGACGGCTTATGATTTGTTATACTGAATATAGTGATTGATTTAAAAGAGAGGTTCATGATTATGAAATTAAGTACTCGAGACATTGTCTATATTGGTTTTATTGCCGCGTTATGTGCAGTGGCTACTACAATTCGCATTGAAATACCAGGTGGCGCTATGGTTCATTTAGGATCTGCTGCACTCTTTACAACATCTATCCTCTTTGGTGGATTATATGGCGGCTTAGGTGCGGCAATTGGATCTGCACTATTTGATCTCTTTGGTGGTCATACGCAGTATATCGTATTCTCTTTCTTTATTAAAGGCATTGCAGGACTTATCGTAGGTGGTATGACTGCAGGCTATTTGCCACCCTCTATTACAAAACCAACGGCATCCTTTGGTCGTATTTTAGTAGCCCTTATTATTGGTGCTATTTGGACAGCTTTAGGCTACTTCCTTGCGTGGTGGTTCGTTCTTGAAAGTGCGGTCGTTGCGGCTAGCAAAATTCAATACTCCTTGATTACAAGTGCCGCAGGCATTGTAGTAGCAATTATATTAACACCTAAATTACAAACGATAGTACGCAGATTGTTTACTAAAAATTAATTTATATAATGTTTTAGGCAGATAATGGTAAAATATCTATAATAATCTAATATATTTATAATGACCTAATACACTTATATAACTGCCTTTTCAATACATACAAAAGCCTTTAGATGCTAAATTAGTTTAGCGTCTAAAGGCTTTTGTGTTAGGTTATTATTTTATAGTTAGTGCTTGTATTAGCTATTAAGCTATTAGAAATTACAAAGATCGTTTAAATTTTCTGCCATTGTAGGGTGTGTGAAGATTTGATTTTTGAAATATGTATATGGAATGTTATTATCCATAGCCATTTTAATTAAGTTGATCAATTCTTCTGCGCCTTGGGAATAGAGTGTTGCGCCCAGGATTAAGTCGTTATCCGCATCTACAACAATTTTAAAAGCACCTTTTAAATAGTCGTTTACATGTGCTCTAGGCATGGTAGCTACGAGCATTTCTTTCGTTTTAACAGTATATCCTTGGTTGATTGCATCTTCTTCTGTAAGACCTACACGAGAAAGTGGAGGTGTTAAGAAGGTAGTATAAGGTATATTTTTACGATCTTTTAAGGTATACTGGCCGTTGCCTGTAAGTGTGCCAAATACGATACGGAAGTCATCAAGAGATACATATGTGAATTGAGGTCCACCGTTTACATCGCCGACTGCGTATACACCAGGAACGGAGCTTTCACAAGTATCATTAACTACAATGGCACCGCGTTCGTTAGTAACGATGTCCGTATGTTCTAAACCGATATTAGCTGTATTGGCTTTGCGCCCTGTAGCGTATAGAACAGCATCAAATGTATAGTTTTGATTATTAGCTTTGATAACTGGTTTGTTGTCATCATTGGATACAGAGTCTAATGTTACATTATTAAGAATGGTAATGCCTTGTTCAGTTAAGTACTCAGTAGCTAGCTCTTGAACGATAGGTTCTTCACGTTTTAAGATGCTAGATTCGATGTTGAATACAGTTACCTTAGCACCAAGTTTTGCATATAGACTTGCAAATTCAAGACCGATAGGACCAGCGCCGATAACTCCTAATGTACTAGGTTGAGTAGGTAATTGTTGAATTTCTGTACTATTATAGAAACCTGTAGCTGTATCAATGCCAGAAATATTAGGTTTAATCGCTACAGCACCAGTGTTTATAACGATAGTGTCAGCAGATAATATAATCTTATCCTTGCCAGCGGTAACAGCGATTTCTTTATTGCTAATAAATGCACCATGCCCAGTATAGACATCGACATGTTCATTTGTATCTAACATACCGAAGTTTTTATTGCGTAAGCGAGATGTAACAACTTCACGTTGATTTAATACTTGATCGTATGATAAGCCTTTTGATGCGGCAATGATCATCGTTTTAGTAGGAATACATGCGATATTAATACATGTACCACCGTACATTAGTGGATTTTCTTCAATCATGGCTACTGATTTGCCCATAGAGCCAAATTTTGCGGCTAATGTTTTGCCAGCCTTGCCGAAACCTAAGACGATAATGTCATATTGTTTGGTATTCATATAATACCTCCTGTTTTTTATATTGAAAATATTAGATATTGATATTATAGCATATTATTATAGATATAAAAGTAGAAATTAGAAATAATTATCATTGATTATGAATTAAATTTGTCTAGAATGATTATGTTAAGGTAGTCAATTAGTTTATGATTTTGGTTCAAGGAGATGAGATAGCTTGTATAACTATGATTTATATGTATTATAGTAATGAAGTAAGTGTGTTAAGTATTTCTACTTGACACATCTTTTTTTATAATGTACCATATGTAAAGTAATATGACTTGACAGTGATGGAGGTGGCGAAATGGAAGAACGAGTACTCATAAGTTTGCTCTTAGATTTCTATGGGCCATTGTTGACGGACAAGCAACGCATGTCCTTACAACTTCACCACGAAGATGATATGTCCCTTGGCGAGATTGCTGAGGAATTAGGCGTATCACGACAGGCTGTACACGATAACTTACAGCGTGCTCGACACATTTTAAATGATTACGAATCAAAATTGCACTTGGTGGCACAATATGAACAACGGGAAGGCTTGCTTTCACAGTTGAAAGCAACATTGCCTAAAGAGGTGTTAGCCGAAACCAAGGTGCAACAAGTATTGGCGCAAATGGAGGGATATTATGGCATTTGATAGCTTGTCAGAAAAACTGCAAGAAGCCTTTCAATCCTTAAAAGGGAAGGGCAAAATTACAGAAGATGATGTCAATCTTGCGTTGCGTCAGGTACGTACAGCTTTATTAGAAGCTGACGTTAACTTTATGGTAGCAAAGGACTTTGTTAAGTCCATTAAGGAAAAGGCCCTTGGTGAAGAGGTGTTCGGATCCTTGAATCCAGCCCAAACGGTTATTAAAATCGTAAATGATGAGTTAACGGCTCTCTTGGGTGGTACGCAAAGTCGTATCATGATTTCTAGCAAGCCACCAACAATTATTATGCTCGTTGGTTTGCAAGGTGCTGGTAAGACTACAACAGCTGGTAAACTAGCTGTATACTTACGCAAACAAGGTAAACGTCCGATGCTTGTCGCTGCCGACGTATATCGTCCAGCTGCGATTACTCAGTTGCAAGTTGTAGGTAAGCAAATTGATATTCCTGTATTTGCGGATGAAACACCTGGTGCGAATCCAGTAGATATTGTGCGTCGTGCCGTAGAGCAAAGCACGCATATGCTGAAAGATGTTGTTATCATCGATACCGCAGGACGTTTGGCTATAGACGAAGTCCTCATGGATGAGTTGTCAAATATCAAAGCTGCTGTTCGACCTCATGAAATTCTGCTCGTTGTAGATTCTATGATCGGTCAAGATGCAGTAACAACCGCTCAAACCTTTAACGAAAAATTAGGTGTTGATGGTGTTATCCTTACTAAACTCGATGGTGATGCGCGCGGTGGTGCCGCATTATCCATCAAAGCTGTAACAGGCTTGCCAATTAAGTTCACTGGTGTGAGCGAAAAAATGGATGGCTTTGATGTATTCTATCCAGACCGCATGGCTTCTCGTATTCTCGATTTGGGCGACTTTAAAACATTGATTGAAAATGTACAAGGCGCCATCGATGAAGAAGAAGCTCGTGAAATGGCAAAGAAAATGGCGAAAAACAATTTCACCTTGGATGACTTCTTAAAACAGATGAACCAGGTGCGAAAGTTAGGGCCATTACAAAATATTATTGGAATGTTGCCAGGCATGGGACAAATTAAGGATCAATTAAAGGACCTTGATTTGAATAGTAAAGAGGTGCGTCGTATTGAGGCTATCATTACATCCATGACGGCGGCAGAGCGAGAAAATCCAAGTATTCTTAATGGTTCTCGCCGCAAGCGTATTGCATTAGGTTCTGGTACACAGGTCCAAGATGTAAATCGCTTGTTGAAACAATTTGAAGAAGCGCGGAAGATGATGAAGCGCATGCAAGGTTTACGTGGCGGTAAGGGCGGCTTCCCTGGAATGCCTAAATTACCGTTTATGTAATACATGGGCAGGGGCGCTGAACTTGTCCATCCACATCAGTATAAGGAGGTGAATTTCACAATGTTAAAAATTCGTTTGACTCGTTTAGGTGCTAAAAAAGCTCCTTTCTACCGTATCGTAGTTGCTGACGCACGTGCTCCACGTGAAGGTCGTCCTGTTGACACAATTGGTCAATATGATGCTACTAAACAACCAGCTATCGTTAATGTAGACGAAGAAAAAGCTTTGGCTTGGTTAGCTAAAGGTGCTCAGCCTACTGACACTGTTCGCTCCTTGTTCAAAAAACAAGGCGTTATGCAAAAATTTGCAGACGCTAAAAAGTAATTAATAGAGAGGCATACTGTGATGATAGAATTAATTTCATTAATTGCGAAATCATTAGTGAAGCAGCCTGATGCCGTTTCTGTTACCATGGTCCAAAAGGGTAATGTGGAAGTTTATGAACTTCATGTAGCCCCAGAGGATATGGGTAAAGTCATCGGAAAGCAAGGTAGAATTGCTAAAGCGATTCGCTCTGTGGTGAAAGCGGCGGCTATTAAAGAGAACAAAAAGATATCTGTTGATATTGTTTAAAAGGGAGTATTCCAATGGAAGAAATGACATTACGTGTCCCTGTAGCAGTAAAAGCAAAAGTAACAGATGACTTGAAAGCGAAAATTGTTTCCGATCTTGAAACTCGTCTTGATATGGTGAATAAAGATTTGGAAGCAATTGAGTTCCAAGCTCAACGTATTTTGGCTGATGCAGCTAAAGTTGATGCTACAAGTCTCACTGCTATTCGTCAACAAATCGACGAAGAAAAAAATAAACGCTTGGCTTTCAAAGAAGAAGTAACAGCTAAATTGAAGGATGCTAAGGAGTTGTCTTTAGGAACTGAAATTCCTCAAGGTACATTAGAGCAAACAGTTACCGTTAAAATCGGGGATAATTTGGATGCCTTGATGGGCGCTGAAATCCTATTAGAAGACGGTAAGATCGTTGCGTTTCGTCAATAATGAAACATAACGATTTCATCACAATAGGTGTTATCATCGCCCCGCACGGCGTGCGGGGTGATCTTCGTATTATGCCTCAAACCGATTTTCCAGAACGGTTTATGCATATGGATGCCTGTTACATCGATGGTAAAGAATACCACGTTGCATCCGCACGATTTCACAAACAATTTGTATTAGCATCCTTTAAGGAAATTCCTGATCGTAATACGGCTGAATTATTGAGTAAGAAAGAAATTCAAGTGCGCCGTGAAGATTTAGTGGAATTGCCAGAAGGTCGCTATTATATCTTTGATATCATTGGCCTTGAGGTACAAGATACTATGGGTAATGTGCTTGGCACAGTTACTGATGTATTACAACCAGGTGCTAATGATGTCTACGTGGTCTCTAAAGATGGGGAACCAGATCAATTATTTGCAGCCATTGAAGAGGTCGTTAAAGACATCGATGTGGAAAATAAATTGATGATCGTAGATCCGCCTGAATGGATATAATCCTTTGGGCGGTTTTGTTTTATCTACATATAGGTATATTATCGTAAAAGGTATATAATATAGCTATATATAGATAATACTAATGAGTTAATGTGAGTTAATAAGTACAGGGGACGGTTTATGCGTATTGATATTGTATCTTTATTTCCAGAGTTTTTTGATGCGTTTTTTAATCATTCCATCATAAAACGAGCTATCGAGGCAAAACGTCTATCTGTAGGTGTAACGAATCCTCGAGATTTTAGTCATAATAAGCATGGTCAAGTAGACGACACACCATATGGTGGCGGGGCTGGTATGCTCATGATGGCACCTCCTATTTTTGAAGCCGTAGAATCCGTTATTGCTCAATATGATAGTGATATTAATGATACTTATACCACAGATGAAATGTGTGATGAAATGAGTCTTATTGGTAATCCTAATGAAAGTATACGACGTCGTATTATCTTTATGGGACCTACAGGACAGCCTTTTACACAGGAGAAGGCTCGTGAATTGGCTCGCTATGATCAAGTGGTCCTTATTTGTGGTCACTATGAAGGTGTAGATTATCGCGTAGAGAAACATCTTGTAGATGAAACGATTTCCATTGGTGATTATGTATTGACCGGTGGTGAGTTGCCAGCCATGGTAGTTACTGATGCAGTGGCTCGCATGATACCTGGTGTATTAGGCGCGGCCAGTGGGGCACAAGAGGATTCTTTTTATGAACCTCTGTTAGAATGCCCTCAATATACAAAGCCCCCTGAATTTAGAGGCTGGTCTGTACCGGATGTATTGCGCAGTGGTCATCATAAAAACATTGCCACTTGGCGTCAAAAAGAAGCACTTAAAAGAACTCGGTTGTTACGTCCAGATTTATTAGAGCGTCCATTAACAAAAGAAGAAATTAAGCTTTTAAAAGAGATAGTTGAGGAAGAGTCTGTAAGACATAAAGGTGAAGAATGAAACTATTCATGAACGGATAGGTTACTTTAAAGCTTAATTTCATTAAATTCCGTTTTTGAGAGGGAATAGAGCAAGACACGTATGATTTTGCCTATTCGAGCGAGGTTATTTATGGAGTTTAATTGTTATGATGTCCTTGAGGTTCAGGGCAGTCGTTATGTAATAACTGAAAAAATTAAATATAACGAGATTATTCCAAAAGCAGATCAAGAACAGGCCTATAAAGCTAAGCCGTCAATGCAAAAGTCGCCTGGTGATTATTGGCATGAATATGGCCTCGAGGATGTTGAGGGGTCTGATAATATATGGGTCACCATTGAATACAATGATAATGAATGGTGCACTGTATCTAGAACATCCTATCGCAAACGAGCACCGAAGGGCTTTACGTTACATCAAATTGGCTTAGAAAAGGTTGTGGCTGTAGATGGTGATAGTGGTGCTTCCGTAGGTGACAGGGCTGGCTATAAGGAATATCAATTGCCTTGTGAAGGCGGTGCTAGTGTATTCTTTGAAGAAAACTGGTTTAAAGGTGAGAAGATGTTCGCCGAAGGGGCACGTGTTCCTTTGAGGAATATTCGTCTCTGTAATGATACGGCAGCTAACGCTATTAGTAAAAAGAAACGGAATCAACGTTTGAAAAAACGCTTTGAAGGAGTTGCTAGTGCTATAGGGGTCGGTGCATTATTTTTTATGTGCCTTATTAGCTGGGAGGGCGATATGTCTTGGCATGACGTACGTGCTACATTCGGATTCCCATACACTGCAAAGGAGCATATGCACGATACATCCGTGTATTATACTAAGACGGATTCGGAGAATGAATATATATATACTTCCAGTTTAGATCCTGTAAGTACAGCCTTAGATTTAATCGAATCTTTAGACGGAGAGATTAGAAATGAAGGTGATGACCTACAAGAGGGGCGTGAAGTCATTGTATTCTATGATGCTAAGTCCGCCTATATTATTACAAATACGGACGGTCAAACCCGAGTTAAGGTGTGTGAGCCAGGAAAGTTGACACAAGAGGATCTAGATATTATTAATGGCACAATGCGAAAGTCCCATGTACTTGATTCCTATGCCTATATGGTTCGCCAAAAGGATAGTGGGGGACGCGATAAATTCTATAACGGATATAATCATAATGCGGCTAGTCCATATAACCGTTAACTATGAAAATAAAGGAACAATCTTAGGAGGTTTATCATGATTTATATTCCTGATGTATTATTGACGATTTTTTATGCTTGCTTTGGAATTTTCCTAATGTTAACAGCTAATACTGTTATTGATTTCTTTGTACCTGGCAAATTCAGTGAAGAAATTAAACGTGGTAACTGTGCTGTAGCATGGCTCTCAGCAGGTTCATTTATCGGAATTGGTGAGATTTTGCGAGCTGTTATTATGTCTCCTGTAGTGACTACAGCTGATACATCTTTATTGCACGGTGTTGTGGCCAGTATCGTATATGCTATTTTAGGTATTATATTGTTTGTAACCGGCTATATGTTTATTAATTTATGGCATCGAAAATATAATTTATCTGAAGAGATTATGCGTGGTAATACGGCAGCGGGTATCCTCGTATTTGGTATCTTTGTAGGTCTTGCTCTCGTTGTTAGTGGTGCTGTGTACTAAGGGAGTGTCCTATGTATAAGCCAAGTAAGAAAACTATATACATAACGAGTGCCTTTGCCGCTGTGGCGGGACTTGTTGGTGTGTCCTCATACTGGAATGACATTGCTTATGTTGTATGTGATAAAATCTATCCCAAAGCAAATGATGGGGAAGTCCGATTAAAGGATAATCAAGGTAATCGTTATTCTCTATTAAACCATGGAGATGGTAAAGAGACGGCTTTATATGACGACAATCGGTCTGTTACCTTTCACCGCGATACCAGTGGAAATTTAGTATGGGATGCTGGTTTAGCAGGGCTTTTACCTAGTATTGCAGCAGGCTACTATATGTTTTATGGATTTAATCCACCTACAGCGCGTATGGATGGACGAACCATGACATATCGTGTGGCAGCCCCATTAAAACCGTATGAAGAAACGACACCATATACGGCATCTGGTTCAAATGTGCATAGTTCTTTGGGCCGAAGGACTTATTTAGATTATGAAAAGCGTAGAAGTAGTAAAGCGTCCTCCATAGGTCAAAAGTCTGGATTTGGTAGTGCTGGAGTGCGTTCTAGTAGTTCCTAATGGAGGCCGATATTATGAAATCGTATATAGATGAACTTGATACGAATATATTGCCTTTTGTGGATTATGAGGGCTATGCTGATAGGTATCCTGCGCTTTCTGCACAATCTTTTTCAGCTGATTTTTATGATGAAATACGACATGCGTCGCGCATGTTGTTTCAGATATTTTGTAAAGCCGCCAAGGTATTTCAACAGGCACCTAATGAGTTTGCACTCAATATGGATATGCCAGAAAATTTGATTCCTTATTTACATCGTGGGAATCCATTGGGCTTACCTACATGGTTATCTCGATTTGACTTTGTCCTTGATGATAGAAGGCAATTGCGCATGGTAGAGATTAATGCGGATACACCCTGCTTTCTGATTGAAAGCTATTATGCTAATGGTGTAGCGGCACGATATTTCGATAAAGTAGATCCTAATATAGATGCTTATAATGAACTTGAGCGTTTTTTGAAACGCGTATATGAAGGAACGTCTCGTAAAAAATATAGTGTGACTAATAAACATCATAATATGATGACTGATAATGAAATAGAACCCTTTGTTTTCGGGTGCTTTCATGATTATTTAGAGGACTATGGAACTACACAGTTTCTCTTACATGCTATGAAATCAGCATGTCCAGAAGCAGATATTCGATTCTTATCCTTTTATGATATGGTCATTGATGATGATGGTATTCTGTTATCTGATGGTAGTCATGCAGCAAACCTGTATCGTTTACATCCTATGGAACTATTGATTGATGAAACTACAGCAGATGGTGAACCATTAGGTGAAATGTTTTTAGATTTATATAATGAATACCGCTTTAATCTATTTAATCCACCAGAGGCGATTATTCTGCAGAATAAATCGTTTATGTCCTTGGTATATGCCTTATACTTAACAAACCAGTTCTTTACAGGACCTGAGCGAGATATTATTAAACGCTATTTGACGCCTTCTTATTTTGAAAGTGATTTCCCAAACCTTGATGATGGGCTATATATTCAAAAAGAAATTTGGGGACGTGAAGGGCGAAATATTCAGGTTGTTCAAAAACGTGGAAATCAAGGTGAACTATACATGGAGAAATTTGTAGATAACTATGATGATATAGTTTGTCGGGACAGCCAAAAGGTTATGTATCAGGAGTTCATCAAGCAGAAACACTTTACTCATACCGTAGATAGCGGTACTAAAGAAGGCTGTTTGACATTATCTTGTTTTATGCTTGGAGATCAAGCTTCTGCAGTCGGTTGTCGTTTTTCTCCAGAAGAAATTGCCGGTACTGAAGCTTATTTTGTGCCACTCTTAGTGGAATAATTTTACGTTGTTATTTTAATTTTAGTTTTAGTATCTTAATCTGAAAGATTACTAGTCGTTTATACTGATTATCTTATCAGTTAAGTATCATTTATTTTTTTGGAGATTTTAGGCTTTGGCTAATTTATATATTGGACTTGTTCATTATCCTATTATGAATAAACATAAAGAGGTCATTACGACGGCTATTACAAATTATGATATACATGATATTGCACGAGCATCTATTACCTATGATGTGTCTAAATATTTTGTCATTCATAATATTCCAGCTCAACGTGAGTTGGTAAGTACGATTATGGAACATTGGAAATCTGGATTTGGCTCTACTTACAATCCAGATCGCAAGGATGCTTTCACCGGCGTGGAATTGGTAAACTCAATTGCGGTAGCGGTGCGAACAATTGAAGACATAGAAGGTATAAAACCTATAGTAGCTACAACAGATGCTCGCACCTATGATAATACGATTTCCTATGCACGGATGCGTGAACATCTTGAAAATGAGGGGCGCCCTGTGTTAGTATTATTTGGTACCGGTTATGGTATGACAAAAGAAACGATGGAAAGCTTTGACTATATTTTAGAACCTATATATGGCCATGGTGAATACAATCATTTATCCGTGCGTAGTGCCGTATCAATCATCTTAGATCGGCTGCGGGGCGAAGCATGGTGGAATAAATAGGAGGCGTCTATGTCAGGACATTCTAAATGGGCAAATATTAAACATAAAAAAGGTAAAACCGATGCATTAAAAGCTAAATTGGCTACAAAAATCGGTCGTGAAATTACCGTTGCAGCACGCATGGGTGGTGCAGATCCAACTGGTAATATGCGTTTGAAATTGGCTTTGCAAAAAGCTCGTGAAAATAATATCCCTAAGGATAACATTCAACGTGCTATCGACAAAGGTATCGGTGCTACGGACATGAATGCATATGAAGAAATCGTATACGAAGGTTATGGTCCTGCCGGTGTTGCCGTTACTGTTGAGGTGATGACCGATAATCGTAATCGTGCTGCTGCAGACGTGCGCCATGCATTCTCTAAACAAGGTGGTAACCTTGGTGAAAGCGGCTGTGTAGGCTGGATGTTCAAATCTAAAGGCGTATTTGTTATCGATAAAGAAGGTCATGATGAAGATGAGGTAACTATGCTAGCTCTTGAAGCTGGAGCAGAAGACCTTAAGGCTGAAGATGATGTATTTGAAATTTATACAACACCAGAGGATTTTGATGCGGTAGAAGCAGCGCTTGCTGATGCGGGTATCGAAACTGTAGTAGCTAAAATCACGATGATTCCAGATACAACGATTGAGTTGACTGGTGATGATGCTGTGAAAATGCAGAAAATGCTTGACGTATTGGATGATCTTGATGATGTACAAAACGTATATCATAATGGTATTTTGCCGGACGATGAAGAAGAATAATAATAAAGGGGGCACTCTATGGGGTGCTCCTTTTCTATTGAAATTAAACTCGGATATTTATTAAAGTTAAGAAAATTAATATGTCTCATGTATAATTCATAGGGAAATTCATGAACTTCGATGTGAAATTATGCTATAATAAAATAGATTATGTAATGGAGGTAGGCGGTAGCTTATCTCATTTTTAAACTAAGGGGGTTGGGGTGCGCATTATAGGAATTGACCCAGGCACGGCTATATGCGGATATGGCATTATTGACGTGAAGGGTAGCAAACTAACACCAGTAGCCTATGGGGCTATTACAACTCCTAAGGAATTGACTGATTCACAGCGACTGGAAATTCTATTTAATGATCTTAGTGATTTATTGGAGGAATATAGGCCTGATAAGTTCGGTGTGGAGGAATTATTTTTTAACCGTAATGTAACAACAGCCATTAAGGTAGGGCAAGCACGTGGTGTTATTTTATTGGCTGCTGAACAACAACGGATTCCTATTTATGAATATACACCATTACAAATTAAACAAGCTGTCACAGGTTATGGTAAAGCTGATAAGAATCAGGTCATTTATATGACGATGAATATTTTGGGGATTCGTGAGAAAATTAAGCCTGATGATACGGCAGATGCATTAGCTGTTGCTATCTGTACGGCTCATAGTTCTCACAATGATCGATTAAAGAGGTTGGTATAATGATAGGGTATGTGCGAGGTATCGTAACACATCTTTTTAAAGAATCGTGCTATGTTGATGTACATGGCGTAGGGTATCGCGTATATGTGCCGACCACTACGCGTCAACAGCTGACAGAGGGCCATGAGGCGACGCTATTCACGTATCTTAATGTACGAGAAGATGCAATGCAACTTTATGGCTTTTGGACGGAAGAAGAATATGAGTTGTTTATACTCCTCATTTCTGTTTCTGGTATCGGGCCCAAGGTGGGGCTTGGCATCTTGTCAGGCATGACACCTGAGGCTTTCAAATTAGCGATTATCAATGGACAGGTACAGCAATTAACAAAGTTACCTGGTATTGGTAAGAAGTCTGCGGAGCGACTTGTTTTAGAGTTAAAGGATAAAATCGCTAAGATGACACATATTTCTGCGGAATCACCTGCGACTATTCAGCCTGTTGGTGTTGCTGCAAACGGTGCTGCAGGAGAAGCCATTGAAGCCCTCGTATCCTTAGGATACTTGGAACGGGATGTAGCAGATATTGTAGAGTCTTTAGATGATGGTAAGCGTGATGTATCTGAGTTGATAAAAGTCAGCTTAATTGAGCTTGGGAAAGGACGATAAGGATGAATGAAGAAGTACGCCTTGTCGGCAATGGCGAGCACGAAGAGGATATATGGCAATATAGCCTTCGGCCTAAGCTTTTTAATGAGTATGTAGGTCAAGAAGAGGCTAAAGGCAATCTAAATGTGTATATTCAAGCTGCAAAACAGCGTGGGGAAGCATTGGATCACGTGCTACTTTATGGGCCTCCAGGTCTTGGCAAGACAACATTAGCAGGGATAATTGCAAATGAATTGGGTGTTAATTTTCGTATAACTTCTGGTCCTGCTATTGAAAAGTCTGGTGACTTAGCTGCAATATTAACAAATTTGGACGACCATGATGTATTATTTATTGATGAAATTCATCGCTTGTCTCGTAGTGTAGAGGAAGTGTTGTACTCTGCTATGGAAGACTATGCTATTGATATTATCATCGGTAAGGGTCCAAGTGCTCGAACTGTGCGCATTGACTTGCCAAAATTTACTTTGGTAGGCGCCACGACTCGAGCGGGTGCTTTGGCAGCTCCATTACGGGACCGATTTGGTATTATTAATCGGTTGGAATATTATAAACAACCAGAGTTAGAGTTTATTGTGTCTCGCGCCGCAGAGATACTTAATATTGGTATTGTGCCAACTGGGGCAAGCGAAATTGCGCGTCGTTCACGAGGAACACCGCGTATCGCAAATCGTCTGCTTAAACGGGTACGCGACTTTGCACAAGTCATTGGTGATGGGGTTATCACTCAAGAAATTGCAGATGAAGCATTACAACGTTTATATGTAGATAAAATGGGACTTGATCGAATTGATCGACGTGTGTTGGAATGTATTATTGAAAAATATGATGGCGGTCCTGTAGGGATTGATACCATTGCAGCGGCCATCAGCGAAGAGAGAGATACCATCGAAGATGTGTATGAACCATATTTGATGCAATTAGGATTTTTAGGACGCACACCGCGTGGGAGGGTAGCTACTAAATTAGCCTATGAGCATTTAGGTATTTCACAGACAGGGAAATAACAATGAAAACAAAACGATTACAATTGATGATAATGGCCACTTTGTTTTTAGGTGTAAACATTGGCGGTGTTTCTATAGCACATGGAGCGACGCTGCAAAATAAAGGTGCAGTGGTAACGAAAAAGCCAACGCCAAAATCAACAGTATCTAATACAACTGTATCGAAAGTAAATACGACGAAGAAATCTAGTTTTCGTCCACTTGCTACTAAACCAGCTGCAAAGCCGGTTACAATAACTAAAACGGTTTCTAAGTCAACTGCTGCATCTACGGTGGCTAAACCTAGTGCAAAACCGGTTAGTGTAGCAAAGCCTGCTACATCTACAAAACCGGTAACGCCGGCTAAACCAGTTAGTGCAACAAAATCAACTAGTACTGCGAAATCTAGTACTAATGCAACAGCTACGAAATCAGCCACTACAGGTAAAGCTACAATGGCTATAAAACCTGCGGCTTCTGGTACTTCGAAGCCAACTGCTAAACCTGCAGTTACTGATGAAAAGCCTGTAGTACAAAAGAGAGCTACTGAAAAAACTGCTACTAAAAAGGTAGTAAAAACAACGGATGCGAATAGCATTCAAGCCAATACAGCAGTTATTACTCGCAACAAAGTGGGCTCCGTAGTGACGCCTGCTACAGAACGCAAAGAAAACATGCCAAATGTACGTGTTCTACTAGGTAGTCGTAGCTCTGATGCTACTGTTACATCTACAGCTAATATGGTTGTGTTGAACAGCGGTAATGGTCAAGTTAGCACAATCAGTGCTAATCGTGGTACATCTATTGGCGTTCGCGGCGGCAAGATTGCTGTAAATGGAAAGACTATTGATAGTGTGGTTACATTGAAGCCTGCGAATAGTGATGCACCATTTTTGTTCGAAGGTAAAGGTTATCGTGGTGGGCTCACATTACGTGCCAATAATGGAACCATGATGATCATCAACTCTGTGCCTCTTGAGGATTACCTGTATGGTGTTGTTCCACAAGAGGTAGTACCGTCTTGGCCAGCTGCTGCATTAGAAGCGCAAGCCGTAGCAGCTCGCACCTATGCTCTTCATACGATGGAACAAAATAAAGGTAAATTTTATGATGTGAGCAATTCCACGGATCATCAAGTATATAGTGGTGTGAGTGGTGAATCTCAAGCTACCACAAATGCTGTAAATAAAACTAAAGGCATAGTTATGCTTTATGATCAACGTCCTATTAATGCCTTGTTCCATTCCGATGGAGGTGGCTATACAGAGGATAGTGTAAATGTTTGGGGCAGTGATGTGCCATACTTAAAAGGGGTAAAAGACTTTAGTACTGGTACATCTACATCGAATTGGACTGTCACTACCTCTCGTCAAGCTCTTGAAAGTAAACTTAATGCGGCAAGTAAAGGGGTAGGTAAATTGAAGAGCATTCAGTTGACCCCGCTTGGTAAGCCTGGGCAACAAACATACGACCGCGGTGTATCAGGTCGTATAAAGAGTGCTACTTTCATAGGTACCTCTGGAAAAACTACTGTAGATGGTGATGCGCTGCGTAGCATTTTAGGTTTAAAATCTACATTGTTTGATTTCTATGTAAATCACAATCCTGCTAAAGGCACGGGTAAGGCTTATCATAGCTTTACTGGCAAGAATGATACTGTTTATATTAAAGGCCACGGTTGGGGTCATGGCCTTGGTATGTCTCAATGGGGTGCTGCGGAAATGGCAAAGCGCGCTAATCCTGGAGATACAAATTATTACCAAACTATTTTGCGTCACTACTATAGTGGCATTACATTGAAGAAAATGTACTAATAAGGATTACGATGAAAGTTACAGATTTTGATTATGAATTGCCAGAGGAACTGATTGCTCAGCATCCTGTAGAACCTCGTGATACAGCACGGCTTTTAACCTTAGATAAGGTAAGTGGTGAAGTTAAACATAAAGGACATTTTTATGATTTGCTAGAAGAGCTTCATGAAGGAGACGTGCTTGTATTTAATAATACAAAGGTTATCCCTGCGAGATTATATGGACATCGTCAAGGTTCTGGTGGCAAGGTGGAGGTACTTCTACTCACACCATGTGGTGAAAATCGATGGGAATGCCTTGTTAAACCGGGGAAAAAATGTCCTGTCGGGCAAGTTATAGAGTTTGATGACCGCCTAAGTGGAGTTATTATAGATAAAACAGATTTTGGAGGCCGTATCATTCAGTTCACATGCAACGGTGTGTTTGATGATGTGATTCAAGAAATTGGTGAAATGCCATTACCTCCATACATTCATGAAAAGTTAGAAGATAAAGATCGTTATCAAACGGTATATGCTAAGGAGAAAGGCTCTGCTGCGGCACCAACTGCAGGACTTCACTTTACACCTGACCTCTTAGAAAAGATTAAAGCTAAAGGTGTAGAGCTTGAGTTTGTAACCTTACATGTTGGACTTGGCACTTTTAGACCTGTATCGGCAGAGACTATTGAAGACCACGAAATGCATAGTGAGTTCTTTGTTGTATCTCAAGATACGGCGGATCGAATCAATGCGGCCAAACAAAAAGGGTCTTGTATCATTGCCGTAGGTACTACATCGGTGCGTACTCTTGAGTCTGCTACGAATGATGATGGTGTATTACAAGGTATGAGTGGTTGGACTCAAATTTTTATCTATCCTGGCTATAAATTTAAGATGATTGATGCGTTAGTAACGAATTTTCACTTGCCTCAATCTACATTGTTAATGTTGATTAGTGCACTAGCTGGTCGTGAACACTGTTTGGCGGCCTACGAAGAAGCTGTACGTGAACGTTATCGTTTCTTTAGCTTCGGCGATGCTATGTTTATACGTTAGGAGGGACTATGCCGAGTATTATTTATGAATTACAAAAGACATGTCCTCATACGGGGGCACGGGCAGGTTTATTGCATACGCCACATGGTACCTTCCAAACACCGATGTTTATGCCTGTAGGCACGCAAGCGACAGTTAAAACTATGACACCAGAAGAACTAAAGGCTATGGGTTCTCAAGTTATTTTGAGTAATACCTATCATTTATTTCTTCGCCCAGGGCCGGAGCTTGTAGAAGAGGCTGGGGGCTTACATAAATTTATGAATTGGGATCAAGCGATTCTTACTGATAGTGGTGGATTCCAAGTATTTAGTTTAGGCGATATGCGCAAAATTACTGAGGATGGTGTTACATTTAGATCCCACATTGATGGATCAAAACAGTTTCTATCTCCTGAAGTGGCTACAAAGGTACAAGAGCAATTAGGTTCTGATATTGCGATGGCTTTTGACGAATGTATTCCGTATCCCGCGGATCATGATTATGCGAAACGCTCTACGGCGCGTACCACGCGTTGGGCGCATCGTTGCCAAGAGGCTCGTAAAGCTCATGACCGCCAAGGCATGTTTGGTATCGTTCAAGGTGGCATGTACAAAGACTTGCGCAAACAAAGTGCGGAAGAACTTGTAGCTATGGATTTTGAAGGTTATAGCATCGGCGGTTTATCCGTTGGGGAACCTCATGATTTAATGAATGAAATCTTAGAATATACTACGCCATTATTGCCAACTAACAAGGCTCGTTATTTGATGGGCGTTGGCACCGCAGATTGTCTGGTAGAAGGTGTAGCACGTGGAGTTGATATGTTTGATTGTGTATATCCAACTCGTGTTGCTCGAAATGGGATGGCCATGACTTGGAATGGTCGTCTTAATATTCGAAATGCTCAATTTGCTCATGATTGGGGTCCTTTAGAAGAAGGTTGCCAATGTTATACATGTAAAAATTATTCCCGTGCATATATTCGTCACTTATATAAGGCAGAAGAGATTTTGGCATTACGCCTTGTAACATATCATAATCTCTATTTCTTATTAGAGTTTATGCGTCAAATGAGACAAGCTATCTTAGAAGATCGGTTCCCGCAATTTAGAATGCAATTTTGGGATAGCTTTAAAAAATAGTAATTAAGTCTAGTCAAATTTATATTAGGTGGCTATACTAGAAAAGAAATACATATTTATTAACCTAGGAGGATAACATGGGAGATATTCAACAAATCTTGCAAACTAGCTGGCCTATTTTGTTAATGGTAGTAATTTTTTACTTTTTATTGTGGCGTCCACAAAAGAAACAACAAAAAGAGCGTGCTAGCTTGTTAGGTAGTTTAAAAAAAGGCCAAAAAATCGTTACTATTGGTGGTATTTATGGCGAAATTGTTGAACTTGATGATGAAAAAGTCAAGGTACAGGTATCTGAAAAAGTTGAATTAACATTTGCTCGTACAGCAGTTGCTAATGTACTGTCTAAGAAAAACAAGGAAGAAAAATAATGAATACAAAGGAAGCAGTGCGCCAGGCGTGTAAGTCTCAGCGCGCTGCTTTATCCGTTGCTGATTGTAGGTCGTGGACGCCGATGTTGACGAATCAAATCGTTAATAGTCCTGAGTATATATCGGCAAAAAACATTATGGCCTATTTGGCGATGCCTAAAGAGGCCAATTTAGACGATGTGATTCGCCATGCTTTAGAACATGGTAAATCTGTATACGTTCCAGTATGTACTGATAAGACGACTATGATTGCAGTTCGCCTTAAGTCTCTAGAATCTATCACTCGGGGTGTGTTAAATATACGTATTCCCGCTGAGCCATACGATATTATTGATCCGTGTGACTTGGATTTGATTTTAGTGCCTGGTGCTGGCTTTGACCGTCAAGGTGGTCGCATGGGAATGGGGAATGGGTATTATGATCGATTTCTCAAGGAGCTTTCACCAAGTACATTTATGGGCGTATGTTGGACTGTACAATTATGGGAAACACCAATCCCAATGGAAGCATTAGACCAACGAATGAGTAAAATTGTGACAGAGCAAGGCATTATACATTGTGTATAGCAGAAGGGAGCAACTATTTTGAACGGTAAAGCTATTATCAAGTTTTTAGTAGTCATTGCTGCCATCATTGGATTATTTGCGTATTTTATTCAACCATTAGCAGGCTCTTTGAAACAAGGCCTAGACTTGCAAGGTGGTACGCATATCGTATTGGAAGCAGAGGACTCTGCGACTGGTACAGCTGACAATGATGCAGTGGAACGGGCGAAGCAAATCTTAGAGCGTCGTATTAATGAAATGGGTTTATCTGAACCATTGGTACAACGTGAAGGTGCTCGTCGTATTATCATTGAATTGCCAGGTGTAAAAGATCCTGACGAAGCGATTAAACGTATCGGTAAAACAGCGGTCTTGGAATTTAAAAACGACCAAGGTCAAACCGTTATGACTGGTGATGACTTAAAAGATGCTAAAGAAGAGTTAGGTCAAAATAAACAACCACTCGTTGCTATTGAATTAAGTGATGAAGGGGCTAAGAAGTTTGCTGATTTAACATCTAAAAATATTGGTCGTCGTATTGCCATTACATTGGATGGTAAAGAATTGACTAATCCTGTAGTACAACAAGCAATTACAGGTGGTAAAGCCACTATTTCTGGTAGTCAAAGTTTAGAAGAAGCTAAAGACTTAGCTATTTTATTACGTTCCGGTGCATTGCCTGTTAAAATTAATGTATTGGAAGTGCGTACAGTAGGTCCTTCTTTGGGGCAAGACTCCAAGGATAAATCTGTTGTAGCCTTCAGTGCCGGTATTGCAATGATCATGATTTTCTTGGTTATTTTATATCGTTTTTCTGGTATCGTAGCTAATATTGCATTACTTGTATATGTTATGCTCTTATTGCTCGTATTAGGCAAAGGCTTTAATGCGACTATGACATTGCCAGGTATTGCTGGTATTATCTTATCCATGGGTGTTGCGGTAGATGCGAATATTCTAATCTTTGAACGTTTCAAGGAAGAGGTATTTTCCGGTAAATCTATGCGGGTTGCTATGGAAGCAGGTTTTAGCCGTGCGTTAGCCACAATTACTGATGCAAACGTATCCGTTATCATTACAGCTGGTATCTTAACTATTTTAGGATCTGGCCCTGTAAAAGGCTTTGCTATCAGCTTAGGTGTAGGTGTTGTGGTAAGTATGTTCACAGCGATTACTGTGAGTCATTTCTTATTGCGCTTATTAATTGATTGTAACTTTACAAACCATCCATTCTGGTTTGGTGCGAATATTTCTCCAAGCACAAGTGCTGACGCATTTGCACCTAAATCTTTGAAAGGAGGTAAACGCAAATGACATTAGACGTAATTAAACATCATCGTTGGTGGTTTGCTATTTCCTCCACACTCGTTATTATCAGCTTAATTTCCATATTTACTAAAGGGTTTAACTTTGGTATTGATTATACTGGTGGTACTATTGTTGAAGTTGTATTTGATCAACCTGTAGAGGTTAGTCAAGTTCGTGACGTTCTAAAAGAATATAATCTTGAAAATGCACAAATTCAGCTTTCCGGTGATACTACTGGTGATACAGCTGGCGAAGACGTAATGATTCGTACACGTAATCTTGAGTCTAGTGAAAGTGCAGCTGTTGTTGATTCTTTGACTAAATCTATTGGTAACAATACAGTTAAACGTATTGAAACTGTAGGTGCTGTAATTGGCTCTGAAGTTACGGAACATGCGTTATTAAATCTTGTTATAGCATTCGCAGCATTAGCTTTATATATTTCTTATCGTTTTGAATATAAGGTTGCCATTTCTGCTTTAGTTGCCATTTTTCATGACTTGATTATGGTTCTTGGTGTTTTCTCTTATTTCCAATTAGAGATTGATGCATCCTTTTTAGCTGCCATTCTTACGGTTGTAGGTTATTCTATGAATGAATCCGTAGTAATCTTTGACCGTGTTCGAGAAAATACGCATACTCACAAGCGTTCTGATACATTTGCAGATCTTGCGAATGCATCTATTACACAAAGTATTCATCGTAGTTTCTATACATTGGCAACAGTTATGTTTGCTTGTGTATCCCTTTATTTATTTGGTGGAGATACTACAAAGAACTTTGCTCTTTGCATGATTATCGGCTTTGCTAGCGGTGCGTACTCCTCTATCTGTGTAGCTACATCCTTGTGGGTTATGTGGAAGAGTCGCAATAAAAATGACGTACGTAATCAATAATAAGTTATAAATTATTATTATTGTGTTAATGATTAAAGTACAAGAACCTCTCTTGATTTATTTTTAGAGAGGTTCTTTTATTTTGCCATCTTTTATTATGTAAAACGGTATAGGTATTTTACAGATAACAGTCATTTTTAACTATATAAAATTTAAAAAGGCTTGTTCTTGAATTCTATAAGATAGAGGCGTAAAATGGCTAGGTGACACGATACAAAAGGGAGATACAAATATGGATTCAAATAGATTATGGAGCCCTGCTTTTACTAATTATGGTATTAGTAGTGGTATTTTATATATGACTCAATATGTTCTCGTAGCGGCATTGCCAATTGTAATCACGTCTGAACTGAGTGGCAGCGATCTTGATGCGGGCTTAGCGATGACATATTTTCAAATTGGCACAATTTTATGTAGGATTTTTGCAGGACGATTAATAGATGGTTTTAATAAGCGTATTGTTCTATCAATATCAACAGCCTTGTTTTTCATTATTATGGGATTATTTAATTTTGCTACCTCCTTAGAGGCTGTTTTTGTACTACGTGGGTTGCATGGTGTTGTGTTTGCCCTTGGAACAACTGTGATGGCTACTTTAGCAGTATTAGTATTACCTCCTAATCGAAAAGGTGAGGGGGTTAATATGTTTGCTATCTTTTCAAATATAGCAATGGTTTTAGGACCTGCTATCGGTCTATATGCTTTATCGTCATACGGTAGTATGGCATTGTATATATTTTTAACGGTTATGACTGGATTGGCCATGGTCTTAAGTAATATTATTCCCCTATCAAAGGAGTTAACATTACCTAAACAATCAAAATATAAAGGTTGGCATATTTCCCAGTTTATAGAAAATAAAAGTTTACCTTGGGCTTTAATGGGCTTATTTATTGGTTTTACTTACTCTGGTGTTTTAGTTTTTATACCTATAGAACTTAATAGCATGGGGGCAGGAATATGGGGAAGTGCTTTCTTTGCTATTTTTGCGTTGATGATTATTATTAGTCGGCCTATAGTAGGAAAAATATATGCTCGATATGGTTCAAAAATTATTATCTATACAGGATTAGGATTATTTATATTAGGCTTATTTGGATTGGGATTAGCTATAACACCATTAGCTATTCTATTCACCGCTCCATTGTTGGGGTTAGGTTATGGTGCAGCACAACCTGCATTCCAAGCGCTGGCTATACAATCAGCTCCTATTGAGCGTGCGGGTGTATCAACAGCAACTTATTTTCTAGCCTTAGATATAAGTGTCGGTGCTGGATCGGTTATACTTGCAGTATTAGCTAGTGCGTGGGGCTATCAATATTTATATATGTTCACTGCATTGGTTATGGTGATAGCGCTTGCTTTGTATCATATATGGGTAAAAAGATATACTCCTTTAGAACTATAGTTGTTTAAGGTAAAAATTGGGTAAATAAATATTAAACAAGTTAAAATGGCTTCTAATGAGATATTATGTATAGGATGCAATAAAAATAATGAAAGAAAGATGAATTTTTTAGGATAACAATTTTATATATTGACGTTTATTATATTTATGCTATACTTATACAAGTCATTAGGACACAGCTCAAATGATAAGTATGAAAAACTTCTTAGAAGTTAAAAAAAGCACTTGACGGAATGAGCTGGACTTGATACAATAATCAAGTCGCCAGTTGATGAAACACTTTGAAGAAAGAGTGTGTAGACTGGTACAGATCTTTGAAAACTGAACAATGATAGGTAATCAATCATAACGATTGAACATATGCCAGAGTGCGGGTTTTGACATAGTCAAAACCAACCATAATTCAAAGTTACTTCAATGTAACGACAACAAATAATGAGCTATTCAAATAGCTTCAAGATATCTTGGAGAGTTTGATCCTGGCTCAGGAC
>NZ_DBFBTX010000002.1:0-467028 GCF_048309325.1 Veillonella parvula
CGACTTGCATGTGTTAAGCACGCCGCCAGCGTTCGTCCTGAGCCAGGATCAAACTCTCCAAGATATCTTGAAGCTATTTGAATAGCTCATTATTTGTTGTCGTTACATTGAAGTAACTTTGAATTATGGTTGGTTTTGACTTTGTCAAAACCCGCACTCTGGCATATGTTCAATCGTTATGATTGATTACCTATCATTGTTCAGTTTTCAAAGATCTGTGCCCCTTCATATGGGGTACTTGAATATAATAACATTTCCATATACTGATGTCAACAAAATTTGGACAAATTTTACTACAAATTTCAGAAAATTTTTGTCATTATTTTTACACACTTTCATAGCCTAATTTTACAAATTTAAAACCTGAGTTATATCACGTTTCCACACATATCATATAAGAAGAATTTAAAGCAAAAAGAAGCCGCAACAAGAATACATATCGCATTCTGTTGCGGCTTCTTGCCTATATAACAGTGTGTTTATAGAATCCCTTATTTGCATTTCAACACTGTATATTAAAAACTTTTATATATAAGGTATTGCATCTGCATTTCCTATACAGCAAAAGTTATACATATAAAGATTTAATTATATGTGTATTTAGATGATTAGTTATCTGTCTGAATCGCTTCACGAAGGTTAATTTCGTGCATATCGCCAACAGAAGGTTCTTCTGCAGACATATTCTTCACAGTTTGTTTTGTAGCAAACCAAACTGCTTCGTTCATGTAATAACGCAATTCTTCATTAGATACATGTTCTTGATCTTGAGCCATGATATCAAGCATAGCATCTTCCAATGCTTGTGCTTCTTCATCAGTCAAAGGACCGCCAACGGCCTTTTGTTTTTGAAGCAATTCATTCATGCGATCAACCATGCTGCGCAATACATTGTAACCATAGCTATTTGTATAGCCTTGGTCCTTATCATATTTAGGGAATGTGTAATAGCTATACTCGTTTTTATTACGGTTTTCACCATTCCAGTTCAATGCAGTTTCTTGGCCATGTACATAACCTAAAGAATGTTTACGGAAATAATCAGCATAATTATGCTTATCTTTAGAATGTAACCATTTAGCTTCTTCTTTAGTTAACGCTTGATGATTATTCTTTTTGCTTTCAGCTAAAGCAATATGTTTTTCCGCATTTTCCCATGCTTTCACAAATTCATGGATACTTTGCACCGCCTGAGGGCTAGCCACAGGAACCAATACAACAGAACCTGTTGTAGGCGCTTTAGCCGGATTTGGTAAAAGCAATGGATCATCAAATGTAGCAGATGCCGCATTAACATGGAATACGCCACTGCCGAATAATACTGCCGCTGTGAAAGCAAGCAAAGTGGATTTTTTCATTATATATTCCTCTTTTCTATCAACGAATTAAATCGGGTGAGAGGACCCCCAAAAGGGAATCCTCAACCCGTAATGTTCAGCATGAACGTATTATAAACCTAGTCTTGCCATCATTGCAGCAATATTAGCTTTCATTTGTTCATTTTCAGCTTTCAAATCAGCTACTTCACCTTTTAATCCTTGATTTTCAGCTTTCATTGCAGCAAGTTCACGTTGCATTGCATATGTAGAACTGATAGGTCCTTTACGATAACGATCTGCAGTTTCTGCTTCGCCGTCTCTGTTACCTACTTTCCAAGTTACACCAGCATTTGCCATCATATGGCTATTGCTGCCTGCCCAAGCAACACCAGCATGTAACATCATGGATTCATTTTTGTAATGAGCCACACCTAATGCCAATGCGGAGTCACCACGGTAGTTACCGTAACCTGCCATGATTTGAGTAGGTTCGTAAGGGTCATAAGCCATAGGTTTCAATGCGGACAACGCGGAGGACATCGCACCAACTTGACGAACTTCTTTTACAACATTATTCATGCTGTTTGCAACACGATTAAGTTGGGAACCATTAACAGCATCAGTAGAAGTGGAGCTAATTTCACCTGGTGCTACGTTAGTAATCTTATTACCACCGTTATTCAAACCAGAGCTTGTTAAGGATACGCTGCCACCACCATTATTTTTGATTGTGATACCATTACCGTTTGTTACAGTTGTATGACCGGAGTTATCCATAGTTGTAATGGAGTTGATACCAGTAATATCTTTTGCCAAACGAACATTCAAGCTGCCGTTGTTATCGGAAATAACACCGATATTGTTTGCAGAGGAAAGTTTGCTTTCATCAGTAACGCCACCTTTAACGGTTACTTTTTCACCTAAGTTACGATGGAATTCACCTTTGTCACCTGCAAAGTCTAAGCCAGCTTTCTTAAGGCCATCGATACCTTTTTTCAAGTCACCGATGTTAGCACCATTTGTTAAGCTGCTGCTATTATCAGCAATATTGTTGATATCTTCGCCTTCGCCATAACCACTTGCCATGTTAACAACTTTATTGCCACCATTGTTCAAGCCGTCCTTAGTCAATGTTACTGCACCAGTACCATCTTTAGGGGACCCTTGACCTGCTGGAGGAGTAGTAATTGCAACACCGTTGCTGCTAACAGTAGTAGTTACTTTAGTACTACCCATGCCAGATGTAACAACCACACCATCTGCAGTTGTGCTTGTTCTCTTAGTCTTTTTGTCAGTAGTTACAACACCGTCAACAGTCAACTCAGTGGCCTTAGTTGGATTATCTACAAGTACACCTTTAGCTGTTGTTTGAGTTGTATTATTTTGACTATCAGATACTTTCACATTATCTGCAGTAAGAGTAGTCTTATTACCAAATGTATCAGTGCTTGTAACACCTCTACCGTTTGTTAAAGTGGAGTGTTGTTGATCGTCTGTAGTTGTAGTTACACTGCGTAAGTTCAAGTCTTTTTTGATATCTACAGTGTATGTTTTAGACTTATCTGCATTAACTGTAGTTTCTACAGTTGTATTGCCGCTATCGCCAGCTTTCACTGTCGTAGTTGCTGCCGCCATGCTGCTCTTCAACTGTTGAACGTTAACTGCATCTGTATCATTTACACCAGCTGCCACGTTAGTAATCTTTTGATTATTTGCGTTTAAGCCTTCGTTAGAAATGTATGTTTTACCACCTACAGATACACCTTTATTGTCAAGTACAACTTGTTTGTTTGGATCGGAACCAACTGTTACAGAGTCAAGACCTTTAAGGTTCTTAGCAAGTTTAACGTTCAAGTTACCGTTTTCATTAACTACGCCAATGTTACCATTTGAAAGTTTAGAAGCATCAGCTTCGCCACCTTTAAGTTCCAATGTTTGACCGAGGTCTTTATGGATAGCTTCACCGGAGTCGCCTTTGAAGTTCAAGCCTTTCTTAGTCAAGTCTTGAGTGTTCTTATCAATTTTATTATCTACAACTTTCAATTGATCTTCTGTTGCAGCTTGACCGTTAGTGATCTTATTAGGATCCCAAGTTCTGTTAGTCAAATCGTTAACAGTACCAGAACCACCGTTGATAGTTACCTTACCGGAGTTGATTGTACCGTTTGTACCATTGATATTTACAGCATTAGCACCTTCGCCAGCTCTAATGATACCTGTTGTACCATCGAAATGAACTGATGTATTGCCGGAGCCCAATGTCACTGTGTCTTTCAAGTTTACAGTGTATGTTTTAGCTTTTGTAAGATCGTTGATTTCTTCTTCAACATGAATGTTCTTGCTACCTTTTACCTTAGTATCGGACGCAGCTTTTACTTCGTTCAATTGTTTAAGGTTAACAGCATCGCTATCTTCTGTACCAGCTTTAACATTTTTGATTTGTGTATTGTTTGCATTGAAGCCGTTGTTTGTAACAAATGTATTACCGCCAATTGTCAAACCATTATTGTTAATAGTTGTTTGACCCGTTGTTACGCTGTTCAAGCCTGTTAAATCTTTTGCAAGTTTAACATTCAACTTACCGTTTTCGGATACAACACCGATATTGTTGTCAGACAATTTAGCTTTATCAGAAACGCCACCTACAACATCCAATGTTTGACCAAGGTCTTTATGAATTAAATCACCAGAGTCAGCTTGGAAGTTCAAGCCTTTCTTAGTCAAGTTTTCAGTGTTCTTATCAATTTTGTTATCTACAACTTTCAATTGATCTTCTGTTGCAGCTTGACCACTTGTGATGTGTGTAGGATCCCAAGAAATGTTAGTCAAGTTGTTTACAGTACCGTTTGCACCGTTAACAAGAACTTTACCAGCATTGATGTTACCTGTTACACCATCGATTGCTACTTTACCAGCGTTGATTGTGCTGTTTACACCATTGATAGTTACTGCGTTCGCACCGTTACCAGCTTTCACGATACCAGTTGTACCGTCGATGTTAACAGCTGTGTTACCGGAACCCAATGTTACAGTGTCTTTCAATGCAACTGTGTAAGTTTTAGCTTTTGTAGTTGGATCTACAGCTTCATCAACGTCGATGTTTTTGCTACCTTTTACTTTTGTATTAGATGCAGCTTTTACATCGTTCAATTGTTTAACATTTACAGCATCGTTATCTTCTACGCCAGCTGTTACGTTTTTGATTTGCGTATTGTTAGCGTTGAAGCCATTAGCTGTAACGAATTGTTTGTTGTTGATTGTCAAACCATCGTTGTTGATAGTTGTTTGACCAGTTGTTACGCTGTTCAAGCCTGTTAAATCTTTTGCAAGTTTAACATTCAACTTACCGTTTTCGGATACAACACCGATATTGCCGTCAGACAATTTAGCTTTATCAGAAATACCACCTACAACATCCAATGTTTGACCAAGGTCTTTATGAATTAATTCACCAGAGTCAGCTTGGAAGTTCAAGCCTTTCTTACTGTTGTCTGTAACTTTTTGATCTACAGATTGCAATTGATCTTCTGTTGCAGCTTGACCGTTAGTGATGTTATTAGGATCCCAAGTTCTGTTAGTCAAGTTGTTTACAGTACCATTTGCACCGTTAACTAGAACTTTGCCAGCATTGATGTTACCTGTTACACCATCGATCGCTACTTTACCAGCATTGATTGTGCTGTTTACGCCATTGATAGTCACTGCGTTAGCGCCTTCACCAGCTTTTACGATACCTTTTGTACCGTCGATGTTGACTGCATTATTACCGGAACCTAATGTTACAGTGTCTTTCAATGCCACTGTATAGGTTTTAGCTTTTGTTACATTATCTACAGTTTCATCAACATTGATGTTTTTGCTACCTTCTACTTTTGTATTAGATGCAGCTTTTACATCGTTCAATTGCTTAACGTTAACAGCATCGTTGTCTTCTACACCAGCAGTTACGTTTTTGATTTGCGTATTGTTAGCATTAAAGCCATTAGCTGTAACGAATTGTTTGTTGTTAATTGTCAAGCCATCGTTGTTGATAGTTGTTTGACCAGTTGTTACGCTGTTCAAGCCTGTTAAGTCTTTTGCAAGTTTAACATTCAACTTACCGTTTTCGGATACCACACCGATGTTGTTGTCAGACAATTTAGATTTCTCAGTAATGCCACCTACAACATCCAATGTTTGACCAAGATCTTTATGGATTAATTCGCCAGAATCAGCTTGGAAGTTCAAGCCTTTCTTAGTCAAGTCAGTGCTATTGTCAGTGATTTTCTTATCAACAATTTTCAATTGGTCTTCTGTTGCAGCTTGACCACTTGTGAAGTTTTTGCCATCCCAAGTGATGTTTGTCAAGTTATTTACAGTACCAGCAGTACCGTTGACAGTCACTTTACCGGAGTTGATAGTGCCGTTTGTACCATTGATAGTTACAGCATTAGCACCGTCACCAGCTTTTATGATACCTGTAGTACCGTTGATGTTGATTGCATTATTGCCGGAACCTAAAGTTACATTGTCTTTCAATGCTACTTTGTAAGTTTTAGCTTGTGTATTAGGATCTACTGTGGAGTTAACATTGATGTTTTCGCTACCTTCAACTGTAGTGTTAGATGCATTTTTAACTTCATTCAATTGATTCAAGTTAACTGCATCATTGCCATCAGTACCAGCTTTTACGTTTTTGATTTGTGTGTTGTTAGCATCAAAACCGTTAGCTGTAACGAATTTCTTACCACCAATTGTTAAACCTTCGTTATTAATTGTTGTAGCACCAGTTGTTACGCTTGTTAAGCCAGTCAACTCTTTAGCGAGTTTAACATTCAACTTACCGTTTTCAGATACCACACCGATGTTATTGTCGGACAATTTAGCTTTATCGGAAGTACCACCTACAACGTCTAATGTTTCGCCAAGGTCTTTATGAATGCTTGTAGCATCATCGCCTTTGAAGTTCAAGCCCTTCTTAGTCAAGTTGCTACCGTTGTCAGTGATTTTCTTATCAACAACTTTCAATTGGTCTTCTGTTGCAGCTTGGCCGCTTGTGATGTTATTAGCATCCCAAGTGATATTTGTTAAGTTGTTTACAGTACCTTTAGCACCGTTAACAAGAACTTTACCGGAATTGATATTGCCTGTTACACCGTCAATCGCTACGTTACCAGCAGTAATTGTGCTGTTTGTACCGTTCATAGTCACAGCATTGTTGCCTTCGCCGGCTTTTACAATACCTTTTGTACCATCGATGTTAACAGCTGTATTGCCGGAACCCAATGTTACTGTGTCTTGTAAACCAACTGTATAAGTCTTAGCTTTAGTAAGTGGATCTTCAGAATCAGTTACATTGATGTTTTTACCTGCTTTTACAACTGTTTTAGCTGCCGCTGCGTTGTTGGATACTTCTTTCAACTGTTTAAGGTTAACTGCATGGTTATCCTCTGTACCAGCTTTCACATTTGTGATTTGAGTATCGTTAGCATTGAAGCCATTACTTGTAACAAATGTGTTGCCACCGATTGTCAAACCATTGTTGTTAATAGTTGTAGCACCAGTTGTTACGCTGTTCAAGCCTGTCAAATCTTTAGCAAGTTTAACATTCAATACGCCGTTGTTATTAACTACGCCGATGTTATTTTCTGAAAGTTTAGATACGTCAGCTTGACCGCCAGAGATTTTCAAAGTTTGACCAAGGTCTTTATGAATTGCAGTACCTGCATCACCTTGGAAGTTCAAGCCTTTTTCTACGATTTCAGTTTTTGTAGTATCAATTTTATTATCTACTACTTTCAATTGATCTTCTGTAGCAGCTTGACCATTAGTAATAGCTTTAGGGTTCCAAGTTCTGTTAGTCAATTCGTTAACAGTACCTGTAGTACCATTGATTGTTACTTTACCGGAGTTGATAATACCATTTGTGCCGTTGATAGTCACAGCATTATCGCCAGTACCAGCTTTCACGATACCTGTTGTACCGTTAATATTGATAGCTGTATTACCAGAGCCTAATGTTACTTCATCTTTCAAGCCTACAGTATATGTTTTAGCTTTAGTTACATTGTCGATGCTTTCATCAACTTTAATGTTTTTACCTTCAGCTACCTTTGTATTTGCTGCAGATGCACTGTTGGATACTTCTTTCAATTGTGCCAAGTTTACTGCATCGCTGTCGATTGTACCACGAGCAACGTTAGTAATCTTGTTACCACCGTTATCCAAACCAGTTTTAGTAAGGGATACAGCTGCATTGTTTGTAGCACCGTTGCTGATAGTTACACCGTTGGAAGTAACTTTTGTATCACCTACAGTTACGCTGTTCAAACCTTTAAGGTCTTTTGCCAAACGAACTTTCAAGTCGTTAGAGCCATCGGATACAACACCGATATTGTCTTCAGCAGTCAATTTGGATGCTTCTGTAATGCCACCTTTAACGTTTACTTGTTCACCAAGTTTTTTATTGATTACATTACCGGAGTCAGCACCGAATTTCATGGCTTTATTGATCAATTCTTCTTTAGTCTTGAACAATTGGCTGCCATTGATAGCATCTGTGGATGTAGCTGTTACAGCACCGTCTTTTACATTTGTAATAGTAGTGCCATTAGCGCCTTCCAATGTTACCTTAGTTTTATCAACAACACCGTTATTAATGTCATATTTAACAGCACGATCTGTCAATTTATCTACAGAAGTCTTGGATGCAATGTTATTGATTGTAACTTGCTCTTTAACGCCTGCATGGTTTTTATCCTCTACAGTCAAGGATACTTCACCATTGTCGTTTACCTTATAGGAACCGTCAGCGCTGGAGTTTCTTACAAGACGATAGTCAGTTGCACTGCTACCTTGTTGGGTAATTTGTTCGCTAACTTTTTTCAACTGATCTTCAGTCGCTGCACGACCGGATACGATAGATGTGGAATCCCAGCTCTTATTGCTCAAGTTAGTTACATAATTACCAGTTTCGCTCGCATGTTTCGTATTTTGAACAGTTTGAGAGCCCATTACAACGCCACTAGCAGTTACTCTACCTGCTGTACCATCAAGAACTACTTGATTGTTACCGCTACCCAATGTCACTTTGTTGTTCAAACGAAGATCATATTTAGCACCTTCAGTGCTTGTAGCAGGAGTAGTTGTCAATTTGAGGTTATCATCGGAAACAGTAACTTTAGAATGTTTACCTGCTTCGATTTTCACATCATGTAATTGGCTACCATTTACAGCATCTGTAGAAGTAGAAGATACTTCACCAGCTTTCAAGTTAGTAATTGTTGTACCGCCTTGACCTTCCAAAGTAACTTTGTTTTTATTAACAGTAGTACCGTTAAGATCATATTTAACAGCGCGTTCTGTCAATTTATCCAATTCAGTTTTGGATGCAATATTGTTGATTGTTACTGTATTAGCAGGGCTGTTAGGATGAGCTTCATCTTTAACTTTTAAATCAACCTTGTTGTTTTCTACAGAGTAAGAACCGTCTGCAGAGTTTGTATTGTTGATCAAACGGTAATCTGTTTTAGCTGCATTAGTAGTCTTGATTTCATCAGACACTTTTTTCAACTGATCTTCAGTTGCTGCACGACCAGATGTGATGGTAGGGTTTTGAACATTCCATTCTTTATTGTCCAAACCAGTTACATAGTTTTTATTATCGCTATGTGTACCTACGCGAACAGAACCTGCAGTTACGCTGTTCAAACCTGTTAGGTCTTTTGCCAACTTAACATTTAGATTGCCGTCTTTAGCTACAACACCGATGTTGTTGTCAGACAAAGCACCTGTAGCGCCACCTGTAATACCTAAAGTATCGCCAAGTTGTTTGTTGATTTTAACATTGTTATCGCCTTGGAAGCTTAAGCCTTTAGCAATCTTGTTAGTGTTATTTGTGATATTAGTAGTATTGATATCTTGTTGCTCTTTAGAAGCAAGGTTCGTCAACTTAACTTGTCTAGGGTTGGAACCATCAGCATCAGCAACAGTCAATGTCATGCTACCATCAGCAGCTACTTTATATTCGCCATTGCTACCTGCTGCAGGGTTTGCAATCAAACGGTAGTCAGTTTTGGAAAGACCATTAGAGATTTTAGAGATATCAACATCGAATGTTTGATTGTCATTACGTGTCAATGTCAATCTCTTACCGTCATTGGATACTGTACCAGATGTAACATACGTGTTTTTCAAACCTGTTACTTCAGCAGTCAAACCATTTGTACCGGTCATGTTAATCTTACCATTACCGTTTGCTTCATACGTTGCAGAACCACGTTGCAAGTATTTATCGTATTTTGCAGCAATACGAGAAATATCACCGATATTAGCCGCATTTGTTAATGTATCACCGCCAGATTGTACATTGGTAATTTGATAACCACCAGCATTGATACCGGTTTTGCTCATAGATACGCTACCAGTTGTAACGGAGTTGAAGTTTGCATTATCAACTGTTGCAACTGTAACATTGTCTCCGGCGCCTTCTAATTTAATATTTTTACCAGCGTTAAAGTTCACTGTACGGTTTGGAGCTTTTACATCTTTAACCTTTTGGCCATTAACTTGAAGTTCCCAACCGGAGTTTGCGGATTTAATAGCTTCATGAACAGTGTTTTTACCTGTATCACCAATATTAGTCATGGTGATAGTACCGTTTTGGTCAACCTGAGCATTACCGCCCAAGATATTCTTAGTGCTGTTAGCTACATTACCTACTGCATTAGCAACGCCATATAATTGGCTACCGTTAATAGCATCTGTAGATTGTGCGCTTACACGACCAGCAGCAACATTAGTAATTGTACGTTTTGTAGAAGTATTACCTACGCTAACTGTGGAATCAGCACTACCACCTGCATAGTTGTATTTCAAACCGTTAATTGTTTCACTAGCAGTACTTACAGGAGCAGCTGTTGCAGAATTAGCACCTAATGCAACGCCACGAACATTATTTACTGTTGCTTTGCTACCGAGAGCTAAGCCTTCGTTTTCTTGTACACTTGCTTCGCTACCGATTGCTACCGCATCAGTTACTTCTTTTTGAGCTTTAAGTTTAGTGATTAATTCAGGATTATCTTTGTAAACGCTACGATCACGTACACGTTCTAATGTACCAGCTTGAGCGCTTACGCCCAATGCGATGGAACGGGAGCCAGTTGCTTGTGCATCATCACCGATAGCCACAACATTTTTCTTGTCTCCATCTTGAGTACTCAAAGCACTCGCTTCACGACCCATAGCAATAGAGCCGTAACCTTCAGAATGAGCATTGTTACCGATAGCTGTGGAACGTTCTCCTAATGCCCATGCCGCATTACCTGCAGCCACAGAAGATCCGCCCAATGCATATGTATCATTACCAAGAGCCACACCGGAACCGCCATGAGCACGTGCAGAGTTACCTACAGCAACGGAGTTATTTACTTTAACAGTCGGGTCATTTTGAATACCGGATTCAGCATTGTTACCGATGGCAACGCCGTCTTTTGCGTAAGTTGTAGCAGCATTACCGATTGCCACTGCATTATCGCGGTAATGAGCAGCCGTATTACCGATAGCTACGCCTTGAATGCCTTTAGATGTAGCACGGTTACCGATGGCTACGCCTCTTACATAACCTTCACCTTTATAATTTGAACCTGATGCTACATACGCACTAGTACCCATAGCTACACTATCTTCAGTATCTGATTTAGCACCTTGACCGATAGCAATAGAACGAGCTGCATTAGCTTGAGTATTAGTAGTTCCGTCATATGCTGTATACGGTGTACCTTTATCATCCTTCATTGGTGTTGGATTTGCAGAGCCAATAGCAATAGATTGATCACCTGTTGCTAATGCGGAGTGACCCATAGCCAAGCTCGCTTTACCTTGTGCAGATGCTGCCGTACCAATAGCTGCCGCATATTGTTCACCTGCATAAGCTTGACGCATCATCGCCAAAGAGTTAAAGCCTTTTGCCTTCGCAGCAGAGCCAACAGCAATAGCACCGATTTGTTCAGATTGAGCATAGTGGCCTAAACCGATACCCAACGCACGAGATTGAGAATAGTCACCGATAGAAATACCAGACACAGAACCATCATTAGCACGGGCATTCGCATTGTTACCGATTTGGATGCCAAACACCTTATTATTTGTATATAAATATCCTTGTCCTGGATTCCCCGGTGTTTTGTAATCATACATTTGAATATAAGGAGAATTTTGGCTAGGATATAAATATGTAAACCCACCATCATTAGGACCTTCACCAGGAGCCAAAGAAAGGCCTCTGTTAGGCGCTGCATCAACACCCGAAATCAACCCACTACCGCAGGTTAAAACCATAGCCGCCAAGCCAACTTTTACCGAAGCTTTAGCGGAATTACTGACAAAGCTTTTGGAGCCACGAGTATGGCTTTTTGCGATTTCAGATACAACGACATATGCGCCCCGTACCTGACTCCAAATTACCCTATAAATACGATTCATTTAGTAGTACCTACCTTTCACACAGTTTTATAAGGGATTCTAAAACCAACACTAAAACACTAAAAATAATAAAATTTTCATCAAAAATTTAATTACTATACATATAAAATATCAGATTAGTTTATGAATGTAAATATATTTTTTTCATATTTCGCTCATTTATTTTTAGAACTTTAAACTTCTTTTAAAAATTGATTTTCTTACTCATTTAAATATATTTTCAATCATAAAAACCCTTGCTACAATGGGCCAAACAACACTTATAATCTAAAACTAATGATTTTATAGTAAATTAATCATATTCATAATTTTCGATTAAAATTATATGTTCTGTATTATACACTATTATGAAAGGTTTGTGAAGTCAAATACAAAAAAAGAACGAAAGTCTTTTCACAGTAGACTTTCGTTCTTTCATTTTATATACCATATAGGGTTAAAATCATCTAATCTTCATGGGTATTTTCTGGTACATTAACAGATTTTACCACATGAATATAAAATGAAATTTATATGATTTACATGCCTAAACGACTCATAATAAGAGCTAATTGTCGTTTAGTTTCTTCGTTATCTTTCTGTAGACGAAGGTTGTCTTCTTTCAATGCCGCATAGTCTGCAGTTAATTTTTCATCCTGCGCTTTCATGCGTGCATTTTCAGCTTTCAAAGCAGTCATTTCATCCTGCATTACGTACATAGAGCTGATAGGACCGCCCTTGTAGCGCTCAGGAATAGCCTTCTTCTCATCAGAAGAACCGAATTTACGAGTTACACCGGCATTCACCATATTATGACGACTACCAACAGATACGCCTGCATGGAACATAGTATCTTCCGATGTATAATGTGCAACACCTAACGCCGCTGCGGTTTCACCTCTGTAATTGCCGATACTAGCCATCACTTGAGTTGGTTCTAACGGATCATATTGAATAGGTTTCAACGCAGACATAGCTGCCGCATGAGCACCTACACGTTGCGTTTCGCCCGCCACGGAATTAATAGCATTAGCCATTCCTTCCGTAACACCCTTCAATTGATTTACGTTAACCGCATCCGTGCCGTTTACACCAGGGCCTACATTGCTAATTGTTTTACCACCGTTATTCAATCCATCTTTAGTGAGGCTTACGGTGTTACCGCTAGCAGGAGTAATGGTTATGCCACTGCCGTTTACAACCGTAGAATTACCTACAGCATCCTTAGTAGTTACAGATGTAAGACCTTTCAAATCTTTCGCCATACGAACTTTAAGATTAGTGCCGTCAGATACGACGCCTAAATTATCTTCGGACGTCAACTTGCTAGCATCAGTAATGCCACCGACTACGTTTACCTGTTCGTTAAGCTTTTTGTTAATCACATTACCGGAATCGCCACCGTATTTCATACCATCGTCTTTGGTTGCCACTTGATGTGTCTTGCCCTGTTCATCTTGGTACTTAATACGAGTAATAGAATTGCCTCCAAGATCAGAATCACCCTTATCAGCAGTTATATCCGCATTGCGACCATCTTTGCCAGTTAAACCGATGTGACCAACGCCGTCTTTGCCCGACATAGATACAGCATCTTTACCGTCTTTACCTGTAACAGCTACTTTGCCGTCTGTACCATTCGCAGCGTCTGGACCTGTAATGGAAACGCCATCTTGACCATTTTTGCCGACTTTCACCTTATCAGTATTGACCGTATCAGCAGTAACTGTTTTGGTAGTAATGCTATCGGTCTTAAGGTTCTTAGCCATTTTAATAGTAACATTACCATTTTCGGCTACTGTTTTGATATTTTCGCCGGAATAATCGCTATCGGCCCCTTGTCCTTCACCTTTGATGGTAACCTTTTGACCTAAATCACGGTGAAAATCACCTGTATTACCGGCAAAATCCATGCCTTTCTTCGTAATGTCATCACCTAAGTTATTAATCTTATTATCCAAGGCTTTATGGGACTTCTGCAATTGATCTTCTGTAGCAGCACGACCACTTGTGATATTGTTAGGATCCCAATCTTTGTTTTCCAAACCTGTCACATGACCGTCCTTGCCATCAACAGACACTTTACCGGCATCAATCTTACCGTCTTTTCCGTTGATTGTTACGTTGTCACCGGCCTTGATTGTACCATTTTCACCGTCAATCGCAACATTACCGGCTTTAATGGTACCTTTATTACCATCGATTTCAACTTTATCACCTGCTTTAATGGTGCCTTTGTTGCCGTCGATTGTAACCTTGTCACCGGCTTTGATTGTACCTGTTGTACCATCCATCGCAATTTGTTTCGTAGCATCAGTTCCCATTGTTATTTGGTCTTTGAGGCCTACTTTGTAATTTGTAGAGCCATCACCATTAATGGTCTTATCAACTTTGATATTATTACCTTCTGTTACGATTGCCTTAGCAGCGTTAGCCGCTGTATCCAATTGAGATTTATTAACCGCATCCTTAGGATTTGTACCGTCAGCTACGTTTGTAATCTTATTGCCGGCTGCATCAATACCATCTTTCGTCATAGATGGACCATTGGTAATCTTCACGCCGTCCTTTGTAATAGCAGTCAACGGGTTGCCATCCTTATCTTGAACGGTCATGCCTTCACCATTAACAACGGTTTTACCGTTTGCACCATTAGTGCCATTGTTGAAAGTTATGGAATCTAGGCCTTTCAGATTTTTTGCCAAACGAACATTAAGGATATTATTTTTGCTAATAACACCGATATTGTTTTCGGTCAACTCAGATTCATTGGTGACACCGCCCTTAATGTCCAATTGTTCATTAAGTTTCTTCTTGATGGTAGTACCGGAGTCGCCACCGTATGCCATGCCATCATCTTTGGTTGCTACTTCATGGGTTGTACCATTTTCATCTTTGTATTTAATGCGCGTGATTTCATTTCCATTAATATCAGCAGCGCCTTTATCAGCGATAATATCCGCACTATGACCATCTTTACCAGTTAAACCGATGTGACCTACGCCGTCTTTACCCGACATGGACACAACATCCTTGCCGTTTTTATCTGTAACAGCTACTTTACCGTCGGTGCCATTCGCCGCATCTGGGCCTGTAAGAGATACGCCATCCTTACCGTCTTTGCCGACTTTCACAGATTCAGCCTTAAGGTTTTTGTTCATTTTTACATCAATTGTTGTATTACCTGTTGCTGCATCTTGTTTGATGAAAGTTTTAATATTGTCACCGCTATAGTCGGTATCAGCAGCTTTGCCTTCACCTTGAACAGTGATAGTAGAGCCTAATTTATTAGTTTGTACACCGCCTACATTGGCATTGAATTTAAGACCTGTATCAGTTTGACCTGCCAAGGCTTGTTTCAATTGGTCCTCTGTTGCAGCACGACCGGATACGACATTACCTGCATTCCAAGTCTTATTATCAAGACCTGTTATGTAGTTACCCATATTACCAGGGGTTGCACCATCGGATTGTTTACCCATTGTCACATTGCCGGCTTTCACAGTTTCCGTAGCCGTAACAGATGTAACATTAAGATCTTTCTTCAACTTAAGACCGATTTTCGTATCTTCACCGGTTTGCGTGATTTCTGTCGTAATATTGTCGTCGCCGTTTACTGTTACCTTAGAGCCTAGCTTGTTCGTTTTTTCATCGTTATTATCCGCATCAAAACGAAGGCCTTTGTTGGTAAGTTCAGTCTTAGCGTCATTAATATTATTGTTGAGTTCAGTTTTAGTGTCAGCGATATTTTTGTTTAATTCGGTTTTAGTATCACTAATGTTTTTATTTAACTCAGTTTTAGTGTCATGCAATTGACCGCCGTTAACCGCATCTTTGGAATTAGCCGCAATATTACCATCAGCAACATTGGTAATCTTTTGGTCGTTTGCATTGATGCCATTTGGAGATACATAAGTCTTATTGCCTACTGTTAAACCACCACTATTAATGGTTGTACCACCAGCTGTTACGCTGTCCAAACCAGTCAATGTTTTAGCTAACTTCACATTTAGTGTGCCTGTGCCATCAGATACAACGCCAATATTATTATCCGTTAAATCTGTAGCCGTAGCTCCGCCTTTGATGGCAACAGTACCACCTAACTTCTTGTTAATAGTCGTACCAGAGTCACCGTCAAAGTTCAAGCCTTTATCCACTTCGGATTTAGATGCCACATCTTTAATCGTTACGGTTTTTGTTTGAGCAGCCGGATGGTTCTTATCTTGGACTGTCAATGCTACGTCACCATTAGCATCTACAGTGTAGTCACCATTGGAACCTGCCGTAGGATTTGCAACGAGACTGAAGTCCGTTGCACTAGCACCTTGTTTCTTAACTTCGTCACTAACTGTTTTCAATTGGTCTTCCGTTGCTGCACGGCCGGATGCAATTGTAGGGTTATCAATACTCCAAGCCTTATTATCAAGACCAGTTACATAGTTGCCCGTATTACCAGGGGTTGCACCATCGGACTGTTTACCCATGGTTACAGTGCCGGCTTTCACAGTTTCCGCTGCAGTAACAGAAGTAACATTAAGATCTTTCTTCAATTTGAGGCCGATCTTCGTGTCGTCACCAGTTTGTGTAATTTCTGTGGTGATGTTATCGTCGCCGTTTACCGTTACCTTAGAGCCTAGTTTATTAGTTTTTTCAGCGTTATTATCCGCATCAAAACGAAGGCCTTTGTTGGTAAGTTCAGTCTTAGCGTCATTAATATTATTGTTGAGTTCAGTTTTAGTGTCAGCGATATTTTTGTTTAATTCGGTTTTAGTATCACCAATGTTTTTATTTAATTCAGTCTTTGTATCAGCGATATTCTTGTTTAACTCAGTTTTAGCTTCATGTAATTGACCGCCGTTAACCGCGTCTTTGGAATTAGCCGCAATATTACCATCAGCAACATTGGTAATCTTTTGGTCGTTCGCATTGATGCCATTTGGAGATACATAGGTCTTACCACCTACGGTCAAACCACCACTATTGATGGTTGTACCGCCAGCTGTTACGCTATCTAAACCGGTTAATGTTTTTGCCAACTTCACGTTCAATGTGCCTGTACCGTCAGATACAACGCCAATATTATTATCCGTTAAATCTGCGGCCGTAGCTCCGCCTTTAATGGCAACAGTACCACCTAATTTCTTATTAATAGTCGTGCCAGAGTCGCCATTAAAGTTCAAGCCTTTATCCAATTCGGATTTAGATGCTACATCTTTAATCGTTACGGTTTTTGTTTTATCCGGATGGTTCTTATCTTGAACTGTCAATGCCACGTCACCATTGGCATCTACAGTATAGTCACCATTGGAACCTGCTGCAGGATTTGCAACGAGACTAAAGTCCGTTGCATTAGCGCCTTGAGTTGTGATGGCTTCAGTAACTGTCTTCAATTGATCTTCTGTTGCAGCACGTCCGCTAACAGCAGTAGGATTAGTGACACTCCATGCCGTATTATCAAGACCTGTTACGTAATTCCCCATATTAGCAGGTGTTGCACCATCGGCTTGTTTACCCATGGTTACAGTGCCAGCTTTCACAGTTTCTGTAGCCGTAACAGATGTAACATTAAGATCTTTCTTCAATTTTAGACCGATCTTAGTGTCGTCACCGGTTTGCGTGATTTCCGTCGTAATATTGTCGTCGCCGTTTACCGTTACCTTGGATCCTAGTTTATTCGTTTTTTCAGCGTTATTATCCGCATCAAAACGAAGGCCTTTGTTGGTAAGTTCAGTTTTTGCGTCACCAATATTTTTATTCAACTCAGTCTTAGCATCACTAATGTTTTTATTTAACTCAGTTTTAATGTCATGCAATTGACTGCCGTTCACCGCATCTTTGGAGTTAGCCGCCACATCGCCATTAGCAACATTGGTAATCTTTTGGTCGTTCGCATTGATACCATTTGGAGATACATAATTCTTACCACCTACGGTCAAACCAACACTATTGATGATAGTGCCACCAGCTGTTACGCTTTCCAAACCAGTTAATGTTTTAGCTAACTTCACGTTTAACGTACTGCCATCAGATACGACACCAATATTATTGTCCGTCAAGTTCGCAGCCGCTGCACCACCTTTGATGCTAAGCTTATCGCCCAACTGTTTATTAATTACAGCGCCGCTATCTCCATCAAAGTTAAGGCCTTTAGCAATAGTCGTATTGATTGTGGATATAGCATTTTTATTAGTCGTAATATCTTGCGTATTTTGAGCGATATTTTGCTTATTTTGTGCAACATCAGTCTTATTCTTACCGATGTCAGTTGTATTTTGAGCAATATCAGCCTTGTTTTTAGTTATATCTTGTTTATTCTTGCCAATATCAGTCGCATTTTGAGCAATGTCAGTTGTGTTTTGAGCTATTTTATCCTTGTTCGTATTAACTTGCGTATTAACAGACTTCAACTGATCTTCCGTTGCAGCACGGCCGGTTACGGCTTGTGGATTATCTACATCCCAAGCAGTATTAGTAAGACCAGTTACCGTGCCTGCAGTACCATCCACAGATACAGGATTAGCAGTTCCTAAGGTGATTTTATCCCCTAATCCGACAGTATATTCCTTACCGCCGGCTGCATTTGTACCTTCATCTACAGTGATATTGCTGTTTTTAGCTTTCACAGTACTTGCCTTAGCAGTTCCACCGATAGCATCCTGCAACTGACTGAAGTTAACCGCATCAGTAGGATCTGTGCCTTTTGCTAGACCGGTAATCTTTTGATTATTTGCATTGATACCGTTCGGCGTTACGTAGGTCTTGCCGCCTACAGTCAAACCACTACTATTAATAGTTGTTCCACCAGCTGTTACGCTATCCAAACCAGTTAATGTTTTAGCTAGTTTCACATTTAATGTGCTGCCATCAGACACGACACCGATATTATTGTCCGTAAGATCCGCTGTAGCACCACCTTTAATGGTAACAGTGTCGCCCAATTTTTTATTAATCGCAGTACCGCTATCACCGTTAAAGTTTAATCCTTTATTGATATTGGTTACATTTGTATTGACCTTATCATTAACGGATTTCAACTGATCTTCCGTTGCAGCTCGACCACTTACAGCTTGAGGATTATCCGCGTTCCAAGACTTATTATCGAGTCCTGTCACAAAGTTACCGTTTGCACCGCCAGCACCACCAGCTTGTTTGCCCATAGTCACAGTGCCAGCTTTCACAGTATCAGCAGCAGTAACAGTAGTAACGTTGAGATCTTTTTTTAATTTAAGGCCGATCTTAGTATCGTCACCAGTTTGACTGATTTCTGTCGTGATATTATCATCGCCATTTACCGTTACCTTGGAACCCAATTTATTGGTCTTAGTTCCGCCTGTATCCGCATCAAACTTGAGACCTGTATTAATCACATCATTCTTCGCAGTCGATATATTATTGTTTAGCTCGGTTTTAGCATTATCTATATTGCCGTTCAGTTCAGTTTTAGCGTCATTAATATTTTTATTGAGCTCAGTTTTGGCATCACCGATATTTTTGTTTAATTCAGTTTTAGCATTATTAATATTGTTATTTAATTCGGTTTTAGCCGCATGAAGTTGACCGCCGTTAACTGCCTCTTTGGAATTAGCCGCCACTTCACCATCAGCAACATTAGTTATTTTCTTGTCGTTTGCATTGATGCCGTTCGGAGTTACATAGGTCTTACCGCCTACGGTCAAACCACTACTATTGATAGTTGTACCCCCAGCCGTTACGCTATCCAAACCGGTTAATGTCTTAGCTAGTTTCACATTTAATGTGTTGCCATCAGATACGACACCGATATTATTGTCCGTCAAATTCGCAGCCGCTGCACCACCCTTGATGCTAAGCTTATCGCCCAACTGTTTGTTAATTACAGCGCCGCTGTCTCCATCAAAATTTAGACCTTTAGCGATAGTCGTATTGATGGTAGAGATAGAATTTTTATTGGTCGTAATATCTTGTGTGTTCTGTGCGATATTTTGTTTATTTTGTGTAATATCAGTCGTATTCTTACCAATATCGGTTGTGTTCTTGGTGATATCTGCCGTATTTTTAGCTATATCTTGCTTATTCTTACCGATGTCAGTCGTATTTTGAGCTATATCAGTCTTGTTCTTAGCTATATCTTGTTTATTCTTACCGATATCAGTCGTATTCTGAGCAATGTCAGTTGTATTTTGAGCTATTTTATCCTTATTTGTGTTAACTTGCGTATTAACAGCTTTTAACTGATCTTCCGTTGCGGCACGACCAGTTACGGCTTGTGGATTATTTACATTCCAAGTTGTATTAGTAAGACCTGTTATAGTTCCTGTGGTTCCATCCACGGTCACAGGATGTGCCGTACCTACAGCAAGTTTATTGCCCAATCCAACAGTGTATTCCTTACCACCATTTGCATTGGCACCTTCTGTTACGGTTATATTCGCGTCTTTCCCTTTTACCGTAGTGGCCTTAGCAGTACCACCGATAGCACTTTGTAATTGACTGAAATTAACCGCATCGTTAGGTGCTGTACCATTAGCAACACCAGTAATCTTTTGATTATTAGCATTGATGCCATCAGGTGTTACATAGGTTCTAGCACCTACACTCAAACCATTTTTACTAATAGTAGTGTTTCCTGCATTAACGCTCTCTAATCCTGTTAAATATTTTGCCAACTTTACAGTCAATCTACCGGTACCATCGGATACAACACCAATATTATTATCGGATAATGCCCCTGTAGCACCGCCTTTAATGACTAGAGTATCACCTAATTTTCTCTTAATCGGAGCACCTGTATCGCTGCTAAAATAGAGCCCTTTTTCAAGAGTATTATTGATAGTGTTAATATCATTCTTATTAGTAGTAATATCATCTTGTATTTTTGTGATATTTCGTGCATTGTTACCAATACGGCTTGAGTTATCTGAGATACTCTGCGTATTTCGATTAATAAAATACTGATTGGAATTAACTTTCTCATTAACCCGCTTTAACTGATTTTCCGTAGCAGCACGCCCTGTAACGGGTGCTGGATTATTTACATCCCATGATGTATTGGTAAGACCTGTGACCGTTCCTGTACCACTATCTATGGTTACAGGATGCGAGGCCGCCCCTTTCCCTACAGTAATCTTATAGTTTAAGCCAACAGTATACTCCTTACCACCTTTCGCCGTTGAGTTTTCCCTTACCGTAATATTACCATCATCATTTGCTTTTACTATGGCTTCTTTAGCCGTACCATTAATTGCGCGTTGCAACTGACCGTAGTTAACTGCGTCCTGACTACCTGTACCGTCTGCAACACCTCTAATTTGTTGATTATTGGCATTAAGACCACCGGTTGACACATAGAGTTTACCGCCTACAGACACCCCTTTATTATCAATCGTAGCAGTTCCTGCTGTTACGCTATCCAAACCAGTTAATTTTTTAGCCAATTTCACATTTAGTGTGCCATTTCCGTCTGCTTGAACCCCAATATTGTTGTCAGCCAGAGCACCGCTAGCGCCACCTTTTATTCTTACTGTGTCACCTAATTTTACTTGGTTCTGAACAAAGTTATCACCATAAAAGAACAATCCCTTATCAATATTGTCTTTATTATATCTAATAGCATCGTGGATCGTGCTTTTACCTGTAAAACCGATATCGCTCATCGTTAATTTACCGGTATCAGGATCGAGCGCCGCATTACCGCCAAGGATATTTTTAGTAGTAGTGGCTAAATTGCCCAGGCTATTTGCTACGGCATATAACTGACTACCGTTAATAGCATCTGTAGACGAAGCATTCATGCGTCCCGCCGCCACATTGGTAATCGTACGTTTTACCGTATCACTACCCACACTAAGCGTGGAGTCAGCACTGCCGCCAGCTAAATTCTTATACCATAAACCATTTACATGCTGATTTGGCGTACTTACCACATTAGCCGTCTTGGAGTTGGCACCTAATGCAATTGATCGTTGTTGATTCACATCAACTAATGCATTTTTACCGATGGCAATGGAATCATCTGAAGCTGCGATTGCAGCTTTACTCATAGCAATAGAATTATTTTTCGTCGCTTTTGCCGTCTCACCGATAGCAATAGAAGCCTCACCGCTAGCCACGCTATCCCAACCCATAGCAGCAGCATTAGTAGCGTCAGCTGTAGAGTTCGCACCGATTGCGCGAGCACCCGCTGCCAATGCTCTTGCACCGTTACCGATGGCTACGCCCCACTCGCCTCTGGATTGAGAGCCGTTACCCATAGCAACGGCACCGCCTTTAGATGCCTTCGCATTATTACCAAATGCCATGGATGATCCACCCCAAGCTCTGGCATTGGTACCAAATGCCTGATCATTATCGGCACCCACATAGTTACCGGCCTCATCATATCCAGCCCAGGATGTATTACCAAGGGCAAAGCCATTTAAAGAAGCTACTTTTGTCAAATTACCGATAGCAACACCATTATTTACTTCAACCGTTGCATTTCTTCCGATTGCAACACCTTGCACATTACCAACATTAGCCCTATTAGTTTTTGTAACAGTAGCACCTGTACCCAAGGCCACACTATTATCTGCCATTGCTGTACTATTGTCACCTATCGCTACAGTACCATTTTTAGCCTGAGCATTATCACCCCATTTTAATGTAGATGCCTGCGCTTCAGTTGGTATAATCCCTCCTGCTAACATAACAGTACAGATAGAAATTCCGAGCATCTTGGCAAACACAGATGTCATTGTCGATCGTTTCGACATATTCTTCGCTGTTTCAGCCACAACGACATAACATCCCTTTGTACGACTCCAGATTACTTTAAAAATTCGGTTCATCTCGTCTTACTCCTTGCATAAAACTATCAGATTATATGAATATAATAAAATATTTTATAACTATTTTAAAAAGTAAAAATACAGTTAATATATGGCTATTTACCGATGCATATCATATTAAACATATCATATTCTATGGTAAAAGTAAAAAATTTTTCACGCTACACTCACTTCTAAATCATAAATATTTATGAATATACAAAAACTCCGCCATATGCCTTATGAATATGCTAAATGTACTAATTTTTTCGCATAAAATTAACTTCATAAAAAAATGTATTTCACCTTAGTAAACTATCATGATCTAATTATTACTTACCTATTTTAATTACATCACAAAATACTATGACATATATATATGCTCAAATAGCCATTGAATCTATTTTTGCATGCAAAAAGGCGCCAAAAGCATTTCGCTTTTGGCGCCTTTTATAAGCACTGCCGTATCAATATGTTATTTCATATTATTTCAAGCCCGCTTGTTGCATCAATAATGCAATTTGTGCTCTCATTTCTTCATTGTCGCGTTGTACTTTTTCGTACTTAGCTTTCAAAGCAGTCATTTCATCTTGCATTACGTACATGGAGCTAATAGGGCCACCTTTGTAACGTTCAGGAACCGCTTTCTTCGCATCGGAAGTACCGAATTTACGAGTTACACCAGCATTCACCATGTTATGGTGGCTACCAACAGATACGCCTACATGGAACATTGTATCTTCTGCTGTGTAATGTGCAACGCCAAGAGCTGCCGCAGTTTCACCTCTGTAATTACCGATACCAGCCATTACTTGAGTTGGTTCCAATGGATCATATTGAATAGGTTTCAATGCAGACATAGCCGCTGCATGTGCGCCTACACGTTGTGTTTCGCCTGCTACGGAGTTAATAGCATTAGCTAAACCGTCTGTAGCACCTTTCAATTGATTTACGTTAACTGCATCAGTGCCGTTTACACCAGGGCCTACATTGGTAATTGTATTACCGCCGTTGTTGAGGCCATCTTTAGTAAGGCTTACTGCATTACCGCTAGCAGGTGTAATTGTTACACCGCCACCGTTCATAACAGTAGTATTACCTGCAGCATCCTTAGTGGTTACTGTTTCAAGACCTTTCAAGTCTTTCGCCATACGAACCTTAAGGTTGCCAGTACCATCGGATACAACACCTAAATTGTCCTCTGTAGTCAACTTGCTAGCATCAGTAATGCCACCCACTACATTAACTTGTTCGTTAAGCTTTTTCTTGATTACGGAGCCGCTATCGCCACCGTATTTCATACCATCGTCTTTAGTTGCCACTTGATGTGTCTTACCATTTTCATCTTGGTACTTAATACGAGTGATTACATTACCGTCTAAGTCTGGATCACCTTTATCAACGGTAATATCCGCATTACGGCCGTCTTTACCAGTTAAACCAATATGACCAACGCCGTCTTTGCCGGACATGGATACAGCATCTTTACCGTCTTTGCCTGTAATACCTACTTTGCCGTCTGTACCGTCAGCACCATTAGGACCAGTAATAGATACGCCATCTTGACCGTTTTTACCAACTTTTACCTTATCGGTAGTTAAGCTATCAGTCTTAAGGTCTTTCGCCATCTTGATATTAACATTACCATCTTGGTCGGCTACTGTTTTAATATTTTCGCCGGAGTATTTATCGTCAGACTCTGTACCTTCACCTTTGATAGTAACCTTTTGGCCTAAATCACGGTGGAATTCACCTGTATTACCGGCGAAATTCATACCTTTTTTCGTGATTTCATCACCTAGGTTATTAATCTTGTTATCCAAGGATTTGTGAGATTTTTGCAATTGATCTTCTGTAGCAGCACGACCGCTTGTGATGTTGTCAGGATCCCAATCTTTGTTTTCTAGACCTGTCACATAACCGTCTTTACCATCAACAGACACTTTACCTGCCGCAATCTTACCATCTTTACCATCGATAGTTACCTTGTCACCAGCTTTAATGGTACCGTTTTCACCATCAATTGTTACATTGCCAGCTTTAATCGTACCTTTATTACCATCGATTGTAACTTTATCACCAGCCTTGATGGTACCTGTAGTACCGTCCATCACGATTTGTTTCGTAGCATCAGAGCCCAATGTCACTTGATCTTTAAGACTTACTTCATAGTTCTTGGAACCATTCGCATTGGTGCTAGGTGTCACAGTAATATTATTACCTGCCGATACCGTTGTAGATGCAGCTGCTGTAGCTTTATCCAATTGAGATTTATTAACTGCATCGTTAGGGTCCGTGCCATCAGCAACATTCGTAATCTTGTTACCGCCGTTATTTAAGCCGTCTTTTGTAAGACTTACTGCATCGCCGCCAGCACGATTGATGGTCATGCCATCACCATTGATAACAGTATTATTGCCGCCGTTTGTGAAAGTAGCAGACGTCAAGCCTTTCAATTCTTTCGCCAAGCGCAATTTCAATGTATCAGAACCGTCGGAAACAACACCGATGTTGTCTTCAGTAGCTAATTTGCTTTCATCGGAGATACCGCCCTTAACATTCACTTGATTGTTAAGTTTCTTTTTAATTACATTGCCTGTATCGCCGCCGTACATCATACCATCATCAAGGGTTGCAAGCGTATGTGTATTGCCATCTTTATCTTCAGTCACTAAACGATTAATGCTTGTACCATCTACACCGTTTTTAGCGTCGCCACCTTTAAGTGTAACGCCGTCTTGACCGTTTTTACCAGCAATAGCCACACTATTAGCTTTGAGGTTTTTGTTCATCTTTACATCGATAGTTGTGTTACCATCTTGATCTTGTGTGATGAAAGTTTTAAGGTTTTCACCGCTGTAGTTAGCATCAGCATCATTACCTTCACCCTTAACAGTTACTGTAGAGCCAAGTTTATTAGTTTTTACGCCGCCACTGTTAGCGTCGAATTTCAAACCTTTATTAGTTAATGCGTCTTCACTATCTTTGATTTTATCTTTCAAGTAATCCACATTAACCGCTTCGCTACCATCGTTACCTGTAGCATACGCCACGTTTGTTACATGAGTGCCACCAGTTTTATTAGTATAGGTAGGACCTTCATAAGTTACTTTTGTGTAATCTGGACTGCCAGCAGGATCCAAGTCATACTTAACAGCACGATCATTTAATTTATCAAGGCTAGATTTAGACGCAACGTCCTTAATCTTAACGGTTTCTTTTGTACCTGCATGGTTTTTATCTTCTACAGTCAAGTCAACATCACCGTTAGAATCAACTGTATAAGCACCATCTGCAGCAGCAGCATTTTTCACCAAACGGTAATCTGTAGCAGCAGCACCTTGGTTCTTAACAACATCACTGATTTTTCTCAATTGATCTTCTGTAGCAGCGCGACCGCTTACAGGATTAGTTGTATTCACATCCCAATCTTTATTATCAAGACCAGTTACATAGTTGTTAGAATCAGCGTGTTTACCCATTGTTACACCGCCGGCTTTCACAGTATCTGTAGCTGTCAATGTTTGAACATTAAGATTTTTGTTCAATTTAACGCCGATTGTAGTATCATCGCCGGTTTGCGTAATTTCAGTAGTGATATTACCATCACCATTTACTGTTACTTTAGAACCAAGTTTGTTCGTTTTTTCATCGTTGTTATCAGCGTTGAAACGAAGGCCCTTGTTGATAAGTTCTGTTTTGGCATTACTGATATTAGTATTTAATTCGTTTTTAGCATCGTGCAATTGACCGCCGTTTACAGCGTCCTTACTGCCTGCGCCTACAGTACCATCAGCAACATTAGTAATCTTTTGATTATTCGCATTGAGACCTGTTGGAGATACATAATTCTTACCACCTACGGTCAAACCGCCGTTGTTGATAGTAGTACCACCAGCTGTAACGCTTTCCAAGCCAGTCAATGTTTTAGCTAATTTCACATTCAATGTGCCATTGCCATCAGATTCAACACCGATATTACCGTCGGATAATGTGCCTGTTGCACCGCCTTTAACGGATAGTTTTTCACCTAATTTTTTATTGATAACTGCACCGGAGTCACCATCAAAGTTCAAACCTTTATCAATAGCAGTTTTATTAGTGTTAACTTTATCATTAACCTTTTTCAACTGATCTTCAGTAGCACCGCGACCAGATTCAGCCACAGGATTGTCTACATTCCAATCTATATTTGTGAGGCCTGTCACATGACCAGCATCACCGTCTACAGTTACAGGATGTGCTGTACCTACGGTAATTTTATTACCTAAACCAACAGTATATTCCTTACCACCTGCTGCGTTTGTACTTTCTGTTACAGTTAGATTCGCATCCTTTGCTTTTACAGTAGATGCTTTGGCTGTACCACCGATAGCAGCTTGTAATTGACTATAGTTTACTGCATCATTAGGGTCGCTACCATTAGCAACATTAGTAATCTTTTGATTATTCGCATTGAGACCTGTTGGAGACACATACGTTTTACCGCCTACAGTCAAACCACCGTTGTTGATAGTAGTACCACCTGCTGTAACGCTATCCAAACCAGTCAATGTTTTAGCTAGTTTCACATTCAATGTGCCATTGCCGTCGGATTCAACACCGATATTACCGTCGGATAATGTGCCTGTAGCACCGCCTTTAACAGTAACTGTATCGCCTAATTGTCTGTTGCTTACAGTACCTGTATCACCAGCAAAGTTCAAACCTTTATTAATTTTTGTATTAATATTGGAGATGTCTTGCTTATTTTGAGCGATATTATTGGCATTGTTTGTGATATTTTGCTTATTATCAGCGATATCTTGTTTATTCTTGTCAATTTGAGCCTTATTAGTGTTAACTTTATCATTAACCTTTTTCAACTGATCTTCTGTAGCGGCGCGACCAGATACAGCCACAGGACTATCTACATTCCAATCCTTATTTTGAAGGCCTGTTACATGACCTGTAGTGCCGTCAATCGTTACAGGGTTTGCTGTACCTACTTTAATAGTATTACCCAAAGTCATGTTGATAGTTGTATCACCATTGGCTTGTGTAATTGCGGCATTGATATTGCTGCCGTCACCCTTGATGGTAACTTTAGAACCTAATAAGTTGTTTTTAGCACCACCTGTATTAGCATCAAAGTTAAGACCTTTATCTATAGTGTCTTTATTGAATTTAATAGCATCATGAATCGTGCTTTTACCAGTGTTACCGATATTGCTCATCGACAAGTTGCCAGTATCAGGGTCAAGCGCTGCATTGCCACCTAAAATACCTTTTGTAGTGCTTGCTAAATTACCCAAGGTATTGGCAACACCATATAATTGGCTACCGTTAATTGCATCTGTAGATTGTGCATTCACACGACCTGCAGCCACATTTGTGATAGTACGTTTTAGCGTATCACTACCCACGCTAAGTGTAGAGTCAGCAGAGCCGCCGGCATAGTTTTTATACCATAAGCCATTTACCAATTGATTTGGTGTGCTTACTACATTATCAGTCTTGGAGTTAGCACCTAATGCAATCGATCGTTGTTGATTCGCATCAACTGATGCATTTTTACCGATGGCAATGGAATCATCTGCAGCTGCGATTGCAGCTTTACTCATAGCAATAGAATTATTTGCAGTCGCTTTTGCCGTCTCACCGATAGCAATAGAAGCCTCACCGCTAGCCACACTATCCCAACCCATAGCAGCAGCATTAGTAGCATCAGCTGTAGAGTTAGCACCGATTGCGCGAGCACCTTGTGCCAATGCTTTTGCACCATTACCGATGGCTACACCCCAATCACCTCGAGATTGAGAACCATTACCCATAGCAATAGCACCCCCTTTGGATGCCTTCGCATTATTACCGAACGCCATGGAGGACCCACCGTAAGCACGTGCATTGGAACCGAAAGCCTGATCATTATCAAGACCTATCAATTGATTGTTTTCATCAAAACCGGCACGTGCATTGTTCCCCAACGCAAAGCCGTTCGTGGATTGTACACGTGCTTCGTTACCAATAGCTACGCCGTTATTAGCAATTGTGCGCGCATTACGACCAATAGCTACAGCTTGCGCACCTTGACCGATAGTGCTTGTACCAATAGCAATTGTATTGATATCCTTAGTTGTCGCATCATGACCGATGGCAATACCACCGCTCTTATCTGTAATACCTGGTGTTGCCGTAGCAGGGTTAACACTTACTGTAGCACCATGACCGATAGCGATACCATTTTGGCTTTCAGATTCAGATGGATCATTTTTACCAACAGTAGCGTCTGTACCCATAGCCACACTATAGTCACCGCGAGCATTTGTTCTGTCACCAATCGCGATACCACCGTCGTTTTCAGCTGTCGCTCCGACACCATTTTTAATCGGTGCCCCCAAGGCATCCGTAGGCATCATAACGCCTGTCAACATAACGGCAACTGCTGTAGCACCTACCATTTTAGAGAATACAACCGACAAAGAGGAACGTTTCGTCATGTTTTTTGCTGTTTCTGCCACAACGACATAGCAGCCCTTTGTGCGATTCCAAATCACTTTAAATACTCGATTCATTAATCTTTCTCCTATAAAACTTATAAAACTTACTAACTAACTATTTACATATTTAATGAAATAACAATGATGGATCGATGATGTATTGAGAATTCATCGATATTCTTGAATGTGTATATCTAAAATACCACATATTACAGGAAAAGTAAACTTTTTTTCATTTTATTTTCATAAAACTTTTGTGTTTAAGTTATTAATAATTTCGATATAATTAAATATACTGAATATTCTGCATAAACACTGTATTTTTTTAACTATTATTCACCTACTTTCATAAATAATACCAAACTCTCCATAATTATGTGCCAATATCACATCATATATAACCAATTTATTTTCTCTTCATCATTCTGATTTATGATAGACCATATAATAGAATGATATCTTTTCATAAACGGATATCGTACAGTGTTTCTGCCATTTTGACTCAATGTACGTACACAATTACTACATACCTACTTAAGCCAATTAACTATTGCACAATCAATAAAGGTAGCATTTTATTATATAGTAAAAGGAATGACAGGTGAAATTCAAATCGCCTTCATTCCTTTTTTTATTCCAAGTCCCTCTAAAGGCGTATCGGCGGGCTTTATAGGCTTTATAGAAATAGAGCATATGTGTATAAAAACAATTTATACGATTACTCCATGTGTTTTTTAATTTTTATTGTTATACTGAAAGCAGAAAGGAGGAAGAAATCTATGTCAGAACTCAATATCTTACAACAAAAAATAGATAAACCAAATACGGTTACCGAAGAAGATATCGTAGTTACACGAGATAATCAAACTTTCACAATCAAAGGTCGCTTTAATGGGGAAGAAGGCGTATTCACATATGATGCGGACGTTCAACCTAACGATCAGTTACAATTTCTGCATCACAACTTTACGGCCATCGTAAAAAAAATTACATATAAGGTGATTCAAGGTCAGCGAATCACATTGATTGCAAAATTATATGCATAAAAATATCGGGGTATTGTTAATACAAACAACACCCCGATATTTTTTATCGGTCATACAATTATAAGAAATACAATACAACACAACAACACTTAATTCTTATAATTGGATAATCTAAAATTATTGAATTGTTGGTGCATTAATCGCTTTACGAAGATCCACTGTGTGAAGTTCGTCCATCGCAGGAACTGCTTTTTCATCCACAGGTTTCACGCGATTATTGCCGTCTTTCATAGCTTCGTTCAAGCTGAAGATCACCATTTCGTTCATGTAGAAACGCAATTCATCATCATGTACATTGGCTGTATTGCGATCCAAGATATCGATGATTTGTTGCGCATAGTCCAATTTAGCGTCTTCAGATACAGTCGCATGTTCTGTAAAGAACTGTTTGTAATCATTGTACAAACGATCCAACGCTAAACGACCATAGCTATCATTTTTATAACGATGGCTCACGATGTACCAGCTGCGACGAACGTTCATGTAGTACAATACATTGTTACGGTAACGCTCTTGACCGGTCATAACACGGGAATCATCCATGATACGTTTTCCCTTTTGGTCCAATTGGAATTGTGTGAAAGCATTAACAACGTCACGAACTTCTTCGCTAGGTACAGGAACTGCAACTTCCGCTTCAATCACGTTTAATGGTTCTGCCGGTTGTTCTGGCATCATCAATCGATCTTGAGCCGCATCCGCTTGACCTACCGCGCATACACAAGCAAGTGCCAATACAGGCATAAATGTTTTGAATTTCATAAATCCTCCTAATGACGAGCCGCCCCACGAAGGGCGGCTTTCATATTCCTTACATGATTCTTACATGATTCTTACATGACTAGAGTATACTAAATAACCCATTTAATCAAGTCAAATTTACTTTGTAAGCCCTGCTTGTTGCATCAACAATGCAATTTGAGCCTTCATTTGTTCATTATCTTCCTTCACAGAGGATAATTCATCAATACGTTGTTGCATACGTGCATTATCAGCCTTCACTGAAGACAATTCGTTAAGGCTTTCTTGCATGCGTGCATTTTCAGCTTTCAACGCTGTTACCTCATCTTGCAACACATAAACAGAACTAATAGGGCCACCTTTATAACGTTCTGGAATCGCTTTCTTCGCATCGGAGTTACCGAATTTGTGAGTTACACCAGCATTCACCATATTATGATGACCACCAACAGATACGCCCAAATGGAACATAGTATCTTCTGCAGAGTAATGTGCAACACCTAACGCCGCCGCAGTTTCACCTCTGTAATTACCGATACCAGCCATTACTTGAGTTGGCTCCAATGGATCGTATTGAATTGGTTTCAACGCAGCCATAGCCGCCGCATGAGCGCCTACACGTTGTGTTTCACCCGCTACAGCATTGATTTCATTCGCCATCTTATCTGTTGCACCTTTTAATTGATTTACGTTAACCGCATCAGTACCGTTTACACCAGCCGCAACATTGGTAATTGTATTACCACCGTTGTTGAGACCATCTTTAGTAAGGCTTACAGCATTACCGCTAGCAGGTGTAATTGTTACACCGCCACCGTTCATAACTGTAGTATTACCTGCAGCATCCTTAGTTGTTACTGTTTCAAGACCTTTCAACTCTTTAGCCATACGAACCTTGAGGTTACCAGTACCGTCGGATACGACACCTAAATTATCTTCTGTAGTCAACTTGCTAGCATCAGTAATACCGCCGATAACGTTTACTTGTTCATTAAGCTTTTTGTTGATTACAGCGCCGCTATCGCCACTGTATTTCATACCATCGTCTTTAGTTGCCACTTGGTGGGTTTTACCATTTTCGTCTTGGTATTTAATACGCGTGATTTCGTTGCCTTCGATATCAGGGTCACCTTTTTCAACAGAGATATCAGCACTGCGACCGTCCTTACCATTAAGACCGATGTGACCTACACCGTCTTTACCGGACATGGATACAGCATCTTTACCGTCTTTACCAGCGATACCTACCTTGCCGTCTATGCCGTTCGCCGTATCTGGGCCTGTGATGGATACGCCATCTTGACCATCTTTACCAACTTTAATAGTCCCTTTATCGCCGTCGATTTCAACCTTGTCGCCAGCTTTGATTGTGCCTGCATTGCCATCGATAGCGATTTGTTTCTTCGGATCGGAGCCCAATGTTACTTGGTCTTTAAGACTTACTTCATAGTTTTTGGAACCATTCGGATTGTCACTTGGCGTAACCTTAATATTATCGCCCGCTGTTACCGTCGTAGTCGCAGCAGCTGCAGCTTGATCCAATTGAGATTTATTGACTGCATCAGTTGGAGCTGTACCAGCAGCTACATTCGTAATCTTGTTACCACCATTATCCAAACCATCTTTAGTTAGACTCACAGGGTTACCGCTAGCAGGTGTAATTTTCATGCCGCCGCCATTTACAACTGTAGTGTTGCCTGCAGCATCTTTAGTTGTTACTGTCTCAAGACCTTTTAAGTCTTTTGCCATACGAACCTTGAGGTTATTGCTACCATCGGATACGACACCTAAATTGTCTTCAGTAGTCAACTTGCTAGCATCAGTAATGCCACCGATTACGTTTACTTGCTCATTAAGCTTTTTGTTGATCACGGCACCGCTATCGCCACCGTATTTCATACCATCGTCTTTGGTTGCCACTTGGTGAGTTTTGCCATTTTCGTCTTGGTATTTAATACGCGTGATTTCGTTACCTTCGATATCAGGGTCGCCTTTTTCAGCAGTAATATCCGCACTACGGCCGTCCTTACCATTAAGACCGATGTGACCTACACCGTCTTTGCCGGACATGGATACAGCTTCTTTACCGTCTTTACCAGTAATGCCTACCTTGCCATCTGTGCCGTTCGCACCATCTGGACCTGTGATAGATACACCATCCTTATTATCACCTTTGCCAACTTTTACAGATTCAGCTTTAAGATTTTTGCTCATCTTCACGTCAATGGTCGTGTTGCCTGTTGCTGCATCTTGTTTGATGAAAGTCTTAATATTTTCACCGCTATAATCGCTATCAGCAGCTTTACCTTCGCCTTGTACGATTACTGTAGAACCTAATTTACTAGTTTGTACACCGCCTACATTGGCATCAAATTTAAGACCTGTTGCAGTTTGATTTGCCAAAGCTTGTTTCAATTGGTCTTCTGTTGCGGCACGACCAGATACAACATTACCTGGATCCCAAGTCTTATTATCAAGACCCGTAATATAGTTGCCTGTATTACCAGGATTCGCACCATCAGCTTGTTTACCCATTGTTACGTCCCCTGCTTTCACAGTGTCCGTAGCCGTAACAGATCTAACATTAAGGTCTTTCTTTAATTTAAGAGCAATCTTAGTATCATCACCAGTTTGAGTAATTTCTGTAGTGATGTTATCATCGCCGTTTACAGTTACTTTAGAGCCTAATTTATTCGTTTTTTCATCGTCATTATCCGCGTTAAAACGAAGGCCTTTATTGATAAGGTCAGTTTTAGTATTATCAATTTTATTATTTAAATCATTCTTGGCATTCGTAATTTGGTCACCAAGATCTTGCTTAACTTGATGTAATTGACCACCGTTAACTGCATCTTTGGAGTTCGGAGCCACGTCGCCGTTAGCAACATTCGTTACCTTTTGGTCGTTTGCATTGATACCATTTGGAGATACATAATTCTTACCACCTACGGTCAAACCGCCGTTATTGATGGTAGTATCACCAGCTGTAACACTGTCCAAACCAGTCAATGTTTTAGCCAATTTTACATTCAATGTACCTGTACCGTCGGATACAACACCGATATTGTTGTCAGACAATGTACCTGTAGCACCGCCTTTAACAGCAACCGTATCACCTAATTTCTTATTGATTGTTGCACCAGAGTCCCCATCAAAGTTCAAACCTTTTTCAATAGTTTTATTGATAGTAACGATATCACCAGCATTCTTTGCGATATTTTGCGTATTATTAGCAATATTACCGGCATTTGTTGTGATATTTTGTTTGTTATCAGCGATAGCTTGTTTATTTTTGTCAATTTGATCCTTATTGGTATTAACCGTATCGTTAACCTTTTTCAACTGATCTTCTGTAGCAGCGCGACCAGGAACAGCCACAGGATTGTCTACATTCCAATCTGTATTTTGAAGGCCTGTTACATGTCCTGCATTACCATCTACAGTTACAGGATGTGCAGTACCAACATTGATTGTATTGCCTAATCCAACAATATATTCCTTACCACCTGCTGCATTTGTACCTTCTGTTACAGTTACATTTGCATCTTTTGCTTTCACAGTAGGCGCTTTATCGATAGAGTTAATCGCATTTTGTAATTGACCATAGTTAACCGCATCATTAGAGTTAGTACCATCAGCTACATTGGTAATCTTTTGGTTGTTCGCATTGATACCGTTTGGAGATACATAGTTTTTACCATCTACGGTCAAACCGCCGTTATTGATAGTAGTGCCGCCAGCTGTAACGCTGTCCAAACCGGTCAATGTTTTAGCCAATTTAATATTTAGCGTATCAGTGCCATTGGAAACAACACCGATATTGTTATCTGTCAATTTAGTTGCATCAGTCACGCCGCCTACAACATTAGTTTGTTCGCCTAATTTACGCGTGAATTTATTATCTACAGCTGCTGCAGCTTTTACATCACCTGCATAGGATACGCCTTTTTCCACTTCTGTTTTAACTGCAAACAATTGGCTACCATTGATAGCATCAGTGGATGTAGCAGAAATACGACCAGCCGCTACATTAGTAACAGTCCGTTCCATACCTGCCTTACCTACGCTTACTGTGGAAGCAGGGTTTGTGCCTGCAAAGTTATGAGTGACCCCATTGATTGTAGCAGAAGGAGTAGCCGCAGCCGCTGCTGTTTCAGAGCCATTACCGATGGCTACGGCATTGTCATTAGCTACTTTCGTATTATTACCAAGAGCTAAACCATTAGCCCCTGTCACAGTAGCACTGTTACCTAAAACCATGCCGTTATCTGCGGAAATAGTGGAGTTACTACCTACTACATAGGAATTATCCGTTGTAATGGTATTCTTATAACCGAACGCACCGGCTGTATTACCTTTAACCGTACCAGCAGTAACCTTTTTAATTTTATCGCCATTAGACTCTGTAGTTTCAGTAACAGTAGCCGACCCTACGGTATTTTCACTACCGATAGCATATGCATTATTACCATATACCTTATTGCCTCTACCAAGAGCGCCTGCAGCAGAACCAGATAGAGTAGCATTTGTCATATCAAAGCCTACTATATTCGCATCGCCGAGGGATGTGGATTTCTCACCATACGCACCGGCTTGGCTACCGATAGCCAGAGAGTTATTCCCCCAGCTACGAGCCATAGCACCAATAGCGGAACTAGCCACACCTTTTGACAAGGAGTTAGCACCGATAGCATTAGAGCCTGTGCCTAAAGACTGTGTCATCATACCAATAGCAAGGCTGGCATTTCCGATAGAAGCAGTATTTACATAGTTCTTACTATCATTAAGACCTGCTGTACCCAATCCACTTGGATGTAATGCAGCCACTTCACGGTTAAAGTTTTTCTGCGTACCTGGCACCGCTAAATCAGGAATAACCTTATATAAATCAGGTTTTGCTTTATCGATATCATCACCGCCGATAGCGATAGAAGAGTGTCCAATAGATCTTACATCACCACCGATAGCGACAGATTGTGTGCCATATACCTTCGCTACACTACCGATAGCTACAGATTGTGAAAACAGCTGTCCGTCACCATCAACAGTAGCATTCTTTCTAATTATATTAGCTTCCGCTGCAGCACCGATGACTACGTCACCACGAGAACCGTAAGAAGCAGCTTCTGCACCCATTACAACTGCGCCGGAGCCAGGTTGTTGATGATACATGGAAATCGTGCTCTTTGCTTGACGACCTATTACAATATCGCCATTTTCCTTTGCCACTGACCCTTGACCGATAGCAATAGTACCCGCAGGATATGGAACCTTCACTCGTTGTTGCCCTTCAGCCTTCGCACCATTACCGATGGCAATACCATTTTCACTTGTTGCTAATGTAGCCGCGTCATTACCTATCGCCACAGACTTAGCACCTGCGGATTTTGCATTATCGCCGACTGCCACGCTATTGCTACCAGTAGCAGCAGCGCCAGGGCCTTGTACTACATTTGCTTCTGCAATCCCCGATACTAAACAACCCGTAATAGCAAACACGCATAAAGCTGCACGGAAAGTAATGCTCGTTCTTGCAGAACTCACACTAGCTTTACCTCCACCGCTCTTAACTAACTCAGATACTACAACGTAGCAATTTTTAGCTTTACTCCAAATTACATTATAAATTCGATTCATGTTATTCCTTTCTCACCGAACTACCGGCTCTACCGGTTAAGCCTTCTATTTATAGCCTCATATAAAATACAAAATAAAAGAAGAAGTAATAGACATAAAAAATCATCTACACTTCTAACATAAAACAATAGTACTCAATACTATAGTTTAAGTACTATTACGTATATCTTTTCCTATAAGATACTCACTCTAGCGACTACTATATCAAATAATTTCAATATTGTAAACAACTTTTTCATGTTTCATTCATTTTTATGGTTTATTTAATAGATTTAAAAAATAAGATAGAAATTCTTCATCTTTTCTATATATTTGTGGAATTAAATTTACATATTCACATACAAAAGATTTAATCTATGTATGACAAAAGCCGAGGCGGTTTGTGCCTCGGCTTTCGTCATATGATATAGTCTAAATTTTATTGAATTGTAGGTGCATTAATCGCTTTGCGAAGGTCTACTGTTGGAAGTTCATCCACCGTAGGACCCATTTTTTCATCTACAGGTTTTACGCGATTATTACCGTCCTTCATGGCTTCGTTCAAGCTGAAGATTACCATTTCATTCATATAGAAACGCAATTCATCATCATGTACATTGGCCGTATTGCGATCCAAGATATCGATGATTTGTTGCGCATAGTCCAATTTAGCGTCTTCAGATACAGTCGCATTCTCTGTGAAGAACTGTTTGTAATCGTTGTACAAACGATCTAATGCCAAACGCCCATAGCTATCGTTTTTATAACGATGACTCACGATGTACCAACTACGACGAACGTTCATATAGTACAATACATTGTTACGGTAACGCTCTTGACCGGTCATAACGCGGGAATCATCCATGATACGTTTGCCCTTTTGGTCCAATTGGAATTGTGTGAAAGCGTTAACAACGTCACGAACTTCTTCGCTAGGCACGGAAAGTGCCACTTCTGTTTCAAGCACATTCAATGGTTCAGCTGGTTGTTCTGGCATCATCAATCGATCTTGAGCCGCATCCGCTTGGCCTACCGCGCACACACAAGCAAGAGCCAATACAGGCATAAATGTTTTGAATTTCATACTTCCTCCTTATGATGAGCCGCCCTAGAAGGGCGGCTTTCATATTCCTTACATAACAAGACTAAGAATTTTTTTATTTGGAAAGTCCTACTTGTTGCATCAACAATGCGATTTGAGCTTTCATTTCTTCATTATCGCGTTGTACTTGATCGTATTTAGCAGTTAACTCTAAGTCATGTTGTTTCATGCGTTCATTTTCAGCTTTTAACGCAGTCACTTCATCTTGCAATACATACGCAGAGCTGATAGGGCCTGCTTTATAGCGTGCTGGAATAGCTTTCTTAGCATCGGATGTACCAAATTTGTAGGATACACCCGCATTAATCATGTTGTCATGACCGCCAAGAGATACGCCCATATGGAACATTGTAGATTCATTAGTATAGTGTGCTACGCCTACAGCAGCAGCTGTACTGCCTTTGTAGTGGCCTACAGCAGCCAATACTTGCGTTGGTTCCAATGGATCATATTGTAAAGGTTTGAGGCCGGAAATAGCTGCACTAGTAGCACCTACATCAGCGATCTTACCATCCACACTACGCATAGCATTGCTCAATTGATTTACGTTAACCGCATCAGTGCCATCTACACCAGGGCCTACATTAGTAATTCTATTACCACCGTTATTGAGACCGTCTTTAGTAAGGCTTACAGCATTACCTTGAGCAGGTGTAATTGTCACGCCGCCACCGTTCATAACAGTCGTATTACCAGCAGCATCTGTAGTAGTTACGGACTCAAGACCTTTCAAGTCTTTCGCCAACTTGATGTTATAGCCATCACCAGCAGCGTTTTTCACAACACCAATATTGTTATCCGCTAAACGGTTCACATCCGCACCACCAGTAAGGTTCATAGTATCTCCCAATCCACGAACCACTTTACCGCTATCACCAGGTTGGTCACCTTGGAATACACGGCCTGTTCTTGCTTTGTTATTGAAGTCGTCATTAACAGCTTTCAATTGGTCTTCTGTTGCGGCACGACCAGGAACTGCTACAGGATTTTCAGGATCCCAAGTTTTGTTATCCAAACCTGTTACGAAGTTGCCTTCTTTACCGTCGGAAGTTTGTTTACCTACAACAACGTCGCCAGCTTTCACAGTATTTGCCGTTACGGAACCGTCATTGCCGTCAATCTTAACTTGATTACCGCCATTGCCAGCTGTAATCGTACCTGCAGAACCGTCGATGTTAACTTGTTTTGCTGGATCTTGACCAAGAGTGATCTTATCGTTCAAGGCCATTTTGATAGCGCCATTGTCCACGGAAGTTTTGATGTTGCCGTCACCTTTCAAGTCGATTGTCTCGCCAAGAGGTTTCTTCACGGATTGACCGTCTTCCGCTTTAAGTCCAAAGCCTGTGGATTTGATGTCTTCAATAGCTGTATGCAATTGACCGCCGTTTACAGCGTCCTTGCTACCAGCGCCAATAGTACCATCAGCCACATTAGTGATCTTCTTATCAGCCGCATCGATACCGTCTTTTGTTACCTTAGGACCATTTTCGATAGTCAAACCGTCTTTATTAACAGTAACTGCTTTGTTACCACCATCATTGATTTGCAATCCATCTTTAGTCAACTTGGTCGCTTCATTAGCGCCATCCTTGATAGTAACACCGTTTGTATCCATCTTAGTGTTGCCTGTAGTTACAGTCTTAGCAGTTACAGTATCTACAGTGATGTCTTTTTTCAATTCTACCTTAACAGCACCGTCGTCTACGGATGTTTTGATATTTTTGTCATCACCTTTAACCTTAACAGTTTCACCAAGAGCTTTCTTCACGGATTGACCGTCTTCTGCTTCAAGGCCAAAGCCTTTAGTTTTAAGGCTTTCAACAGCATCATGCAATTGACCGCCGTTAACAGCGTCTTTGCTATCTTTGGCAACCGTACCGTCTTGAACGTTTGTAACCTTCTTGCCTGCTGCATCGATGCCGTCCTTCGTCATAGATGGACCATCAGTAATCTTCACGCCGTCTTTTGTAACAGCTGTCAACGGATTACCAGCTGCATCATTGATAGTCATGCCTGCGCCGTTTACAACGGTTTTACCGTTTGCACCGTTAGCTCCGTTGTTGAAAGTAATGGAGTTCAAGTCTTTAAGGTCTTTTGCCAAACGAACATTGAGGATATTATTTTTGCTGATAACGCCAATATTGTTTTCAGTCAAATCAGCTTCGTTTGTTACGCCGCCCTTAATGTCCAATTGTTCATTAAGTTTTTTCTTAATCACATTACCGGAGTCACCACCGTATGCCATACCATCATCCTTGGTTGCCACTTGATGTGTCTTACCATTTTCATCAGTGTATTTAATACGAGTGATTTCGTTACCGTTGAGGTCCGGATCACCTTTTTCAACAGAAATATCAGCGCTACGGCCGTCTTTACCGTTGAGTCCGATGTGACCTACGCCGTCTTTACCAGAAATAGATACAGCTTCTTTGCCATCCTTACCAGTAACAGCTACCTTGCCGTCTGTACCGTTGTCAGGACCTGTAATGGACACGCCATCCTTACCATCTTTGCCAACCTTCACGGATTCAGCTTTAAGGTTTTTATTCATCTTCACATTGATAGTTGTATCACCAGATGCTGGATCTTGTGTGATGAAAGTTTTAAGGTTTTCACCGCTGTAATCATCGTCAGCTGCAGTGCCTTCACCTTTAATAGTCACTTTGGAGCCAAGCTTGTTAGTTTTTTCGCCGCCTTGGTTAGCATCGAATTTCAAACCTTTATTAGTCAATGCATCCGCACTATCTTTGATTTTGTCATTCAAGTAGTCCACATTAACCGCTTCGCTGCCATCGTTGCCTGTAGCATATGCCACATTCGTTACGTGAGTGCCACCTTGTTTGTTGTTATATGCAGGACCTTCGTAAGTTACCTTGGATTTATCAAGGTTACCTGTAGGATCCAAATCATACTTAACAGCGCGGTCATCCAATTTATCAAGTTTGGATTTAGAAGCAATGTCTTTGATTGTAACGGTTTCTGTTTTATCTGGATGATTCTTATCCTGTACAGTCAAGGCTACATCGCCATTCGCATCCACGGTATAGTCACCATTAGAGCCTGCCGCTTGATTTTTGATCAAACGATAATCAGTAGAGTTAGCACTTTGAGCATCCAACGCTTTTTTCAATTGATCTTCTGTTGCCGCACGACCAGATACAATCTTATTTGCATCCCAATCTTTATTATCAAGGCCTGTTACATAATTGCCTGTTTCGCTGTCGCCAGCTGTGTTGTTAACAGTTTGACCACCCATAGTAGCACCGCCTGCTTTCACAGTCTTAGCGGCTGTTACGGAATCAAGATTTTTAAGGTCTTTTGCCAATTGAAGTTCCAATTTGTCAGTGCCATCAGCTTTTACGTTGATGTTGCCAGATGCGCTCTTGAACGCTGCAGATTCAGCTTCAGTTACGCCTTCACCTTGTACTTTCACCAAGGAGTTCAATTTTTGTTTATTCACAGTACCAGAATTGTTACCAGTGAATTGTAAACCGTCCTCCATAGTCGCAACTTGGTGTTCGCCGTTGCCGTCTTTGTAAACGATACGTGTAAGACCGTTTGTACCATCAACACCTTTTTCACCTTTAACGCCTGTCGCAGAATCGTCGTAACCAGGTTTCACGGACAAGTCGATACCATTAGTACCATTCACGCCGTTCGTTCCAGCAGGACCTGTCAAGCCGATGTGGCCTACGCCGTCTTTACCGGAAATAGAAACTGCTTCTTTACCGTTTTTATCAGTAACAGCTACCTTGCCATCTGTACCGTTCGCTGTGTCAGGACCTGTAATAGATACGCCGTCCTTACCATTTTTGCCAACCTTCACAGATTCAGCTTTAAGGTTTTTGTTCATTTTCACGTCAATAGTCGTATTGCCTGTTGCCGCATCTTGATTGATGAAAGTTTTAAGATTTTCACCGCTATAATCAGCGTCAGCAGCAGTACCTTCACCTTGAATTGTAACAGTGGATCCTAACTTGTTAGTTTGTACGCCGCCTACATTAGCATCAAATTTAAGACCTGTATTAATAAGTTCATTTTTAGCATCATGTAATTGACCGCCGTTTACAGCATCTTTAGAACCAGCCGCTACGTTACCGTCTTTCAAGTTAGTAATTTTTGTACCGTTAGGACCTTCCAAAGTTACTGTGTCATGGCCTGTGTTACCGTCATATTTTACGGAACGATCTTTTACATTATCTAGTTCAGTTTTAGACGCAATATCCTTAATTGTTACAGTTTTAACATCACTGGATTTTTCGTCTTTTACCTTCAAGTCTACTTGATTGTTTTCAACCTTATAGGAACCGTCTACGGCGTTGTTCGGATTAGCAATTAAGCGATAATCCGTAGAACTTGCATTAGCCGCTTTCAAAGCATCACTAACCGTTTTTAACTGTTCTTCAGTAGCCGCACGGTTTGGTACATATACAGGATCTGCAATATTCCAAGATGTATTATCTAAACCTGTTACAAAGTTACCAGTTTGGTTAGCACCTTTGTTATCTGCTACCGTATGATTACCTACAGTGGCAGTGCCTGCTTTCACAGTGTCGGATGCCGTTACGGATTGCAAGCCGGTCAAGTTTTTCGCCAATTGCAATTGTAATTTTGCATTGCCATCAGCGCCAACAGCCGCAGAAGTAACACCAATATTATTGCCTGTAGCAAGATCGGAAGCACTTGTTACACCACCGTTGATGTCCACTTGTTTGTTAAGCTTAACATTAGATGTAGCACCCATGTCGCCTTTGAATTTAAGACCGTCGTTCAAAGTTGCCACTTCTTCGTTGGAGCCATCAGGTTTTTGGTATATAATACGTGTTGTAGTTGTGCCAGGAGCGCCGTCTACACCAGGTTGACCGTCACGAGTAACGGAAATGTTAGTTGTTACACCATCTTTACCGTTGATACCGATTTTACCGTCCTTACCGTTTGCACCAGTTGCAGTAATCGTTTCCACATTAAGGTTTTTACCAAGTTTCACATCAATTGTGCTATCGCCGTTAGCATCTTGAGAGATATCCGTAATGATATTAGAGTTATCCCCTTTAACTGCTACTTTGGAGCCCAATTTATTTGTTTTTTCGCCGCCTGTATTAGCGTCGAATTTAAGACCTTTATCAATAAGATCTTGTTTAGTTGTATCAATCTTATTGTTTAAATCATTTTTAGTATTTGTGATTTGGTCACCAAGATCCTGCTTAACTTGATGTAATTGACCGCCGTTTACAGCATCTTTAGAACCAGCCGCTACGTTACCATCTTTCAAGTTAGTAATTTTTGTACCGTTAGCACCTTCTAATGTTACTGTGTCATGACCTGTATTACCATCGTATTTCACAGAACGATCTTTTACTTTATCAAGCTCTGTTTTAGACGCAAGATCCTTGATTGTTACAGTGTTAACCGTACCGGATTTTTCGTCTTTCACTTGCAAATCAACTTTATTGTTATCAACTTTATAAGAGCCGTCTGCCGCATTGTTCGGATTAGCGATCAAACGGTAGTCCGTAGCACTTGCATTAGCCGCATTAGCCGCTTTTACAGCATCGCTGACAATTTTAAGTTGATCTTCTGTTGCCGCACGACCGGATACAAAAGTAGGATCAGTTAAAGTCCAAGATTTATTATCCAAACCAGATACAAAATTACCATTTTGAGTCGCTGACTTGTTGTCTGTTACAGCTTGGTTACCCATAGTAGCAGTACCAGCTTTTACAGTTCTTGTAGCAGTTACCGTATTAACATTGATATCTTGACCCAATGCAACCTTAATCGTTGTATCGTCGCCAGTTTGTGTAATTGTAGTGTTGATGTTAGTACCATCACCAGCTACTGTTACCTTGGAGCCTAATTTATTTGTTTTTTCGCCGCCATTATCCGCATCGAATTTCAAACCTTTATTAATAAGCTCTGTTTTTGTATCATCAAGTTCTGTTTTAGATGCGATATCCTTGATAGTTACAGTTTTCTTATTCGCAGGGTTTTTAGCATCTTGTACAGTTAAGTCAACTTTATTGCCAGATACAGTGTATGCTTTATCAGCAGCACTGCTGTTTTCAGTCAATTGGTAATCTGGAGCGTCTACGTCAACTTTATATGTTTTATATGTACCGTCAGTACCTTCTGTAATCGTTGTATTTTTACCAGCAACAACTTTTACTGCTTTTTGCGCTTCATCACGAATAACGGATTTACCATTGTCAGTAATATTGGACAAGTCTTTATTTGCCGCATTGTCGATTTTATTCTTAGTAGCATCAGTCAACGCCACATCGATTGTTTGGTTGTTAACAGATGTCGTAACATAAGAACCATCGCCTTTTACAGTCAATGTTTGGTTGTCCAATAAAACGTCATTGTTACCGCTGTTGCCGGCTACTTTCAAGTTAACATTGCGCAATTGTGCCACATTAACAGCATCAGTATCCGCAGTACCTGCAGCCACGTTTGTGATTTGACGAGTTTTCGTACCGCCGTCACCTACGGACACCGCACCCATAGTGGATGTCAACGCAGCGCCTGTCAATCCGCTATATCCGTTTGTACGGCTGTCTGCAGTTTTAACATTATAACCTGCTTTACCGGCCGCAACGGAAGCAACGGAATTCGCACCCAATGCAACGCCGTCATCTACGCTGGATTTTGCTTTATAACCGATAGCAGTACTGTTCGCATTAGCTGCAGTCGCATCAGCACCGACAGCTGTAGCGAAGTTACTTGCTGCAGAAGTACGTACACCGGCTGCTGTCGCATTATTGCCTGTAGCACCTGTGTTATCGTAGTTCGCATCAGCAGATGTGCCTTTAGCACTGAAGAAATTCGTTTGCGCCGCTTCAACAGCCTCTTTTACCGTATGGTATGTGCTGTTCTTGATATTGAAATCAGGCGCTTTATATGTAGAACCATTCGCTTCATAGCCCGTATAAGTAGGACCTGCGATGGATTTTGCCAAGTTACTGTTTACAAATTTTAATTGTTTAACATTTGTTGCGTCAGTATCGTTTTCACCACCTGCCACGTTGATGATACGGCGTTCAGAACCTACGTTACCTACTGCAACTACACCGTTTGCAATATTGTTATTTTGTTGGTTAGTGAAAGCAGAGTAACCATTAACCAAGGCACCTCTTACTTCCGTACCAGTACCCAATGCCAAGGAATTATTGGATTCTGCAACGGCATTTGTACCGATAGCCATGGAGTTAGTACCTGTAACAGTAGCACCAAGACCGATAGCTGTCGTATTAGTATTGTTTGCTTTCGCTTCTTTACCGATTGCAATGGCACCATCTTTAGAGGCATTAGCCGCACCGCCAAGTGCAAGCGCATCAGCACCCAAGGATTTTGCATTACCACCTAATGCGATAGAGTTCGATAATTTAGCTTGGGAAGAACTACCCATAGCGATAGCATCAGCACCAGCAGCATTAGAGCTACTACCCATGGCAAAGCTGCTTACACCACTTGCATTGGCACTTTTACCCATCGCTACCGCATTTTGTGCGGATGATTGCGCCGTATTACCGATAGCAAAGGCATTCTCTGCACTAGCATTAGCACTATAACCCATAGCTACCGCATTAGCGCCACCAGTACTGGATGAAGAACCGAATGCCATAGAATCATCTGCACCAACTGCAGTACGAGCTTTTGTACCGAAAGCAAGAGAACGAGCCCCTTCTGTTACGGTATTACCATCGCCATTATATTTAGCACTTGGAGTACCATGTTGTTGACCAGGTAATTTTATAGTTTCTGCCGCACCAATTGCGATAGATTGATCCGCTTTTGCTGTAGCGGAGTAACCCATGGCAAAACTACCATTACCCTTTGCCCAGGATGCAGTACCCAATGCTGTGGAGAACTCACCTTCTGCGGCAGATTGACGCATCATAGCCAAGGAGTTAAATCCGCTCGCCTTTGTAGCTGTACCAAGAGCCATAGCAGATGGTGATAAAGCCTGAGCATAATGACCTAAAGCAAAAGAAATACCACCTGTGGCCTGAGCATAGTTACCGATAGCTAAACCGGAATAATAAGTTGGATTACCAGCTTCCTGAATATTTGTATTTTTACCGATAGCAATGCCAGCAAAACTATTTTCTGTATAGTTACCTCTATCTGTACCATTGTACAAATGACTGTTATCAAATGGTGTCAGGTTCCCAGGGTTTTGATAATTGTATAAATAACTACCTTCACTATAAACTACATTACCAGTAGCATAACCAGCGCCATTTACATCATTAATCGTCATAGCAGTATATGTAGCAGCATTAACTGTAGTAATATTACCACCCATTAATAATGCAGCCACCGCCATGATTGCACTCATGCGTGCCCAGGTTGTACCGTTTTGTACGGATTTCACCTTACCGCCACCTGTTTTTACAATTTCAGATACTACAACGTAGCATTTTTTTGTCTTACTCCAAATAACATTATAAATTCGATTCATGATTATCCTTTCTTACCGAAAACTCAGTAAAACACACCACTTGTGTTGCATAATATTGCAAAGATAATAAAAAGAAGAAGTATAAAGATTAATCATCATCTACACTTCTTACAACAAATATTAGTATTCCAAATTACGATCTGAATACTATAATTATTCATGATTCTTCATCATATACTCATCCACGGCAATACAATATCAAAAAATTTCTATCTTGTAAACAACTTTTTTCATCTTTTCTTCATTTTTGTCGTTTATTTATTTCTAATTTAATACTTTTTAATTCTAAGAAATAAAATCTTCATCTTTCCTATCAAAATTTACGATAAATCCACATATCGGAATATAACGATTATTGTAATTACGTAATCAATTTCATATTTTTAGACTTTTCAGTTTAGTACTTTCATAGATAAGATAATTTTATATACAGAAAAATTATCACCTACAGGTACACGAAAAAGCCGAGGCCCTAGAGCCTCGGCTTTCACAATATAAATCATATATATAAGTATTCTATTTTTTATTGACCCTTACACGTTCAATAGTCGGTTGTCCTTCATGATTCTTGGCAATAGTATCCACACGGAATAACGCCATTTCAGGACCAAATTCAGATACGAGTCGATCATCGACAGCAACACCGTTTTGAATAGCTCGGTACACAATTTGAGCAAATTCATAACGGGTCAACATACGGTCTCCTCCGAATGTACCATCAGGATATCCTTCTACAAGACCACGTCGAGATAGATCGCTAACCGCCGCATATGCCCAGTGATTATTCGGCACATCAGGGAATAATGTGCTGCGGTCTGCTTTCATATTCGTTCCGGCCAATCCATTCAAAAGAGCAGTCAACTTTTGAATCTGCACATTTTGTACCGCTACAGTTTTCTTAAGCTCCAAAACTTCCTTACCAATAGCTACACGAGAACGGGATACATTACTGTGAGCACCTACTTTCACGGACATACCAGCATTCACAACCGTTTCGCCATTACCAACAGTAGATCCTACACTAAATTGCAAGTCCTCATTTGGTCTGTAGAAAGCCCCCAATGCTGCGGCATTGCCATCATGGTAGTGGCCATACCCAGCAGCAAAGTCCCATTTTGCATCAGGGTCGAAATCCAATGGATGCAAGGCAGCAAGTGCGGCCGCTCCGGCCACGGATTTGTTAACCTTTTTATCGAGACGAGCTACATTCCGCCCCATATTGGTTACATCCTGCTTGATATTAGTAATGTCACCTTGAATATTGGTTACATTCTTTTTAATATTGGTCACATCACCTTGTATATTGTTAATATTTGTCGTGTTATTTGTAATCTGATTCGTTATATCGTCAGATAGGCTTACCTTATAATCCTTAGTAGTTCCGTTCGTCGTAGTTGTCACATTAATATGCTTACCTGCACTGACGGTAGTGGAACCGTTCGCATTCACTTGATTTTGCAACTTTTTGAGCTGTGCCACATTCACCGCATCCGTATCCTTTGTGCCGGCTGCTACGGATGTAATCTGACGCGTAATATTGTTATTTGCATCACCGACAGATACGGCCGATTTAGTCGCCTTCCACGTAGAATCCGTATTCGTGGACTGTGCCTTTGTACTCGGATCATACCCAACGGATCCAGCTGCCACAGTAGCCTTCGATTCACTGCCCAATGCAACGCCGCCCTCTACGGTTACATTCGTATTATGTCCGACAGCGACCGCATTATTAACAGATGTCGTAGTCTTGCTGTCTGTAGAACCGATAAGAACCGCATGATTGACATCTTTTACCTCACGATTATCCCCCATCACAAGACTGTTCTTAGAATTAGTCACCGTATTTTCAGACCCTATTACGGTCGTATTGGACACCTTATCCGCCGTATTGTGAAAGCCCGTCAACATGGTATTCTCACTTTCTTTGCCTTGAGAGCCGGTCAATGTATTATTGACACCCATAAGTGCGGAGCGAAATGTATAATCCGCCTTATTACCGCTACCAAATGCCATAGTAGAACCGCCACCATTAGAATTTTTGACAGCAGAACGTAATTTCTCAGCTAGTTCTTTAGCGGAATTACCTCCCGAACTTGGCGCTGAAATATCGGCTACAGAATTCGTTATTTCATTCCCAGCACCAAAAACGAGAGATCCATTGGAGTTAAAGGTTCGATTGGCAGTGCCTACGATACTATTTGCAACCCCAGAGTATTGAGAGCTAGCACTTGCCGATTCAATACTATTTAAAGACCCTGTAATAGTAGCACCAAAATTCTTAGTGGCATCAGCGGTAGTGGTAGGATAACCTGAAGAGGCAATCGAATAAGCCCCTACAATAGAAGAAAACAAACCATTAGAATAACTATTCGCTCCTATAGTTGTGGAAAATAAATGTCCATTATTATTTTTGGTATTAGAACTATCTACATCCACATCACCTAATTTTCCTTTATAATTATGGGTCCCCAACATAATACTTCCAGAACGAGCATAGGTGTTTTGACCAATAGCCATTCCGGTTACCATCTTTTCAGGATTTTTTGGGAGCCCGAAAGGTATACCAAAAAGATTTTTGTATCCAGCCTGATTAAAATCAAACGCTCTTTCCATTCCGCCTACCATATTTTCGACGAATGAATTCGCACCTATGGCAATGCCGCCACCTTGATCAATATAATTATTAATATGTGCCTTTCCACCAATTACAATATCACCTGTGGACGGCTGTCCGACACCACCCGAATACTCTATAGTAGCCCCTTTACCAATGGCTACGTTTTCCGCCTTTGGTGCATTGCTACCCGTACCGATGGCTACACCGTTACCGCTACCCGGTGCCACATCCACCGCTCCGGCCACATATAGGCTCGATAACAACACACCATTAATCAACACCGATAATATAAGTTTACGCTTGCTCATTTTATCCTCTCCAATCCCTAATGAATTCCACGTGTAACTTATTCTTCATTATATTTTCATGAATATTGTGCCACTCTTTTTCTATTTTGTAAACAAAATAAATTTTTATGAATTAATGTATAAAAAAAGGAACTGTCTTTTCATATCAGATGACAATCATCTGATATGATAAAACAGCTCCCTATGTTGCTTTTATCTAAAAAATAAATATGGATTCTTATGCTACTTTTATCAAAATAATAAATATATATATATCAATCTATCAATCAACGTGCACCGTATGTTGGCGGCGCACATTTTCTAGCATATTCGCACGAACCGATGCTTTTGCATCCGATCGATGGTTACCACCAAACCATGCCGTATCAACCCCGGCTAGACGGAACATGATTTTTCCGTACGGACTGCCATGCTCATGCTCGGGCTTATTATAGCCCATGTCCACGGAAATCCTCGGCGTGAGCTGCAACTCCGTACCGATACGCAAGCCATGCTTATCCTCACTACGCCGCAACTGCCAACGATAGGCTTCCATGTACACGCGCGCCCAACGGGCATTCTTAAAGCTAGTCCCATATTCCGCAGTATATCCGTTAGACACGCTCTCCAAGCGTGTCGCACCGTCAAGGGAACGCTCGCTGGACACACCGCGATACCAGTTCATGCGAAATGCACCGATACCCGATACATACTCCAGCCCGACACTCATGCGACTGTGATTACCTCTGAACCGATGGTCATAAAACAGATTACCACCGTAATAATGGTCATCGTTCGCTGCGATTCGGCGATAGCCGATACCCACATTCGCCGTCGTTCCTGTATCCGCTGCATTCGCCAACCTCTCCTGTGTAAACCACACATGACGAGATGTCTCATCATAGTAACCTAGTGGTTGCAATGTTTCCACACCGTACAAGGGCTTCCAGTTTTTCTGAAAGCGCAATGACACGACGGTTCTCTGCATCCACGGTTTTGCCTTCGATCCGTGCATTGCGGAATGAACACCAGTCATAACCACCGCCTGCAACGCAGAGTTGACTGCATCCGTATCGGAATAACGAGTCGTCTTTTTATCTGTGGAGTCCGGCATCTCCAATCCGCCCTGACCGATGACATGATCTGGAGTATGAGACGAATTAACATGGAATGTATCTGAGTCGTCAGATAAGGCGACCGTACTTTCACTATGAACTTGTTTTACCCTAGTCCCCTGTATAGGCTGCTCTGCTTTACTTACCTGCTCCCCCGATACAGGCATGACAAACATATAAAGGGCACTCATCAACACGATTATATATTTCATTACACACTCTTACGTACAAACACACTTTTCATTACGCACATAATTATTTATTTAATTATGTACTTAATACGTCATTACACACGCCGATGACTCATGATTTTATCATGAACAAAACATGAAATTATTTCTATTTTATATAAATATATAGAGGCTTGTCAATGCATATAGAATGCAATTTATACATATAAAATGCTAGAATACAATTTATAGAATAAATAAATATTTAAATTTTATAAATATGTGTCAAAGGTTTCTTATTAACTATAAATACCTATAGAATATATTGTATATTTATTGAATTTATATGAATATTCTATTTACAATATACCTTTTTGGTATTATAGTAGCCATGTAAGTCTTTTTATGAAAGTTTTGTGAAAGTTTGTTTGTACACAAAGGAGTGTATACGATGAGTAAGAAACGTTTTGTATTAGCAAGTGTTGTAATGGTAGCTTTATCCACCACAGTTTATGCGGCGCCGGTCAATATCGTTGATAACAACGGTAACATCGGCAAGGAAGGTCAAACTTTCACCGCAGGAACAGGCGGTAACATCACCCTCGGTGAGAATGCCGGTGCGGCGAACGGCAAGGGTAAGAATGTTAATGCGCAAGGTAATAACATAGCCTTAGGTGCAGCTGCTGGGGCCGGCTCATCAGGCGGCGGCAATATCAACCTTGGGGCGAAGTCCTTCCGAGGCAGTACTGGCGATTTTAACGTAACCGTCGGTTTCGCCGCAGGTAATGCAAGCCAGTTGACGAACTCCATTGTCATGGGGACTCAATCAGGGGAAAACTCCGCAGGTGATAAAAACGTGTGGATTGGTAATTTTCAAGGTGCTAACAGTAAGGCCAGCAATTCTGTAGCCATCGGCTCGAATTCAACAGTAAACGGTCAGTTCGACCTTGCCGTAGGGCATTATGTGAATGTAAATGCCGCAAAAGGTTTGGCTGTAGGCTCTTATAATACACTATCAGAGAAAGCGACCGCATCCGGTGTATTCGGCCAGGGCGAATACGGTAAAACAGCTATTGATGCAGCCAATTCTTACAGTATAGGTAATTACAACCACATTTCTGGAGAAAACACCTTTGTTCTCGGCAATAATGTGACTACCTCTCTAAAAAATGGCGTTGTCCTTGGCAATGATTCCGCTGACGGCGATGTAGTCGGTACAGCAAGCCATACCTTTGAAAATGGTACTACCGTCAACTATGCCGGCACCGCCCCTGTATCAACAGTATCCGTAGGGGCTAAGGGCAAGGAACGGACGATTACCAATCTCGCAGCAGGTCGCGTGAGTGCTACCTCTACAGATGCGGTCAACGGATCCCAACTCTACGGCGTTCATCAAATGATTGATACCCTTGGTAAAAGTACAAGTCAACAGCTTAATAATTCTATTAGCACTATTGAAAAATCTGTACAACATGTATCTCAAGAGGTACAACGTGTTGAATCGGAATCCAATAAAGGTGATGCTCGTGCCGCTGCATTAGCTGCATTACATCCATTACCATATGATCCGGATAATCGCGTTCAATACATGGCGGGCTACGGTCATTATAAAAATGCAAATGCAGTAGCTCTAGGTGTAGGCTATTATCACAAAGATAATCTTTTACTCACCACAGGGTTTACAATGAACAATCACGTTATGGCCAATGTAGGTATCACCTATAGACCAGGAAAATCTTTGTCTACTGCTATGTCCCCTGCCTCTTATAACGCACTAGAACAACGCGTACAAGCATTAGAAGCTCAAAATAAAGATCTACAAGAAACAGTAAAACGCTTAGTAGAGAAACTTGAAAAATAATAAGATCCCTTTATGGTAGTCCTATGACTACTTTCACAAAAACACACTAAAACCAAAAAGCTGTACACACAGTCGATTTTTGAACCACCTTTGATGTTACATTCGTTTTGACATCAAAGCCGTTTAGTCTAATCTATGTATGTACAGCTTTTATGATTATTTATATGTAGTTATTATAATAATGTATTTCATCTCAATTTGACGATATATATTTTTATCCCTATAATATAGGTAGATAGCCAAGCGAGTAGTCACGTCGGGCTCATCTCGAAACTTAATAGAAATTAGGAAATGGCCTTTTCGTTTTATCTAGCTACCAAGCGGTAACGAAGGGCTATTTGCTTTTTCCAAAACAAATAAGTGCTACTAGTGCTCCGAAAGCGATGACAACAGCCATTACTTGAAGCAGGAGCATGATTAGTTCATAATCACTCATAGACACCCCTCCCTTCATTAACGAAGAGAGGCCCAACCTCGCTGACTATCCTAATCCAATTATATATCGAACATATAAGCGAGTCCATAAGAATCTATAAATAGAAATATACAAAAATATATAATAAAAAGCAAAAGAAAAGGCAGAGATTATATAACATGTCCTCCATTACTAGATGTTCAGTAATGGAGGACATATCAATAATTCCTGCCTTTTTTGTTTATCTACGGGCCACGCGCATGGCTGCCATCATGCCTGGCGACTTCCATACGGATTGGCCATTATCTGATACGAGTTTATTATTATCGTAAAATACGTCTGCATTGTAATAATTGTCATCACTAGATGTTACTTTATAGCTAAGACCTGCCGTTGTGTACACCGTAAAGTTGAGTATATCCCCCACTCGCTTTACAGAGTCTTGATCTACATACCAGCTATTACCGAGATATGTCGTAGCATACACATCTTGACGAGCTTCTACATCGTTTGTGCTAATGCCAATTAATACAAGCAACGCCGCTAACAGATATAAGAATTTACGCATTATAATTACCTCCCGTTTTATGGTAAGAATACTTATATATTATACCAAAAAACACCGATAATCGCATTATAATGGCAGTACTTTCTCAACCCTTGACTGAATTCGCTCGAGGCTCGGCGTGATTGCTTTCATCACAGGTTTTTCTATGAAAGCTAACCGCACATAGTCTACAATCATACCGATAACAAAAATAAGCGCCACTACAAGAATTGCATACAGAGGTAATAGTATTGAATCATAGTACTGATACGTTGCCAATACATTATCCCACATGTAATGAAGGAATAGCTTATTATCATGCAATAGGTATATGCCAAAGGTAGTAGATGCTACCGCATTGATCCAAGGGTGATAAGTGATCTTTGCTTTCAAAAAAATAGTAAATAACCCAATACCTAATAGCAATTGAAAGAAGCCATAATCATTTTGCGTAAAGTAGAAAATCTGTTTCATATACGCTGGATTCGTCATGGCTAGTACATCGACAAAGATGTCCCCTAGAAAGGCCCCTACAAAGCCTATGGCGCTAAATATAATACCTATTTTCTTTGTTATATGTGAGCCGTACAGCTTGATGTACGCCCCCATCGAATAGAATACGACAAAGGAAAAGATATGTTTGAATCCAAAGGTGGTATGCGGTACATTAGGCCACAAATTCAATGCCGTCGGTATTAAGAACCAAATTACCGTGGAAACCACTAGAAGCATAACGTAGTATTTACGCTGTAGCCAACGAAGTACTCGATTAATAACAGGCGTTAATAAATAGAGTACTAAAAAGTTCTGGGCGAACCAACTCATGGCACCAATGGGCAATAAAGCGAGCATCATATTCCTTGACGTCACCGTATCGAGTCCTAAACCCATAGCCACGCCGAACATAGCAATGCTATAAAACCATATTTGCCCTACTAACTTCACAAACTTGTGCAGCTTAAAACTACTAGAAACCATAAAATAGCCTGTTATCATAACAAAGGCAACTACACCAGCCTTGCCTCCAAGTCCAAATACTTGGAGAAACACCTTATTAAACGTTAAATCTGGTGTAAAGGGGAAACAACCGTGCACGCTAAAATGATGCATAATAATTAGTATCATCAAAATGATACGCAACAATTCAATATTGCTCGCTCTCATTCTCTATACCTCATATTCTTCCTCTCAAACTATATGAATACTACGCCAACTGGTAACTACCATGATGACTTGTATACATCATAAAATACATGAAATATATGAGAATGTTGTGACAAATTTTACACATAAAAAAGGCAGCTGATTATACACCAGCTGCCTTTTTATTAAGCTATACTTATTACGATAATAATTAATGTACAAAAAATCAGCATTTTGTACATCAATCTACTATTTAGAAAAGTGATGTTCAAAAATCCTTACTTTTGAACATTAATTTACTAAGGCTTGTTATTTATCAATACGATAAACATCCTCTTTGAACAAGTGAATCCCTATTTAGATTATAGTCATACCACGTACATATTAGAAAAGTCATCTAATCAACTAATACTTTTTGGCAATCGTATTTTCATTTTCCTACCACTTATAAGCTCCTCTATTATTAATTTCTTGATAACAGCACATTTCTTTATCGTATCAAAAATTGTAGCAAACATAATACCTGTACATATACAATTTATATGTTACTATTCTCATAAAATTTAATATAACAAATCAAAATTCCTACAAGGGTTGGATACGCTAATATAAATTCATTACTCATAAAGCATACAATCTGACCAAAGAATGCTACTAATAAATAAACTAACGTCGGATTTTGTATATGTCGTCTAATTCTATATGTTTTATATAAAATATATAAAATTGGTGTAATAAATAATAGTTCCCCTATAACACCAAACCAAGCCAATATAGCTGCAAATTCGTTGAGTACAGGGTATTCAAACGCTAAAAACCCTTTTCGTAACACATCCTCTGTCCATTGCTTAACCTCTCCACTATCTTTAGCAAAATCCGGGAATCGATCCACCATATAGTTAGAATGCAAACCTCTACCAACACCAAACAAAGGGTAATCTAGACCTACTTTAAACATAGCTACCGTATTACCAAATCTTGCTGAGTTAGACCGTGAGCTCGCATTACTAACAGATTTAACATTACTATCAATATAGTTATCTAGCGCTTTTTCTACCGATACAGCTTTAGAGGTTTCATCAACAGTGTTTATTTCTGAAATACTTGCTCTAATAAGAGGGCTCGCCACGGAGTCTCCCATAATGACAAACGAATAACTTAATACACTAAGACCTACGGTGAATAAACAGATTTTCCACCAAGACGTATACCTAAATACAAGACTGAGCAGTACAAATGTAACCAATTCAAATAGATAGATAACTACACCAGTTCTTGCTTTGGTTAAGAAAATCATAGAAATCAATAGAAATGCTAATACAATATCAAGTTTATTTTTGTCACTCACATAATGAATACCTAACAATGGAGCCAAGAATACGCCAATCATACTAAAATAGGATGGTTCCAATGCAAGGCTTCTAAGTTGGCCTGGCCATAATTCTGGAGGCCACCACCCACTTTGTACAACAGGATCATATAAGCTATTATTAATAGTTACTAGTATACTAGCTAAATAATCCGAACCACTCCATAGCCAAGAAACCTCTATAATAGAGTAAGCTATACATAGAATTGTTAATATTCGTGAAGCATTAACAATGGTATCAAGGCCTTTTTTATAATCATCTTTATAAAGATTAAAAATAATTAAGAATAAACCAATTAATGGGAATATAAAGTTTCTGAATAAATACCAAACTAAGGACACCATCAACTTTACTTGTAGAACAAATTCATTACCTACAAATGAAGGGAATAGAGTATATAATTTTTGGACAACGGATGTATTGATTAAGTACGTATAAATTACAGTATCGTAAAAAGGAAAAGAAAATACCCCCAATATAGTACAAAAAACAATCCAAACGACAGATATTATAAAATATAGTTTAAATGGAACCTCTGTCTTCTTTTTCCATATGCTATACACAATAAATAAAAAAATGGAAAAAAACAAAAATACCATCGACAGATTATTTCCCATCGAAAATAAGGTATACCGATCTGGTATCCGCATTAAGGGTAATGAAATTATCATTGCACAAAGCAAAATCTCTTGAATTTTATAATATGCTAAACTAATCATATTGAAACAAACCTCTCAAATCTCTCAAACTACTTAATACCTCTTAAAAGAGTTGCTTCCTTAATAAACCTCCCATAATACTCATAATTAAAAATTCAGTTAATAGCATTGTTATTGCTACTCCTTTAGCCCCCCACAAATAACACAATGGAAATATAGATATCAAACTAAAGAAAGCTCCCAATACTAGAGTCCGACTATAAGCACTATTCATATTAAGGGGTAACATCGTTTCTTCACCAAATACAGTACTAATAGCAACAGCTAATGGAACAAAAGACAAGATTCGTAATACATCAACAGTTAAATCATAATCAGCTCCGAACAATAGCCTAACTATAGTATCTGAAAAGAAAAATAAAGATGTACAACCAACAAGGCCTACAATCAAATACAGGAATAATTGCTTTTTAATAAACTGTAATCCCTTGGGAATATCATCTCTCATCATCTTACTTATAAATGGATATATTGCATCACTTACAGCATATATACCTCTTCGAACACAGGTAATTAATTTATCAGCAGCACTATAGTAACCAACGATAACATTATTCGTAAGCATACCTAATACTACTACATTAGTTGCAGTATACAAGTTAACTGCCAACGAAGATACGAATATAGACCAGCCTTCTTTATAAGAATTAATAATCTCACCCATAGGTGGCAATTTGAATAATCCTGTATAGTGTTTTCTTAACCAAACTATTGAAAAAATACCTGCAATTAATGGAGTACAAGATTGTAAGAATGCAGCAAGTATATAATCATCTGGAGATTTTACAAGTAAAAATATACCTAGCATTGTACAGATACGACCACTCATATTTAAGATGGTAATATACCGCATCTTCTGTATGCCCTGGAAAAACCATACAGGAAATAAAACATTGCCTATAATTCCACAGTACATGACCTGAAATAATAATATATCAATTGTATTCCCTAATAATATGCGTTGTAGATTATAAATAGCAAAAAATACAGCGGTAATAAATATTAATATACATACTTTTCCATAAAAATATTTGGCAAATAGAGAGCTTATGTTCTGTTCTTCAGCCTGTACTATTGCCTTTGGTGCTGTTAAGGAATAACCAAAATCTACAAAAATACGGAAATATTCCATAATCCCCTGCATAAAGGCAATCATCCCAAAATGCAATGGTCCTAATACGCGAATCAAATATGGTACTAAAATAAACGCTAATATATATTCTAAAGCGCGCAAGGTCAGTAAAGAAAATATATTCTCTATTAATACGGAGTAACTCTTTCTCACATTACCCATCCTCTAACATTAATATCTATTAAATATTACTAACTATACTTTCATAATTAGAGAAAACCCCATAGTATTATCAATAAAAATATAAAGATAATCTCTATGGGCTTTAATTATATGTAATATATAATCGTACAAATATGACTATGATTCATATTTAATAATACAATTTAACCAATAACCTTTTTATATATTGTTTACACTTCCACATTGGATTATGGCTAGTATCAGCCGTATGATCTAATACATAGTGTTTATATTGAATTAGTAAATCATTGTACTCTTTCTTACATTTATTGGCACAGACTCTACGAGATAATTCCACATAGGAATTTAAAAGATATAATTGCAGCTCATTCTTTACACTACTGCAGTGATTCATAAGATAATCACTCATATATATGTGGGACTCTATTGTATCTATCATAAAACGTCTAGTGAAAGTAGCCATTATACTACCTGCGCGTTGTACATAATAATAAAGTGGTTCATTTACTGTTACTATACTATTAGCATTCAAAAATAGCATGAAAATAGTAAAATTATCTTCTTGAACTCGTCCCTTTGGAAAACGAACTGGCACCACTCCATTGAATAAATCCAATTTAAAAATTTTATTCCATACTACATTTAAATCAAATGGTTCCGTTTTTAGTAGATAATACCGTAACATATCCATGCCTGTAAAAGTTCGTTTATCATATTGAACGGACATAGTATGTATACTGATATCATCATCACCTCTATAGATATAATAATTACAAGATACTATATCAGCATTGTTACTATTCGCTACAGTAATCAGTCTTTCACACATTGTATTCACAATAAAGTCATCACTATCAATGAATAAAATATAGTCCCCTGTAACATGATCTAAACCATAGTTACGAGCATCGGAAAGTCCACCATTCTCTTTGTGAAAGACCTTAATTCGTTTATCCTTCGCCGCATAAGAATCCGCAATAGCACCGCTGCAATCCGTTGCACCATCATCAACTAGAATAATTTCTAAATTCTGATAGGTTTGATTTAGTATTGATTGAATGCATCTATCCAAATATTGTTCAACATTATAAATGGGAACAATAATAGAAAGTAAAGGTTGCATAATTTAATCCTTTCGGTCTATCTTATAGGCAACAATATTATGTCCACAGCGTTGGTCTTCAGGAGGCATCTGCATATAATCATCATACATATTGTCTAGATATTCTCTCCAACAAGACATAACAGAGAATGATTGGTCTTCAAACTCAATGGTAGTCATTTTCTCAAAATCTTGTTTAGGTAATCGTTCTTTTACACCTTCACCCCATGCTATTACACCAACATGCTCTGAGATGTTATAATCATAGGATTTAGCCAATCGATCCATGATATCGATACAACGTTGTTTACCAAATAAACGGCATAATGGTACAACAACTAATTTGCCTAAAGCATGGATGAGAGATTTCCCCTTAAATAGCTTAGCACTAGCTAATGTAAGTATTTTCTGATAAAAAATCGATTTATCATAAATCTCTTTCATGATGGACATATCTTCACTAAATCCATCAACAGGAAAAATATCTATCCACAAATACTTACTACGCAATGTATTAGAATATGTATTCTCACAAGGGATATTTTTATTGATTATAGCCGCATAAGTTGCATCCAAACTATGATTGATAGGATTGGCAATTAACTCTAATCCATCATGATTATAGTGCTCTTTTAACGTTAATAACCGTTCATAATCAGGTCTAGGCATGCAAACATCAATATCATCATCCCAAGGTATAAACCCTTTATGTCGAGCTGCACCTATTAATGTGCCATAACACAGACTATATTTCAAATTATATTTTTTACAAAATTGGTCAAAATCTTTGAGCAGATTCAACTCTTCTAATTGGACTTCACGTAAAGATAATTGTTGCATACTCATCCAACCCTATACTAAATAACAGTAACATCTGTATTAGATACAAATTTATCGAGAACACGCACCTCTTCAATCATATCTTGATGGCTCATTAAGAAACTTTCAGAATTCTTTCTAATACTTGTTAAGAATTCAACAATCTCGTAGCGCAAACCTTCTCCTTCAAATTTATAGAAATATTTTCGATTCAAGTTCACATCTTCAAAACGCAATTCAAAAAATTCTGTTTTCCACCAAGGCGCCGGTACGTAAATATACCCTTTTGAACCAGATATAACTAAATCACCTTCTGCTTTAGCATTAATAGCTACTGTAGCAGAAGCCATAGCATCATCATAGAGGAAATTAATCTTTGATAAAATATCGACATCATCGACTTTATGGCTTATAAAATCAACGTGATTATAATCAAAACCCAATAATTTAAAGATTGCTAATAAAGGATATGCAGCGAGAGATAAAATACTACCCCCGGCTATCCTAACTTGATTCTCTAAATCATCGCCTAATACCTGTGTGAAATTGGCTTCCACATTAAATATCTTACCGATTTGCCCACTACGTGCCATGGCTATTAATTTACTAAAAGCTGGACTATACGCTGTCTTCAGTCCTTCCATTAATACTAAGTTGGAAGATTTCGCCAGATTCGTTAAACGTAATGTTTCATCAAGGTCACTGCTAAATGGGAATTCTGTTAATACATGTTTTTTTGCTTGTAGAGCTTTTTCGATATAAGTTACACGTTTAGATAAAGGCATATTAATGTATACCGCATCCACCTCATCTAACAATATTTTAGATGAACTAAATTGCTCTAAATCATTAAACTGATGTGATTTATAGATAGTATCAACCGCATCTGTTTCTGTGTAACCACCTATAATATCAATACCACTTACAAATTTAGCTTCATCTAAAAATCTATCTAAAATAACTTCATTACCGATAATACCCAATCTAACATTTTCAGAATTCCTAATTTGCGTACTAGAAATACCTTGTGTTCTCGGTAAATAGACGACTTTACAGTATTCATTTAAATAATCAAAATAGCCTTCCCAATCGGAACCAACTGTAAAGATATCCACATTAAAGCGTTTGATATCATCTATTTTTTGACCAAAATACTCTTCCACTACAATCTCATCAGCAAATCCTGTAGCGCGTACATTATCAATGCGTGTCATCAACGAATCACGAACATTAAATTTACCTCTCGACTTATCAAAGTAGTCAGATGTAACACCAACAATAAGGTAGTCACCTAATGCTTTCGCATTTTTTAATAGATTATAATGCCCTTCATGAAACAAATCATATGTTCCATATGTTATTACCTTTACCATGCTATTTACCTGTAATCTCTTTAATTACTGATTTCAATGTTTCAACGAGAAATTCATTATCTTCAATGGTCGTATCCCCAATATGTGCCACCCTTAGAACATAGTCCTCGTTAACGCCACCCGTAGGATTTACAAAAATATCATATTTATCCTTCAAGATTGTAAATACATCTTTAGCAATTGGTTGTTCAAAACGAATGGGCGTAACTGCATTACTAATAGTGAAAGTAGGAATAGATACAGGTAATTCTTTAATTCTATTTCTAAAATCCTTAGCCACACTATCAATACGAGCTAAATAATTTTCAAAACCTTCCTCTTCAATAAGATGTAATGCTTTATTCATTTCTAAACATACCCCAACAGCAGGTGTGAATGGTGTTTGACCTCTCGTAAAGTTTTTTACATATTGGTTGAAATCGAAGTAAAGATTCTTAATATGATTATTTTTTACACGTTCTTCATATAATCTATCACTAATTACAATAGGAGATATACCTGGTGCGATACAAAGTCCCTTTTGAGAACTCAAAATAGTAACATCAATATTATTACCAGCCATATCATAATGATCAATTAAAAACGAACTAATCGCATCAATTACCAGGTACGCTTGTTTCTTTTTCGCAAAACAACTTAATAAATTAATATCGTATAACTGCGCTGTAGAAGTTTCATCAATATTAGCAATAACAAAGGTAAAAGCTTGTTCTTCTACTGCCGCAAAGTGGTTAGCAGTCAACGCCTCACCATCTTCTAATTTAATCATAGTATGAGGAATTTCATGAAGTTCACATAAATCGACAAAACGTTGACCAAATGTACCACCATTAATAACTAGTACATGGTCTGTTTCATTCATACAATTCATAATGGTCGCTTCTAATGCACCTGTACCAGAGGCTGTTAGATAGATGGATTTATAGCTTTCTGGTGCATTCATAAACTTTTTGAGCAGTCTATCTGAATCTAACATGACGTCAGAAAATTCTGTTGTTCTAAAATAAGGAACTTGTTGATGTCTTACATCAAGAATTTCCTTTCTCATTTGTGTTGGTCCTACTGTAAATAGTTTCATAATCTAATCCCCTCTTATTGTTTCCAATACACTCTATAGTTATGATGTGGTACCTGGCGATCTTCAGGTGGTGCTTCCATATAATTATTGTACAAATGACTTAAATAGAAATCGCTATCTGTAAGTCCCCAAAACTCAGTATTCTCAAAAGGATATAAGCTTCTATTATCAAACAAGGTCTTTTCATATACCTCTCGTTTATTACCACTTGCACAATCAACGAGAACACTTATGTATTTCGCATTGGAAAATGAATACTGTTGTGCATCTTGGTTAATCTTTTTAATTAAACTTGTAGTTGGCAAAAAATGCATTAAGCCGATAGCACCAAATTTTAAAAATGTCCGAACATAACCTTTTAACTTAGCAAAGCTACCTTTAGAGTCTACATAGCGATTACTGAATGTAAACTTCATAGAAGACCCATGGAATAACAAGTTTAAAAGTTGTTGGTGTCTAAAAAGTTTTTGTTGAGCCTGTGTATCATCTGGTAACCCATCAATAGGAAAGATATCTATAAATACACCGGCTTTATCAAAATTACGCCACAATGTATTATCAACCATAACTGTTTCTTGATCGAATACCTTTGCCATTGTATAGGTATAACTATCATCGGTTTCAATAGAATATACTTGATATCTTGGATTATGGTCATTATATGACTTAATAAAGCGATTATAATCATCGCGTGGCATCATGATATCAATATCATCATCCCATGGAATAAAGCCTCTATGTCTAACGGCTCCCAACATCGTTCCATACGCTAATACATATCGAATATCATGTGTATCACAAAAATGTGCCACATCTTTTAAAATATCTAAAGAGACACCCTTAATCTCCGAAAATCCAATTTCTCTCATCAAAAAAATTCCTCCATAATACAAATAGGTCTATTATTTAAAGAATTTTCTTTTTAAGAATAATCCACCCTTTTTCAACCAATTTTGAGGCTCCATAAAGGATACATTTTGTTCTTTATAGTTAATGTTATTCGCTTCAAGCCATACATCAAGCAAAATTTCACTAACAAACCCATAAATACGTGCTTCATACATATCATAACCAGAAATATCAACACGTTTTTCGATTTCTTCTAAGATGGAGAACATCCATTCACAATATTGATTAAATAAATCTCGACGCATAACGAACATGTTGAACATATGAGCCCAGGTACGATTACAAACTTTTGTAAAAGCAGCACTATATTCTGGATATTTCTCAGCGATAATTTGCTCTGCCACATCAAGGCCTTCTGAATGATGAGCATGATTATAATGAGAGCGATTGGATTCGATATAATATTTACGCTTATCCGCTACTACTACAGGATATTCAGAAAGTAATTGTTCCCATTCAAAACCAGTCAAGATTTGCTCTTTTTTCGCCTCTACAGAACGAACTTCTTTGCGCGTAAAGTAACGTCTATAATGAACGAGACCAATATAATCCGCATCAAGATTTTTCCACGCCCAATAGAGGCCTGTCAATTCACAGTAATTAGCATTCTTTAAAGATATATTATCTCCTGTATGATCCCCTGTATAACCAATATCAGACTTACCTTCTCGCCCTACATGAATTGGCATATAGACAGAATCTTCAGGCATCCAATATTGTTTATGTGTTGCTACTAAAATCTTAATATTCACTAGTACTCTCCTACATGAGTATTGATTATCAAATCTATACCTACGACCGTAACAAAACTTATACTAATTCCCTTTCTACTAATGCTAAAGCACTAGCAATGACCTTATCCATATCGTAATATTTATATTCTCCTAAACGACCACCAAAGATAACATTGGAAATCATTTCGGCCTTTTTAACGTATTTAGCGTAAAGATCTAAATTCTTCACGTCATTTACTGGATAATACGCTTCTTCACCGATTTCCCAGTCCTTTGGATATTCTTTTGTTACATACGTAACAGGCTGTGTGCCAAATTCAAAATGCTTATGTTCAATAATACGAGTATACGGAATTTCTCCTTCCGTATAGTTCACCACCGCAACACCTTGATGATTTTCCTCTTCGAGACGCTCTGTTTCAAAGCGAAGACCACGATATTCTAATATCCCTTCAGAATAACCAAAGTATTCATCTATAGGGCCTGTGTAGATAATCTTATCTGCCAAAGATTCGTATTCATTCCTATGTTTAAGGAAATCTACACCTAAGCGGACTTCAATGCCTTCTAACATGCGTTCAATCATCTTAGTATAACCACCCATAGGAATACCTTGGAAGCGATCATTAAAATAGTTATTATCGTATGTGTAACGCACTGGCAAGCGTTTAATGATAAAAGCTGGTAGCTCTGTACATTTACGGCCCCATTGTTTTTCCGTATACCCTTTGATGAGCTTTTCATAAATATCCGTACCTACAAGACTAATAGCTTGCTCTTCTAAGTTCTTTGGCTCCCCTGATATAGCAGCTCGTTGTTTAGTAATGATATCTTGTGCCTCTTTTGGAGTTCGAATATTCCACATTTTAGAGAATGTATTCATATTGAACGGCAAATTGTACATCTCGCCTTTATAGTTTGCTACAGGACTATTTACATAGTGATTAAACTCAGCAAATTGATTGACATAATCCCACACATGTTTCAAGGATGTATGGAAAATATGAGCACCATAGACGTGAATATTGATATCATCTTTGCTTTCACAATATAGATTACCTGCTATGTGATTGCGACGGTCGATGACAAGTACAGATTTACCACGCTTGTGCGCCTCATGAGCAAATACAGCACCAAATGGGCCTGCCCCAACTACTAAATAATCGTATTTCATTAATAGGCCCCTTTCGATTTAGCAACAGCCAATACAGTTTTCAACAGATATACAATATCAATCCATACAGACCAATTATGCACATACCAAGAATCCATGAGAACTCGTTCTTCATAGGTGGTATCACTGCGACCACTTACCTGCCAAACACCAGTAATCCCTGGTGGTACAAGGTAAAAGTCATTAATATAGTCGCCGTATTTTACAATTTCATCTCGAACAATAGGTCTTGGCCCTACGAGGCTCATGTCCCCAACGAGAACATTCCACAACTGTGGCAATTCATCAAGACTTGTCTTTCGAAGGAATTTTCCGATTCTTGTAACGCGAGGATCATCTTTCAATTTAAAATCTCGCTCCCATTCTTCACGAGCAGCTGGATTATCTTTTAGATATTGCTCCAAAGCCTCTTGTGCATTTGGCACCATGGATCGGAATTTATAACAAGAAAATGATTTCCCACCTTGACCAACGCGTTTATGTCCAAATACGATAGATCCTGGAGAATCTAAGTAAATCAATATAGCAATGATACCGAGAATTGGTAAAATCAAAATGCCACCACATACCGTAGCTACAATATCAAAAATACGTTTGAAAACACGGTTAGATTTGCGTGCTAGGTTATTTTGCACACGCAATACGACGGCTTGTTCTTCCATCATGCCACGTGCTGTAATATTACTGGCTGGTAAACCGAATAATTCAGGAACAAATGCTACTCGTTTTACTAATACTTGTAATCGATTAATCAAGGATACTAATTTTTTAGACTCAAGTCCCGGAGCACAAATCAGTACAGTTTGAACGCCTGTATCTTTAATAACGCTTTCTACATCTTTAAAGGCTCCAAGGCATGGATATTCTTTAGCGATGGATGATGATTTAGGATTATCATCTACATAACCAATAATCTTATAGGTAGTAATCGGCATACGCTCTAATGATCTCTGTACAAGTTCTGCTGTCTTTCCCGCCCCAACGAGAAGAATCGGAATTGTTAAATATCCTGCTTTTGAAAGTAATTTTCCTACAATAAAACGCTCGCTAAAGATAAATACGAGCATACATATATAAGCAAAGGCAACAAATAAACGAGACACATCATTAATAACATGTCCTGTGTACATGAGAACAATCGATACGACAACCCCTATGGTAATGCTGCGAAACAAATTTTTCATCGTATCCCAATAAGGTGTTACCACAGAATAGACATTATTAAGCAACAAGATAGTTAAAAATACGATAGGCACAATACCATATACGTAAATTTCTTCTACCTTAAAATTTGAACTTACTGGTAAAATTGATAAGTTTAAACGCAAATAATAGGCTGCTAATATCCCCAAAACAATAGCAATATAATCTGCTATAAGTACTATGAGCTTACTTATAAATAACTTTTTATTATTGTTATTACAGATAGAACGATTCATACTAATACCCCAATTATAAGAAAAGGTTGTTTTCTCAATCTCAAAATATTAAGAAAACAACCTCTCTATCATACGAATACAATGTACCAATATTTACATATATTGTATCATATTTAAATATATAAAACTATAAAAAACATAGATTTCACCTATCTTTTATGTAGTTATTTATTCTTTAAGTCTATTTAAATCCTACTTAATTGTCTATTAAATAGTAGTTAGATGCCTTCCAATACAGCTATATAATTCTCAATTATCCCGCAATTGAAGCATAATCCCCATAACAACCCAAAAAATGCGAATACCCGATGAATTACCCCAAGTATAATCAATAGATCCAAATAAAAATAAATAACTAATAAAACCTACAATGATTGATAAATCATAAGGATTTGTAGATATAATATAGCTTTTTACTGATTTATAGATTGTGAAAATTGAGAATCCTAAAAACCCAATTAGACCTAGTATGCCAGATTCAGAGGCTATTTGTAACATATTATTATGAGAATGACCTAAGTCTTGGGTTTCTTTTTCTGATTTATACTGCTCTCGATATGTTTTCTGCCACAAACCTGGACCAACACCAATTACAGGATGATCCATAATCATTTTTCTATCCGACTCCCATACATAGATACGGCCTAAATTTGAGCCATCAGTAGTTACATTAAAGGTGCTTTCAAAACGAGCCATATAAGCTTGATTACTAGTAAATATAAAACTGATTCCTATAACAGCCACAAGAAGTACCAATAAATAACGAATGTTAACAAAGGAATAGCGCAATGTAATAAGTACACCATTAATACCATTAAATAGCCAAGAACCACGGCTTTGATTGCCTAACATTCCCAACACTATACTAAATAAAGAGAATACAGCTGATTTTTTTACATAAGAAGGAAATGTTTTATCATAAACAGTAATTAAAGCTAATGGAAAAGCGAGCGTTAACAACATAGCTAGCCCCATCATAGAGCCATTAATGACACCACCTGCACGACCCTCTGTTCCTACATTATACCCCAGTAAATATTGTACAAAGGCAGATAGAGCATCGATGCCTATATACACAAAAAATATTGATAAAATAGTATATAATTTGCGAGAACTCTTGATAAATAGCAAGATTGGTACGATAATTAAAATCTTCCAAATCCAAATATTAAAGAAGTACTTAGTCGTCACTCGTATATTATCACTAATAAATGCAGACGGTAATATACATAACAGCATACCTAAGTACGCCCATCCATATTGGCGTATCGAATTTGGTATAGAAACTTCATCTCTTTTATACCACCATGTTAAAAGTGTAACGAGTACTATAAGTCCATAAATAAAATTACCAAAAGCCATAGATGACCGCGTCGTACATATCATAATTGAAATGAGTACAGTAAGTATCATTTCATAATTCTTAAGTATCCAAGATTTCATACTAACACCCTTATCCCCTTATTGTTATTATCTAATAATTAAGTATAGTTACGACTTACATATAACGTATAAATGTATACTTATTTTATTAAATTTTTCATATGTTCTTGAATTTCTTGTTCATATTGATCGAGTAATTCATAGCGTTTACGATATTGGCTACGTTTTTGTGATTTAATCTCCTCAATAGGCTTACGATATTCCTCTAAAGGAATTTTGAAAAAACGTTCATCACTACATAGTACACCGCCAGATTCCTCCCACAATGAATCTAGCTCAGCTACCTTTGCACGATGACCGCGAACTAAATGAGTATTCGCGTAAAAGCCTTCATCAGATACAGCGTAAATAGATTCTACTTTACAAATGACTGCAATATGACGTAATAGGAACATAATAAAGTTTTTTGGACGATAGCCAAACATCTTTTTCGTAACTGTTTTAGCATTATCAAGACCATCTTTATAACCTTGAATTGTACCAATCCACATAGCAGATTCCCCATTAAAGCCTTTGCCAAAGCGAAAATTAGCATGGTATACGCCCTGCTTACCCAAGGTGAGTAACAAGGTCAAAAAACCTTCTTTACGCTGACCAGGTCCATAATATAAACGGGCCACCATATCAAGGTCTTCTGATTCCCATACGATAAAGCCACGATTCATACGACTTACATCATCATAAATATTCTCTGGATCTACAGAGTACATTTCACGAATCGCCTCATCTGTAAATATATCTTTCAAATAATCAAAATGATTAACAATGGCCTCTAATCGTTCCTGAGGTGTAGAACTTTTAAACAAGAAAAATCTTGTCATCAACTCAAATAAACCAACTTGACGATCTAATAGTGTTAAATCAGGCGTGTAATTTGCAAAGTAGTTCTCTAGCTCCTCTATTTCTCGTTTATTTCGTATGGAGCGCATTGTATGTAAAAAAGTACGACGTGTTTCCCTCCAACTACGCTTTCCGTAAATCTTACGACCTCGTTGCCATTGTGTTTGTAAATATCCCATCTCTTACTCCTATCCACTAATACAACTAACAAACTTTATCATTAATGATTAGTGGAGTGTAAATTATCTATAATCGCAACTAATTCATCAGCTACACGATTAATGATGAATCGTTCCTCAACAACACGTCGTGCATTTGTGATAATACTTGATAAATCTACCGCATCACTCATCACATGCTCCATCGCTTGTTGTAATGTATGTTCATTCAAAGGATCAACAATAAATCCAGATATACCATCGTCTATAATTTCTCTCTGAGCCCCAGATCCACTCGTAATGACTGGTACACCGCAATACATAGCCTCACAAATAACAAGACCAAAGGCTTCACGCGTTACAGTTGGCAATAACAAACAATCAATTGATCTATATAAACCTTCAATATCAGGTGTAAAACCTATAAATTCAGCATAAGAATGCATGTAATGCGCATCTATATAGTCTTTAAGTTTTTTGATTTGATCCTCTGTACCAGCCCCCGATATAATCAACCGAATATCTGGATTGTTTTGATGAATCTGTTCAAGAGCACTTAAAATCAGATATAAACCCTTACGTTCTGTAATACGCGCACTATATCCAAATGTAGTAACTTTAGATTTCATTGGCACATTATCTGCAAATGAAAGAAATCTATTTGGATCAATACCATTATAAACAATATAATATTTACTAGTATTCTTAATAATAGGTGTCATAAAGTCATCATAAACGAGTTTAGATACACATACAAAGGCATCTACTTGTGAATTGATCCATTTATGATACATATCTATTTTACCAGGTACAAGATTATGTTTAATAAACATCAATTTAGCACCCGTTAACTGCTTAAGAGCAATACAGAATAAGATATATTTACCAGAGTGGCATACAATTGTATTAATTCCTTGTGCTTTCATCTGTTTGGCTACTGCATTAACAGATAGAAAACCCTTCAAAGTATAGAGATTGGCAGTCATCACATGGCCGACTTGAGCATAGCGAGATTGCATCTCTTCATTTGATTGGTCTACTAAGGTATAAGCAGCCCTATGTCGTTGTTGTAATTGTTTACAAATATCATATACATATTGTTCACCACCGCCCCAAATTTTGGCGCCTACAATATTGATTATAGACATAGGTTCCTCCTATCATATACAGATCAATACACATATAGTGGCATCCATTGATGTATTCGAAATAATGTTTACATATACATCAATAGATATCATCGTCTAATTATACTACGACTTATTCATACTGTCCTCATGATTAATGAGCCACATGGTCAACAATGTCCAATCACGAGCATCATCCCCATGATTATCAATAGGCCGAATTGGCTCAACCGGTTTATAGGACGGTATGTTGCTTTCACCATAATCCATGCGAACATCGCCCATCATATGCGGCGTAATCCACTGGTACGGCGTAACTAAAGTTTCTGGCTGCTCATCAAACAAGGACGGCACAATGGAATAATATTCAAAACCCTTTGGTGCAATGGTTTCAATAATGGTAGGCATGAGGCTCATATGCGTGCCAATGGGCACCGTAATCACATCCTTAGTGAAAGCAGGATGTTGTAACAACCCTACGGTACAGAATGTATCGCGCAAGGTATAGTCCCGTTGAATTAAAGATGTATTATTCAATGAGCCAAATAGATTAGAGTGATCACCTGTAACAACAAATAAACTATCTGGAAAGGCCTCTTTCATAGCATTTACAAAGTTAAATATTGCCTTATCACTATAGCGATAGGTAGCCAATTCTTTATTGCGTTTCTTATTAGATTTTAGATCATCCCCAAGATTCGGCATGACCTTTTCAGGATCATAATCTAATAAGGAATCCTCCATTTTATAAGGACCATGATTGGATGTAGTGTAAATAAAATGGAATGTCGGATGATCTAATCCTTTAATTTGTTCCGTTATATTCTCTAAAAATACGTGATCGTATACGCCCACCCAAGTTTTAGGTGCATCAGGACCACAGAAAACAGAAGCGCTTTCCACACGGTCAAAGCCTTGAGCCTTACCGAAGTGATTAAAGTTGCCGTACGACGCATTACCACCATACCAATAAATCGTATCATAGCCTAATCGCTTCATTTGAGCTGCCAAAGAGGTCGGCAACGGTTCATGCCAAAAAGCTTCCCGTTCATTGATTTCCATACCCGCATCATAGACGCCGGATAATAGACTTACAATGGATGGACGAGACACATTACCAGCAGGCAAGAAATTAGGTACTTGCACCGTATGAGGATTATCTTTAAAATCCCATAAACCAGGACATATATTGAGATCCTTATAAGGTTCATCAAGAGACCATTGAGGGATACTTTCACCAACAATAAAGAAAATATGCTGCGGTTTATCAATACGAGGACTTGATGCAACACGTTTAAATGCATGAAGCGGTGTACTCAAATCCTGCCAGGAATCTTTGTATTTGTTAGGAACAATACGATGTATAGCGTCATCAATATCCTCAGGTGATGCGGTATATTCATCACGTAGCGGATGTTTAAACACCGTTTCTAAGGCACATAAATCTGGCACTGTAGCACGAGCAAAGAATATATCTTCTTTTACCACTGTAGGAATCGTATCCCATTCTGGTTTATCATCATGAGATAAGGTACCACCGTAGCGGAACCAATAGAATCCTAGAACAGATGCCGCCACAAGTCCTATATTCCAAGCTACAGTAGGCCAGGTTCCTTCAATATTTGGATATGGTATAGATGGCAAGGATAAGAAGAAACCTCCCATGAACCAGGATATAACTGCAATAGGAATCAATCCTAGAATGACAAGAATTCCTCGGTCTTGATTAAAGAATACATCAATCAAATTCCGTTTCTCTGCATGATTTCCATAATGAACCATATAGTTGTACGTATCATGGAAATGCTTGTAGAAGATCATTTTTCCTGCAAAGGCTGCGTACAGTACACAGGAATACATCGTTAGACCTACTAATCGTATGGAATCTTCTATTTGATGGTACCCTTCAAACCATAGTGCAGGGAGTGTCACCAAGACTAAAGGTAGTAAGAATACATAGGCATCAAAATCCATGCCCCACCAAAAGCCGTAACGCAATGAACCTAGAGCTGATTTCCAACGACCTTTCCATGTTGGATACGGATTATAAATAATCATAAAAATGATTCGAAAGATACTACTCAATATGGGTGCCCAAATCATTAATTTTATATTTTGTTGTAGGGATAGAAAAAATTGTTCACTCATTTATACTTCCATATCTACTTAAAGAACAATACTTCCCCATAGCAACCTACTTATACTACATTACTGATTATAATTGTCCATTAGATTTATTCAAATAATACAATTTTACATACTTTGTCATGGTGTACATCATATGATAGATCGATAATAAAAAACCTATTTTTCCGTCTAATATGCCACCTTGCAAAATATATATCTTGAAAAATGCCCATGTAGGGCGCAATATAATATCCCCTAAAAAATTACAAGACTTCCCTTGTGCCTTGTATTTATTAGCTGCTACCGTCGTATACTTATTGAACTTCTCAAAAAATTGATGCCAGTTATCATACGTATAATGATACAATTTTCCCTCTAATGTATCTTGTGGATACGGACTGATAAAAGCTTCGTGAACAGCCCCTTCCACAGTTGCTCCCTCTCGAGGCATCAATCGTAATACCTTATCAGGCCTCACCACACCATGGGTTGCCTGATTATAATGGAATAGATTATATCTGCGTAACCAATACGCCTTCGGTTCACCTTGAATAGCTCGTTGAATAGACTTTGCTAACTCTAGTGATACACGTTCATCAGAATCGACAAATAGAATCCATTCACTCTGGGCTTGTAAAATACCAAACCGTCGTTGTTGTGACCAATCTCCATTTAAGGGATGTGGTATAACCTTTGCACCCAATCCCGTAGCAAGTGATACTGTCTGATCTGTACTGCCATCATCGATGACTAAAATTTCATCAGCAAATTGAATACTCTTAATACAATCTACAATATGTTGTTCTTCATTGCGCGCTAAGATAATAGCCGTCACAGTACTCATAGATAATCCTTTAACTTACAAATCAATTTAATTTAATGGATAAAAATGTATATTTCTTTATTTGATGACATCCCCATGTTTAATGCGCCATGCCGCAAGTTCACGCATGTTTTTAATCATATCCCCATAGGATTGAGGCATGCTCGCACTTTGTTCTAACACTTTGCCACTTTTATCAAGATATAGTCTATGATTAAATACAAATTCCTCTTGTGTAAACAAGCTTGGTACCATCGCTTCATAGGTTTGACCAGGTCGGCCTACCAATTCCGCCAAGGTTGGAATGATTTGAATGCTCATGCCGAACGCATTAGGTGCAAGCCAATCTTTATGAATACCACGACCATAAAAAATAATAGGAATAGTAGATGCCACATTAGGACCTACTTCACGAGCAAAGTTAAAGCGTTCGCTATGGTCACCTGTAATGACGAACAGTGCAGACGGATCTGCTGTTTCTTCGCGAGCGATAAAATCACCCATTACGTGGTCTGCGTACCAAATATGGCCCATTTCGTTCAATTGCTTATCGTTTTCTTCGATAGAATCTGGCAAATGCCCTTTTACCTTATTCACATCGTAGCCTTCCTTAGCCACATTGATGCTATACGGTGGATGATTAGAGGTGGTCATAATCACATTGAGGATTTTTTCCCCTCTATGCTGATCCATGTAGGCAGAAATAGCTTTAAACAAGTCTTTATCGCCTACGCCCCAAGCATTGCCGTCTTCGCTTGGCATTTCAGAGGCATCGTGGAATTCATCGAAACCTTGAGATAAAACAAAGTTTTTAACATTTTGCCATGTGCTAAAGCCACCATACCAGAATACAGTCTTGTAGCCTAGTTTTTTCATAACAGGACCAATGCCTAAACCGTAAGGTTCTTTGAAACTTTCACCTTCATAGTTAGGATATAGCCCTGTATCAGGCATACCCGTCAACAAACCATTGATGGCTGGCATCGTGCCTGTGCCTTGGGCAAGGGCTAGCTGCGTGCTCATCGCATGAGGGCTGGCAGCGTATTTACGACCTTGCTCAACTAGGTACGCACCAGGATCGTTATATTCAGCAAGGAACGGCCACAAGCCATAGGATTCTCCAAGAACAAGGTTTATAGACTGCGGTTGATCCGCTAATCGTTGTGTCGTAATGGTTCTCGTGAAAGAACCGTCAAAATTTGTACCGTTAAACTTACCACCAACGGCAGTTATTTTTTCATTTAACTCTTGAGGCGTTAAGTTAATAACCTCAAGCTCAGCCGTCCGTTTTGCAATGCTTTTAACACGATAGAGCGCTTGTACATCGTCGAGGATATTTTCGTTTAACAGATTTGAACTAAGACGGGCTGCACTTTCCCAGTTGATAGAATTTGTATAGCTGAAAGCACCGCCAAATCTAAAGAATAGACCTAGTACACCGATAACGACAGTCAATGCAATGCCCGTCATCCATTGTGTTTTCTTCGTCTTAGGATACCAAGTAGTACAAAGTCGTCGATTATCTGCAGAATCACTATTTCTTACATTATCCGCATCATCACCATTCCTTAGGTCAACAGCGTAGTCACTATATTTCTTCGTGTTCCACGCTAAAAAACGAACTAGGAACCAGCAAAGAGCTCCACTCAATACAACGGCCCCAATAATGTACATGAGGGCATTATATTCATTGATAGCGGTATTTACAATGGCGCCGATATCATCGTTTTTACCGTTGATGAGCATCGCATTGTAGGAGGAATTGAAAATTTTATAGAACGGAATGCGCCCCAAAAACAAGAAGGTCAACAGTACAGTCGCAATGGAGTAGAGGACCTGTTTAATGCGCAAGGACGGCCATTTTGGCACAAAGGTATGTACCAACGTCCCCCCTAAAAATCCCAATAAACACAAAGAACCGACGGTCTTGAGACTCAATCTAAATCCTAGCCATAAGGACGTGAGGATATTCTCCATCGTCACGGAAGCCAGTTGTGATTGAAATACTGCAAGAAACACGATTCTAAATGCAGTCAACAAAGCAGAGAAAAAGATAAATACCTTAATCTCTGTTCGTATGCCTTCAAATAATCGCTGCCATCGGTTCATCATTAACCCCTAACTGTTGAATCTTATAACCTAATTGGTATATCACATAATCCAACTATATTGTTACAAACGTAACAAAACTACATAACTATACTGCCTAAATGAGTAATAAAACATCATAAACTAGATATACTACATATATATCCTACGTAATATGTTACGTAATATTCTACTAATTACATAACTATCAATTATTTTGGATATTTCTTACATTTAGGACCTTTACATCGTTTGCATTTACCGCATCCACGGTCGATAGTCTCAGCACCTGCTGATTTCTTTGCACTAGCACTCTCCTTGACCATCTTTTCAGAGGCCTTACTATTCCATACGGAAGCTATCGATTCTGCTTTTTTGCGGATTCATCCTTTTTGGATTTTTTATCCTTTTTCTTGTCTTTCTTCTTATCTTTTTTCTTGAAAGTATCAGCTAAAAAGACTGTTTTTAACTTATCATTTAAAACTTTAAGCTTCTTTTCAGCCTTGTCTTTCTTTTTCTTTAACTTTTCTTCATCTTTAGAACGTTTTTCTTCCTTAGACTTCTTATGTTTTTTCTCTTTTTTATCTTCTTTAGACTTTTTATCTTTCTTAGATTTTTTCTCGCCTTTGGACTTTTTGTCTTCTTTGGATTTCTTATCCTCTTTAGATGTTTTGTCTTCCTTGGATTTTTTATCGCCCTTAGTTTTCTTATCTTCAGAACCGTTGATACGCGCCCATTCATCGTCAACGCGTTTCAATTTCTTTTTAAGAAGCTTCTCCATCTTCTTATTTGTTTTATCGGACTCTAAACCAGCTTTACCAAATAATAAAGCATTCACCGCCGTGTATGGATCGATAGAGGACATATCCTCATCATCCACTTTAGCTTCCTCTGATTTCTTATGTTTCGATAATTCATCAAGACCATCTACATCTAACGCTTCATCTTCATCTAAATGATGAATTGCTAAGCTTTCAACGCCTTCTAAAGGTTTTACATCAAGGTGCTCAATCGCAGTATCTTCAAAATCTGCCATTTCCTTACCGGAGCTTTCACCAAAACCAGTAAAGAGGCCGCCTATAGATTTTAATTCGTTTAATTTAATATGGTTCATGCCCACCGTAGAATCATGATGCACAGGAACATCAGATAATTGTACCTGTTCCATAGCATATGCATCATCATTATAACTAGCGCCCTTGCCAAGTTCAGATGTATTAGAAATGACGATATCTTCCTTATCGTCGCCTAACACATCACCAAATAAATCTTCTTCTAAAGATTCGTAAGAATGCAATAAGGACATACGTTTTTGAACATCTTCAATTTGATTCCACAAATCAACAAGAGAAGATGTATAGTACACCCGTTCCTTTACCTCTAAATAAGCTTGGTAAACGATAGATAATTCGGTCTCATTAAGGCCTTCCTCTGCACCAATTTCTTCAATCATTTGTTGAATCTGTTGATCTCGGTCATATCGTTTAATTAACGCTTTACGAATGCGTTCAATCAACATTGTATCGATGAGTTCCATATGCACCTCCTGTATTCAATACACTCAGTCCTACCCGCTACATTAGCGTATACGAATCAATGTATAGAATCATAAAAATGAATTGATTTTATAATCTCTAATATATTATTATAGCAGAATTTATCTGCTTTTTCCTTAATAATATGTGTAAAAGTTCCTTAAAAATAGAATAAAACCTCAATTTAAATACGTTCCTAATAGTATGCATTTCATACTACTAAAACACTATTCAAACCGAGGTTATTTAATCAAATTTATATACATCATATTCATATATAAACTTACTATATTAAAGTCTGATATTTATTTGTTACATCAATATAATATGTATTGCATCCATCGGATTTTTAACTGTTACATCAAAATATATCTAATTGTTACATAAATGTCTTTAAAGGTCTTAAATTATTTCATTATAAAAGTCTTACATTACTGCACTAAAACAAGTTAACTGAATAAACGAGAATTCGTTCCTTTGCATCGCTGGCCTCAAAGAGGTCACTACAATCAATAGGTTCCTCTTGTTCCAAGCGCACATGGTTATTTAAAAAGTTCTCCACCTCGTCATTAACGTAGTAGAAAAATAACTTAATCTCCCGAGGATTATGATATAGCGAATCAAAGATATTTCCTAATACCCGCTTAATCGTATGGAGTGCAAAGGGATTAAAGAAAAAGCATCGATCAGCCTGATCTGGCAATTCATACAGCGCCGCATCACCTAGTACAAAGCTTACACGATTGCGAGTTGCCGGGCTTTCACCATTGATCAAAGCCCTTTCATAAAGCCGTTCATCGTATTCGATGCCTATAGAATAGCAGCCCGTTTGGTAAGCCATGAAAATACTCACTCGGCCCTTGCCACTGCCATAATCGATGAGCGTATTTTTCTTGCGAATATGACCGCTATTTGCCAATCGCTCCAGCACGCAATAATCCGTCGGCTCATACGGATGGTGCTCCGTATCAGATCGACTATCGTCGCGGCCAGAAGTTTTAATTTGTAATACATTTTCCCACTCTTGCTCTGTTGCCATCTATATAATCCTATCATGAGATACAAATTATATAACCTAAAATTTAATACTAATCTTAATTTCTATACATACTATACCCTTATTAGGGTACTAGTTACAAATTAAAATCAATCATATTATAGTAGATAACAAAGGAAATACATATTTTTGTAGCATTTAATGCGTACAAAAGGAAAAATGAAAGCAGCAATCCTCCTTTTTCTGTGCTAAAAACACTTATTAATGCCGATATGGTATACTAAGAGTAATATTTCTATTATTCTCATGTGCAGAATTATATGTAATTAAAAAGGAGTATCTACTTACATGGACAGTGATCTGACCTTAGATTTTATCATTATCATCGTATTAATCATCGCGAATGGTTTATTCTCTATGACGGAGTTAGCCATCGTAAACGCTAAAAAACGTAAGCTTGAAGAATTAGCTGAAGCAGGCAATGAACGCGCGAAAAAGGCCTTTGAATTGGCAGAGCACCCAAATGATATGTTCTCCACGATTCAAATTGGCATTACCCTCGTTGGTATTTTAACTGGTTTATATTCTGGTGCCACCTTTTCTGGTCCTTTAGAAGAAATATTAACTGCTAATATTCCAAGCATTGAACCGTACGCAGCCTCAGTGAGCTCCTTCCTCATCGTTGCGATCATCACTTATTTATCCCTCGTTATAGGGGAGCTCGTGCCAAAACGATTGGCCTTAAATAGCCCTGAGGGCATCGCTGTGGTGGTAGCAAAACCGATTTATTGGCTCTCTGTAGCCCTAAAACCAATCGTTAGCTTTCTCGGCGTTTCCACAGAATTCCTCTTAAAAATTCTAGGCGTTACTGTAAAAGAAGAAGCACCTGTTACAGAATCCGAAATTAATAAAATGCTTACCGAAGGCGTTGCCATGGGTGCTTACGAAGAGGAAGAACCTATCCTCGTAGAAAATATCTTCCATCTCGCAGATATGAACGCAGGTGATATAATGACGCCTCGTACACAGCTCAAATGGATTGATCTTAACGGTACGGAAGACGAAATCATGGAGGTTCTCAAGAATGCCAACCATTACCGCATTCCTGTAGGTACCGATTCCTTGGATGAATTAAAGGGTCTCATTACCGTATCCGACGTATTAGTTCAAATTATGCAACGTCCTAGTGAAAGTTCCATTCACGATATCATCAAAGCTTGTTTGAAAGAACCTGTTCTCGTTCCTGAATCCATTTCACTCATGAAATTATTGAACGTTCTACGTACAGAAGGCGTTCACGAAGCAATTATCCTCGACGAATATGGTGGTTTTACTGGCCTTGTCACCTTGCATGACATCATGGAAGAAATCGTAGGCCTTATGCCTTCTGGTGAGGAAGAAATCAAGGAAGAAGAAAACAAGATCATCGAACGCGATGGTGCATGGCTCGTAGATGGCCTTCTCAACGTAGATGAATTTAAAGAATTCTTCCACATCGATCAAGAATTGCCAGGCGAAGAAGACGACTTGTACAAAACTATGGGCGGTCTTTTAAACGTCCTCTTCGGTCGTATTCCAAAGGAACTCGACAAGGCAAAATGGAACGGCTATACCTTTGAAGTCATCGATATGGATCATACTCGTATCGATAAAATCCTTGTAACCTATGAAGAACCTATTGTAGAACAAGAAGAAGAAAAATAAAGTTCAAAAATAAATAGACAAAATCTAAAGAAGTGAGTTCTCTTACTATGAACTGTACCCCAAAAATTGGACATATTTTTGGGTACAGCTCAATCAATAGAGGACTCACTTTTTTTGCTACATTTTTGTATTCATAAAATAAGTAATACATATACTGGCAAAATATAGATTACTTTTAAAAATTATCGTTAAAATATATCATCAATTATATAAATTAATTATATAATTCTTTTATTTTCTGCATAAAGGCTAGAACTTTCAATATAAATATAGTATTATTAAATTGTATAAAATATATAATTAGTTTTTTCTATAAAATATATAATTAGAAATTAGAGTTTTCTAATATACATATAGAGTCCTATGATTACTACCTATGTGTAGTTCTGTGTCATAGGGCTTATATGCGATAGTCAAAGGAGAGATTCTATGAATCAACGAATCATAGCAACCATAGGAGCCCTATTAATAGGGACCGCCATCATAAGTGGTTGTGGATCAGAAAAGCCCCCTGAAGATACAAGTCTCAAGGTGCGTACCATCACTATAGGTGAAGAGTCTGGAACTACTGATGCTGGCTATGCAGGCACCATTCATAATAAAACAGAAACAAACTTAGCCTTTCAAATTGGAGGGCGTGTCATCAACAAATTTATAAATGTTGGTGATGTAGTGCAAGCAGGCCAAGTGATTGCTCAAGTCAATGGTTCAGATACATCAGCTCAGGTGCAAAATGCTGAAGGTGCTGTAAAAGCTGCTCAATCGGCCTACGAATTGGCAGAAACCAATGCTAAACGATACCGCGAGCTTTATGCACAACAAGCGATTAGTAAATTGCAATTAGACCAAGCTGAAAACCAATTGAATGCCACATCTGCTCAATTACAACAAGCACAAGCAAACCTTAATTTGAGTAGTAATCAAAATAGCTATACTAATTTAACGGCTCCTGATACAGGTATTATTACAGCTTTCAATATTGAAGCAGGACAAGTCGTAGCAGCCGGTCAAAGCGTTGGTACCTTAGCGGCTGGTCACAATCCAGAAGCAGTCATTGCCCTTCCTGAACAAGAGTTGAGTAAAATTCATGTAGGAAGCCCTGCTACTATTACCTTCTGGGCCTTACCAGATGTAACAGTACAAGGCGTTGTACGTGAAATTTCACCAGTTCCTGACCCTGTAGCGAGAACGTATACCGTAAAAATCACCTTGCAAAATGCGCCTAAAGAGGTACAACTAGGTATGACGGTCAATGCTAATCTATCTACCACAGATAGTACCAATATTTCTATTCCGTTAACGGCTCTTGTAAAAGACTCTAACGGCAATAATGCGGTCTATATCATCCGCGATAAGAAGGCTCATCTCGTGCCTATCAAGACTGGTGAATTCGGTAAGAACTCCGTCATCGTCACATCTGGTTTAGCTAAAGGCGACATTGTCATCACCGCAGGCACCCAACAATTACAAGAAGGGACGGCGGTTAGTCAATGAAACAATTTAACTTAGCCGAATGGGCTCTTAAACACAAGTCCATTATCTACTACTTCATGGCTGTGCTCCTCACCTTCGGTATTTTCTCATTTACCCATATGGGACGCATGGAAGATCCTGATTTTACGATGCGCACCATGGTGGTCGGTGTTGCTTGGCCGGGGGCTTCTCCACAAGAAATGTCGAATCAGGTAACGGATAAACTCGAAGAAAAACTACGCGACCTTCCTGGTGTAGATTATACAAAATCTTTCACAGATGGCAGCAAATCCGTTATTTATATCAATCTAAGAGAGGATTTGCCATCCGATAAGATTCGTCCCGCTTGGGAAGAAGCGCGGAATATGATCAACGACGAATGGAAATCATTGCCTGCAGGCGTTCAAGGACCGACCATCAACGACAGGTTCGACGATGTATATGGCATTATCTATGCCATTAGTGGTGATGAATTTTCTTATGAAGAAAAGCGTCAACAAGCAGAAGACTTAAAGCGTCAGCTTTTATCTGTTCCTAATGTTAAAAAAATCAGCCTCATTGGGGTTCAACAACAAACCCTCAATGTAACCATAAACAAGGATAAACTCGCATCCTATAAAGTCAGTACACAACAGCTGTTAACAGCGCTTAAACAGCAAAGTATGATGGTTCCAGCTGGTGTGATTACAACGGATACAAACAATGTATATCTTCGCGTCAACGGTCTATTCGATAGCCCTCAAGCGGTGCGAGATATGCCAATCCGCATCAATAACCAAACGTTGCGCCTCGGTGACATGGCCGATGTAACCATGACCTACCAAGACCCTAGTAGTCCTCAGTTCTACTACGAAGGCAAGCCGGCTATAGGTATTGCTATCTCCATGGATGCAGGTGGAAATAATATAGAATTTGGTGAAGCCATCGATAAAAAGCTAGCAGAATTGAATAAAACGATTCCTGCCGGCCTCGAACTCAAGCAAGTATCGAATCAGCCTCATATCGTTAAGGAATCTATTGGCGATTTCTCTCAATCCTTATTTGAAGCCATCGCCATCGTATTGCTCGTAAGCTTTGCATCCCTTGGTTTACGAACAGGTGTTGTGGTAGCCCTTACCATTCCAGTCGTTGTGTCTACGACGTTCATCTTGATGTATGAAAGTGGCATTTATCTACATAAGGTTAGCTTAGGTGCCTTAATTCTAGCTTTAGGCCTCCTCGTAGACGATGCTATCATCGTTGTAGAAATGATGAGTGTTAAGCTCGAAGAAGGGTGGGGCCACTTTAAATCGGCTACCTTTGCTTATCAATCTACAGCATTTCCTATGCTATCTGGTACGCTCATTACCTGTGCAGGCTTCTTGCCATTAGCATTGGCACAAGGTATGGTAGCAGAGTTTACAAAATCTTTATCCATTGTTGTATTTATGGCACTCATCCTATCTTGGTTCGCCTCTGTTCTCGTCAGCCCTGTATTGGGTTATAAAATCATTGAAAACAAGGCTCCTAAGCCGGAATCGGAATGGACTAAACGAGACCGTATCATGCACAAGCTCAATGTGACCTTCTATGATAAGTTTGAAAAACTATTACATTGGGCTCTAGGACATCACAAGATAGTCCTACTGGCCACATTAGGAGCTTTCGTTTTATCCTTGCTTTCACTACCATTGATCAAACAGGAATTTTTCCCATCATCAACGCGTAATGAAATTATTGTATCCATGCAATTCCCTCAAAGTTCGTCCATCGAGTATACTGCTAACCAAGCAAAAATTATTGATGAACATTTGCAAGGTGACGAACGTATTTCAACCTTTACCTCGTACATTGGACAAGGTTCTCCGCGTTTCGTTCTCACCTTAGAGCCAGAATTGCAACGAAATAATTTCTTACAATATGTGATCGTCACAAAATCCTTAGAGGATCGGGATAAACTATATGGTGAATTAACATCTTATTTAAATGAAGAATTTCCTTCAGCTCTCGTAAATGCTCAATTTATACAAATTGGCCCACCATCTAAATATCCAGTTATGCTTCGCATTGCTGGCCCTGATCAAAAAGTGGTAAAAGAAATTGCCAACCAAGTAAAAGCAAAAATGCAAGACGATAAAGACTTACAAAATATCGCCTTTGACTGGCCAGATACAGAACCTGTAGCCAATATTCACATCGATCCAAACAAGGCACGTTTACTCGGCATCGATAGCTACGCTGTATCCTTGCACTTACAAAGTCTATTGTCTGGTACTAAGTCTGGTGAATACTACGAAGGGAACCAAACCATTCCTGTTACCTTCCGTTTAGGTGACAACGAGCAACATAACTTAAGTGCTCTTTCATCCTTGCCAATTCAAACAGGCAATGGTTCCTACGTACCTCTTAGCCAAATTGCAACTATTACCATGGCTCAAGAGGATGGTATTATATGGCATCGCAACATGATGCCAACTATTAGTGTTCATGCGAATGTAAAAGCCGGTGTCTTAGGCAATGCGAAAACAAAAGAGGTCTATAAATCATTACAAGACATTCGAGATTCCTTGCCTACAGGCTATTCTATTGACCTAGACGGCGCCGCTGAAAAAAGCGAAACAGCCGTTCAAAAGCTATTAACACCAATCCCAATTATGCTCTTCGTAATCATGACAATCCTCATGTTCCAATTAAAGCGTATCGCCCTCATGATAATGGCTCTACTCACTGCTCCATTGGGGCTAATCGGTGTTGTATTAGCACTCAATATTACGAGAACGCCATTAGGCTTTATGGCTATTCTAGGGATCATCGCCCTCTCGGGTATGATCATCCGTAACTCCATTATCTTATTAGACCAAATTGAAATCCACAAGTCAGAAGGACAAGAACCGCGTGAAGCGATTATCAACTCCGCTACACTTCGTTTCCGCCCTATCATGCTTACCGCTATCGCAGCGATTTTAGGCATGATTCCTCTTATGGGATCTGTATTCTGGAGTCCATTGGCCATCGCCTTTAGCGGCGGCTTACTAGTGGCAACGGTTCTAACACTTATCGTATTACCTGTCATGTATGCGAGCTGGTATAAGATAAAATAACTAATATTTAGCTAATAAAATATATAATATTAATCTAATGAAATGTCTAATATTTTTCTAACGAAATATCTAATATTTACATAACATCATAAAATATAGCATTAGCTAGTAACTTTATTTCCTTAGTAAAAATCCCCTAATCGTTGTGAAAGTTTACACTTAAACATCGATTAGGGGATTTATATTATTTATTATTAAACTACTACAGCTGTACCATTGCATGTAATCATAAGCATGCCATTTTGTGCACCTACTGTGCTGTATTGGAAGGATACGCCAATAATAGCATTAGCACCCAATTTAGAAGCTCGTTGAGACATTTCGTCGAGAGCTGCTTTACGCGCATTCATCAAAGAATCTTCATAGCTACCGCTACGACCACCAACAATGTCACGAATACCGGACATGAAATCTTTTACAAAGTTACGGCCTTCTACGACTTCACCAAATACAATACCTTTGTACTCTTGTACAGGTTTGTTTTCAATATGCATAGTTGTAGTAATAATCATAATTGTATCCTTTCTAATTGACTACAATATATTTTGATTTATTATAACAAGACTTTTAGAGAAAAACAAATATAAATATAGCTTTCACATAAAACAATTACATATTGTATCTCCAAAAATTACATACTATATATCAAAAATTTACATATTATACATCAAAAAAAGACCTGTTCACTACTTTCATAATGAACAGGTCTAATTTTATATTTTTATCTATCAAAATCGCGGTCTAAGTTAACTTCTTTCAACGGCACAACTTTAGTTTTGTTGATGTATTTGTAACCAAGGTACACTGCGAAGAAGATTGGTAAGCCAATGTAGGCAACGGATACGCCGTACCAGTCGATAGTATCGCCTGTGAAAGCGGAGTAGTTTTGACCACAAATGATGATGACGCAAAGAATGAACGCCAAGATTGGGCCAACTGGGAATAACCACGCTTTGTATGGCAATTCACTAAGATCTCTGCCTTGTGCAATGAAAGCACGACGGAAACGATAGTGAGATACTGCGATACCAACCCAAGCGATGAAACCGCATAGACCAGAAATATTAACAATCCATGTATAGGCTGTACCTTCGCCGATAAAGCTTGTTAGGAACGCAAATAAACCGATTGCTGTCGTTAAGATTAACGCAGGCACTGGAACGCCGCGTTTATTTAACTTAGCAAAAATTTGAGGTGCTTGACCTTCCTTAGCGAGTGCGTACAGCATACGCGTAGAAGAGTACAAACCAGAGTTACCAGCACTCAATACAGCTGTTAAGATGATAGCATTGATAAAGCTAGCAGCAAAGGCAAAACCAAAACGATCAAATACGAGTGTAAATGGAGAAATAGATACGTTCTCTACACTAGAGTTCAACAAATTTGGATCTGTGTACGGAATCAAGAAACCGATAACCGTGAAAGCACCGATATAGAATAATAGAATACGCCAGAAGATTGTATTAATCGCTTTTGGCACGTTCTTTTCAGGGTCTTCCGCTTCACCAGCGGCTACGCCGATAAGTTCAGTACCTTGGAAGGAGAATCCTGCCACCATAAAGATAGCGAGAATAGATTCCCAACCACCTACAAATGGAGCTTCTCCTACGGTCCAGTTCGCAAATCCTGGAGATGTGCCACCTATGCCAAAGATAAGCATAAAGCCACAGAATAGGAATACGAATACGGTAATCACCTTGATGCTAGAGAACACATATTCACTTTCACCAAAGGAACGAGTAGATAAATAGTTCAAGCCGAATAAAATGAACAAGAACAGAGCAGACCATACGATGGCAGGTACATCAGGGAACCAATATTTCATGATGAGCGCCCCTGCTAATACTTCAGCAGCCAAGGTAATAGCCCAGTTAAACCAGTAATTCCATCCTAAGGCAAAACCAAAGGCAGGATCTACATAACGTTTTGCGTAAGTCCCGAAGGAACCTGGAATTGGCAGGTATGTAGCCATTTCCCCAAGAGATGTCATGAGAAAATAAACCATGATACCAATGAGGCCATAAGCTACAAGAGCACCACCAGGGCCAGCTGTACTTACCACTTCACCACCAGCAACGAATAAACCTGTACCGATGGCGCCACCTAAAGCAATCATATTCATATGACGAGCCTTTAGGGACCGTTTTAGATGTTGATCTTTATTAGACGTAAACTCTACGTTACTATTATGATTTTCAGACATGGGTCACCTCTTACAAATCTAGATTACGCACGTATTTTGCGTTATCTTCAATAAATTTACGACGAGGCTCTACCTTATCACCCATGAGAACTGTAAAGATTTTGTCAGCTTCGATAGAATCTTCTAAGCTAACTTGTAAAATCGTACGATTATCAGGGTTCATTGTAGTTTCCCATAATTGTTCAGGGTTCATTTCACCTAAACCTTTGTAACGTTGGATTGTAGTACCATCACGGCCTACTTCATCAAGTTTAGCAGTCAACTCTGCATCAGAGTATACATACCAGTGAGATTTACCTTTCTTGATTTGATACAAAGGTGGTTGAGCAATATAGATATGGCCTTCCTCTACCAATGGTTTCATATAGCGGTAGAAGAATGTTAATAACAATGTACGGATATGAGCGCCGTCAACGTCCGCATCTGTCATGATGATAATCTTATTATAACGGGATTTTGTAATATCGAATTCTTCCCCAATACCAGTTCCGAAAGCGGTAATCATGGAGCGAATTTCGTTATTAGCCAAAATCTTATCTAAGCGTGCTTTTTCTACGTTAAGGATTTTACCACGCAATGGCAAAATTGCTTGGTAACGACGATCGCGACCTTGTTTTGCAGAACCGCCCGCAGAATCACCTTCGACTAAATAAATTTCAGTCATAGATGTATCTTTTTCGGAACAGTCCGCCAATTTACCAGGAAGGCTAGATACTTCCAAAGCATTTTTACGACGTGTTAGGTCGCGGGCTTTACGAGCGGCCTCTCGAGCACGGCTTGCCATCGTTGCTTTTTCGATGATTTTCTTCGCATCTTGAGGATGTTCTTCAAAGAATGTTTTAAGACCTTCTGTAACGATAACATCTGTAATACCCTTAACTTCGCTATTACCAAGTTTAGTTTTTGTTTGACCCTCAAATTGAGGTTCCAACACTTTCACAGATACGACAGCCGTCAAACCTTCACGCACGTCCTCACCTGAAAGATTGGACTCATTTTCCTTGATCAAACCAGATTTACGGCCATAATCATTGAGGGTACGAGTTAAAGCAGCACGGAAACCAGATAGATGTGTACCACCATCAATAGTATTGATGTTATTTACAAAGGACAACAAGTTTTCGCTATAGCTATCGTTATATTGCAATGCCACATCTACCACAACGTCATCTTTTGTATTTTCAATGTTGATAACAGTTGGATTAATTGCTTCTTTATTTTCGTTCAAGAAAGTAATGAAAGAAATCAAACCACCTTCATAGTGGAAACTTTCAACACGAGGTTCCTCTAGGCGCAAATCGCTCAATGTAATGCGAAGGCCTTTGTTAAGAAATGCCAATTCTTGTAAACGCATTTTCAATGTATCAAAGCTAAATACGGTAGTTTCAAAGATTTCTGCATCTGGCTTGAAAATAACTGTAGTACCAGTGCCTTCGGCCTTGCCAATTTCGTGCAACTCGGAAGTTTTATGACCACGAGCAAAGGAAATTTCTTGAACAATACCATTTTGAGATACTTGAACCTTAGTCCATTCACTCAATGCATTAACTACGGAAATACCTACACCGTGAAGACCACCAGATACCTTGTAGCCACCACCACCGAATTTACCACCGGCATGCAATTTCGTTAATACTAGCTCTACCGCAGACATACCAGATTCATGCATCCCTGTTGGAATACCACGACCATCATCGACAACAGTAACACTATTATCTGGATTGATGGATACTTCGATATGTGTAGCATAACCAGCAAGCGCTTCGTCCACAGAGTTATCTACAACTTCGTATACGAGGTGATGCAAACCACGAGCAGACGTACTACCAATATACATCCCTGGGCGTTTACGCACCGCGTCTAGACCCTCAAGAACCTGAATATTCTGAGCGCCATAATTTTGTTCAGGCATGAAACAAACTCCTCCTAACAATCTATCATACTGCACTTGATTGAAATAAAGTGACAAAACATGTACAGGATTAAACTTTATCTCTTTATTATACTATAAAACTCATCAATCCGTCTCATTAAAGTCTTAATACTGATACCAGATCCATACACACAAGCATCAGTGACCACATATGTCTTGATTTGCTCCTCTGGCACCATGGCGATATATTCTAGCGTTTCATAGTGATGAATAGGACTTTTATGGGACTTTCCGCCCTTGGCATGCACCATCGTAATAATGGATTCTATGGGCACGGAAATGGTATCTCCAATATGAACATACATAAGAATGCCCCCTCTACTTTTCTAATGTCCCATTAAGGGCATCGATTTTGCGCTGTTCCTCTTCAGCAAGGAACTTAGAGCGATATTTATTACACAAATTAATAACGTGCTGATCCGTCAACTCATCAGGCTTTTTGTGGGTGATAAGCATGGCCACCATAAACATATGACGGCGATTAATAGATCCTTTATAAATCTTATCAAGGTAAAAGTATATGGATTCTCGCATCGCTTCTGCAAAGTCTGGAAAACTACACTGTATAAATTGCTGACAGTCACTATATTTAAAGTACGGATATTTTCGAATAACAGATTTAATCTCCTTTATATGAGTCCGATGCAATTCATATTCACAGGTTGGACAGATTTCCTTTTTAGATTCCATGTGCATGCCACATCGTTTACAACGATGGTATCCATGCTGCTCTAAATAGATTTCTCGCTTTCGAGCCGTAATTTGTATTTTCCGGAAAGCAGCTTTTAATGCTTCGTTATCCGTTTGTTTCAACGATGTATCGATGGCGTCTACGTCTTCTTTTGAAAGCACGATATCTGCAAAGTTAATACGTTTTGTAATAATTTGTTCATCAGGAATCGTAAGAGACGTATTAGTTTCTACTTTCACATAGCTCTGACGTTTCATGATGAAGCGAATATCGGTGATTACCTCTTGGCGGTAATACTTGTTGATAGCCTCGATGATACGACGTTTTTGCATCTGTAATTCCTGCATCCACATGGAATTATCTGCACTGATAACCATATTTGGAGGCTTGATGGACACAATTTTTGTATGATCCGCGATGACATCACCTACTACATCACGCCACTTGTGAACAAGGGTATTTAATTTATATTGTTCCAGTAAATTCAGTTCTGCTAAGGCCTTTGGTAAACAAAGATCAAGGCTGTCCATACTGAACTTGTCCCCCTTCACAAGAAATAAATTGAACGGATTTCAAATCTTTAAAATCGTGAATATCTGTAGTGGTAATAAATGTTTGAATTCGTTTATGAATAAACTGCAATAAATTCGTTCGTCTCGACTCATCAAGTTCGCTCAATACATCATCCAAGAGAAGAACTGGATATTCTCCTACCTCTGACTTGATAAATTCAAGCTCACTCAACTTTAAGGACAATACAGCGGTTCGTTGCTGCCCTTGCGATCCAAATTTCTTTAAATCCATAGCATCGGAAAAGAATCGTAAATCATCACGATGAGGACCAACGCTAGTGCTTAAACGATGACGATCCTGCGGCAACGCTGCTTTGATACGTTCGTAAAAGCCTTCCTTTGTATATTCCAATAAACCATTGTCCATATACGGCTGTTCATAACCAATGGTTAAATTTTCAAGGCCACCTGTCAATTTACGATTCATCAAATCGATGAGCAGATTGATTTTTTTTAAGCTTTCTAATCGTTTCTTTACGATAAAGCTCGCCATATCTGCTAGCTGCAAATCCCATTCTTCAAGAGGAATAGTATTCTTTCCCCTATATTCTTTTAGGACTGCATTTCGTTGCTGTAACAGCCGATTATATTGCATTAATTGATGATAGTAAGTAGCGCTGGTCTGAGATATTTCCATATCGAGGAATCGCCTACGTCCCGATGGAGTCCCCTTGATGAGCTGTAAATCTTCAGGACAGAAGATAACTGTATTTAATGTACCAATCAGTTCTTTTTGAGATATTTTTGTGTCGTTTAATCGAATATCCTTAGGGCCTTGACGGAATAATTTAATATTTACCTTTTGAGGCGTATCTTTTTTCTCAAATTTTACAACTATGCCTGCTTCTTCAGCATTAAACATGAGCATATCTGACGTATCATTCGTACGATGGCTTTTACCAATGGTACCAACATAGATAGATTCGAGGATATTCGTCTTACCAGCCCCATTAGTGCCATATAGAACAATAATCTCAGGATTAAACTGTATCTGTACATCCTTATAATTACGAAACTGAAATAACTGCAGTGAGTCAATTCTCACCGATTATGCCTCCTCTTGTGTAATCACGAGGTCTACATCAAGACCTTCACAAGAAATCACATCACCAACGCGGCATTTCTTGCGTTTTTCCGTTACGACCTGACCATTCAAGGTAAGGATGCCTTCATCGATGAAAGATTTAATTTGACCACCTGTTTCAATGATGCCTTCTAACTTCAACAACTGATCAATTTGAATGTACTCCGTATGAATGGGTACCTGCTGTTGCTCTTTCATAACGTTCTCCTAAAGTAGACAATTAACATAAGCATATATATCATACTGAGTCCAGGTCGCTCGCTGGGCATTTTTCTTCGAAAAATTGCACGCTCCGACCAAAGTGATGTGTGTCTCCCATCGTCGCTACCGCTCCTCTGTTAGCTCACACCCTACTTTAAGCATTTGTGCGAACTGGTGTTACTACGTATGTATAGTTTGGATTATTGTCTTGTCGAATGACAACAGGACCATTTTGTTTTAAGAACAAGTGGATATTATCGCCTGTGCTGTGACGCAAGATGTCAGAAATGTAGCGACCATTGAAGGAGATTGTGAAAGGTGTGCCTTTAAATTCAACAGCTACGTCTTCTTTTGCCATACCAATTTCAGTATTTTGAGTAGACAATGTTACATTACTTTCAGCCCAATCATAACGAATTACATTATAGCTGATATCTTTAGCCAATAAGGATACGCGGTCAACGGCACCAGCGAATTCGCGGCGGTCAATAACAGCGCTAGAATCGAATTGGGAAGGAATTACCTTTTCATATTCAGGGTATGTACCTTCAATCAAGCGAGAAATAATATAAATAGATTCAAAATTGAATACGATTTGTGTACGATTCCAAATGATATTGATCATAGCTGGATTATCTGTTGGTAATAAACGAGATACTTCAGCCAACGTTTTTGTAGGGATGATAGCACGCATTGGAGTCGTTGCTGGTTCATCGATGGTAATTTTTTTAACAGCCATACGGTGTGTATCGGTAGCAACCATAGTGACTTCGTTTTCATTGATTTCAAGAAGAGCACCGGTAAAAACAGGACGATCTTCATCAGTAGCTGCTGCGTAGTTTGTTAAATCGATAAGTTCTTTCATAGCAAAGCTATCGATGTTTACATGATCTTGGTCGTGAATTTGTTCAACCAAGGAGAAATCATCTGGGTGTAATGTAACAAGATTAAATTCGGAAGATCCAGATGTGATTGTCAAAGAATTTCCGTCTTCTGGTTTGTAAAGTTCGATAGTATCGCCAGGTAATTTACGAATTAATTCTTGGAAATAACGGGAACCTACCACTAAAGTACCAGGTTCTTTGATGTCGCCGTCAATTGTTAAACGGATACCAAGTTCAAAGTCGTTACCTTGCAATTCTACTTGACCATTTTTTGTAGTTATGTAAATAGCACCTGGTAAGTTGGAACTTGTTTTATTTTGAGATACCTTTTGCAATACGTTGATTGCTTTTTGGAGATTTGCTTTAGGGAATGTAATATGCATATGTTACTCCTTTATAATTTTTATATATTGTAAAAGCACTAATAATTAATTGCTTTGTTTGTAATATTCTATGTTTACTATCTTAGATGCTCTATAGATATTCTACGGTAGATCTATTTCTACTGGTTTTTTGATTGTTTGTTAGTTTTAGTAGTAGTAATAGTAGGGGCCTGTTTATATGTGTAAAAGTGATTTGGCGCTACTAACTGTGTGAATTATGAGTTGTGTATAACTATGTTGATAGTTTGTACCTACTTATCCACATATTAACATCAAAGTATGAGTTTTAGGATATCCACAAAGTTATTCACCGTATATCCACAGAGTTATCCACAGGTTGTTAATTTCTGTTTAATTTCTGCAACCATTCGTTTAGTTTCTTCGTTTTTTTCAATTTCCTTCGTTATTTTATCGTATGCATGGAGAATTGTCGTATGATCACGAGAAAAAGCTGCTGCGATTTGAGGATAGCTTTCATTGATCATATCGCGGCATAGATACATGGCGATTTGCCGTGGAAATGCGAATTGGGCTTTTCGTTTCTTGCCGAGTAGGTCTTGCTTTTTAATATTGAAATAAGAACTAACAAAATTCTGGATGCTTTCAATATTAACCATATTCACCTCTTCGGTATGAACGAGGCCCGCCAAGGCGTGTTTTGTGTATTCTAGGTCGATAGATTCGAGACGTTGATCGATGGATGCTGTACCGATGAGCTTGGTAAAAGCACCTTGCAATACGCGGACGTTTTCGCTAAATTGCAATGCTACGTAGTTAATTGAATCATTATCGATACGAATAATGCGATTCTTTTTATATTCTCGTTCGAGCAGTGATCTGAAGATGGCAATGCGTGTTTCTAAATCTGGATTTTCCATTGTGGCAATGTAACCAGCTTGGAAACGAGAGCGAAGACGATCTTCGAACTGCTCCATATCGTTTGGCATCGTATCAGAGGTAAGAACGATTTGCTTGTTGTTATTTAATAATTCATTGAACGTATTAAATAGTTCAGTTTTCGTACTTTCACGGCTTTCAAGGAACTGAATATCGTCAATCATGAGCACATCGATATTGCGGAATGTGTTGCGGAACAATTTACCTTGGTTGCGCTGTAATGTTTCAACGAAAATATTCATAAAGTTTTCGCTCGTAATAGACATGACCTTCATATGTGGATGATTTTCCTTGATAGCATTACCGATGGCGTGCATCAAGTGTGTTTTGCCGAGGCCCGATGGACCATAGATAAAGAGCGGATTATAGTCTCCACCTGGAAATTCAGCTACATTTTGAGCGGCTCCAAATGGTATTCGGTTCGCATTGCCCGTTACATAATTATCAAAACGGTACGCCGGATTGAGATTAGATAATGACAAGTCTACAGGAACATTATCAGACTGCAATGTTGGCATTGTTTCTGTCGGTTTCTTTGGTGTCGCTATCATTGGTTCGTCTGGAATATCCACAGGCGCTGGCGCGCGGTCGATATAGACAGGATCTTGATAGACTGGTGTGTAAAACTCCTCTTGATGAGCCTTTTCCTCTACTATAGGTGGTAAAGGCATCGGCGGTGCTACAACAGGCGTATCGATGAGATTTTCATCAACAAAGGTAGTATCTACACTTTCTTGATTGAAATCGAATAACACCATATCTCGATGGGAACCGATAACCGTAGTAATCGCATCCTGCAAAGCCTTGCTAATTTGCGGCTGCTGGTCGATTAAGTTTTTTACAAATGTTTGCATGACCCCAATATGGATTGAATGACTTTCGAGAGACATGGGAATCAACGATGATGTGACGCGCAAATACAATGCATCAGGTAAATGTTGCATATTCTTTTTCGCCTCTTGCAATATATGCTCCCATATATTATTTAAATCAAATGATTGCATGACGTGCCTCTTGTGAATAACTATTGCAATAAATGTGTATAACTTTAGGAATAATGTGCATAACCATTGTAAAAGCTGTGGAAAAAACTATTATTCCTGTGAATAACTTGTGTATAACCTGTGAATAAGTAAAAATAAAAGTCTATTTTATATAGATAATTACTGACTTTTCAGTTTTTATAAACTAAAAGAGAAAAAATGTGGATAACTTCGAAAGTTATCCATCAAAAACATGTAAAAATATATTATTTTTGCTAATTTCAAGTATGATTGTACCAAAAAATCACTAGTTTGTCATTTATTCTGTGGATAACTTTTGGTTATCTGAAGGAAATGTGTTAATAAATTAATAATTATTTCATTATTTGTTCATCAATTACTTTTGGGGGAGGAATGAAAACTACTTTTATCGCTCCATTCTAACGCAAGTCGCTCAAAAAGTAGTTTTCATTCCCCTCCTCCAATAAGATAATTTTTATGATTATTATACACATAGATGGAAAAGTAATTGATGAACATAACAACATCAACCTTCAGATAATCAAAAATAAATGATAGATAAAAATGACAAACTAGTGATTTTTCTAAAAGGGAGTCTTAGGAGCAGGAATAGATGTGGATTTTTGACCGACTTACGATGAGTATGGAGGGAGAAAACCACATCTATTCCTCCCCTCTCTTCAACTGGAGATCAAAACATAAATTTGCCAAAGTATAAAAAGATTTGAATTGTGAGTTCTTGTATGTTGATAAATTGATGTTACGTTTACATCGTGTAGTGGTATTGAAGGTGACATTAGGGTTTACTTAGGGAGGGAATATAGGGTCCTTTTGAGCGACTTTACGATGAGTATGGAGCGATGAAGGAGCCCTATATTCCTCCCCCTGGAAACGTAACATCAATTACAGGATAAAATGTGTAGTAGAATTATTTTCAGAAATACAAGAACTCACAGCAGAACCCCTTTATTATATTGACAAATTTACGTTTTACCTCTATAATTACCCTGTTATGGTATAAGTAAAACAATACAGAATGACGAGGAGGTGTTTTACTAATGAAACGTACTTACCAACCAAATACTCTTTGGAGAAAACGTACCCATGGTTTCCGTGAACGCATGAAAACTATTGGTGGCCGTCTCGTTTTGAAAAGAAGACGTGCAAAAGGCAGAAAACGCTTATCTGCATAATATAATAGCTGTTAGGCAGGAGAAAAAACTTGGCGCTGCTGCCAAGTTTTTCTATTCTTAGGACTTAAGGACAATGCATATGGATTATTGCCTTGATAAAGCAAGACGACTGACGCACAATAATGAATATCGCCTTGTGTATAAGCACGGAAAATACGAAGTAGGCCGTATGTGTGTACTGTATCGTATGCCCGTGGCAAAGCAACCTACGCGCATTGGTTTTGTAACAGGTAAAAAGGTTGGTTGTGCAGTGGAGCGCAACCGAGCTAGACGCCTGATGAAAGAGGTATATCGCCTCAATCAGCACGCCATTCGCGAAGGGTATCATATCGTAATTGTTGGACGTGGCCCTCTGAAAAACGCTACCTACGAAAAAGCGGAAAAGGAGATTTTGTATCTCTTGCGAAAAAGCAAATTATTGATACAAAATGATAAATAGGACCACAAGTTAGAGGCTTTGGTCCTTTTTGTGTATATGGAGGTTTCCATGAAACGCTGTATAACCATGCTTTTACGACTTTTAATTAGGTTTTATCAGCTCGCCATATCTCCCTTAAAACCTGGATGTTGCCGTTATTATCCGACATGTTCCACATATACTCTGCAGGCCATCGAAAAATATGGTCCTTTGAAAGGTAGCTGGATGGGTTTAAAACGCATTCTTCGTTGTCATCCTTTCCACAAGGGTGGCTACGATCCAGTTCCCTAACCCACGTGGGATTAGGCTGGATGTGTTCTGTGAAAGTAACTTTCACCATCACCATCAAGCACAGTTTTGGAAATACCTGAGCATCTGTATGGATGAAATTTAGACCATACCATAACGATATATAGATGCGCAAAGGACGATTTCGGACTGTATGAAAAAGGAGAAACAATGGACTTTTTAAGTGGTATTTTCCAACCTATCGTTGATTTAATGAGCACATTGGTAACCTATGCGTTCCAATTGACTCAAATGATAGGTTATCCAAGCTACGGTGTGGCTATTATCCTTTTAACAATCGTTATTAAAGCGATTTTGGCACCACTTACTGTTAAGCAAATCAAATCCATGAAGGCTATGCAAGAATTGCAGCCTCGCATGAAACAATTGCAAGATAAATACAAAAACGATCCTGCAAAACTGCAAGCGGAAATGGGTGCATTGTACAAAGAAATGGGCGTTAACCCATTGGCTGGTTGCTTGCCATTGTTGGTACAAATGCCATTCTTGATCGCGATTTACTGGGCTTTGAAAGATTACCCATACGATCCAAACTTTGTACAATTCTTGTGGTTGCCTAGCCTTGGCGATCCAGATCCAATGTATATCTTACCTATTTTGAGTGCATTATCCACATGGGTTATGTCTCGTCAAACTAGTAATGGTGCAACTGGTGCTGCTGCACAACAACAAAAGATTATGACAATCTTTATGCCTTTATTCATTGGTTACATTTCTTTGAGCTTCCCATCTGGTCTCGTTATCTACTGGGTAGTTTCTAACGTATTCCAATTGATTCAACAGCATTTCATTTACAAAAATTTGAACGCTAAGTAGGAGGCAATTATGGAATTTATCGATGTATCTGCTAAAACCATTGAAGATGCCATTGCTAAAGGTGTAGCTCAATTAGCTGCTGAAGGCCAAGAATTGGTAGAAACTAAAGTCTTAGAACAACCTTCTAGTGGATTTTTAGGCATTGGTCGTAAACCAGCAGTTGTTCGCTTATTCTTCACCGCTTTGGCTAAATCTGCTACTGCAGAAGAAGCAGCTAATGTTAAAGAACAATCTGTAGCTATTGCTTCCGAACCAGTGGCAATAAGCGAAACAGAAGTACAAGATACGACAGCTGAAACTTCTGAAAGTACTGTAGAAGAAAAACCTTCTAAAAAGGAACTTTCAAAAGAGGATCAACAAGAAATTGCTGAAAAAGGTAAACAATTCCTCGATGATATGTTTACACAAATGGGTCTCACTGTCGTTATCGAAAAAATGATGACAAAAGATAAAATTACATTCCAAGTACACGGCGAAGAGCTAGGTATTTTGATTGGTAAACATGGTCAAACATTAGATGCTATTCAATACTTAACAAATCTCGTGGCTCACAAGGATGTATCTGGCCATTGCCATATCATGGTAGATGTGGAAAATTATCGTTCTCGCCGAGAAGAAACATTGGTGAATCTCGCGAAACGCTTGGCTTCTAAGGTGAAACGCAATCGTCAAAAGGTTTCTTTAGAACCGATGAATGCTTTTGAACGTAAAATCATTCATACCGCCCTTCAAGGGGATAAAAACGTTGTTACCAACAGTGAAGGGGATGAACCATTCCGTCACGTTGTGATTTCGTACAAAAAATAAAATATAATGGTGCAGCTTTCAGGTAACTGGTATTCTCCGTTACTTGAGGGCTGTTCCCTTTATTATTTAGGTTATGGTGAAAGCTAACCTAAGTTAATCTTCGCGCGGGTAAGATTGGTTTAGTTTAACTTTCACAGGCGAAGAACATATAAAAGATAATAATCGAAATACGGAGATATGTATGTATATAGATGATACAATAGCAGCCATTGCGACACCGCCCGGCATCGGTGGGGTTGGTATTATTCGTGTTAGCGGCAAGGATAGTTTTCCTATTGTAAATAGCCTGTTCAAGAGCATTGGCACCGTTCCTTTGATGGATCGCCAAAATAGAACGATTCAATACGGGACCATTGTGGATCCAGCGACGAACAAGACCATCGACGAGGTTCTTGTGTTATTAATGAAAGGCCCTCATTCTTATACGGCGGAAGATGTGGTAGAAATTCAGTGTCACGGCGGTATTGTGCCGGTTCGACAAATTCTAAAATTGCTTGTAAATCACGATGTGCGCATGGCTGATGCCGGTGAATTTACGAAGCGTGCCTTTATGAACGGACGTATCGACCTCACGCAAGCGGAGGCGATTATTGATATTATTGAAGCAAAAACGGAGGACTCCCTCTCCCTCGCTGTGGCTCAGCTAGATGGGACTGTTTCTTCATTTGTAAAAGATGTGCGTGAACAGCTCATTGCTATGATTGCTCATTTAGAGGTAACCATCGACTATCCTGAGGAGGATATAGAAGACGTAACGAGCCAAGAGGTTCGCGAACAGTTGCAGCCTATTTTGAAAGCTATGGATGAACTCTTGTCCACAGCTAATATAGGCCGTCTAATTCGCGACGGTATTACGACGGTTATCGTAGGTCGTCCAAATGCAGGTAAATCGAGCCTTATGAATGCTCTCTTGCGCGAAAACCGCGCTATCGTAACGGATATTCCGGGGACGACACGTGACAGTATTGAAGAATATATGACCGTAGAAGGTATTTCTTTACGCCTTATTGATACAGCAGGTATTCGCGACACACAAGATACGGTGGAAGCCCTCGGTGTTGAGCGTGCTCGCGATTATATCAACAAAGCAGACATCGTGCTCTGCGTTATTGACGGATCTACTCCTTTAACCCCTGAAGAAATCGGAATTTTGACCTCTGTGAGCGGTTTGAATACTATCGTACTCCTTAATAAGTCCGATGTGGCACAAGTCGTTACAGATGAAAATATTAAAGAACACGGAACCTTCACGGCTATCGAACGAATCAGTGCTAAAGAAGGCGAAGGCTCTGCGGTTCTTGCCAAATGGGTGCAAGAACTCGTCTACGGCGGTCGCGTAAAACAAGACAATAGCGCCATGATCAGTAATGTGCGCCACATCAGCCTCATGGAACAAGCGAAGGCTCAAGTAGAACAAGCCCTCTCCTCTATCGACATGGGCATGCCTGTAGACTTTGTAGCCACCGACCTGCGTAGCGCTTGGGAACTACTAGGCGACATCACAGGCGATACCATCCGAGAAAGCATGATAGATGAATTGTTTAGTCGTTTTTGCCTTGGTAAGTGATTTAAACTTTTACAATAAGATAAGTAACAAATATAAGGAATTTAATTGATATGTACACAGTAGATAATTATGATGTCATCGTCATCGGTGGTGGTCATGCTGGTTGTGAGGCGGCCCTCGCCGCTGCCCGCATGGGTCATCGCACGTTGATGGCGACCATCAGTTTAGATAATATTGCGCTTATGCCGTGCAACCCTGCCGTGGGTGGCCCTGGTAAAAGCCATCTTGTTTACGAAGTTGACGCATTAGGCGGTCAAATGGGTATCAATGCGGATGCTACAGCTATCCAAATGCGTATGCTCAATATGGGCAAAGGACCTGCCGTTCATTCTTTGCGCTGTCAATCCGACAAGATTAAATACCAACATTTGATGAAACGAACATTGGAGAATACAGATAATCTCAATGTTAAGCAAATCATGGTGACAGAACTTAAGGTTGAGGATGACAAGGTAACAGGTATCGTTACAGAGCTTGGTGAATTCTATGGCGCTAAGGCTATTATTCTTTGTACAGGTACCTATTTGAAAGGTAAAATCCTCATCGGTGATATCGATTATGTGGGCGGTCCAAATGGTCAACGCGTAGCAGAACATTTCTCTCAATCCTTACTCGATAATGGTATTGAATTGATGCGCTTTAAAACGGGTACACCAGCACGTGTAGATAAACGTACTTTAAACCTCGAAAATATGGTAGTTCAAGAAGGCGATGCACATCATCACGCATTTTCCTTCATGGATGAATGGATTAATCGTAATGAAGATGTATGTTGGTTGACCTATACTAATAAAGAAACGCACGAAATCATTCATAGCAATATTCACCGGGCTCCTATGTATAGTGGCAAAATCGAAGGCGTAGGCCCTCGTTACTGTCCTTCCATCGAAGATAAAGTAGTGCGCTTTGCCGATAAAGAACGCCATCAATTATTCGTAGAACCAGAAGGCACGGGTACAAATGAAATGTATGTACAAGGTATGAGTACGTCTCTTCCAATGGATGTACAATATGCTTTCTTGCGTACCATCCCAGGTCTTGAGAATGTTGAAATTATGCGTCCTGCCTATGCTATCGAATACGATTGCTTGAATCCAATGCAATTGACACCAGCACTTCAAGTGAAACATATTGAAGGTCTCTACTCTGCAGGTCAAGCCAACGGTACATCTGGCTATGAAGAAGCGGCTGCTCAAGGCCTTATGGCTGGTATCAACGCAGCATTGTGGATTCAAGGAAAGGAACCGTTCATCCTTGCTCGCTCCGAAGCGTACATCGGTGTTCTTATCGATGATCTTGTAACAAAAGGTACAAATGAACCGTACCGCATGATGACAAGCCGCAGTGAATACCGTCTATTGCTTCGTCAAGATAATGCAGACCTGCGTCTTACAGAAAAAGGCCGTGAAATCGGTCTTGTAAAAGACGATCGTTGGGCCAAATTTACAGCCAAGAAAGCTGCTATCGAAGAAGCAATGGATATGTTACGAAATACACCTGTCAATCCGTCTAAAGAAACACAAGCTTTGCTTGAAAGTTTAGGTACAGCACCTATTAGAACAGGTATTCACGCTTATGATTTAGTAAAACGTAATGAACTCTCTTACGCCATTGTAGCTGATGCATTTGGTTTGAAACGCTATACACCTGATGTAGAAGAGGCTGTCGATATTTCCATTACCTACGAAGGGTACATTAAAAAGCAAATGGACCAAGTCGATAAAGTTCGCAAACTAGAAGAAAAAATTCTTCCAAAAGAATGGGACTACACACAAATCAAGGGCATTTCTCTTGAAGCTCAACAAAAGCTCAACAAGATTCGTCCTCACTCCATCGGCCAAGCAAGCCGTATCTCTGGCGTCTCCCCTGCGGACGTATCTGTTCTGTTGATCCAACTCGAACAATACAACAGAAGTAAATAAAATAGCATGTAATAACATGCATTTTATATGAACTTTTTAGAAGATATTTCTTACAGATTTTAAAAGATATTTCCTACAGATCTTATTATCCTATACATATTAGACAATTCATTAGGTGTACTTATGAAAGAAAAATACGATGTGCCTATAGCACCTCAGTCTGAATTTGTTTCGTACATGATGGAGCAAATGAGCCATTTTGGCTTGCCTTGTACGGAAGAGCAAGCAAAAGACTTTTACATGTATTATGCGCATATGATTGAAACAAATAAATATCTCAATTTAACGGGTATTACGGATATGAAAGAGGTCGTGGTTAAGCACATGATTGACTCCCTCTCCTGTTATGATTCTGAAATTATCAAATCTGGCATGACGATTATCGATGTTGGTACCGGTGCAGGTTTTCCTGGTATTCCATTGGCTATCTATGACCGTAGCCTCAAGGTTACCCTGTTTGATTCTTTGAAAAAGCGGCTTACCTTTTTGGAATCGATTATAGATAAACTAAAACTGACGAACTGTACTACCTTACACGGACGTGCGGAGGATTTGAGTCATCAAGATTACCGTGAAAGCTTTGATATTGCTACGAGCCGTGCCGTGGCACGCTTGCCGATTCTTTTAGAATGGACTGTACCATACGTAAAAGAAGGTGGCTACGTTGTTGCTTTAAAAGGAGCTATCTACGAAGAAGAAGTGAAAGAATCTAATAAAGCCCTTAGCACACTAAAAGCTACTATCGAAGAAGTAAGAACCGTTACTTTGCCAACCTTAGACGATAAACGTGCAATCTTATATATAAAGAAAACGGGAAAAACACCGAAACAATACCCACGTAAACCAAAAGAAATCAAAGACAAACCGTTAGTATAGCAGCTAATGATTTAGGCGTAGAAACTAATATAAATAAACTCTATGCTATATTGCTACATAAAGAAAAAGAGGATGCAAATCTTAGATCTGCATCCTCTTTTTTTTCTTAGTAACGAATTAGTTCGCATTCCCTCCCCTACCCTATATCTATTAAATGATATCGTTTACAACAAAATTATATATTTTGTTCACTATATGAGGCGGAGATAAAGATACATATAACACCTTTCCCTAAGGACGACTTAGCTCGCTATTTTCTTTTTCCCTTACTACCTATTAAATGATATCGTTTACAACAAAAGTTAAACGATTATATATTTTTGTACATAATTATATTAAATAAAACAGGAATACTTTTTTCGAGCCGACTTAGCTTGCTTTGGAGGCGAAAAGAAAGTATTCCTGTTTGCATACGTATTATACGTGGTCAATAATATATAATGTTGTATCGATATCATTTAAAGGCATAATATGTACGCCTGCTGCCATTTTCTTGATTTGTTCAAGTGTTTCGATTGCGATTTCTGTACCCGCTTCTTTACCACCTTTTTCCATGCGGTCCAAGATTTCTTGAGTAAGATTGATTCCAGGCACTTTTTCATGGAGGTATGTAGCCATTTTAAAGCTTTTAAGTGGAATCAAACCTAGCATGATAGGTACATCGAATTCAGACATCTTGTCAATGTAGTGTTTTGCCTGTTCTAAATCGTAAATTGGTTGTGTTTGTACAAAGTGAGCGCCATTTTGAATTTTAGCAGCTAATTTTTGGCGTTCAATCTCTAAATCTGGAGCACCAGGATTACCAGTGGCACCGATGTAGAAGTTTGTAGGTGCGTCTAGGTCATTACCTGCAAGGTCTTTGCCTGCATTTAATGTCTTAGCGATGTTGAGTAGTCCCATACAGTCGACTTCAAATACGGATTGTGCAAATGGATGGTCCCCATTATCTGGTTTATCACCAGTGAGAGTTAAAATATTATGCACGCCCAACGCTGCTGCACCGAGTAATTCAGATTGCAATCCGATAATATTACGGTCGCGGCATGTAAGGTGGAAAATAGTTTCAATTTCTTTGTTATGTTGTAACAAATAAGAAAGAGAAATTGGGCTCATGCGCATTTTGGACATAGGGCTATCAGCGATGTTGATAGCATCCACCTTCCCTTTCAAACGGGCTGCTTGTTCGAAGGTCTTTTCTGCAGAACTGCTTTTAGGAGGATCCAATTCAACAGTAATGGTGAACTGCCCTTGTTGATGTTTTTCTCTTAATGTCATCATGTACCTCGTTACTATACATTATTTTTCTAGTGTTTCAAAGAAATCGTTAGCATGGTTAACAGCAGCGATACCGTCCTTAGCGTAGATATCTGCACCTGCTTGGTCTGCGTAGTCTTGAGATACTACGGCGCCACCAACCATGACCTTAGTTTTAAGGCCTGCTGCACGGATAGCAGCGATAGTATTGTCGATTTGTGGCATGGTAGTCGTCATCAAGGAACAGATGCCAACGAGGGCAGCTTTGTTATCTTTAATGGCTTGTACGATAACTTCTGGGTCAACGTCCTTACCAAGGTCGACGATTTTGTAACCATTGTTTTCGAGCAATGCTGCTACGATATTTTTACCTAAATCGTGAATGTCGCCTTTAACTGTAGCTACGACAACGGTGCCTTTATCTAAGCTTTCACTAGCAGGAATAATTTCTTTAATGGTGTTGAAAGCAGCCTGCATTGTTTCAGCAGCAAGCATTACTTGTGGTAAGAATAACTTACCAGAACCAAACTTATCCCCCACTACGTTCATCGCTTCAGATAAGCCTTTTTTCGTAAGATCTAATGGATCGATACCATCTGCTAAGGCTTTTTTTACAAGATCAATGATAGCTTCTTTTTCGCCTTGTTCTACACATGCGCGAATATTGGCTAAAGGATCATTACTATCGAAGGATTTTTTATCTGGCCCTTTAGGAGCAGTGTTACCAGGAGCGGTAGTTTCGTCTTCATAGCCGTATTCTTTAATAAATTCAGCAGAACCTGGGTCCCAGCCTAGTAAGGTAGTACTAGATACAAATGCTTTTTTGGCTGGATAATTGAGTGGATTCATAATCGGTGTTGTTAAGCCACATGCGAGGGCCATTGTTAAGAATTGGCCGTTCAAATATGGACGCTGAGGCATACCGAAGGAGATATTGGACAAGCCCATTACTGTTGGGAAGCCAAATTTTTCTTTATATAACTGTAGCGTACGCAATGTTTGGCGTGCACTATCTTCACCACTGGCAAGTGTTAATACTAATGGATCGAGTAATAAATCATGTGGGTGAAGACCATAACCGTAAGCGCGATTTACGATGCTTTCAGCTAAAGCAACGCGGTCCTCTGCTTTTTCAGGTAAGTCACCACTACAGATTGGCAAGCAAAGCAATGCTGCACCATACCGTTTAGCCAAAGGCATTACGTGAGTAATAGACTCCTCCTCCCCATTTACAGAGTTAATGAGGGCACGGCCTGGATAGTTTTTAAGAGCTATTTCCATAGCTGCTGGGTCTAATGTATCAATGGATAAAGGTGTTTCCACGAGCATGGATAACTCGAAAATGGCACGTTCCATTAAGGGCGATTGATCCATGCCAGCTACGCCCATGTTTACATCGAGGATATCTGCGCCAGCTTCTACTTGATCCAACGCATCACGTTTAACACGGATGAAAGAGCCATCGCGTAATTCTTGAGCAAGGACTTTACGGCCAGTTGGGTTAATACGTTCGCCAATGATAAGTGGTTTTGTATGATGGCCCAACTCTAAAAGTTTAGTACGGCTTGTAATAATTGTTTTAGGTGCAATGTGGGCACGTTCTTTTGGGGTGTGCGCTTTCACAGCATTGGAAATAGATTGAATATGAGCTGGTGTTGTACCACAGCAGCCACCAACATAACTAGCCCCTGCATCAACGATAGCAAGCATTAATGGACCCATTTCTTCTGCTGTGAGTGGGAATACAGTTTGTTTATTAATTAGTTGAGGCATACCAGCATTTGGCTGACAGCTTATTGGTAAATTTGTAACGCTTGCAATCTCTTCGATAAGTGGTGTGATTTGCTCAGGTCCAAGGGAACAGTTGATACCAATGATATCTGCACCCATAGCTTCTACGATAGTAGTTGCTACTGCTGGTGGTGTACCTGTAATAGTACGACCGTCTTCACTAAAAGAAAATTGACAGATGATTTGTACATCATCTTTTGTCTTCCCTGCTGCTTCACGAGCATCTAAAGAGGCTAATAAAGCGGCACGCATTTCTTGTACGTCGATGATAGTTTCAATGATAATAAAATCAACGCCACCTTCGATTAATGCTTCGGCTTGTTCACGATATGTATCATAGATAGAGTCAAAGCTCATATTGCCTAATGGTTGTAAAAAACGGCCTGTAGGACCCATAGAACCTGCTACACGAGCAGTTGGTTTATTCTCTGCAATGGCTTCTTTTGCTACCTTCACAGCTGCAATATTGATTTCTCTTACGCGATCCTGTAAATCATAATCTTCTAATTTAAGACCACAAGCACCGAATGTATTGGTAGTGATTACATCACTGCCATGAAGTAAATATTGTGCATGAATATCCTTTACTACTTCTGGTCTTTCAATATTAAATAGCTCTGGACAATAGCCCTCTTCTAAGCCTGCCGCTTGAAGCATTGTGCCCATAGCACCGTCAAATATATACATAAACATCTTCCTTTAACATCCTAAATTACAATGTTTCACGTGAAACACTATTGTATTGGTTGCCCCTTCATGGCAATACCAGAAATGTCGGCAGTAGTTTTACTACCTGCCTCTTCTCCCCCATCTTGGGTGTTGACTGTTGCTTTCTCTGGTAATTTTCGAGATGCACAGTTTTGTTGTGAACAAGATGTACAGCCTCGTTTAGTTTTAATATCTTCGTTTGCTGGCATTAAACCGATGATAGCCGTTACAGACTTACGTGGGAATAATAAATAGTTCTCTGTTACTTGTAAGCCAATCATCTCTGTTTTGATGATTTTAGCTAATTGTGGTTGGATTTCTAGTGGCCAGTTGCCATAACCAGGGCTAAAACGCCAAGTTGGCTTATAGCCTTGTTTTTTAGCAATTGTATTGATTACTTCGTTTACCTGATCAGCTACCTGTTCTACAGCAGTTGTGGCTGCTGCATCAAGTAATAAGCCTACCGTATAGTTACCTTGTTTAAATAATTGCTCACTACGAATTTCTACATCTTCTCCAACTGTTACACCTAATACGTATACTTTAGTAGATTTTTCTAGATGTTTTTCAATGATAGACCCTTCAATTTTAAGCGGTGGATTGCTTAAAATTGTTTTTGTTTCTGCATCGTAATCATATTCTTGATATACACCCCTAGGTGTAGCCAATAATTGGATTTCCTTACATGCTTCGTCAACATAGTTTTGTGGGAAATCTTCAGCGTGACGAAGTCCTGCGTATCGTTTTACTTCTGCTTTATCGATGGCAGGAAGCATTCCGTTATAGATGGGCATAGAAACGCCTCCTCTTCAAAATAAAAAGCTCTGCGTGTCCGTAGAGCGTGTGCTTACTGTTATTAATTGTATATATAAATCTTATAAAGTGATTTTTCTAGACTCTTAAGATTATCAATCTAATTACTATCTAACTAATAGTATATAGATATGAATAATACCTGTCAAAGTATATGGGGCCTGTATTCTCATATAATTTAGTAGTATATAGATATAGTTTAAAGTTATATCAAAATGATTTTTGTTCATAAAAGTTATTGGTGATGAAGGTTTTATATGTTTAATGTTAACCATAATGTTTCACGTGAAACAATTTATTAAATATAATCTAATAATTTGTTATGAGTATATAAGTATATTAATATTAGTTCATTACATTTCGTATATTATTGTTATATATAATGTTACCGATCAAAAGTTGATTACTTTATACCTTTTGCTAATGGTGTTGTTCTATAAATAAAAAAGATGATATAAAATAATTTTGTGTATATTTGTCTATAGGTATAGATTTATATTAATATGATAATTTTTTACTGTAAAATTTTTTATTAATTTTACAACTTAATTTTTGCGTTAGATTTAAATCCTTAAATGTTTCACGTGAAACATTTAATCGTAAAACTTATAAAACATTTGATGTAATTTTTCTTATTTTGTGTTGTACTATATAGTAAAGGAATAAATTGCTATGTTTCACGTGAAACAATAAAAAATAAGTGTTGTAATTATATTAATGAAGTTATTTACCTATAAGTTTATGTGCGTAATATAAATGTAAGTGGGAAAAATGTAGTAGATAAATAAAATAATATAGTAGATAAAAATTAATGAGAATTTGATTTATAAATACCGTAATTAGCATTGTTTTATGTTATAATGGAAAAGAAATATTTTGAACGAAGATGTGAGGTGAATTAAGTGGGCAAAGTTATAGCTATTACTAATCAAAAAGGCGGTGTTGGTAAAACTACAACATCAGTAAATTTGAGTGCTTGTTTAGCTGATGCAGGTAAAAAAGTATTACTGGTTGATTTGGATCCACAAGGTAATGCTAGTTCTGGGTTAGGTATTGAAAAGGATGATTTAGAGCTCTGTGTGCATGATGTTCTAATTGATGGAGAACCAATTGCTGATATTGTACAACCTACAATGCTTGAAAACCTATTTGTGGCGCCTGCAACAATTCAACTAGCTGGTGCTGAAGTAGAACTAGTTTCCGTTGTTTCACGTGAAACAATGTTGAAAAAAGCATTAGCGTCAGTAAGAGATACATATGATTTTATCGTTATTGACTGTCCACCATCTCTCGGGTTATTAACATTAAATGCCTTCACTGCTGCTGATAGTGTATTGATTCCGATTCAAAGTGAATTTTACGCATTGGAAGGGGTTAGTCAATTAGTTAAAACGATAACAATTGTACAACAAACATCAAATAAGGATCTTGAAATTGAAGGCGTGCTATTGACTATGTTTGATGGCCGCACAAATTTATCGATTCAAGTAGCCGATGAAGTAAAAAAATTCTTTGGCAATAAAGTATATAAAACAATTATTCCTCGTAATGTACGTTTAAGTGAGGCACCTAGTTATGGGGAGCCAATCATTGTATATGATCCAAAATCCAAAGGTGCTGATGTATATACGAAATTAGCTAAAGAGGTAATTAAAGCATCTAAAACTAAATAAGCACTAGAGATAAATAAGTATTAAAGCTCAATAAACACAAAAGCGAAGTAAGTACCTAAAGGTAATAAGTATCTGTTATATGTATGTATCTAATGCTAAGAATATTAGTTTTTGGTGGTTTGCGTGATTTACATATTTTAAATTTGTAAATATTTGTAAGGCCGAGAGAGGTTAGTTGTATGCCAAGAGAAATTAAAAGCAAAAAAAGCAAAGCGTCTGGATTGGGGAAGGGCCTTGAGAATTTAATGAAGGTTAACTCTGTAGAGTCTGTATTGCCTGAAAAGGAGATACATGAACTGCCAATTTCTGAGTTAGTTCCAAATGTAGATCAACCGCGTAAAAGTTTTGATGAAGATAGTCTAGCTACATTGGCTGAATCAATCAAGAATCTTGGTATTTTCCAACCGATTGTAGTTCGTAAACAAAAGAATAAATATCAAATTGTAGCTGGTGAGCGCCGTTATCGTGCTGCTATGATTGCTGGATTGAAAACAGTACCAGTTATTGTTAAAAAATATAATACCGAAGAAATGACAGAGGTTGCTCTTGTAGAGAACCTACAACGTGAAGGATTAGATCCCATTGAAGAAGCATTGGCTTATCAAGGATTGATGGATACTTATAAGCAAACGCAAGAAATGATTTCTGCTCGTCTTGGCCGTAGCCGTTCATATATTGCTAATATGGTTCGTCTTTTAAAATTATGTGATTCTGTACAAAAGGATCTTATCGAAGGTGATTTAACGGTTGGTCAAGCTCGTCCATTATTAGCGTTAAGAAGTGCAGCTCAACAAATAGAAGCAGCTGAACGTATTAAAGAGGGTGAGCTAAGTGCTAGACAAGCAGAGGCCCTTGTTAAGTCTATGCAAAATAAATCGTCTAAAGCAAAGACTGGTAAACCTCAAAATACGGCAGAGGTTCGTGCCCTAATGGACCGTTTAAAACTAAGCTTAGGGTCCCCTGTGAATATTAAATTCCGTGCAGGCAAAAAAGTACAAGGAAAAATTGAAATTGCTTTCTCCTCTGAAGCTGAATTAGAAAGACTTATTGCATATATGGATGGGCAAGATCAAACAGAAGATGCGGAAACAATAGAGTTTAGAGTATAATTGGCTAGCAAAAGCAAAAGCAAAAGCAAAAGCAATAGCAATAGCCGTAACACCAACAATAATAGTAACGATAATAATAACAACAATAACAATAATAACAGCTATAGCAATTGCAATAGTCGTAATAGTAATAATAACAATCTGCAGTAAAAGTGTAGTCTACGGGCTGCGCTTTTACTGTATTTTAAGAGATTATAATAAATAATAGGATAAGTTATTAGATAATTTATCAGAAGCTTTATAATATATTTGTAATATATATGAAGGTTAAGTAACAAGGATAGGTTATGGAACAAACACCTAAGGCAAACCGCATACATATTGGCTTTTTTGGCCGTTGTAATGCCGGTAAATCTACATTGATCAATATGTTAACTGATCAGCCTGTATCGTTAGTATCCGATGTGGCAGGGACTACAACAGATCCTGTAAGCAAAGCTATGGAAATTTTACCACTTGGCCCTGTGGTGATTACTGATACTGCTGGTATAGATGATACAACTGAATTAGGTGCATTGCGCATGGAGAAAACAGAAGAGGTCGTGAAAAAGATTAACTTGGCTGTTTATGTGCTTCGCACCGATGAAGAGCCAAACTCAGACGATATGCACTGGTTAGGTCTTTTGAAACAAAATAATGTACCTGTTGCACTTTTTATTAATGAGATTAATGCGGCGCTAAACAATTTAACGGAGTCTAAAGCTAGTGTAGGCAGAGATAAACTGGGAGAGCGTTATATAGCAGATCATACAGGTTTATCTGAATTGGTTACTGTCATTGGCTCTGCTGACTTCACATCTGATGCGAAACGATTAGAGTTGCTTGATCTACTCGGTGGGCTAACACCACTTGATGTAGAAGGGGAGCAAACTCTTTTACAAGGTTTAGTTGAAGAGGGGGATACAATCATTCTTGTATGTCCTATCGACAGTGCCGCACCAAAGGGGCGACTCATCTTGCCACAGGTACAGACTATCCGAGAAATTCTCGATCATAAAGGTTTAGCTTTAGTCTGCCAAACAGAAGAATTACCGGCTATGATTCACTCGCTTAAGAATCCCCCTAAAATGGTAATCTGTGACTCCCAAGCGTTTGATCGGGTTGATGAGTTGACGCCTGATTCGATTCCGTTGACGTCCTTTTCTATTTTGATGGCACGGTTCAAGGGAAAATTACAGGATTTAGTCACTGGTGTTAAGGCTATTAAGAATTTGAAAGCTGGTTCCAAGGTACTTATCAGTGAAGGTTGTACACATCGTCGTCAATGCGATGATATTGGGACTGTAAAAATACCTAATCTTTTAAAGAAGCAAGGTTATACAGATTTACAGTTAGAATTCACTAGTGGGGGAGCATTCCCTAAGGATGTATCACAGTATGATTTGATCATCCACTGTGGTGCTTGTATGCTAACACGCCGTGAGGTGTTACGTCGTATAGAATGCGCTGTTGTACAAGGTACACCCATTGTAAATTACGGTGTACTCATAGCAGCTCTACATGGTATACTAGAACGAGCAATAAGCCCATTTGTTGACGAACTAGAGGGCTAATAAATAGCCTAATAAATAGCATTGTAATATGTATGTAACACATACATTTAGATATACATTACATACTTGTTATATACATTGTTATATAGGTATCGTTTATCTATATTAGATATATTAAATTAAATTGCATGCAGTCATTTAACTTTCACAATAGGAGTGGTATAATTAACTGTTGGAGTTTTGATGATTGTATAGGAAGGAAAATACATGTTCGAATCGATTCAACCGTGGATAGGCATGGTTACCATCGTTCTTGTTATAGTGTTATTCGTATATTGTGTAATCTTACACATCCGTTTAGGTAGCTTGAAAAAGAAATACGATTTCTTTATGCAAGGGGAGCATGGTGCGAGCCTAGAGCGTAAATTATCTGTAGAGGTCAGTGAAATTCGCGATGCTGCGAAGGGCCTTGAGTCCTTGTTATCCGAGCAAGTGGCAATCCGCAATATTCAGAGTAATACGATACAAAAAATTGGCTTTATTAAGTATAATGCCTTTGAAAATATCGGAAATGATTTGTCCTTTGCGCTTACCTTGCTAGATGGCAACAATAATGGTATCTGTATCTCTAGTATTTACGGTCGTAGCGAATCTCGTATTTTTAGTAAACCTATTGTGAAAGGTAAAAGTTTAGTAAGTCTTTCACAAGAAGAATTAGAAAGTTTGAACGAAGCGTTGGGTGAGCGTACCAATGAGGAAGCGTTGACGAGCGCTATCGTCTCGAAATAAGGAAGTTTTATGTTGAAAATACCGGCATTCATTTCAAACAAAGTTGAAAGAAATGGTGACAACTGCATATTGACATTAACTACCAAGCAAGCGAAACTCGTTGCTATTATTGGTTCTGTAGTATTGATCTTGGCATTGGTACTCGGTATTTGGGGCATCGTGCGTCAAGCTGAGGTTGTGCAATTACGTCAACAAACACAATTACAATCGGAACAGTTGAAATTGTTACAACAAAAAACAGAGGTTCTGGATAAGAAAATTCAAAACTTAAATCAAATTAGTGAAGAGAATAAGCAAATGCTGAAGGGCGCTGAATCTGGCACACCAGCTCAAGGTGGCGGGGATGGTAGCGACCCAAAGCAGGAAGCCGCTGATAATAGTGAAGCACAGACGTTAACAGCGGCACAATTATCGGCTCGACTATCCAAAATGGACAAGGAAGCACAAAAATTGCTTGTTAGTTTCTATACAATGCGCAATATCCTTCGCGATGGTGGCGCAAAAGATTTGATGGCATTACAATCCATCAATTTCTCCGCTGGTTCTGGTGGTGCTGTGAATAGTACGACACCTAGTATTTGGCCAAGTAAGGGCGTTATTACATCTCCATTTGGTAGCCGTGTTGACCCTGTTACGGGTGCTATTGGTGCATTCCATGAAGGTATCGATATTGCCGATGACTATGGTTCCCAAATCGTGGCTACTGCGGCAGGGGTGGTAACTTTTGCAGGGTATACAAGCGGTGGTTATGGTAATCTCGTTGAAATCGATCATGGCAATGGCTTTGTTACCCGTTATGGCCATAATAGTGCCGTATTGGTAACGGTAGGGATGAGTGTGAAACAAGGTCAAACCATAGCTTTGATGGGTAGTACTGGTAAAAGTACGGGCGCCCACGTTCACTATGAGGTACGCCTTAACAATACGCCTGTAGACCCTATGATCTTCTTACCAATTAGCAATTAAAAATATAAAAGCTTATATAAGACCTAAAAAGAACTTGTTATGCGTGCATATGCGCTCATAGCAAGTTCTTTTTCTTTCCTTTTGTATATATATATTGTAAAATAAAAGTATATGAACGGAGGTATATCTATGAAGGCCTATGTACAAGTTTATACCGGCGAAGGCAAAGGCAAAACAACTGCCGCAATTGGCCTAGCCATTCGTGCCATCGGCGCTGGCAAGAAAGTCCTCTTCTTACAATTTATGAAATCTAAAGTATATAGTGAACATACTATTTTACCTACCTTAACAAATTTAACGTTAGAAACTGTGGGCAAGCCATTCTTTATCATCAAAGAAGGCATGAAGAGTAAGGATGAACTTGCTAAATGGGGCGATGAAGTCGTTGTCTTTGAGTCTGGTAATCCTCCGAAGGATTATGTGGCTCTTATCGAAAAAGGCTATGAACGTGCACTCGCTGCGATCAGCAGTGGTGAGTACGACCTTGTTGTACTTGATGAGTACAATATGGCTCTCTTCTTTGAACTCATTACATGGGATAAAACTAAAGCTTTACTCGATGCTCGTCATCCAGAAACGGAACTCGTATTTACGGGCCGTGGGGCTCCTCAAGAATTAATTGATGAGGCCGATCTCGTAACGGAGATGAAAGAGATTAAACATTACTACTTACAAGGCGTAATGGCTCGAAAGGGCATTGAAAACTAATCATAGGAACACCTAAGGAGGTGATGTGGTTGAGTACAGTGGCTATTGTGGCCCTCGTTATTGTGGCCATCATTGTAGCACTCATCTTGACTATCCTACTGGCACCAATCACATATAGCATCGAAATTGATGGGCGGACACCATATCGTGGCGAGCTGCGTATCAAATGGCTGTGGCGCGTATTTTCACTCCACTTAGCGTACATTCAAAATAAACCATTTTTTAAGGAATTATACGTTTTAGGTGTACTTAAGATCGGTCCTGTAAAAGACTATGAACAATGGCTTGAAAATCGTGTAGATGAAGAATATCAAAAGGTAATGGATGATGACGGCGACATATCACAAGCAGAAGCTTTTGCAAAGGCTATGCAAGGAGGCGGACAAGGTCCAACTGCAAGCTCTAGCGGCACAAGCTTTGATGACTTGAAGAGCGCCCAAGGCTCCGATACAATCTTTGATGATGACGAATCACCAGGGGCGGGGAGCGCATCTAGGGCAAAGGAGCGCATTGAGCGACCTGATGCGGCTTCTAAGGATATGGATGCACAAGCTCGTGCTGAGCGGTATGATTCGATACAACAAGATCCAACGGCTCATATTCAAGATGATGATGAAGTAATAAGTCATGTTACTTTCAATAGTGACGGCTCTATCAAGGAAAAGGTCTTTACAAAGGTAAATGATATTAAAACGACTGTGAAACAACGTTTTGGAAAGCCTGATTCCAATGATCCGGTAGCATCATTCAAGTCTGAAATTCCTACATTCTGGTTCATGAAACACTTGAGAAATACAGAGTTGTGGCGTCAGATATTCCTTGTGTCGAAACGATGCTATAATCACTCTAAACCACGTGATATGGCTATAGAGGGCCGATTTGGTATTGGTGATCCGTATCGGATGGGGCTTATTGCCTCTATGTTGTATAGCATTTGGCCTGAGCAAGCAGAGTCTATTGAGATAGATTATGTGAACTGGGTAGCTGAAGGTAGCGGTCATATTAAAGGTCGTATGATTCTTGCCGTATTGGCATGGTATGGTACTAGATTCTTGGTATCTAAACCTATGCGTTCCCTATTGGGTGAAAGTGCTCGTGTCTTCTGGGTTAAACGGAAGGAAGCCAAGCAACTAGAAAAGCTAAAAGCCGAACAGGGTCAAACAGCGTAAGGATATATAAAGTCAATTGAGTATATGAGCTGTATTATTATAGCTATAATACTTTCACAAAAAGCGGAGGTACTGTGATGGAGAACAGTAATGTAAAAGAGAATTTGGAAGTCCTATTCGAGAAGTTTAAAAATATGATTAAAGTGGAAACTGTAGTTGGTGAAGCTGTGCAAATCGGCGATACTACACTCGTTCCATTTGTTGATGTAACCTTTGGCTTCGGTACTGGTACAAACCACTGCACAGCCAATAAAAGCCAAGAATCTGGCGGCGGTGGCGGTGGTGCCAAGATGGAACCAAGTGCGATTCTTGTTATTAAAGGTGACCGCATCGAATTGTTCAACATTAAGGGCAACCCTTACAGTAGCAGCTTTGATCGCCTTATCGGTTTGGTGCCTGATCTCATATCCAAATTGAAATCCGATAAATACATCTATTTAAATGATGAACAATAATTCGGTGAATAATAAACCATAATTTGATGACAAATTATAAATAATTGGTGAAAGTCGAAATGCCCACATGTGTGTTCTGAATATGTCTGTATCGATTGCTTTAAGGGTCTCAGAGTATGCTTGTGGGTATTATTTTAAGTTCTCATAACTTTCATAAGTAGTTCATAGGGCTTTATTATGCTATTTATCATAGTCTTGTGAAAGTTAGCAAGATTTGTTATAGTAAAAATAGTACACTATTGGATTGTATAGTGACACTTTTAATCGAGGAGGATTTCAGATGAAATTATCTAAAAAATTGACTACCTTAGCTATCGTTGGTGCTATGTCTGCTACTGCTGCAGTAGCAAGTGCTGCCAACATTGGCTTAGTAAATATGAGCCAAGTAGTAAATAGCTACCCTGGCTACGGTGCATTAGATATGAAGATGCAACAAGTAGACGCTCAATACCGTCCACAAATTGAAAAAAAAGTACAAGAAATTGAAAAAATTAAAGATTCTGCACAAGCAGAAGCAGAATTCAACAAAACTGTAGCTCCATTGCTTCAAAAAGAAAACGAAGAAATCAATAAAATTGCTCAACCTATGATGCAAGCAATTCACAACACTGTTGAAGCTATTCGCGTTGAAAAACAAATGGACGTAGTATTGGATGATCCATACACAATTCGTGCTGCTGACGCTAACAGCAAAATCGAAAACATTACTAACGAAGTAATTAGCCGTCTTAAAAAATAATAAGCACAAAACCCCCTAACTGAGGTATCAGCTAGGGGGTTATTTTTTGTATAGGATACTTACTGTTTAACATATATTCTGTCTTGCCTATATATTGTTTAAACGTTACAGTTTATACAGTCTAGTTTATGCATTCTTGGTAAAAATATGTATACTTGGTAGAAGTGGTACAGGACTTTTTCTGGTATATAGCGAACTATTATACTATGAGGATTATATAAAGGATTATATAGGAATTTTCATTAAAATACATTTTAATAAATCCGATAAAGGAGTGAGATTTAATGAAAGATTTTAAAGCATTAGCCACAGAGCGGTATTCGGTTCGAAAATTCGATACTCGACCAGTGGAGCAAGAAAAGGTAGATATTTTGTTAGAAGTAGCTAGATTAGCACCTACGGCTCATAACTACCAGCTGCAAAGACTGCTTGTATTAAATACTGAAGAGAGCTTAAACAAACTAAAAGGCTGCACAAATGGTCACTTTAATGCACCGTTGGCAATCATTGTTTGTTACGATAATACGGTGAGCTGGAAGCGGGAATACGACGATGAAGATTTAGGCGTTGTAGATGCCAGCATTGTAGGCTCTCACATTATGTTTACCGTAGCCGATATCGGTTTAGGTACAACGTGGATTGCTCACTTTGATCCTGCTAAAGTACGCAAGGCATATAACTTGCCTGATAATATCATTCCTGTAGCCATCTTCCCAATTGGTTACCCTCATTCAGACTGTGTTCCTGCACCAGGTCATACGAAACGCTTTGATGTGGGGGAATTTACAACTTATAACTCCTTTTAAAAGAATACTCTTTAGATTGTGTATTATCCTGTGGGTATTTAATAACTATGGATATAACTGAACCACTAAATAGCTATATAAAACCTAATAACTATATTATTTCTTTTTAATACATACACCATATAAAAAGGACAGTTGCTTGTATCAACTGTCCTTTGGTATTTTATTCAGGTTTGTGAATGAGGTTTACAACGAACTCGCTGTCTTCTACGAGTGTTGCTTGGATGTAGTTATCGCCATTGAATTCCAATACTTGGCCTGGTACAAGTACATGTTCTTCCGTTTCGTTAAGGAACACTTGTACTTTACCTTTTACAACTGTAAAAATGACATTAGCTTCAGGGTGGTTGTGTTTTTCCACCTTTTCACCAGCTTTGCCGCCTTTTTTTACGATTACATAGTTAGGGCCTTGGAATAATAAACCTAATTCTTGATTAACTGTGCCTGCCATAATGGACCTCCTAATTCTAGCTTTTTATGTTCTGAAAGCTTACGCTAACATTTAATTTTACATTGTGTAATTACCTTATAATTATATTATAAATGATATTGCTTATCAATGCTGTGCCTATAGCTACAGTTTTGAAAAAATATGTTACATTCAACATTGTATGCTTTTTTTACCTATATTGAGTAAAATAGGGTGGAGTAAATGTTGGTAGATTGGATATATAAAGATTAATTAAATATACAACGATACATTTACTATATAAAAAACGAACGTAATATGTTACGTTCGTTTTTTCGTCCATTTTCATCCGTTTATATTTTCTTAATCAAACGAACTGTTATGGATTTATTTTTTCTTAATTGTATATAAACGTGTGCCGTTTTCTTCTGTCGTTACAAGTTCAAAGGCTGGATCGATAGCTTTTACAAAAGCTTCGAACCATGTTTGGTAGGCTAATGCCATGAATTTAGGGTCAACGCCCGCTGTACGCCAGTAGCCTGCTTGTAATCTGTGGTCGCCAACCCAGGTAAATTCTTCTGGGCTTTCAGAAACCACTTGGTCACCGCCATCGCAAGGCATGCCATTTACGTAGAAGTTTTGTAACGCATTGTAAATCGCAGGTGCAGTGTGTTCTTCAAGGCTGTCTTGAGCCACAACGCCACATGCTTGGCCTTGTACTGCAAAGGCATCGAGGATAGCGGTTACTACGTGTACTGCTTCATCGCCAGAATTTGTGTCGAGCATGTCTTTGATGAAAGCCGCTTCGCGAACGGAAGCAATGTTGATTTGGTTAGCTAACCAGCCGTGAATATTGCCGTGGTCGATGATGTTTTCCAAAGGAATGCTTGGATTGATTGGTTCGCCGTATGTATCTACGGAGATGGAGTGTAGTTCCTCCGCCAAATCATCAACAACTTTAGAAGTTTTTTCTAAAATCAAATTTTCACGCTCAACAAGCAATTGAATTTTGCGATATAACCAGTAATGGATGTGACCTAAGAATGCGGACATATTAAGCTCCTTTTCGTGCTGTTTCTAATTTCTCTACTAAATCGTATACATTAAAACCGTGGATTTCTGCGGCTTGCCATAATGGCTCAGCTGTTGCAGATGGGCAACCTAGGCAACCCATACCAATACCTTGTAATACAGGTACAACATTTGGATAGGTTTCAACGATGTCGCGAATAATTGTGTCTGGAGTGATAGGGGCACCTGCTTCGAGGCGTGGTGCTTCCACTTCAGGATCGTTACCTTGACCAGGTAAGAACACAGCTGGTTCTTCGGACTTGCTTTCAGCTGGAGCCCCTTCGAGGTCGTCCAATACAGCTGCTTTGAAAGCCTCTAAACCAATGCGGTCGATGAATTCGCCCATGCGTTCGATTTGTGCGTTTTCTTTATAGTATGCGATGATTCGATCAACTAATGCAAGAGCTTCTTTTTCTGTTTTAACTTCTGCGATGAGGTCGCCGATGCGAGGATGCGCGCCGCCGCTACCGCCAGCGTATACATTCCAACCTTCTACAGTACCGATAACGCCCACATCTTTCATGCGGCTTTCAGTACAAGAATTTGGACAACCGGACACGCCGATTTTCATTTTGCTTGGCATTTCAAGGGACAAGTACTTGCGTTCGATTTGCATGCCAAGATGTACGCTGTCTTGTTTAGCGCGTTTACAGAAGGTAGTACCTGGGCAGATTTTTACGCTACGTACGCGGTTGGATACAGTGTACGCTGGCTCCATGCCAAGCATCTCCCATGCTTTATCTACGTCTTCTGCTTTCAAATTTGTAATCATAATGCGTTGGCTGCCAGTTAATTTAAGAACGGCGCCGAACTCATTCGCTACGTCGATATATTTTTGTAATTGATCAGGTTGAATGAAACCTCCTGGAATGCGAGGTGTAATTGCATAACGGCGTTGGCCGTTTTTAATGCGTTGTAAATTTGCTGCAATTTGTGCCATGATAAATCCTTTCTCGAGCCCTCTCTGCGGAGAATAGTGGCTAAAACTACTTAGTTAATCTATAAAACTCTTTATATATTAATTATTTACGCCCTAGGGTTTTGTGAAAGCTTCGCACATATATACGGACAAGTGGGATGAGATCAACTAGGCGATGCCTCAACAAAACCCGACGTAATGATCAGTATGGGTATTTAGAATACTGACCCGACGCTCTTAGTATAAACCATTTTAACAAACAATAATGTAACCCAAGCTACAAAAATAGAACTTTTTAATATTAATTATTGATTGTTACTAACTATAATTATATACGATACTGTTTATAGATGAAACCCAAGGGTAACATATCGTATAATAGACACATAGAATGTTTTGATGTAGGAGAAACGATGAAAGTCCTTTACGATACTATTTTAAAAGCAACATATATAGGTCGCCCGAATCGTTTTGTGGTGACTTTAGATTTGAATGGTGAAAGCATACTCGCTCATTTGCCAAATCCTGGTCGCATGTGGGAGCTTTTGTTTACGGGGGTAACGATGTACATCGTCCCTCACGATAAGCCGGATGCGAAGACGAAATACCGCGTGATAGGTATAGAACGTGATGGCGTTGTTATCATGCTCGATACAAACTACAGCAACGATGTGGCGCAACATTTAATCGAAAATAAACTGATCCCTGGTTGGGAGGAGTGGCGCGTAGTAAGACGGGAGTATACGGTTAAACTACACGGCACATCATCTCGCTTTGACTTGCTCCTCACCAATGATAAGGGGGATGAGTTCTTACTAGAGGTTAAGTCCTGTACGTTGTTCTCCAAAACGGGTGCCATGTTTCCTGATGCTATTACAGAACGGGGTCGCAAGCATTTATTGCATCTGAAAGAATTGCAAAATGAAGGCTACCACACAGGCGTTCTATTCCTCGTACAATGGGACCAAGCGCAGTGGTTCTTGCCAGATTATCATACGGACTTGGAATTTGCCCGTACCTTTAAAGAGGTGGCACCTTCATTAGATTGGAAAGCCGTTGCTGTGGCTTGGGATGAAACTTTCACCATGCCTACGGTGACACATGAATGTTCCTATCCGAGTAGCGTCCTCGATACAGAGGCTCATGATAGTGGCGTGTATGTGATGGTCATGCACCTCGATCACGATTTAGATTTCGAAATCGGTTCTAAAGGGATGATGCATTTCAAATCTGGTTACTATATGTACGTTGGTTCTGCGAAGGCAAATTTGACGAAACGCATTGAACGTCATAAACGAAAACGGAAGAAAATGCACTGGCATTTAGATTACTTCCGAGGTCACTGCGAAATGATAGCAGGCTTGCCAATACGTACCAGTGGGCGACCGCAGGCTATGACAATTTCCGCTCAGGAACGGCAGAAAGGTAAATTTTATGATGATTCGGCTGCTCGTGAAAGTGCAGATGTAGATCTAACTAAAATTGACGTAGAATGTGCTCTCGCTGATGCAGTGCGAGCTATTGCGGAATGGAATGTATCGAACTTTGGGTGCAGCGACTGTGAATGCAATAGCCATCTATTCGGAATGAGTAAAAATCCGATACACAATAAAAAATTTATGAACGTAATAGAAAATTACAGGATGAATATGCTAGATGAACTAGTTAATAGGTAATTATTATTGATGGGGCCCGAGAACTATATACGTAATTAATTAAAAAGTGCTATTACCTATCTCTTCGCTCCATAGTGACCTAAGTCGCTCATCAATAGGTAATAGCACTTTTTAAAACACTAGCTATAGAGGTGTCCCATCAATAATAATATAGTCCTATCCATAGTTATCCCAGCATATTCATTCTATAGTTTCTACATAGAGAGAGGGGAGGTTTTGTGTATGAGGTTGTTTGTTAAGTTTGTGTTGTTAGGTATCGTTGGTGTTTGTAGTGTTGTGTTGAGTGGTTGTTCTTTCATTTGGACGACGGAGAATGGTGATCCTGCTACACCAGAGGATATCAAGTCTAGCGTGGAGAAAGAGTTCTCAGTTGTGCATCCGAATCTTGTTCTTCAGTCATCTGTGGTGGAGAAGGAGAAGCCATTCCAGCGAAATGTGTATGTGTTTTATGATGAAAGTAATGGTATTTCTTTTACTACAAATTCTGTAGTCAAGCGGCCAACATTGCCGGCCCCTGGTGGCGAGCGAAAAAATGATGCGGATTTTGCGTATTCACAAGCGTATTTAGTTCATTTGAATGGTTCGTTAGTGGAGCGTGCTAAGCAGTATGGTATGCGGATGGCGACGCACGAGGAAGCCTTGGAGTTAGCTAAGTCTAAAGCGACACGTGTAGCAGGTACTAATAAGATATCTCTATTCACATATGATGAGATTATCTTTGTAGACGAATCTGTAAAGGGTGGAGATATTCTAACCTTTATGAAATCTATATATAGCCTGTATAAACCGCAAGACAACCCAGCGTTATTGCACCCTCGTTCTGATAGAAGCGTAGGCTTTTATTATCTACCAAAAGGAGAAGCGGACAAAACAAAAGCTAAGTATTTGATCGCCTTTCGATTTATGGCAAAAAATGATTGGAAAGAAACCATGCTAACAGGTATTGGCAGTACTGGTAACGACACTTCGGCTGTAGAACGAGACTTTGCTAGCATTTTAGATGATATGATACAACATGCGGCTCATTAAATAAGAGATAGAGGTTACTATATTTTATAGAATTAATTGCAGCTATGCAACAGTTGTACAATTGGGCCATGTAATGGGAAGGAACTTTTACAAAATATAGCGTTATATACGCAAAAATGCTATAATTATATGATGAATTAGTATCAGTGTTAGTAAAATGAGGTGAGATTGTGGCAGACCAACAATGGTCCCACGGGAATATTCATCCCGTTCAGATTGATAAAGAAATGAAGAACGCGTATATCGATTATGCAATGTCTGTAATCGTTATGCGTGCGCTTCCAGATGTGCGCGATGGCTTGAAACCAGTACATCGCCGTATTTTGTACGCGATGCACGAAACAGGCATGACGCCAAATAAACCGTATAAGAAATCCGCTCGTATCGTCGGTGACGTACTCGGTAAGTATCATCCACATGGTGATAGCTCCGTTTATTATGCGACGGTTCGTTTGGCGCAGGATTTCAATACGCGCTACCTCTTGGTAGACGGTCATGGTAACTTTGGCTCCATCGACGGCGATAGTGCTGCTGCGATGCGTTATACTGAAGTACGTATGGCGAAGATTACAACGGAAATGCTTGCCGATATCGACAAGGAAACTGTTGATTTCATGCCGAACTATGATGAAAGCTTGCAAGAACCAACTGTATTGCCAGCGAAGATTCCAAATCTTCTCATCAATGGTTCCAGTGGTATCGCCGTAGGGATGGCGACAAATATTCCACCACATAACCTTAACGAGGTATGTAATGGCCTAGCGATGCTCATCGACAATCCGGATGTGACTGTAGATGAATTGATGACGCAAATCAAAGGTCCAGACTTCCCGACTGGAGCGCTCATTTTGGGCCGAGACGGCATCAAAAAAGCGTATTCCACAGGTCGTGGTAGCGTTAAAATGCGTGCTCGTGCAACCATCGAAGAGATGTCTAAGGGCAAGCATAAGATCGTAGTGACTGAGATTCCTTACCAAGTGAATAAGGCTCGCGTAATTGAAACAATTGCGAACTTGAGCCGTGATAAGGTAATCGATGGCATTACAGCACTTCGCGATGAATCTGACCGCCAAGGCTTGCGCATCGTTATCGAATTGCGCGCCGATGTGCAACCAGACATCGTACTTAATAAATTATATAAACACACTCAACTTCAAGAAACATTCGGCGTGATTATGCTAGCTCTCGTAGACGGTCATCCTCGCGTATTGAATTTGAAAGAAGTATTGGGTTACTACTTAGATCATCGTCTAGACGTTATCGTACGCCGTACTCAATTCGAGCTTAACAAAGCCGAAGCGCGTGCACACATCTTAGAAGGCTTGTTGATTGCTCTCGACCATATCGATGAAGTGATTGCCACAATCCGTAGTTCTCAAACTGACGAAATTGCACGCAACGCATTAATGCAAAAATTCGGGCTTTCAGAGAAACAAGCGGTAGCCATCCTCGACATGCGTTTACGCCGTTTAACAGGATTGGAACGCGAGAAGATCGAAGACGAATACAAGGAATTGTTGGCATTGATCGAAGACTTGAAAGCTATCTTGGGTAGCGAAGCGCGTCAACGTCAAATCATCAAAGACGAACTCGATGATATGAAGAAAAAATACGGCGACCCTCGCCGTTCTGAAATCACAATCGATACGTCCGACCTTGATGTAGAAGACCTCATCGCTGACGAAGAGATGGTGATTACCTTGACTAAACAAGGTTACATCAAACGGATGAACGCGAACGTATATCGCAACCAACATAAAGGCGGCGCTGGCGTTATCGGCATGAAGACGAAGGAAGACGATTATGTAACGCAAATTATGCATGTGCGGACCCATAATACATTGTTATTCTTCACATCTACAGGTCGTGCATATCGTCTCAAGGCATACGAAGTGCCGGAAGCAGGCTCCCGCAACTCCCGTGGCACCGCTATGGTTAACGTATTGCCACTCGCGGTAGGTGAATCTGTTACGACTATGATCGACCTTGAACGTGTCCATGAAGATGTAAATTTATTTATGGTCACTGAATTTGGCGTTGTAAAACGTACGGCTATTGAAGAATACCGTAATATCCGTCGTTCTGGCCTCAATGCGATTAACCTCGACGAAGGCGATCGTTTGATTTCCGTTAACGTAACGACTGGCAATCAAGACATCTTGATTGGTACTAAGTTGGGTATCGCTATTCGCTTTAGCGAGCATGATGTGCGCCTTATGAAACGGGCGGCTCACGGTGTGCGTGGCATTAAATTGAATGCAGGCGACGTAGTTGTAGGCGCTGGTGTTCTTAATACTGATGAAAGTGAAGCACAAGTGTTTACTATCTCTGAAGAAGGTTTTGGTAAACGCAATGATGCGGAAGCTTATACATTGCAAAAACGCGGTGGTAAAGGCTCTAAGAACTTCAAGATTACGAACAAAACTGGCGATGTAGTGGCTGTAGAGGTTGTTCATAATGATGATGAAGTTATGCTTATTTCTGAGCAAGGCAAAATCATCCGCTTCAATATGAATGATATCGCTGTGAAGAAGGGCAAAGCTATTTCTGGTGTGAAAACACAAAACCTCGACGAAGGTGATAAGGTAGCTAGTATTGCTGTTATTCCAGGCGCTGAAATCGAAGAAGAAGTAGAATAATATAAAACACTATATTAACTATTGAGTAACCATGGGCGACCATCTAAGATGGTCGCCTCTAGTGTTGGGGAGTTTAAAAATGAAAAAATGGTTAGCTGCTATGTTTGCAGCAGGAGTTTTCTTTGTAGGTGGCTTTGGTCAAGCTAGTGCTGCTGACTGGTACTATATCGATGCTGATGCTGACGATGCGGCATGGTTTATTGACAACTCTTCTGTATATAAAACAGATGATGCGGCTACAGTACTTGTTAAAATTAACAATGTTGAAGGCTTTACATATATTTACACAGTACGGATTGATCGCAAAGAAAAAACATGGACAGAACTTGATACAACAGTATATAGCAATGCTGGTATAGCATTGTTATCCAGTAAAGAAGCACAAAAACCTACGAAAATTGAACCGGATACCATGGGGGCGGAAGTTATGCAGGCCCTATGGGGTAAATAATCCAACAATTTAATAGAAGCTGATATTCGCTCTGTCTATTTAGATACTCAGAACGTATAAGTAGCCCCGAACTATCCTGAAAGCCTCCATAGTGACCTAAGTCGGTTTCAGAATAGTTCGGGGCTTTCTATATTATTAGTACTCTTACAGGGCGAATATCAGCTTTCAAATCCGTTGGATTATTTAATCCCATAAGGGGCCTTGCTAGACTTCCTAGGGAGAAAAAGTGACCTAAGTCGTTTTCAGAGTAGTTCGAGGTTTTCTATATCATTAGTACTTTTACAGGGCGAATATCCATATTCAATCGTGTCAGATTCATTTTTTCATACAGAGAGAATATTCCAAGGTGAGTGTGTTTTTGTTTTAGGTAGGTGTGTTATTGAATAGATATGACAAAGAGGCTGTAATTAAAACTTAGTTTTAATTACAGCCTCTGGATTAGATTGTATTAACTATTATGATGGGAAAATTTAAATACTTCTTTTAAACTTATAATAACCAGAATTAGTGTAATTCCCCATCCAATTCGAGTTGCTAATAATAAATCATTTGACCAGATATTTAAGCAAGTTGCACCAATAGCTGAACCGATTGAAATCGCAACATTTTGCAGCATTCGTTGCAAAGCTCCTGTACTTCCTTGGATTTCCATAGGACTGGCTTGCATAATACTGGCAATATTAGCAGGTTGAAAGTATCCTCCACCAATACCGTAGATGAATAATCCTAATGTTAAGAGTTGATAAGGCCAGTTAGGATTGATCAGTAAGAGAAAAATCAAGGATATGATAATAATACTTAGACCAATATGGCTAAATAGCTTATTTTTATTGCCGTTATTGATTTTACTGGATATTCTTGAAAAAAGCACCAGCCCTGTAGGAGCTCCTAGAACAAGAAATCCAGTTTGCCCCACTTCTAGATGATATGATTGTTCAAAAATGAAGGGGGGAAGTAAAAAGATCATTGCAGAGGCAAAGCCAAAAGTAACTGTTTGAAAAAGGTAAGAGATTACTTGAGGATTATTTTTTAATCCTTTGATATCGATAAGTGCGTGTTTGTTCTTAAGTTCCATATAGTAAAATATAATTCCGAGCAACAAGCTAGATAGTATCAGGATTATACCAACTACAAATAGATGTGATTTGTTTAATAAAGATAATCCTAATAAGAGAGAAACTAACATGAGAGTGTTTATAGTAATTCCAAGCATATCTAATTGTCGGTTGTTGTTTTTTTCGGAGAGTTTATTGAGAAGGAAATTATTACATGCAATTCCGAGAATTACAAAAGGAATATTTATCAAAAAAATAAGTTGCCAGAAACTTAACGAAAGTATGATCCCGCCTAAAGAGGGCCCTAGAATAGGGCCTAAACCAATCATAATTCCGAGGATACCAATAGAGCTATTTTTACGTTTTTCAGAAACTAAAGTTGTAATTAGTGCGGCAGAAGTAGCTTGTAAAGCAGCCGCTCCTATGCCTTGAAAAATTCGTCCAATAATTAATAAACTGATATTGTTAATTAAGCCACAAAATAAAGAACTTAGACCAAAAAGCACGAATCCTAAATACGAAATTTTTAATTTTCCAAATTTATCGCTTAATACGCCTAAAGGTAGGATAGAGATAGCTAAAGCTAAAGTATAACCGGTTATTGTGAAGGCTGCAATATCAGTTGAAGTTTGAAATTGTTCTTTTAAAAAGGGTAATGCTATATTGATAATTCCTGTATCGAGAGTGGATAATAACATTCCCATACCTGCAACAATTGTTATGAGTAGATCTTGCAATTGTTTATTCATAAAGATTTCTCCTTTTCTTTAAAACTATTAAGTATAATATAATAAGTCTAAAGTCTATAATCAAACGATTCAAAAAATATCGAATCGTTTAGGAGGATGTTTATGTCTATTACAATTCGGTTTAGCGATTATGCTTTGGAAACAAATGAAACGTTAATACAAAGAATACAATTTGTGTATTCCCCTTTAAATGAACTTTTTAGAAGTTTACATGTGCTTTTAAATCCGCGCCATCATGGAACTAATATTGATTGGGTGATTGAGATACAAGATAAACTTACTGAAGAATTTTATGAGAATCTTCATTATTTCCAACTTTTTTATGAACTGGGGGTCTCTCCTATTTTACTTTGTAATTTTCGTTATCATATGACAACGATTGAAGAGGAAATACAAAATTTAAAGAAATTTCTGGTTAATTATCCGACTATTCAATTAATTGAGTATTTGGAGAGAATAATAGATGATAGAGAAAATGCCTTTATTCCAACATTAGCAAAAGGACTAGAGTGGAAAGATTTTTCTTTAAATGAAAATGATCAATTGCTTAAAGATTTGAAGCGAAATGCTACAAGTGTTTATAGGAGACTTTTTTCTTTTATTGATTGGTATAGAAAATCAATTTTTGATGATACTTGGAAAGAAAAATCAATTGAGCAAAAGCTTTTAATTGAAATACAAAAGCAATCTTCATTTTTGAGGGAAAAAGGTTTTATAGAGATGTTTAATCATTTACAAATTGATCGAATCCATTGGGAAAAAGGAGCTTTAGCTATTATTAAACCTTTTAATCAAGAGGTTTATTTAAAGGACAGTGACTCTATTATGTTGTTACCAAGTTATTTTATTTGGCCGCATCTGTTTGTTGAATCTTTTAATCAAGGAATTGCTATTACTTATGATATTGCGGAGCAACCAAGTTATTATAACTCCACACCGGAGGGATTAGTTACTATTTTTAAAGCCTTGAGCGATTCAGTGCGGTTGCAAATTATGAATTATGTTTTGGAAAAACCAAGTACGACACAGTCTTTAGCGCAAATTTTATTAATGACTGAATCAAGCGTATCGAGACACTTACAAATTTTAAAAGACGCAAAGTTATTGAAAGCAAGAAAAGTGAAGAAGTTTGTTCTATATGAACCGACAGAGTTAGTTACTCAACTTATGCCGAATTTCTATCGCTTCTTTCGAAATTAAGAGAAGATGAATTACCATGTTGTGGGTTGATAGAGATAGTTTTCATATAACATTTAGTTTTTCCTTATATACTAGTTTGTATATTTTTATATTTTCTTTGAGAGGTATTAATATGAAAAAAACATTGGCAGCTGTTTTGGCAGCAGGCGCATTATTAATCGGCGGTATTGGTAGTGTTGATGCGGCTAATTGGTATACAGTAGGCACAGATAGTAATGGTGTTACTTGGTCTATCGACAACGATTCTGTTAAAAAAGATGATAAAAAAGCGGTAATGGACATTAAAGCTATGGACTACGAAGGTTACCACTACATCGTGACTGAAGAGTTTAATCATAAAAAACGGGAAGTTAAGGATCTTAAGGTGACTCTTTATAACCCACAAGGTTATGTTGTAAAAGAGGAACAAGTTAATAAAAATAGCCGTAAAGTTGAGCCAGGTACGCCTGCGTACGCTGTATTCCAACTTATTTGGGGCGGTAAATAATTGAATCCTACAGACGAGTACACTGTTGATCAGTTTAGGCTTGTTTAGATTGAATGATTTTGTAAAAGCTTCACTGGCGCACGTTCTTTTAAAGAGCGTGCGTTTTTTAGATGAATTATTCATCTTTCTATGGTAAAATGTGATTTATATTACACTTTTTGGAGGTTTTGTGCAAAAGTGTAACAATTCTACATAGTATAAACTTTCACCATAGCGTATACTATAGGTAAGATGCAGAAGTATGGCTTGGGCGCAGTGCTCCGTAGTTTAGCATATTTCGCCCCAATAGGTTTGGTAGTTATAGTTTGTTAGAGGAGGTCCTCATGTCTCAATACGAATTTATCGATAAACGCGTGCCGATTGCACTGGACAATCCATCCATTTATCACGACATTTCCAAGTGTAAAAACTGTACGTTATGCCGTCGCGCTTGTGCGGATGTAATGAGCGTACTTGATTACTACGACCTTGATGCAAACGGCGATGTGCCTGTATGTATTCATTGTGGTCAATGTGCGGCAGCATGCCCATTCGACTCCATGCATGCTAAATCCGAGCTTGAAAAGGTAAAAGCAGCCCTTGCTGATCCTGAAAAAATCGTCGTAATCCAAACAGCGCCAGCAGTTCGTGTATCTATCGGTGAAGGCTTTGGCTATGAACCAGGTACATTCTTGGAAGGCAAAATGGTTGGTGCCTTGCGTAAACTTGGTGCAGACTATGTAGTAGATACTAACTTTGGTGCGGACTTAACTATCATGGAGGAAGCATCCGAGCTTGTGGAACGCCTTAAAAATGGCGGTCAAATTCCTCAGTTTACAAGCTGTTGCCCAGCGTGGGTGCGCTTTGCGGAAATTTATTTCCCTGAATTGATTCCTAACTTGTCTTCTACACGTTCTTGTATCGCTATGGAAGCGGCCATGATTAAAACGTACTTTGCAGAGAAAAAAGGCATCGATCCTCGTAATATCGTATCCGTATCTGTAAACCCTTGTACGGCTAAAAAAGCAGAAACGAAACGGGAAGAAGAAAATGCAGCGGCTCGTTACCACAATGACGAATCCCTTGGCATGGACACAGATATTTCCATCACAACTCGTGAATTCATCCGTTGGATTCAAGAGGAACATATTGACTTCAACACAGTAGAAGAATCTCAATTCGACGACTTAATCGGCATGGAAACTGGCGCATCCATCATCTTCGGTAACACAGGTGGTGTTATGGAAGCGGCGATGCGTACGGCTTACAAGCTCATCACTGATAAAGAGCCACCTCCATACGCGTTGACTCACCTTGAAGACGTTCGCGGTATGGAAGGCGTAAAAGAGGCAACTGTTCAATTGGGTGATGACGTAACATTGTCCGTTGCCGTTGTTCACGGTGGTAAAAATACACGTGACTTCTTGAATGCATTGAAAGATAGCGGTAAACACTACGACTTCATCGAAGTTATGGCGTGTCCAGGCGGCTGTATCGGTGGCGGCGGTCAACCGCGCACTAAATTGCCGCAAGCTGTGAAAACTAAAGAAGCTCGTATCGGCGGTCTTTACGAAGCTGACGAAAACTACAAATGGGTTGCGTCCTATGAAAATGAAGAAATTCAAACATTGTACAAAGATTTCTTAGGCGAACCATTGGGCCATAAGGCACACGAACTTTTACACACACACTACACAGACCGCAGCGCGGTTCTTGGTACTCGTAAAGACGTAACACCTGAAACATGCCCAACATCCCCTAAATTTAAAGGTTAATGATAGCCGATTACTCAAACAGCAGGCTGTTATAAAGTAATCAAATGTTTATACACTCATAGTAGAGTTAGCCATTTAGGGTATAACAACATAAAATAGAAAATCCTACGGGTCATGAGTGACTTGATACTCACGTAGCCTTTTGTTACAGTGCGGTCACTTTTTAAACGATTCGTAGGATTTTTTTATATAATTATTCAAAATTCACATATTTTTACTGTATAACTTTATTATAATAATTCAGTATAAAAAAAATTATTTTATTATGAGGAAAAGATGAATCATTTAGTGTATAATATAAAAATATACTGTACGGATCAAGAGGGGACTTATGGGTGTTGCATTGGGAGAGCAACATAGAAAGCCCATAATATTCATAATATTGCGTAAGCATTAAGGAGCTTTTAGGAGAGATGAACCAGTTTTTTCGGCGGGTCCTGAGTGGCCTCGCCTTACTAGTTGCTGTCGTTGGTACAACTGGATGCCAACATGAGAGTCAGGCAGAACAAGAAACGGTACGAACCGTATCGTACCGTGCCGTCCTGGAGTCCAACAAACCCGTGTCTGAAAAGGTGGACACTTGGATTGCGGCCATGTCTCAAGAGGATAAGGTGGGGCAGCTGATGATGATCAGCCTTCATGGTAGCACGATAGGACAATCCCAAAAGGATGTGATCCGAAAATACCGTGTCAGTGGCGTTATGCTAACGAATGAAAATCTTATTAATAAGAACCAAGTGAAAACTTTCACCAGCGATATTATGCAAACGGCGATAACCTCTAGCATGGTGACACCCTATATTGCGGTGTATCGTGATCGCATATTGCATGGGAATGAAAGTTTCTTGCGGTTGCCGAAGCCCAATCGGTGGGGGCAATTGCCTATGGATCGTATCATTAACTTGGCCACGCGATCTGCCATTGAAATGCGGGATATGGGCTTTAACTTGGTCATTGGGCCTAATGCTAACCTTGGCGTACCGAATATGTCCTATACATCTGACCCCACGTGGGCAGGTCACATAAACCTTGCCATGGTGGAGCGTTACCAAATTAATCATATGTGGTCCGCTTATAACTACTTTCCGGCAGTGACCTTAGGGGATGCATCCTTTGGATCAGCTAATGAGGCGAAAGCGTATCTCAGCAATAATGATGTAGCCGTTTTTAAACGTCTCATTGCGCAGACGACGGCGAATAGCTATATGCTTGTGATGAGCCACATTCAGATTCCCGCTATCGATAACGAACACTTGGCGAGTTCCTCTAAGCCGATTATAGACGGTTGGCTTCGCAAGGAGCTCGGTTATAAGGGTATCGTTATGACGGACCGTATCGATGTGGGTGCGTTGCAATCCAATCAAAAGATAGGCGATTACGCTGTGGCTTCCATTTTGGCGGGCAGTGACCTCATTCTTGTTGATGCGGATACGATTCATATCGATGAAGTCCATCGTGCGCTGACGCAAGCGGTGGCGGATGGAACGATTACGACCGAGCGCCTTAACGAATCGGTTAAGCGCATTTTATTGATGAAAATGCAAACGCAAATGGATCCATAAGATATTTAAGAATATCAGATTTTGTAATTAGGAATTTATGAATTAGATATTTACCATTAAGAAACTTAGTATAAGAAAATTCAGTAACAATTTAATATGCTTAATATGCAAATGACGTGCTATACCTTTTAGGTAGCACGTCATTTTTAAAATATATGGATTAAACTATATAGATTAAACTATATAGATTAAAATCTATAGTTTAATATGTATAATTTATCTTATAATGTATAACTTATATAACCACGCCTTATAGGATATGTTGATATCAAAGGTATATGAAAATAAAGTAATCATAAGGCCTTTTATGATGATAAGGCAACACGTATCGCATGAAAGCTCTGATTTGATGCGTAAAAAAATTAACATAATAAAAAGCTATGTTAACTATATGAAAAAAAGTTTAATAATGATTTAAAATTATGATATAATAATTTCCGTAAATAGTTGGAGGTGAGTATATGAATTTTGTGGGACGTGCTGAAATTATAGAGCGTATCCAGTCCCGAATTGCAATGGGCCAAATGAGTTTATGTGTTGTATATGGTCCTCATCGCAGTGGTAAATCCTATGTGGCTTCGCAACTTGTACGCCGTCATAAGGCGATATATTTGGCGGGGCGTATGGCTAATGAATCCGTCCATGTGGCTGATATAAATAGAGCTCTTGAGGCACGTTTTGTTCCTGCTAATGCTCAAGATACATTCGAGCCTGTAGAGAGTTTGCAGCAGGCTTTTGTGAGACTTTTTGAAAGCAGTGTGAAAACACCTCAGACTGTGGTGATTGACGATTATCCATCCTTGGTGGAAGCAGTTCCTCAGTTTCCCATTCACTTGCGCGATTTATTAGATACCTATAAAGATACGAGTCGTTTGAACATCATATTGATGGCTAATGGTCTGGAACAGCTCGATGGCCGCATCATTGGCGATCGCAGCCTTATCGGTCCTTTCGTGTCCGAATATCTCGAGGTGAAACCTTTTTCCTTAGTTGATATGAAATCTTTGGGGCTTCACTATGCAAAGGATGATTTGCGCACCGTCTTTGCCGTAACCGGTGGGTTGCCTGCCTATGTACAATACTTTGATAATGGTGAAAGCATCGATACGAATATTATTAACTTATTCTTCTCAGTAACGGGAGCTCTCTTTGAAGAAACACAATATATCTTGCATCGAGATATGAAAAATATAACCGGAGCCAATGCTATTTTAACGGGCCTTGCTAGCTTGGAAAGACCGTATTACGTGGAGCTTTTACAAGAAAGCCAAATTAAAAGTGGTACCTTTACATCCCGTTTGAACGATCTCATGTCGATGGGACTCGTGGGTCGCATTCAAGCAAGTAACCGTGGGAACGCAAAGTACGCGGATTACCATTTTACGAACAGTATGTTCCATTTCTGGTACCGCTATGTATATAAATACTGGGGCGATATCGTGCGCGGTTATGGCGCTGATGTATATTATAATCATGTAAAACCGCAGCTAAAGGACTTTGTCCAAGCCGCGTGTATTGCGATTTAATCAGACAATTTCAGATTGAATACTACTACCTAAAGATTGAATACTATTACCCAATGATAGTATATTTCCTCTTATAATGACACCACATTGCGTATGTGGTGTCATTTTTAGTAATAATATATTTTCAGCAATTACCCTTTGAATCGCATACGTATGGTGTACTGTGGATGGAAACTAAGTCTCAAATATAACAGAATATAGGGAAATTCCGAGGAATTGCCAATTTGTCAAAACACTCTTTCCGCGGTATTGTGTACATAAGCGCTATGCCATGGCAGGAAAGGGGATTTATGTTATACACAAACGAAGAACCTTTAGTACAAAAAATATGTATTAAAACTGCAAACTTACAACATGACAACTATCAGTCAGAAACGTTAGAAACACAGGCATTACCATCTCATTCTTTACTATCGAAAGCTGATGAGTCTACCCGAAGTATTCCAGAGGAATTGAAATTACAGACCCTTGTCTGTGGTCATCAGGTCTTATCGTCCTTGTCGGACAAGAGTCTCGTGTCCATCTGTCAAAAGCCAAACATGAGGATTCAGACGGTAGGGTATCAGCCGTGGTCCGTTGACGAGCTTCGTCATGATGCGGCACAAATCGAGCTCTGTCGCAGGTATCGACCGCTCATCTTGCACTATACGAATCGCATGGGAAACCGTGAGTTCCGCGAGGACGTAGAGAGCTATCTTTGGGCCATCCTCATAGAATCGATTTATAGCTTTGATTTGAACGGGACCGTACCGTTCCCAGGCTTTGTGAAAGCTGGCATCATGTATGGTTACATGCGGTACTGGAAGCGTGAACGATTGCGTTATCGCCGTGAAATTCACATCCCAGATCGCACCACCGATGATGGAGACGTCGCCTTTGGTATGGATATCTTCGCATCTGGCGAGAATGTAGCGGATATGGTGATGAGTGCCGATGAAGAGCATAGGCTGCGAGAGCGCCTTGTGTGGGCCTTAGGTAGACTATCGCCTGATCAACGAGACCTACTGCGCCGTGTCTACGGTGAGTGCCAAAGCTTGGTATCGGTTAGTGAAGAGCTGAACTGCAGCCGCCAAGCCATTCAACGGCGTCACGAACGAGCCATTCGAAAGCTGCGCAGGTATTTGAGTACGGACTTTAAGGACGTGCGTGTACATTAGTTATTATAATTTAATTTCTTATTTATATCCTATATATTGCATATTTCTTTTAATCTCGATTAACAAATATACATAAAATATGCAATTCTCAATTTAAATGAGAAAATAATGACACATCAAGGTATACATAACTTTTACAAGATCATAAAGTCATTAAATATACGTAAATTTCTATAGTTTTGTATATATATTTACAAATTATACAGGCTGATATACAATTAAGTCAGCAGCAGATTAAAGCATGCTAATCTGCTTTCACAGAACACGTGTTCATTGTATTGTTGAAAGGAATGTTCCTGATTAGATTGGAGAGGATTCCATGGCAATAAATGATAAACTAACAGATTTGATGGCCGCTCGGCTATCTAAGGGAGAAGATTTGGATTTGATCTATACGAATCCAAAGAATCACATTGTTTGTTTTATTCCTACCTATCAACCTAGTGGTGGAGACAGTACGAAGTGTTATTTTGTGGATGGTCGCGAAGAAATGGTCCATTTGCCGATGCGCACGATCACGCGAGAGCTAGCGATGCAGGAAGGGCTGAGACCCAATTACATCATGACCAGCGACGATCGACGTAGCAGCTATACCGCGCCTAAGACCTATGGTCCGCATCTAACCTTTGCTCATATTAAATGTCGCCGCCCTATCGGTAAGGACGTGGTGTACGGCCTCTTTAACGTGGCTATACCCTATGAATATATCGTTACGGAAGGTCCAGAACCCGATACGAGCTATATTCATGTGGCGGACTTTGCACCCATCTTGGTGTACCAATCCCCGCGTCATGTCAAACACAAACTGAACGAAGCGATGCTAGAACACTGCAACTACGTGCGAAAAATGCTAGCCCGCATCAAACTCAGCCAAAACCCTCAAGTCGTGGCCGAACTATTTATCGCCTGGAGAGACCTAACGAGATAATTCGTTGGATGGTGAAAGTAGAAGTAGGAGGGTGGAGAGAAATCTGGGAAAGGAGGATAGGCGTATAAGAAAATAAACGAAACTGCTGGAGCAGCAAAGATAAAACGTAGATATTAAAAATAGAACCACCCCTAGTTAGGGGTGGTTTTTTGTGTGTAAATGATGAAAAAATCTTCACATAATGCTTGAAATTGCATGAGTAAAAAAATACGTATTTTATATAATAATATATAAAGTAATAATTAGATTGAGCAAATTTATAAGCAATTATTCTGTTAAAATCACATTTGTTGCATGAATATAATATGAATTTAATCATAAATTATGATAGAATGAGAGTAATTATAACCGGTATTATAAATTTCATATAAGGGGCATAAGGTATGAATGTTCAAGTAGTTGAGCCTAGAGCAGATATTTTAGTTGAATCGACGCGATCTATCGGATATACATTTGAATCTGCATTGGCAGATATTATTGATAACAGTATTGGTAATGGTGCTACACATATAGATGTTAGATTTTCTAGTATTGAGCCTAGATATATAGCTATCTTAGATGATGGTTGTGGCATGACTCCAGATGAATTAATTATAGCTATGCGTTATGGTAGTAAGAATGTAAATGACCAACGTGTTGAATCAGATTTGGGACGATTCGGTTTAGGTCTAAAAACAGCTTCTCTATCACAGTGTAGAAAGCTAACTGTTATTAGTAAGAAAAATAATGTTATATCTGCAGCATCATGGGATTTGGATTTTATCATTGAGCAACAAGGTTGGTCTTTAAAGGTTTATGATTATGATGAAATGATAAATCAATATAATAAAGCAATTCCAGGAATTTTAGATCAACTTAATAGTTATGAATCGGGTACTATTGTTATTTGGGAAGATTTTGATAAGATGCTTGAAGGTGCTACTGAACCGGATACTTTATTTGATGAAAAAATATCTATTGCACGATCACACTTAGAACTTATTTATCATAATTTCTTAGATAAAACGAGTAAAAGTCCTATTGAATTAAGATTTAATTACCGTCCGTTAGCAGCTAAAGACCCATTCTTAATAAGACATCCAGGGACACAGCCTTTATCAGAAGAATATATTGATTTAGAAGGCCATAATATTAGGGTAAAACCATATATTTTGCCTTATATAAATAAATTAAGTCCAGAAGATATTAATTTATTAGGCACACTTGATGATTTACGCAATAAACAAGGGATATATGTTTATCGAAATAATCGTTTAATCATTTGGGGAACTTGGTTTAGACTTGATACTAAAAATGAGCTAAATAAACTAGCTCGTATCCGAGTAGATATACCTAATTCGTTAGATCATATTTGGGATATTGATATAAAAAAATCAACCGCAAGTTTACCTACCTCTATTAAGCAAAACTTAAAGTTTATTGTAAAACGTGCTATAGGTTCTAGTGAACGTGTATATACTTATCAAGGTAATAAGTTGATTAATGATGAGTATGATCATGTATGGGAAGTACGGAAAACAAATGAAGAAACATTCTTTGAAATCAATAAGAAACTTCTAATTTATAAAGCATTCTTAGAATCTTTATCTACAGAGCAAGCAAAACAATTTAAAGCACTTATAAAGCTTATAGAAGCTACAGTTCCGTTTAAAGCTGCATATACTTTACTTGCTAAAAATGAAGAAACATTTGATAAAGATTATTCAGATGAGGCGCGTAAGCTTTTTCAGGACTTATCTAGTTTCGATACTATGAGTCGAGAAGAGTTAATAGAGGCTTTAGAGAAAATAGACTTTTTTGCTAATAATGCTTAATTATAAATGGAAGGGTATAAGTGATTTATGGATGAGCAAAAGAAAATTAAGATACTTAATGTTTTAGATGCACTCTTATCAGGTGATAATGAGCCTGATAAATTTTCAGAAGAGTATTTAGATTCAAAAATTAAAGAAATAACAATGTTACCCGGTTGTAATCTAGAACCTGAGGAATTTGAAGAGATAAGAAAAACATTACATCATAAATATTCTATTATTATGAATGATGGTTGGGTTATTTCTGAAGATTCAGATTTTGAAGATTGGTATAGTAATGGACCTTTAACAGATTCTTATTGGGGGCGGTATAAACAGTATTTGTCTACTGATCTAGGATTTTCAAAGTATGTAGTTGATGCAATTGATAATTCTACAACATCAATAGTTAATTTGCTTGGAGATCCTAAAAAAAATATAAGTTTTGCAAAAAAAGGGCTTGTTATAGGGGATGTTCAGTCTGGAAAAACCGCCAATTATATCTCTGTAATTAATAAAGCTGCTGATGCTGGTTATAAAGTAATTGTTCTTTTGACTGGCACAATTGAAAAGCTTAGAAAACAAACACAGGCTCGAGTTGATGAGGGGTTTATTGGTGATAATACCTCTGATTTAGAACGTAATGCAGGACGTAGAAGTTTAATTGGTGTGGGCCGAAAAGATTCAAGTCGCAATGCAGTTGCATTAACATCTACTATTAAAGATTTTAATAAAACAACTCTTATTAATTCTAATATTCGATTAGATTCTATATCAAGTCCATTAATTTTAGTTGTAAAAAAGAATAAGACTGTTTTAGATAGAGTATATAAATACTTTAGAAGGGAGACTACTGATGCAATAGACAGTAAAATTAATCATTCATTATTGTTTATTGATGATGAAGCAGATAATGCATCTATCAACACTAATAGTAGTGATAATAGTCCTACTGCAATTAACCAATATATAAGAAAAATTTTGTCATTATTTGCAAGGTCTAGTTATGTTGGCTATACAGCAACACCATATGCTAATGTTTTTATAGAACCTAGTAATGGAGCAGATATGTATAATGCGGATTTATTTCCTCGTGATTATATATATGTTTTAGATTCCCCAAGTAACTACATTGGTGCTAGGGAGATTTATTCAGCAAATGGTAAATATAAATCTATGTATAGGGAAATTGATGATTTTGAACAATATCTTCCCCTTAAACATAAAAAAGATGCGGAAGTTCCTTATGAGTTACCACTATCATTAAAAAAAGCAATACTTTCTTTCTTTATTATTAATGCAATTAGAGATTTAAGAGGTAATATAACATCACATCGCTCAATGTTGGTGAATGTAAGTCGGTTTATTGCTATTCAAAACGAACTTAGTGATCGAATTAACATATTTATTTCTAATGTGAAAAATGTTATTCAAAATTATATATTATTACCTTCTTATAATCAGTATCCTTTACTTCAGCTTCTATATGATGTATATAATAGTGAATTTATATTGCCAGGAAAATATAAAGAGAATAGTGAAATAAACTGGGAGACAATAAAGAAACAACTTATTCAATCTATTGAAAATATTAAAGTAGAATCTATAAATGGTGGAAATGCATCAAGATTATTAGATTATAAAGTATATGAAAAGGGATTACGTATAATTGCTGTTGGTGGATTAAGTTTATCAAGAGGATTAACTTTAGAAGGACTTTGTGTAAGTTATTTTTATAGAAATTCTGTTATGTATGATACATTAATGCAAATGGGGCGTTGGTTTGGATATAGGCATAATTACGAGGACATATGTCAAGTTTGGATGTCTGGTGAATCCTATAGTTGGTATCAACATATTTCAGATGCAACAGATGAGCTTAGAGATGAAATCCGTCGCTGTATAAATGATAAAAAATATAAGCCTATAGATGTTGGTATTAAAGTACGTTCAAGTGAAGGAGCTTTAATTGTAACAGCACGAAATAAAATGCGGAGTGCAGGTGATTATGAAGTAGATATTTCTCTTAATGGAAATTATATTGAAACACCTTATTTCTCTAGAAGCCAACAGTCAATAGATGGTAATGTTATACAAGTAAAAGAATTTTTTGAGTTTTTAAAAATCAAAGGATATCAATTAGCTAATCCAGAAACGGAATCATTGCATAATAAGTCTACTAAACAAATTTTACGTGTTAAGAAGGATTATATTGTAGAGTTTTTGAGAAATATAGATACCCATTCTAAGAATATTAAATTTGATGCACGCCAAATTGCAAAATTACTTGAAGAAAGTACAGATGAGCTTCTTGACAGTTGGGATATTGCAATTGCTCAAGGTAAATCTAAACGTAAATTTGATATATTTGATGAAAAAATCCGTGTTACAGAGCGTACTGCTGCTAATATATGTAGAGATACGATTGCTTTAAATTCCAGACGTTTGGGGTCGCCAGGTGTTGTATCTAGTGGGTTAACAGAGAAAGAGTATAAAGCCTTTTTTAAACTGTTAGCGGACAGTGATCCAAAAACTGATTATTCTGAAGTAACCATACCAGATAGTAGGTTCTTTGATCTAGGATTTAAGCGGAGACCATTATTGGTTATTTATTTAATAGATTTAAAATCTTCTGAAAATATTATTCAAGATCAACCTTTGGTAGGTCTTGCACTAGGTATACCTAAACTTCGTGAACCAAAAGCTCTTAGTTATAAATATAAGGTTAACGTAAAATGGCTTCAAAAATATTATGACATAGACGATGATATGTTATCTGAAGTTGATGATTTAGGAGAAGATGATGATTAATGGGAAGAATTACAAGTTGAAGTTGGATTGATAAATCCAGAATGGCCTTTGAGAATTTATAAAGGGGATAATGCTAATGGCTATCGTGTATATAGTGTTATAAGTAAATATGAGCCTAAAACTCTATTATCGACTAAATTGATATCTGTACATAAAATGTACAATCCTAATAGAGATGAATGGCAAATTTTATTTAGTTTGACATCTTCAAGTGATAGCAGTAAAGATATGTTTAAATATATCTTTCGAGACATTATAAAAGCTATTGATTTTAGTCAATCTGAAAAGAAGGCCCTTGAAACCTTATGTCATAGATATGAGCATTGGCAACAATTGCTTTCTAAGGTGCCAGATTCGTTTGGGCCATTAAAACAACAAGGGCTGATGGCAGAGTTATTAGTATTAAAAGAAGATTTAATTCCAAAGTATGGAGTATCAGAAGCTTTAGAAATGTGGCAAGGTCCTAAAGGTGGTAAGCAAGACTTTATTCTTTTAGATAGTTGGCTTGAGGTTAAGTCTACTATTTTAGGAAAACGAGATATAAGAATTTCCTCTTTGGAACAATTAGATTCAGACATTAGTGAAGGAGAGCTCGTTGTTGTAACTGTACAAGAATCAAATGTTCATGATAGCAAAGCTATATCTTTAACAATGGTTATTGATGAAATTGATGCCAATATTAATGAAGATCTTTTATTAAATAAATTTAGAGAGAATTTATTATTAGTTGGATATGGTTCAAGTCAAGCTGATGAAGTTTATTTTAGAATTATCAGTAAGGATTACTTTAGTGTTACTGATGGGTTCCCCAAAATTAAACGTAATGATATATCTACGGCTATTACATCGGTTTCTTATAATCTAAATTTAGATTCTATTTCCGAGTTTAAAATTTCTTAGGGAGTAAATATTATGGGGTTAGTAGAATATAAACAAGATTTTGATGAAGAGATTAAGACGAGTGTATATGGAACTGGTGTTAGTACGAAAGCAGCTTTTTTAGAGGCTGCATCTGGTTTATTAGGAGATAATGAACTTGAATCTGAATTTCAAATTGTTGAATATGAAGGTATAGGCTATCGTCAACATAGATTACAGTTAGATGGATATGTTTATGGTGAGTTATCCAATTGTATGTCATTAGCACTTGTAGATTACCGTCATGATGATAATGTAGTTACAGCTACAGAGATAGACACAATAGTAAAACGTGCTAGATATTTTCTTGAAGATATTGACTATATACTTAGTCATGCGGAGGAGAGTTCCCCAGGATATGGATTGGCATTAGATATAAAGAATAATGTTTTTGATATTCAAAAATATAAAATTTATCTTTTTACTAATAATCAGATGTCTACTCGTATTAAAACTCTTGAAGCAGATCAAATCGGAGATATTCCTATAGAATATCATGTATGGGATATAGCTAGATTATATGAACTATCCCAAAACTTAACTTTGAAGGAAGATTATGAGATAGAATTTAGTGAATTTAGCGATAAACCAATTCCTTGCTTATCGGTTACAAGTGGTGAAGCTTATCAAGGTTATATGGCCTGTATTCCAGGCATTGTGTTAGCAAAACTATATAATAAGTTTGGGGCTAAACTATTAGAGAGTAATGTGCGCTCTTTTTTACAAATTAGAGGGAAAGTTAATAAAGGTATCAGAAATACTATTATAAAAGAACCTAATAAGTTTTTTGCATATAATAATGGTATTACATGTACTGCGGATTCTATCAAAATTGATAGTGATAATGGTACTCCAATATTAATATCCTGTCAAAATCTTCAAATTGTAAATGGTGGACAAACTACAGCGTCATTGGCATCAGCTCTTTTAGACAAAAAAGAACATTTAGAAAAAAATATTAATGATATTTATGTACCGATGAAGATTTCTGTAGTTACAGATGAAAACTCGGCAGAGCTCGTTGCCAATATTTCTAGATATGCTAATAGTCAGAATAAAGTAAATGAAGCCGATTTATCTGCTAACCACCCGTATCATGTTAGAATTGAGCAATTGTCGAAAACAACTAGTGTTCCTGCTCTACATGGTCAACAGTTTGGTACATATTGGTACTATGAGCGTGCGCGTGGATCATATGCTCAAGAAACGCATAAAGCTACGGTATCTACTAAAAAGAATTTTGAAGCAAAATATCCTAAAAAACAGAAGTTTGATAAAACTGAATTGGCAAAACTTGTTAATATATTTTCAAGTCGCCCACATATAGCTAGTGCCGGGGGGCAAAAAGCTTTTGTTCATTTTATGGAAGATATCTCTAAGGTATGGGACCGTAATCCTAAAGATTTTGGACCAAGTTATTTTAAAGAGCTAATTTGCTATAAAATTTTATTTAGAGAGACTGATAATGTTGTAAAGTCTTCAGAATGGTATGGTAGTTATAAGGCGAACATCGTAGCCTATACATTGAGTAAGCTTTTTGATATTATAGAAAAACGTTATAAAGGTAAGTCTATTAATTTTAACTATATCTGGAAAAATCAAAATATTAGTTTAGCGATGCGTAACCAGTTAAAAATTTTGACAAAATTCACACATGACTATTTGATTGATGATAGTAGAGATGTACAAAATGTTACAGAATGGGCTAAAAAAACTAATTGTTGGGACCGCTTTAAAATGATGCCTTTTTCTCTAGAAGGAGATTTCATTGATGAATTAGTCTTGACCTCTGAGCTAATAGCTGAAGGACCTAATACGACGGAGTGGACTGAAGATCTGGCTATGATTGAGGTTTTTAAGATAAAAGCATCTTTATGGTACAATTTAAAAAGTTGGAATAGTAACCATTACGTGTTAACTCAAAAAGAGATAGATTTTATAGATTGTGCTATAAAAATCAATACTAAAGGATGGTACCCAAGTGCTAAACAATGTATTAAAATTTTAGAAACTCTTGACCGTGCCCGTTCAGAAGGGTTCCCTGAATAAGTTATATAGTAGTAAGGAGTAGTATTAATGTTAAATGTAGTTGAAGCCTTTAGTGGCATTGGCAGTCAGGCTAAAGCATTAAAAAAATTAGGCATTGACTATAAAGTGGTTAATATATTGGAATGGGATATATCAGCTTTTGTTGCTTATGATTTTATACATAATGGTGCTCCAGATATAACTCCTTATAAGAATCTCACAAAACTAGAGTTATTAGAGCGATTAGTTCCACTCAATCTTAGTAGTGATGGTAAGAATCCTATCTCTAGAATTGCTTTAAAGGCGTGGTCAGTAGAAGTATTGCGAATTATATGGGCTGCATATAATAGAACTCGTAATTTAGGTGATATTCAAAAGGTAGATCATCTTACTTTCCCGAGTGATGTTGATGTATTAACGTATTCTTTTCCTTGCCAAGATTTGTCTATTGGTGGTGCTTGGCATAATAATCATTCGGGCATTGATCGTGATGCGAATAATCGGTCAGGGTTACTTTGGGAAGTTGAAAGAATTTTGGAGTCAATTCAAATGAACGGAAAAGAATTGCCTCGGTTTTTATTGATGGAAAATGTTAGTAATATTCTTTCTAAGAGACATGCATCTAATTTTAATGATTGGAAAAATCAGCTAGAGCGATTAGGTTATTACAATAAAGTATATACATTAGATGCATCTAATTTTGGTAGCCCGCAGCGACGTGTAAGGACCTTTATGGTTAGTGTTTTATTACCGAATAATGATATTCAGACTTTCGTAGAGCAATATTTTAAAGATAATGATTTAGAAGAAATTGCTAAGAAAAAGCCGAAAAAGCTTGAGCGTTTTTTACGAATGGATTACTCAAATCCAATCTATAAAGAAGAGGCAAATATTTCTAATCCTAACGATACACCATCTCGTCGTAAAATATATGAGGGTAATGATATTCTTAATAAGCCCACAGGTTTTAATGAATATCTTGGTACTTTAACGACTAAACAAGATCGACATCCCAACGCTGGTATTCTTGAATTTCCTGAACATCGTACAGGAGGTAGCCCTTATCGAAATCTAACTCCTAGAGAATGCTTCCTATTAATGGGATTTGATGAGTCTGATTATAATAAAATACTGAAATACAACCCTCAACTACAAAAAAATAAGAAGCTTTATTCTCGTGAACGATTAGAACGTCTTGCAGGTAATAGTATAGTTGTTGATGTATTAATTAAAATCTTTGAACAAATTAATGAGTTAAAATTTTTAATTTATCGTTAATATTAAAGGGGCTGTAACAGAATGTGGTTTTAACACATTCTGTTACAGCCCCTTTACTACATTTATCTATATATTCCTATTATTCGTTACTTATTGTATCGTATATTAGTTCGTTCTATAATAGACTTAGGATAGTTAGATGAGGTTGGGCCTCTCTTCGTTTTTGAAGGGAGGGATAAGCCTATGAGTGATTATGAATTAATCATGCTCTTATTACAGGTGATAACTGTGGTTATCGCTTTTGGAGCATTAATAGCGCTTATTTGTCTTACAAAAGACAAATAGCCCTTCATTTCCACTAATCTGGAGATTAGTATAAAACGAAAAGGCCATTTCTCAAAATCTTATATTTTCCGAGATGAGCCTGACGTAGCTACTCGTCTGACTATCTTCTTATATTATAGTAAGGTTATGATATATCGTCAAATTATGATGAACACGTGTATGGCATACAGTTTGATGATGTTGTTGTAACATAAGGAAAACTCCTATTGACTTTCACCGATAGGAGTTTTTGGTTTTATAATTGTAATTTTATAGTACTTTTAGGCCTATTATTAAGTCACAGATTATAACAAACTAATTATATTTCTTTTACATCATCAGGTATAGCCGGAGGAGCCGGTGGTTTACCCATAGATCGTTCAATGAATACCACAGCCACAAAGACGATGAGGCTGACGATGGAACCGAAGATGATAGACATGATGCCATATGGATTGCCAATGAATTCCCAGTACACGCCTGCGATGGAGCCGAGCACGATGGACCAAATGCCGGCGCCAGCTGTTGCATTTTTCCAAGTGAGGCCAAGTAGGAATGCGGCGAATGGGCCAGCGGATCTCATGGTGAAAGCAAATACGAGCATCGGAATGATGGCTTTGCTTACGAGGGAGATGATGATGGCGATGATGCCGAGGAATAGCACGCACAGACGGCTGTAATTTGTGAGCTGAGCGTCAGTGAGGCTTTTACCAAAATGATGTTCCACAATATCCTTGGTAAATACAGTAGCGGCGCCTAAGAGGTCGCCTGCGCCTGATGAAAGCGTAGCCGACACGACCGCAGCCATAACGAAGCCTGCCATTACAGGAGGCATGAGGTTAAGCGCTACCGTTGCCACCGCATTGTTCGCTTCGATGTTCGGGAATTCAGCCAATGCTACGAGGCCTAAAACCGCAGGAACAAAGGCGAATAGAGCCATGATAATGCCACAAATGATAGAACCGAGAACGGCCGTTCTTTCATCCTTCGCTGCAAAGTACCGTTGTACGGATTCTTGGCCGGTGGAGAAGGTCATGAAGTACATAATGATGAGGCCGATGATGGTTTTCCAACCAACCTTCGTAAATCCTAATTGTTCAGGCGGTAATTTCGCCACTACCGATTCCCAGCCGCCCACATTGTGCAATACGAATGGCACCGCGAGGGAGAAGCCCCCAACGAGGACGAAGAAATGGATAACGTCCGTCATCGTAACGCTCCACATACCGCCGGACATGGTATAAATTACGAGTACCGCGCCGCAGATGAGGATGGCGAGCTCTGTTGAAAGCCCTGTGAGAACGCTAATAATAGTTGCAGTTGCTGTAATCTGTACGCCTGCTAGTGTGATTGTTGCCAGCATGGACAGAATGGAAGTAATGAGATGGCTAGACGCGCCGAAACGACGGCCGATGATCTCTGGCACTGTTGTTGCCATGGCACGCCGTAAGAGCGGTGCAATGAAAGCAACGAGGATAACACCAATCCCTGCAGATACTACGTACCAACCTGCAGATAAACCCCAAGAACCATACGCTTTCGCTGCTACACCTACGGTGCTCCCACCACCGATTTCTGTAGCTGCTAATGTGCCTGCCGTCATAAGAACCCCAATACGACGACCTGCGAGTAGATAGTCAGTACTATCTTTTACACGAATATGACAATACACGCCGACTAATAAATTCAGTAATAAATAGGCGCAAACAATAACCCAAATAATAGTCAGAGAATCCATATGACACCTCCAAAAATTTACACTATCTAGAGATTCATACTAAATCACCCTTACTACTTGCGGTGCATATATCAAGTATAGTTTAATTATCCATAAAAACTGGGGAAAATACAAAGAGGAGTTTTATTGCTTGTTGGAGAATATATATACATTGGGAATAAAAAATCCCGTTATTAACGGGATTTTTGGGGCATTAATAGCGCTTATTTGTCTTGGAAAAGACAAATAGCCCTTCGTTATCTTAGATGATTCGATAACTGAAAGGCCATTTCTCAAGATTTTCTGTTTTTAGAGATGCGCCTGACGTTACGACTCGTCTGACTATCTACTTATATTATATGAACAAAGATATATATCGTCAAATTGAGATAAACCTTATAAATATCAATATAGGTAAATCCTATATACTAAATTATAAAATTATTAATAATAGGCACAGTTTTGTTTGCATAGTATACTTATGCTAATAAGGTTGTGCTTATTTTGTTGTAATGTGAGAGAAAAAGAAAGGATTTTATGTTACGTAAAAGTGTAATTATGATGGCACTAGCAACTGCTTTCACCATAAATGTAAGTGCTGTACAGATTGAAGTGCCAGCCGGACAGCTGCCTATGCCTGGGGCAGATGCGAGCATTCCTGCTAATGCGTATGAGAATTATCGGCATATTAATAAGGTTGCGGAGCATGAGGCAGAGTCATACAGTCAATTTGTAAAATCGAATCCTACAAATCCGCCATCTACGTTTGATAAGTTAAATTTGGAACATCCTGGTTTTGCTAAGGCTTTGGAGTTAGCAAATTATTCTCAGTCAACGGTTGTATTGATTCATGAAGGGGATAAGAATATCAGAATATCCGTGCCAAATATCAGCTTTCGTGGTGATGTTGTAGAATCTCCGTCTGGAAAAGAAGGTCCTTTTTTTGCTGTTAGAAGCTTGAGTGCGTTTTTAGTGGTAGGTCCACCGCATGGCAAAGCACTTGATACATATTCTGAAAGTAAAGGAAAATATATGTATCCAGGTTTACGGAATACATCTTGGAAATTTATGTCGAACAGTGCTCGTGTGATGTATACGGAATTCACACCGAATGATACAAAAACTGCCTATGGCATTACCTATGGTGGTTGGGTTAATACAGAAGATCCATATCAAGATCAAGCACCTGAAGTGGTGATGAGTAATTATATTATTCCATCCATAGAATCCTTAGCTGGATTAGATAGTTATAGCCAGATTGAGCATTGGGGGAACTTTCACTATCGCATTCCTAAGACGGCTAAGTTAGTCAGTGAAGCCGTAGAAAATGAGAGACATGAGGTGAGAACTTATGAGGATACAGGGGTTAAAATACGGGTAATACGTAGCGCAATCATGAGCAAAGAGACAGATAATACGCTGATTAAGGTTCCAATAATATATTATTTACATAAATATAATGATTTAGAGACGCCTACACAGTACGCCGTAGTGTGGAATAATGGAATTCCTGGCTCTTTAGTTGATGCCTATAAGCCCAATCATGAATCCTATCTTCGTCATGTTATGAAAGATTCTGTATACTATTACAGTTATCGCATTAACTATGATGAAAGTAAAACGTCTTATACACATAAACAGCTAAGAGATATGATTGAATATGTGGGATTTGATGATGCGGCAAGATTACGAAAAGAACCACAATGGCGAGAGAAAGGGTCATATAAGGAGAGACTCGAAAATAGCTCAGTATTTATCCCTTGGTATATGGAATGGGTTAAACTGTTGACTCAATAAAAAACTTTGCTTTTTAAGCTTGTATACTATTAGATAGGAGAGAGCTAATGAGTAAACTCAAATATATTAAAATTATATTAGTGCTTTTGCTTAAATCTTATCTCATTTATATATGGGTCAACTTTGTGGGGGCGTTTACTCATCTACTCTATTATATTTATATATTGAAAGTATATTCACTAGAGGATTTCGGACTATTTTTATTCTTTCTCTTTGGTAATATATGCAGTATTCTGTGGCTTGTTTTATGGTGTAAGCGATTACCGCCAGCTTTTAACAAACCTAAAATATATTATGAAATTAAAGACTGGATACGATTTAAGAAAGAAGCAGCACCTATCTATAAAGTCCTATTTGGCAGTTTATTGCTTTTGCTAAAGCTATGTCTTGTAGTGTATATCTTAATTACAGCTTCCATTATTTTAAGCATTCCAGTAATATACTTTTGAACTTCTATCAAACGTTAAATAAACCCAAAAGCCGAGCTACTATGTGGATTAAGTAGCTCGGCTTTTATTAGTTTATTCATATATTTATATAATATGGTCTTTATTGTATCGTATATTAGTTTTCTCTATAATAGACTTAGGATAGTTAGACGAGGTTGGGCCTCTCTTCGTTTTTGAAGGGAGGGGTGCTTATGAGTGGGTATAAAATCATTATGGTTATCCTTGGGATTTTATCAGTCATGATATCCTTTGGAGCACTTGTGGCGCTTATTTGTTTAGAAATAGCAAAATAGCCCTTCGTTTCTTCGGAAATTAGATAAAACGAAAAGGCCATTTCTACATATTATTAGTTTGTGAGATGAGCCTGACGTCACTACTCGTCTGACTATCTACCTATATTATAGAGGTAAAGATTTATATCGTCAAATTGAGATAAACTGGAGGTCCTTATGAAACCATTTGAAACGAAGGATTACAAAGCTTTTACCATATTCGAGGATCATTGGGCTCTTGTTACAGCCGGTACGCTTGAGGATTTTAATACGTGTACAGTTAGTTGGGGCAGCATGGGCAACGTGTGGGGCCCGAATGGCGGCGATATGTCTACGGTGACGGTGTACATTCATCCAGCGCGTTACACTCAAGAGTTTATGGCGAAATACGATACCTTTACAGTTAGTTTCTTCCCTGAAAGCTATCGCAAGGCGCTTGGTTATTTAGGGTCTCATTCTGGTCGCGATGAAAATAAGGTGGCAAATTCTGGCCTAACGCCAGTTGCGGCAGGCGATGGGGTGACTTTCAAAGAAGCAGAGTTAACCTTTGTTTGTAAAAAGCTATATGAACATCAGTTTGATGAAGCCTATTTGGCAGAAAAGGTAAAAGACTATTATGCATCTAATCCTGCTGTATATACACAAGCTGGGCATGATCGTTGGGAACCACATTATATGTACATTGGTGAAGTAGTTGATGTCATAGAGGACTAGTCTGTCCACATAACAAATGAAGACATACATACAATTCTTTGGGATACCGTGAATGCTGTATCTTAACTAAGTATATTTTAGTTTTCTAGTACTAAAAAAGTCGAGCTTCTATCGTTTAGTTGCTCGACTTTTGTTAGTTAATTTATATATTTGTATAATATAATGCTTATGAAAGCTATTTTATAATGGTGTTGATATAGATCTTCTATGTTTCTGGGAATAGAACGTGTTCTTGCATTTTAAAATTAGGATTATTGGTAGAATCAAAGAACTCAATCATATTCCGTAATTTTTGAACTTCCTCAGCACTTAAAAAACTTGGATAGAAGATAGTATAAGTAAAACTATATATGCCATCATAGGAGTTAAAGTTTAGAATGTGATCATCCTTATTAGGTTCATAGCTGTGTATGGTTAGACCAGGGATGTTATTGTTCCATACAACTGAGTAATTGATATAGTCTGATGCTGATGGATGGTAACGGTAAATATCCCAGAACGTATTTAAATCAGTTTTAAAATTGTAATGACCATTTATAACAAGTTCATGCGCATATGGGTTTTTAGGAACATTGTCAGTAGAAATAAAGAATGTTATGTCTCCTTTTTTGTAGTATCTAATATCTTGGTGGTCGGTGCCCTTACTTTCACCTTCGTATATGGCGTCTTTTGGTACACGGTATTGTACACCGTTTAAGCTTTCTATGCGTGAATATTGATTTAATTCATTTAGGTTTTGTACAGAGGGAAGCACATAATTAGCCAATAATTTATCTGTAGGAACCTTGTTCAGAACGGGGTTATTATCATAATAGACAAACCCTGCGTGATATAAAGGATAACGCATGTTATAGCCCTTAAATTTAAAATTAATCGTGTCGATGGTGAGCGTTGTTTTTTTACTGTTTTTAAGGTGTGGCATCTTCATGCTATCCCAAGTGCTGTAGGTAACAGTAGGATATGAAAATACAGTACCCTTTATATCAGAAATCTGTTTTGAGGACTTTCGTTTCGCATTGGCTTGCAAGAAATTACGGACGTCTTTGTCTGTTAGCTTTTCATAAGCTATTTTGGTGTTGCGCCAGTCGTAATCTTTAAAATCTGCGTAGTCAATTTCTAAATTGAGACTTCCGTTATCGGTTAACACTCGATAGTCTTCAATGGTTCGACTCGGATTTTTGTAACGCCCTATATGATAATCACTTTTTATGCCCGCTACAGGGAATGAAAGGCGAATTTGGTTGTAATTATCGTGAATGGATATGATTGTATTATGGTAATGTTGACCGCGATATATAGAGGCTGCTTTAGTATACTCAATTTCGTTTTTACTAATACCGTTAGCCTTGTCCGTTAACTTTAATGTTTTTACATAGTTTGCTACATCCTTTTCAATATCCGGGTTTGTGGTTTGGTAATTTATGTAGGCATCCTTGGAAATTTTAGAATCTGCACCAGGAATATTAACATCGATGGCGTCTATTGGTGATAATATAGTGCTTATGATGAAAGCACACGCTAATAGTGGTAGTTTAGTCATGGTGGTATCTCCCGCTCCCATTTTCGTATTTATTGGTATTGTAGTAATCCGTAGGTTATGTTATTAAGTATAATTATATAACTAAATGGCTATATTTTTTAGTGACATGGAAGCGTGTTTTGCTTACATGCTACTACCCCCTATGGGGCATGAGTCCTTTTTTATAGGTATTGTAGCGTCAGGTTCTGATTTCAGTGTGATTATCTTAATATTAGGTCTATAGGTTATATAAATAGTGTAAATTGATAAAATTTTTATAAAATATAATCCCACAAAAACTGCAAAATCTGATATAATATTAGTATGAAAATCGACGTATGTAAGGACTAAAAAATGGTGTGTATGAAGTGATTTTCTGGCCTAGAAAATCACTATATCCTTAGTATTCAGTCGATATAATCGGAATGTTGTATATATGAAATGACTACGCAAATGCGTAGTTTTTATTATTTTTTGTTTGGTGTAGGTAGTCCCATGAGTGTAGTGAAGCCCTTATTATGGCTATTAGAACCGTATATCGTATACAAGGCCTATTTGTGGGGCGTCCGCTTCATGGCACAGCCTTTTACATGGGAAGGCGAATTAGATTGGTTCGCTTTTATGCTAACCATACTGCTCGTCATTGATGTGGTGGCGTTGCCCTTGGTGATCTTCTATTGCCCTGGTTTGAATCCTGGGGTACGTGTTCCGGACTGGATTCGCCGTTTAGGAACACCTATTTATGCCGTCCATAATTGGCTTGATAGTAAGGTAGGTGACGACACATCCACGCCGATTGTATGGCTTCGTAAAGCCTTGCATTCCCTACTTTTATTCATTTATTATTTGGTGCCATTTTACGTGGGTGGTCATCTAGTAATGGGGCTCGTAGTAGCGCTCATGTATGACGTCCTTGTATGGGCACATGGAGGTGTATAATGAAAAAGATTACTTGTGAATGGCCGACGACGCCTTTATATCATGAGTACCACGATTATGAGTGGGGCCGACCAATTCATGATGATCAACTTCAATTTGAACACCTTTGTCTTGAAAACCTCCAATGTGGACTTAGCTGGCTTACGATCTTAAATAAACGAGATATTATTCGAGCATGCTTTGATCAGTTTGATATTGATACAGTTGCTGCTTATGGTGAAAGCGACATCGAACGAATCATGCAGACGGAAGGGATGGTTAAGTATCGCCTTAAAATCGAAGCTATCATCAATAATGCTTCTGCCTTTAAACGTATTCAATCTGAATTTGGTTCGTTTTGCAACTATATTTGGGGGTTCACAGATCATAAGACAATTATCTATGAAAACCATCCTGAAGGGCATTTTCCTACTAAAAATGGTCTATCCACGCGGATTAGCAAAGATTTAAAGAAGCGGGGATTTAAGTTTGTAGGGCCTGTAACAATTTATTCACACCTACAAGCTAGTGGGCTCATCAATGATCACGGTAAAGACTGCCCTTGTTTTGAGGAGATTAATAAAACAGCAGATATTGTACGTTTACCTGTAGACGATGAAGCTTAAGGGAGATAAGCAGAAATTAGTTAACAATAGTTTTTGCGCATGATTGAGTTTACATAATTGAATTTGTTGTTATGTGGAATTGGGTGTACACTAAAATCGATGAGGCGATAGCGACTCATCTCATGTTGGCCCGCTTTATATAAACACATATACTCTCTCTCTCCTAAGCGGGTCTATCATTAGTTCTCTCTCAACGCTATAAACTATACAGAGCCTCTACCTTATTGGGTAGAGGCTTTTTGCTGTATATAATGTTATAAGAGGAGCAATACTGTATTAGGGAGCCATATAACAGCATTAAACAGGCTATATATATATGGTCTTAAAGAATCTTTAATTAATCCAATTTCATAGTATATATTTTATACCATATAAATTGATTTCTTTCGATGTAGTTGTTATACTGAAGTAAATTGATAGTGTTACTTTCACAATTAAAGAAGGGAAATATATGATTGGTTTGGGAACGGCCATTAACATTGGTCTCATTATAGCTGGTAGCCTATGTGGCCTCGCGTTTGGTCGCTTTATGAAAGAAAATTTAAAGCAGACGCTCATGATTGTGAGCGGTATTATCGTGCTCCTCCTCGGTATGAGCGGGGCCATGCGATATATGCTCGTCATTGTCAACGGATCTCTACAAACAACGGGGCCGCTATTGATGATTATTAGCATGGTCGTAGGCGCCGTGATTGGCGAAATTATCGATCTTAATCATTGGATTACCGTGTTTGGCGATTGGGTGAAAGCTCGCACTGGCAATGCTGGTGATCCAAAGTTTACACATGCTTTTATTACTGCATCTTTGACGTTTACTGTAGGTGCTATGGGGGTACTGGGCTCTATTCAAGACGGCCTTACTGGAAATTATCAAACGCTATTATTGAAAGGCATCCTCGATGGTATTATCGTTATGGTTATGGTATCTTCTATGGGAAAAGGGGCGCTGTTCTCCTTTATTCCTGTAGGTATTACGCAATGGCTCATCACGGCAATGGCACATATTGCAGCGCCTCTGATGACACCTAGTGCCATCGATAACCTATCCTACGTCGGATCTATTCTGATTTTCTGCGTTGGTATCGACCTCATCTGGCCTGGTAAAGTACGTATTGCAAACCTTTTGCCAGCCATCTTCATGGCAATGGGGCTTACATTTTTGCTATAATTAGCATTACAATAATATATAGATTTTTATAAGAGACCTATATTCTCTGAACCTTTGATGTGTACTTTGTACATGATACGGTCGAGGATGTAGGTCTTTTTACTTTTCAAAATCAATTTAGTAGATGTGCGAATTAATGATAGTTTAAATTCAATTATGACAATAAGGTAAATTTATTACATTCCGAAATAGGTGACCAATAGAGTCATCGCAAGTGTAGGATTTAAATGATGTTTTATAGAATTCTTTTACCAAAATTGTTTGTAGAATAATTTCAATTCTATGTATAGTTATTCTTCAAGTATATGTTATTGAATTATACCTGTTTAACAGGTATAATCAAAGGAGAGATTCTATGATTATCGGATTTAAGGATAAGGAAACAGAAAAAGTTTACTATCAAAGCTTTTCCAAACGCTTTTCTCCGTTTATACAAAGGCTAGCTCTTCGTAAATTACTATTGTTAGATAATGCTGAATCATTACAAGATTTACGTTGGCCACCAGGTAATCGCTTGGAGTTGTTGCAAGGAGATTGATTTGGACAGTATAGTTTGCGAATTAATAGTCAATATAGACTGTGTTTTAAAGTGAAAGATATTAGTAGTTTTTATGATGTAGAAATTGTAGATTATCATTAATAGAGAGGAAATTAATATGGAAAAGTTTATTCCTACACCTACCATTAGTGAAATATTAAAGGAAGAGTTTATGGATCCATTAGGACTATCTGCATATCGATTAGCTAAGGATATACATGTGCCTGTTTCACGGATTCAAGAAATATTGAATGGTACACGGTCTATTTCAGCAGATACATCGTTGCGTTTAGCAAAATACTTTGGTGTTTCGGAAGGGTATTTCTTGCGTTTACAGATGGATGTTGATTTGCGTACCGCAAAACTTAGTGAGGGTATGGATGAAGTATTATCCTCTATTACACATTGTGCTTCATTAGAACCCGTAGACTGTCAATAAGAGATTGATAATTTTCGATGTATTTGGTAAAATTAACTTAAATAAGTAAGTTGTTACAACATTGAATATTGATATAAGGAGAACCTATGTTATTCGTTGAATATCCTAAATGCACAACATGCAAAAAAGCAAAGAAATTCTTAGATGATCACAAAATTAAGTACACAGATCGTGACATCAAGTCCGAAAATCCTACAGCAGAGGAAATCGCTGCTTGGTATCCACAATCTGGCAAGGATTTGAAAGCATTCTTTAATACTTCTGGTATGATTTACCGTGAACAACAATTAAAGGATAAATTGCCAAACCTTAGTGAAGAAGAAAAACTAGCTTTATTAGCATCTAATGGCATGCTTGTAAAACGTCCTATCTTGGTTCTTGAAGACAAAGTACTCGTTGGATTTAAAGAAGCAGAATGGATTGAGGCATTGAAGCTCTAATTTCATATTAGTTAACCGAAAGAACAGATCCCTAAAAGCCTCCATAGCGAGCTAAGTCGTTTTTAGGGACCTGTTCTTTCTACGTTTTAATAAAGAAATTAGAGCTCACGACTAGGATCCCTTTTACGGTTAAGATATTTTTCATTTATCAAAAATTTTGATTTGTATATAACTTATATATTTTGTATAATATTAACACAATAGATATACCCCTATGGGTACCATAAAATTTAGAATAGAAACAAAAGGTACTCCAGATCGGTAGTTGATTACTGTTAGGTTAATATTAGTAGGATATTAACACAAGATTAGTGTCATATTGCATGGGTGTACCTTACTATTTAACAAATTGTTTTGTATTTTATTTCCGGATTAAGTAAGGCCGGTATCTCATTTATAGAGAGGTCTATATGAAGTTTTTACAGTCTTTATCAGCGCAGGTTTCTCTGCGTACGCAGGGGGCTATTTTGGCACTCGGCTTGTTATTTATTATATTAGATGTGCTTACGGAGCCTATGAACCCAGCTATTGATTTGGCGTGGGTAACGGTCATCATTTGTGGCTTGCCATTGCTCATTAACAGCGTGCAAAGTATTTTGGATCATTTAGAGATTCATGCTAATTTTCTCATCGTGATAGCCATGGTGGCGCTTATTGCGATTGGAGATTATCATACGGCGGCTTATGTAGGACTCATCGTACATGGTGGTTTTTTCTTAGAGCAGCTTATTACGGGCGACGTACATTATACATTGGATGATGATATGTTGCCGACCATGCCTACACAGCTTGTAGCCTTGCGTCAGGGCATCAACAATTATTCATCTGTTATTGTTGTGGCTGTTATGTTGCTTTCCATGGGTTCCTATGCATTGACGCAGAACTTTATGCATACCATTACATTGCTAGTTATCCTTTGCCCATGCTCTTTGGAACTCGTTCTTGTGGCACTCATGATGGGCTCTCTCGTAGATGAAAACTCTCCAACAGCGGGGCTTTCAAAAGAGGCGAAACAATGTCATTTGGGCTTACTCATCGTGTCCATTTTGTTCCACGTTGCCATCATCGGTGCTGGTGTGTTAGGATCTATCAATCCTGTAACGGCCGCTGCATTGCATGGCTTGGCGCGACTTGGTCTCGTGTATAATTTGAAAGTATTAAACGGCTCCTTGTGCATCGCATAAATAATTAAACTCCCCTAGTAATCATAAGTATTACTAGGGGAGTTTTGTATATACAACAGTGAGTTGTACAGTACGTATTTATACATTACGTATTATACAGTACATATTCTATTGTTGTCCTTTGTCTCCAAGGGTGAGGAGTAGGAATACGATGGATAGGATACATGCACCAACGAGGGCAATGAAACCACCATCCCAACCGTAGAGGTCAACCATGAGACCCATGAAAGCACCAGCACCGGCAGAACCGATGAGGTAACCAAGAAGGCCTGTAAGGCCAGTAGCACCACCTGTTGCTACGCGTGGCACCATATCTGCTGCTTGAAGGCCAATCATCATAACAGGACCGTAGATGAGGAAGCCGATAGCGATGAGTGCTAAGTTATCGATGAGAATATTGCCTGCAGGGTTAAACCAGTACACGAGGATCGCCAAGATAACGAATAACATAAAGCAAATCGTAGCTGGAGCACGACGGCCACGGAATACGCGGTCACTCAAGTAGCCACTTACGAGCATGCCTGGAATACCAGCCCATTCGTATAAGAAGTAAGCCCAACGGGAACCTTCTTTTGTGAAGCCTTTCACAGCGGTTAAATAGGTCGGAGCCCAGCTAACTACGCCGTAACGGATGAAGTATACAAAGATATTTGCAATCGCAAGATACCATAAGTATTTATTATGCAAAATATATTTGTAGAAGATTTCTTTGAAAGTACTTTTTTCTTCATTTTCTGTATGTGTATGAACGACTTCATGTTTGTATTCTTCGATAGGCGGTAAGCCACAGGATTGAGGCGTATCTTTCAATAATACAAAGGTAATAATCGCTAACACGATAGAGATAAGGGCAGGGAAGAAGAAGATACTATGCCATGTACCGAATAGGTAGATGCCAAGCGTAGCAAGAGGAGCGATGATGCCGCCACCTAGGTTGTGGGAAACGTTCCACCAGGACCACCAAGCACCGCGTTCGGAACGGGAGAACCAAGTTACCATGTTTTTCGCATATGGAGGGTAGCCCATACCTTGAAACCAACCGTTTAATAAGGCAAGAACGCACATGATAGGAATACTGCTCATAACACCTGGTAAGGTGCCGAATAATAACATAACTAAAGCACTAAGCAATAGACCTACTGTGGAGAAGTATTTTGGGTTAGAGCGGTCAGACGCATTACCCATAACAAATTTACTTACGCCGTAAGCTATGGATAAGATGGTCATAACTATACCAAGATCCGCTTTGGTGTAGCCGTACTCAGCAATCATGTACGGAACAGCTAAACTAAAGTTTTGACGGATCAAATAGAATGTAGCATAACCAATAAATGTACCTGCAAAGACTTCGCGTCGAAGACGTTTGTAGGTGGAATCGATTTGCGCCTCTGGTAAACGTTCAATATGAGGAGCAGGAGAGAAAATCGACATCGTTACACATCCTTTCTACAACATGTCATTTGTAATAATACCATGTAGGGTATGTAGTCGACTATACTTAATTTTTTATTATAATAAATAGTTATTAGAAAACTGAATTATGGATAACATTAATTAGGGTGAAATAGTATTGAATAGGTTGAAAATATCAAAATATCTTCTATGTAAAAATTATCAATTTGCAAATATATATAAATAACTGTTCATGCATTTGCGTAATGAGGCTATGCATGAATAATATAATCTCATTGAATTTGCATTTTTCCTGTACTTTTGAGTGTATATGAGTAATTGTACATATTTTGTTATTGACACAAGGTAATGCGAAAATCGTTAGCTTGGCTGACCGTTGGGTCACATGGATTGTAGTGATTGCGTTATTGGCCGCGGTTGGCACCTATGTGGTAACTGGAGAAATCATTCGTGCCGTAACCATCCTCGTTGTGTTCTGTCCTTGTGCTCTCGTATTGGCAACGCCGGCAGCGATTATGGCGGCTATTTCTAATGCGAGCCAACACGGTTTTCTCGTGCGTCGCGGTAATATTATGGAACGCTTGGCGAAGGTTGATACGATGACCTTTGATAAAACAGGTACCTTGACCTATGGTACACCTGAGGTGACCGCCGTTGAGACTGTGGGTTCCATGCCTACTGATGAGTTGTATCGATTGGTTGCTTCGGTAGAGACTAAATCTGAGCATCCATTGGGCAAAGCTATCGTGAATGGCTTTGCTACTCGTTATGGTGAAAGCTTCGATTCCATAGATTCCTTCCGTATGGTTCCTGGCAAAGGCTTAGAGGCGACTGTACAAGATAAAGCCGTTTTGGCTGGTAATGAAGCAATGATGACCTTGTCTAATATTTCTATTGCTGACTCTGTGAAAGAGGCTGTTCATGAGCATTTGAACCGAGGTGCATCCATTGTATATGTTACCGTTGATGGTGTAAACGATGCACCAGCCCTTAAAAAATCCGATGTGGGTATCGCCATGGGCGGTGTTGGTAGCGATATCGCGGTAGAGGCAGCAGATATCGTTCTTGTAAACGATAATGTAAAGGAAATTCCTCACTTAGTGGCATTATCTAAACGCATGATGACTACTATTAAAATTAATCTTTCTTTCTTCTTTCTTTTGAATTTCGTAGCTATCATCTTGGCTATGATTGGTACATTATCCCCAGTTTGGGGAGCCCTTGTTCATAACGCTGGTAGTCTTCTCGTAGTAGCGAACTCTGCACTACTCTTACGATGGGCTTACAAATCTAATCACGTAGTAGAGGATGATCATTCCGTACTCGTAAAAGCAGCACGCAAACGCGTATTTGAAGGGGCATGGTAGATTTTACAAACTCAATTAGAGTTGTGGGATAGATAGCGCTTTTGTATTGACCTAATTATCTTATAGGAATAGCTAAGAAACTAATAGTATCTTTAATCAATATATGTTACAGGATAGCCTTTTGCTTTGATTTCACGGCGGTTAAGACCATTTGGTAGATCTGGGTAGCCGATAGCGAGGCTAGCGTAGACTTTTTCGTCTTCGCTAAGACCTAGTTCACGCATTTTGGCTTGGATGCGTTCATTATCTTGAAGATGACGGATTTGATTAACCCAGCAACTACCAAGTTCTAGTTCGTTGCATGCAAGCATCATGTTTTGCATAGCACAAGATACATCAGCAAAATTATTAGCATAGTTTGCTTGACTAGCTAATACGATGAGCACAGGTGCATTATAGTTAAATACAAATTTGCCTTCGGCGGACATCTTAATGATATTCACCATGTAAGGTAAAGTATTTTCTGTAATCGGCATTTTGCCGTATTCTTCTTGAACAAGAGTTACTAATTCGTTGAGCACATCTTGGTTTATGATAACCATGAAATGTGTTAATTGTGTGTTGCCACCAGATGGAGCACGGCGACCTGCGTCGAGCACTTGATCGATGAGCTCTCGAGATAATTGATCAGCTTTAAACTTACGTGTACTATGACGAGTTTTAATACATTCTAAGGTGTTCATGTGGTCCTCCTATGACAAATGGGATTTGATATAGAGTTTCTTTTATTATACTACGAGGAAGGACCTAGTAGGGGACGTATAATTTCTTCCTATTAATTCTATAGAAGTGCCTAATTCTTAACGAATAAGAAAATAAATATTAATTAATTGACAAATTTAAAAATATCTGTTCAAAGTGGGCTTTTTGCGTTGACTGTTTACCGTAAAATTGTGTACAATTAATTAGTAGATAATTGTGTGCATATGGAGGTAGAATATGGCAGAAATTGGTGTACTTGAAGGGTACAAACATAAAGAAGATGTTCCTGATTCAGAATATTTAAGATTGGAAAATCAATTGAGCTTTTCACTCTATGTAGTGGCAAAGGAAATTGTTAATGCATATCGTAGTCACTTAGATCCTTTAAATTTGACATATACTCAATACATCGTAATGATGGCATTGTGGCAATATGGTGATTTATCCGTTAAGGAATTGGGACAAGTATTGCGCCTTGATTCCGGTACATTAACACCGCTTTTAAAGAAATTAGAAGCCAAAGCATTCTTGAAACGCAAACGCAGTCGTCAAGATGAACGCGTAGTTATGGTAACCCTTACTGATACGGGCAAAGCATTACGTGATGTAGCGGTTCATATACCACGCCGCTTGGCTGAATCGTCAGGTCCTATATTTGACGTAGAAGAGACACGTCAATTGCGTATGTTGCTTAATAAATTGCTAGAAGCAATCGATAACGCAAATGCAAAAACAGCAGAGAACATGAAGGGCTAATTTGATACAACCTCATATGCATATATTCTGTAACCTTGGAAATCTAAAAATTTTATTAAAAATGTGATATACTATACATATAGCGTATTGTATTCAAGTCATGTGAGAGTATGACTGATTCGTGATTTGCCCTCGTGGCACAAAGGAGATCATTATGAATAAAAATTTATTAGGTGCATTTGTATTAGCCGGTACATTATTAGTAGGTGGTGTTGCAAACGCAGAAAACTGGAATGGGTTAGCTAACTACCCAGAGGTTCCAAATAGTGCAAATGGTACAGAAACGTATTTCTTTGATAAAGCATCTGAGTTTAAAGGTATCGATAGCAGCCGTAACAACGTATTTGGTGTTAATGTAATTAACATGCATAATAACCAATACGGGGAAGCTACATTGTTCAAATATCTTGTTAATCCAAGCTTACATACTGTATATCGTTACGCTCCAGATGGTCAAGTTTACCAAATTCAACCTGGAACAAATGAGTTCAATATGTTTATGGCTGCTTGGAAAGAAGTATACGGCACAACTTTCGAATTCCCAGCGTTATAATCTGATGGCCCGTGCCGTAATAATTACATAACTATTGCTGGTGAAAGCTCCTTTTGGGCTTTCACCAGTGTTGTTTATGGAGGTTTTTTATGTCTAAATCTGAATTTGCTCAAGCCTATACGGAGCGTATGTTCCCTGATATTGCAGCCCCAGCAGGTTATATTGATCCAGAGTTTGAAGTATTGTTTGATAATTTTGCCTTTGATGAAGTCATCACCGAAGAAGGCCGTAATGTATCGGCAAAGGATCGCTTCTTAGCCATTCTCGCTACATTAGTAGGCGCCTCAGCTGTTGATGAATATGCATTAATGCTACCGGCAGCATTAAACTTTGGCCTTATTCCTGATGAAGTGGTAGAGCTCATTTATCAAGCGGTGCCCTATCTTGGCATCGGACGTGTGCGCCCATTCTTTAAGGTGACCAATAAGATTTTTGACTATCGAGGAGAGGCTATTGTTGATTCCTCTCGCAGCACTATTACTAGTGAGTCTCGTCTAGAAAAGGGCGTAGAAAAACAAGTGGAAATCTTTGGGGAGTCTATGCGCAATTCTTACCAAGAAGGGCCAGAAGATATTCGTCATATCAATAAATGGCTTGCCAATATGTTCGGTGATTACTATACTCGTAAGGGGCTCAGCGTGGCTCATCGTGAAATGATTACCTTCTGCTTCCTTGCGGCTCAAGGTGGCTGTGAAGCTCAACTCAAGGCTCATGTAGAAGGTAATTTGAACGTAGGAAACAGCAAACAATATTTGATTAACATCGCATCCCAATGCGTGCCGTATATCGGCTATCCCCGTACCTTAAATGCCCTTCGTTGCATTCAAGAGGGCTTTACTGCATGGGAAGCCAAACAATAAAGGAGTTTTATGTTATTTTCTGGTATTAGTTTAACGATGATTTTAGCGTCTATTCCAGCGCTTATCATTGCAGCTGCAGGGCATGAATTTGCTCATGCCAAGGTAGCAGATATGCTCGGCGACTCTACGCCGCGCTCCATGGGCCGCTTGACATTGAATCCCGTGGCTCACCTTGATTTAATCGGCTCTATAGCATTTCTTATCGGTGGGTTTGGATGGGCTAAGCCTGTAATGGTTGATACGTCTAACTTCCGCGATCCTCGCACAGATTATACCTTAGTATCTATTGCGGGACCTGCGTCTAATGTGCTGATGGCCTTTTTAGGCTACTTAGCACTTCGTTTTCTTGAAAGCTACGGCTTGTTGACAAATGAATCATTAGAGTTAGTACTGACACTGATTGTTGTATATAATATTAACTTTGCCATTCTCAATATGATGCCCATACCACCACTTGATGGTAGTCGCATTATTACAAGCTTGTTGCCTAGGGATTTGCAATTTACATTGGAACGGTTAAGCTTTGTCAGCTTGATTGTACTTATCTTATTGCTTAATACACCTATTGCAGATAAGATTTTCATTCCATTACAACAAACGATTTTACAATTCTTTGACCGTATCGTGAGCATTATTTTATAGGATTTAGATTAAGGCTGATATGGTAAAAGCTATATGGTAATACTATGTAGAAAATACTATATAGTAAACACTTTATGGTAAGTCCTATCTTTCAAATTTTATTTTACATTCCTCACTATATTAAAAAGTATCGATATAATTTGCTAAGTATGATATACTAAGTACAGAAATCGTAAATTTTCGATATATTAATATTACAGTGTATTATTAGATACTATTGATAGAGTAAATTGATCCACTACATCGATATGTAAATCAATACACTAAATCGACACGTAAATCGATATATTAAATCAATACCGTATATAGATATTCAAGTGAATAAATGAGGAATTACATATGAATTTTGAAGAAAATCAAGTGCCAGAGGCGATTCTGGACAAGCTTACAAAGGTGTGCACATGCCGTAGTATTACGCGCAAAACGATTAAGGAAGCCATTTTAGATGGTGCTCATACATTTCCACAAGTAAAAGAAGCAACTCGTGCTGGCACGGGCGCTTGCGGTGGCAAAGGCTGTGGGCCTCGTATCGTAAAGCTTTTAGCGGAAATGAAAGAGCAAGGCAAAATTTAATTTGCGAAATGTAACATACACATTTTATACATCCAAAATGTAAGATACATAGTTTACACTCCAAAATGTAAACTATAATGTTTACACAACAAAAATGAAACATATAAAGATTGTTATTTGATTCTCTCAATGGATATACCCGTTGGGTTCTCGAGTAACAATCTTTTTGTTTTTTAAGATACATGTACTATAATGCTGCTTGTCGTGTGTTGGTTATGTTGGGCTCGTTTATATTTTTTGATATACTATACATAATACTTTTTAGAGATTTGAGGGAGGTATGCATGTTTCGACGTTTCATAGCAGCCACTATGATTAGTGCATTAGCACTCACAACGGGCTGCGGTTTACATAATCCATTTACTTCAAAGGCAGAACCTGTGACCTATGAGTCCGTGGCACAAAGCGAGCTTTCACCAGAGCAAAAGGTGGACAAGTTAGTGGCTAATATGTCCGATGCAGACAAGGTGGGCCAATTGTTGATGATTGGCATTCACGGCAAGACGTTGAATGATGATGCTAAATTCATGCTCAACGAGTACCGCGTGGGGGGCATCATTTTGTTTGATCGTAATATGGAGTCCAAGGATCAAGTTAAAACGCTCATTACAGACATCAATAAGACTGGTAAAAGCGCGGGATTAACGCCGTTGTTCCTCGGCATCGACCAAGAGGGCGGTGCGGTAGCGCGCATGGACGATAAGCTCATCAAGGTTCCTCCCGCTGAGGAGGTAGGCAAAATGCCCGTTGAGCAAGCTGTATCCTTGGCAAAACAGTCTGGTACAGAACTAAAAGACTTGGGATTCAATATTAATTTTGCTCCTGTGGCGGATTTGGGATTAACCTATGGCCGTTCCTTTAGTACGAACCCTGATGAGGTCGTTCGCTATGCAGGCGCCATTGGCAAGGCTTATGATGAAGCGGGCTTGTGGTATTCCTATAAGCACTTCCCAGGCATTGGTAAGACTGATGTAGACTTGCACGCGGACACAAGTATCGTTTCTGCCTCTAAAGAAACATTGCTTTCAGAGGACACAAAGGTATTTATAGACCTTATCAAACAGTCTAAATCGAATACCTATACAATCATGGTGTCTCATGCGATGTACCCACAAATCGATCCAGATCATCCTGCTAGTTTATCGAAAGCGATTATTACCAATTGGTTGCGCAAGGACATAGGCTATAATGGCGTTGTGGTAACGGACGATATGGACATGGGGGCCCTTGCAAATCACTATACTTTTGGCGATATGGCGGTGCAATCCATCCTCGCCGGCAGTGATATCTTGCTCGTGTGTCACGAATACGAACACATGCAAGAGGCTTATAACGGTCTTATGAAAGCCGTGAAAGACGGTCGTATCTCGAAAGAACGACTCGATGAATCGGTGAAACGGATTTTGCTTATGAAAATGAATAAAATTTCTTAGAATTTCTTATTTTAAGGAAGGAATTTTAAGAGTATATCACGAACATAGACAATGGAAATACTATTCATGGACGGCGAATCTGAGTTGACACTTAATGGAGAACTTTGTTATAGTTAATACACAGAGAAACTGTGCGAAACTTACGGGTAACGCGCAACACTCGTCGACCCAAGGGTCGGCGAGTTTTTTTGTTTGTAGGAGGGATTTATGTCTAAGCCTTTTAAGTCTTTAGATTCCCTATTACGCTTGATGAGATTATAAGTGAGTTATTACTTTTAAAAGAAAGTTTACCAATTATACAGTTTAATCAAGTTCTTGCTAAAATGGAGTTAACGCTTCAGTGGAAACAAACATTAGAAACACTAAAATAATAAAATATATAGTGTATACATAACGTGCTATCAAGGATTTTATTAAACCGATAGAGAATTAATAAGTAAAGTGATTCTCTGTCGGTTTATTTTTTATTGTATAGTTTGTTTTGTTAGGAGTGAAGTATATGGCTCGCAGAATAATGTTGAACGGTACGTCCTATTTTGGACAAGGCGCGATTCAGGAGATTGTGAACGAAATTAAGAATCGCCATTTCAAAAAAGCCCTCGTTACATCTACGCCAGATTTATTTGAATTTAAAGTGGCTACAAAGGTTACGGATTTGCTTGATGCGGCAGGTATTGCTTATGAAGTCTACGACGGTATCAAACCAAATCCTACCATTGAAAACGTAACGGCTGGTGTTGAGGCTTGTAAAGCGGCTGGCGCCGATGTTATTGTTGCTGTTGGTGGCGGTAGCCCGATCGATACAAGCAAGGCGATTGCTACTATTATTACGAACCCTGAGTTCGCCGATGTACGCAGCCTTGAAGGTTTAGCGCCTACTAAAAATCCATGCTTGCCAATCATTGCTGTTACAACAACATCTGGTACGGCTGCAGAGGTTACTATCAACTACGTTATTACAGACGTTGAAAAGAACCGCAAATTTGTTTGCGTTGACCCGCATGACATCCCGATCGTTGCCATCGTAGATCCTGATATGTCCGCGTCTATGCCGACAGGTCTTTGCGCGGCCACAGGTATGGATGCCCTCGTACACGCCGTAGAAGGTTATATCACAAAAGGTGCGTGGGAGCTAACTGATATGCTCCATTTGAAAGCTATCGAAATCATTGGTCGTTCCTTGCGTAGCGCTGTGGCTGGCGATTATGCAGGCCGTGAAGCTATGTCTTTAGGTCAATACATCGCGGGTATGGGCTTCTCCAACGTAGGTCTCGGCATTGTTCACTCCATGGCTCATCCATTAAGTGCTGTGTACGATATCCCTCATGGTAAGGCTTGTGCGATGCTGTTAACAGCAGTATTGAAATTCAATGCCCCTGCTACAGGTGAAAAATATCGTGAAATCGCTCGCGTTATGGGCGTTCCTAATGTAGATGCTATGGATGAAGCAACCTATCGTCAAGCGGCTATCGACGTAATTCAGAAATTAGCTGATGACGTAGGTATTCCTAAATCTCTTAGCGAAGCAGGCGTAAAACGGGAAGACATTCCATTCCTCGCTGATTCTGCTTTCAACGATGCATGTACTCCTGGTAACCCACGGGATGCCTCTTTAGAAGAAATAATCGGCATCTATGAATCCATATTCTAATTAGCGTCTTTACATATTTCAAATGCCTCCGAATGTGTAAAGAAAATACATTTACACACTTGCTTAACAAAACTAGCCATCTCTTTTTAGAGGTGGCTAGCTTTGTGTTTAAAGCGCTATCTATTGTTTTGTGATTCGGACCTTTGATCTCGTGTTCCGTGAGAAAGCTATTTTTATACGTAATCCTTTCTTGAAAATGGTGGTTTACATAAGTATACTAAGGATATGAATGCATAGTTCGTGTAGACCTATGTCGGCAGAGGAACGGTTGGTTTTGGTCACTGCTAAGGAGGATGTTATGAAATTATGGAAATTTAATAAGCGTAGTTCTACCTTGGCAGATATGTCCATGAATCGAGTGCTCTTAACGGAGCTCATTGCAAAGGGTGCTCTTGTTGGGGTGATTGCAGGTTTTTTTGGGGCATCATACCGCTATTTGATACTTGAATCAGAGCATATCAGGTGGCATTTGATGGATGATATTACTATGGAATGGGCCATAGGTTGGCTTGTGGTAATGGTCATTTTTGCGTTTATTGTAGATCGATTGCTCGCATGGGCCCCATTGTCTGGTGGTTCTGGTATCCCGCAAATTGAAGGGGAAATGCTTGGACTCTTTGATATGAAGCCCTATCGGACACTAGTATCTAAAATGATTGGTGGCGTACTGACCGGCTTTGCAGGATTTTCCGTAGGTCGTGAAGGGCCAGCCGTACAGATTGGCGGCTCTGCTGGGAAGATTGTGTCCTACTGGATGAATTCGGGACTACGAGAACAGCGTATTTTGACATCCGCAGGTGCTGGGGCAGGCTTAACAGCTGCCTTTAGTGCGCCCGTATCGGGGGCGATGTTCGTCTTTGAAGAGGTACATAAAAGCTTTTATCCGTATCTCGTTGTACCAACCTTCGTGGCAACTTTGATTTCTAACTATATTACAGTTAGTATCTTTGGACTTACACCAGCGCTGGGCTTTACGGTGACCTCAGGAGTTCCTCTTGAATATTTCCCGATACTGCTCATGGTTGGTGTTATCATGGGGCTATGTGGCGTGTTATTTTGCCGTATGATTTTTGCTTTCAAGAGGTTCTTTGACTGGCTCAAATGTTCTCGATTCTTGAAATTAGCCCTTACCTTTGTGGCGGTGGCAGCCATTGGCTTTGATTCGCAGCTCCTCTTGGGTGGGGGCAATGACCTTGTGGGTCAGCTTGCCTTTCAATCTCATGGCGTATTGCTCTTAGGTGGCATCGTATTAGGCAAGATTTTACTTACCACCTTCTGCTATGGCAGTGGTGCTCAAGGGGGCATATTTTTGCCCATGCTCGTGATTGGTGCTGCAACAGGTGCTTTTTGTGAAAGCTTACTTTCAACCTTAGGACTTATTTCTCCTGATTTTGTACCACAGTTCGTTATCTGTGCCATGGGAGGGATGTTGGCCGCAGCTATGCGTACTCCCATCTTGGCGATTTTGCTCGTCCTTGAAATGACGAATAGTTTCTCTAATATTTATGCTATCGGTACCGTTACGCTAGTGGCTTATCTTGTGGCGGATCTTTTAAAAGAACCGCCGATTTACGATTCCTTGTTGCAAGCCATGAGTGGTCAAAGCAATCTAGAATCGGTGCAAACCTTCTTTCAAACGAAGGTGCCTGTGGTGGCAAACTATACGGATGTACAGTTACAAGATTTGGCATTACCAGATGGTACATTGATCGTAAGTATTCGCCGTAATGGTACCTACATTGTGCCATTAGGCGATGTAAAGCTAGAACCTGGTGACGAACTACAAGTCTCTTGTGAACGAGGCCGATTGAAAGCAGCGAAGGCGTATTTTCAATCTAATTAGGAGTGTTGGTAGATGGAGATTGTAAAAGCTACCGAGTCAGATATATTAGAATTGTATCGATTGCAATTACTTACATTTGAAAGCGAAGCGGAGATGATTGGTAGTCGAATGGTTCCTGCATTGATGGAGTCGGAAGAGGATTATAGAGGTACTTTCAACCAGTGGCATACCTATAAAATGGTAGATGATGCGGGGAAGATAATCGGAGGCATTCGTTATCAATATGACGATGGCGTAGTAGAGGTCGGTCGCTTGATGGTGCATCCAGACTATCGGCAACAAGGGTTGGCTCGGAAATTATTAGCTTTCGTAGATGAACAATGTAGCCAAGACCGGCGCGTATTATATACATGTACAAAAAGCTGGATTAATATAAAGTTATATACAAACATGGGGTATAAAGCCGTTAGAGAAATACAGGATGATACGGGATTATCCTTTGTATATATGGAGAAACAATAATTCAAACGGCATGGGAGGTCTTAATGTGCTTGATAATATAGTGATATTTTATATATTCTTTACCGTAGTTGGCTTTTTAGCAGCTATGATTGGTACCATCATCGGTGCCGGTGGAGGACTTGTCTTTGTGCCTCTTTTTATGTACTGGTTCCCAGAGTGGTCTCCATCTATGGTCGTAGGAACATCGCTTTTTTCTGTTATGTGTAACGCCATTTCTGGATCTATAGCTTATCTTAAGCAAAAAAAGGTATACATCAACGCTGCTATCATCTTTAGTTTTGCTACCTTTCCAGGGGCTATTTTAGGTGCCCAAATGTCTGGATGGTTCTCTGGTAAAGGCTTTATGTTTGCCTTTGGATGCTTTATGCTGTGTGCATCCGTTTTGATTGGTTTTAAAAATTTTAGAAAAGGGGAAAGAAAGGAAGAAAGCCTTACTCTTGAGCAGTTGAGCTATAGTAAATCTATCGGTATTAGTATTAGCTTTTTTGTTGGCTTTATTTCGAGTATCTTTGGTATCGGTGGTGGCCTCATCCATGTGCCGGCTTTGATTTATCTCATGGGCTTTCCTACCCATATGGCAACGGCTACAAGTCAATCTATTCTCGCCGTATCAACAACGGTGGGGGTTATTACACATTTAATTGAAAGCCACATCATTTTTAGTATTGCTATCCCTACTAGTATTGGCGCTATCTTTGGTGCTCAAGTAGGTGCTCGTATTGCAAAACGTCTCAAAGCAAAAGCTATCCTCGCCCTCATGAGCATAGCTGTCTTTGCATTGGCGGTACGCCTCATTCTTAAATCTGGTATTTTGGGATAATATGGTTTTATAATTAATCTATCTTTAATAAGCATAATTTAGTAAAGCTCTCTAATGGTGATTCGTAAGCGTTTATCATTAGAGAGCTTTCTGTATTTTCAGCATTTTATAAAAGGGTATAACTAAAAGTCATAGAGAACTATAAATGAGAATGAAAAATTTAAAATATATAAATCATACTATTTTTATGCATAATGTTGGTAATGTATTTACTATAGAATTATAGGTAGTACGAATCGTTGTTTAGAGAGGTTTTAGCATATAATTACTGACTATATCTATACATGCTTAATAAATAAGGATTCTTGATTGTATATGAGGAAAAATGGGTACATGATAATGCTAATGAGATGTACTTTCAACTGAGGGAATAAAAAGGTAATGCATATCGATTTTTATTAGAAGAGATATAAATTATGCATAATTATAGTGAGGAGAATGAGAACGGCGTATACTAAAAGTAATAGATTCCTTAAGAAAGGATAGGAGGAAATAGAAGTGAGTACACTTATTAGAGATTATGAACGTTTTGCCAAGGAGGCAAATGAGATTTGTAAAGGTCGCGTATACACCGATCATTTACGTCGTTATGCATATGGCGTTGATGCGTCTTGCTATAGCTATTTACCAAAGGTAGTTGTTAAAGCTGAAGATGAACGAGAAGTAAGACGGCTTATTCGTTTGTGTCAACAATGTGGGACACCATTTACATTCCGTGCGGCCGGCTCCTCCTTGTCTGGTCAATGCTCCAGTGAAGATGTGCTCATCGTATGTAATGATGGCTTCAAGAAAATGGAAGTTATCGATGATGGGAAAGCCTTGAAATGTGAATGCGGTGTTATCGGTTCCGATGCGAATGATTTATTGAAACCGTACAATCGTAAAATTGGTCCAGATCCTGCAACGCTTGCCACAGCATTAGTAGGTGGTATCTTGAATAATAACTCCTCTGGTATGTGCTGTGGTACGGCGCAGAACTCGTATAAAACAATTCGGTCTATTCGCGTTGTGTTATTAGATGGCTCCATCCTTGATACGTCTGACCAAAAGAGTATTGATCAATTCCTTAAAGAAAAACCTCAAATGGTAGAAGATATCTTACAATTACGTAAGGATATTTTGGCCGATGAAGAATTGACGCACTTGATTCACCATAAGTACAAAATCAAAAATACCACAGGTTACGGCTTGAACTCTCTCGTTGATTTTGAAGATATTATCGATATCATTAATCACTTGTTCATTGGCTCTGAAGGTACATTGGGCTTCGTGTCCGAAGTTGTATATAACACGGTTGAAGACGTGCCTCATAAAGGCTGTGGACTCATGTTCTTTAGTACATTGAATGATGCATCCCTAGCGGTTGTAGCTTTGGCTAATATGGGCCGTGAAAAGGTTATTGCTGCGGAAATGATGGACTATCAGTCCTTGCGCGCTGTTCAAGCCTTAGATAATGTGCCTGACTTCGTTCGTGAAGTGCCTGAAGGCACGAGTGCCATCTTGTTCCAAACTGAAAGCTACACGAAAGAAACGGTTGATCAAAACTTGGCTTTCATTAAAGACAAGTTGAAAGATATCCCAACAGCCCTCCCAAGTCTTTACTCTCAAGACCCTGTAGAATACGATTCTTGGTGGGCTATCCGTAAAGGCATTTTGCCAATCGTTGGTGGTCAACGTAGAAAAGGCACCACTGTTATTACAGAGGACGTGTGCTTCCAAATCGAAGATTTCACTAAGGGTATCGAAATGATTACCGAATTGTTCCACAAATACGATTTCGTAGACGGTGGTGTAATCTTCGGTCATGCTTTGTCTGGTAATGTTCACTTTAACATCACACCTGACTTCAGTGACCCTAAAGATACTAAGAATTTTGCTGATTTGGTAGAAGAAATGTCCGAACGCGTATCTGGTTTCGGTGGTTCTTTGAAAGCCGAACATGGTACAGGTCGCATGGTGGCACCATTTGTTGAAATGGAATGGGGCCGCAAAGCGTACGAAATCAATCGTCGCATCAAAGCCATCTTTGACCCTGAACGCATCTTGAATCCTGATGTTATCATCACAGATGATCCAGATGTGTATAAGAAAAATCTTAAAGCTCAATGCGTTATCGATGATGCTTTTACAATCTGTATGGAATGTGGTTTCTGTGAAAAACATTGTCCAAGCCGCAATTTAACATTGACTCCTCGTCAACGTATTGCATTGTTGCGTGAAACAAAACGCCTTGAAAACGAAGGCAATTTCACATTGGCTGCGGAACTTAAAAAAGGCTATGAATATTTTGGTGTAGATACCTGTGCTGCGTGCTCCATGTGTAAAGGTCTTTGCCCGCTCAGCATCGATACTGCTCAAATTGCATTATCCATGCGCCGCATCGATCCTCCAGCACCGGAATTAGCTAAGAAGATTTACGATAATTTCCCTACTACACTTCAAATGGCTCGTGCCGGCGTAAGTCTCGAAGGTATTGCAGGTTCTATCGTTACACAAAAAGCGATTTCCAAGATTACAGAAGGCTTACATGGTGTAACAGGTATTACTCCGTACATTCCTAAGACTACACCTAAGGCCAATCGTTACAGATTGAGAAGCCGTATTAAACCAACTAATTTTGAAAAGGTTGTATACTTTAGTACTTGTGCGAACCGCGCCTTCAAACCTAATCAAGGTTACGACGATGAACGCAGCTTGCAACAAGTAGTGGAAAGCCTTTGCAACAAGGCCCATATCGATATTATCTACCCTCAACATATCGAAAACCTCTGCTGTGGCTTGAGTTTTGAAAACTATGATGACGTTCATGAGCGCGCTGTTAAGGACTTACACGATGCATTGATGCAAGCATCTCAAAACGGTAAATATCCAATCGTGATTGATCATAGTGCATGTTTCAACCATGCTTTCAAACACATGCCAGACTTAGAAATCAACGATATTTCTGAATTCTTGTGTAAATACGTTGTGCCTCATCTCGATATTGAAAAATGCGATGAACGGGTTATCGTACACAAACAATGTAAGATTAAATCCTTGAATAAATCTCAATATATTGAAGATTTGGCTCGTCTATGTACAGACCATGTATTCAACATTAAATCCTTTGCATGCGATGGCTTTGCAGGTCAAAAAGGGTTCTTTACACCAGAACTTAACAAATGTGCTACCAAAGACCTTGCTGCTGAAATCGCTGAATACGGTGCAACACTAGGCGTAAGCTCCAGCTCTACCTGTGAAATCGGTCTTGGTGAAAATGGTGGCATCCCATTCGTTGGCGTTGCATTTTTATTAGATCGTTGTTCTAAGGCTAAGAAATAAGTCTTGTATATCTATTGCTATTTACGTTAACGTTGCTAGTAGTTTATGTTAAAGTAACTGGTAGTTTATATTAATGCTGCTTTAATATTGCTCGCAAATTATGTTAAAACTAGTAATAGTTTTTTAGGGATTTTATGAGATTTATTGCTAATTCTTTATTTTTCTAAAAAATGTGGTATACTAAACGTAGGTAGTAGAGTGTATGAAATTACCTGCAATATAACCAAAAAAAAGGACGAGTGGCAGCTCGTCCTTTTTCTTGCTTATTTTTTGTTTTTATTGTTAAGCCAGTAGCTGTAGGTAGTTACAACTAAGGCAACAATAATAGGGGCAAGCAAGGTGCCCCAGAGTGCATAAAACAGCTCCTGCAATATACCACCTCCTTTCGGGAGGTATTTTATATTATATCATCATGATATGGAGTCTTGTATATGATTACATATCGAGTCTTGCATATGATTTAAATATGGAGACTTGCATAGGATTTAAGAATGGAGAATTCTGAATGAAGAAAATTATACTTTTCTTTTTTGTAATGATTGCTCTTACTGGATGTGGATGGAACCAAAATACGAATAGTAACAATGGGAATGGCAATAAAACAGAATCAAATGCAACTAGTTCCGCCACTGCAACTGGTTCTGCTACATCTACTGAGGAAAATAGTAAACCTGCTAAGCAAGATGATCATCTAATGGCAGCAAAGCAAGCCTTATCCGCTGGTGAGTATACGAAAGCCATAGAAGAAGCTAACGTATCCATTAAGGACAATGCTAATAATGCAGAAGCCTATTCTGTACGGGGCTTTGCAACAGCATTAAACGGTGATGCGGCTAAAGGTTTGACAGATACTAAGAAGGCTTATGATTTAGATCCTAACAATGTGGCTAATTACTATAACATGGCCATGGTCTATAAGTTGCAAGGTCAGTTAAACGATTCTAAACAATGGTTTGAAAAGGTATTGGAAAAGGACCCTAGTAACACCTGGTCTGTGTATGGTATTGCTACTATTTATGCAGACCAAGGGGATGATACTAAGGCCCTTGATTGGCTAGAAAAGGCTATAAAAATTGATCCTTCTGTAAAAGCTGTTGCAGCCGAACAAGACCATTTTGAACGCTTTCACAATAACGGACGATTTAAAACATTAGTTGGATTATAGATATGGATGTGAAAGTTCCTTTTTTTGTGAAGCATCTCTCCGTATATATGGCAACATTAGAGGATTGTCATAGCGTATGGTTTGATGTGTTATATGTACTAAAATTATTGCTCTATTTCGTAACGATTCTGTGGATGCTTTGCATCATGTACCTCACTTTACCAGTTATTTTATGGACAGTAGCTCTATTTTTGCTGAGCAATTGATGATGTAAATTACATTGTTTTCTCTACTAATGCTTCTTGTAGAATTTGAGAAAAGTTAATCCCTTTAGCTAATGCTCTATCGTTTAGCCAGGCAGGAATCGTTAAGGTTTTCTTTACAGATTTACTATTTTTAGCTAAATCAATATCTGTTTGAACTAATGTAGGATATGTTGTGTCCGTACATGGTAAGTTGCGAATAGATGTGGGGGTAGGTAGAGTTTGTCCATCTTCTAAAGCACCTAATATATAGAGTTCCATAGCCTCTTGTGCATTGGTTATTAATTCTGTTAGTGTTGAGCCGGTGCTACTAGTGTATTCGAGATCGGGAAATTCAGCCCAGAAACCATCGGCATCGTCATGGATTATAGCAGGGTATATAAATTTCATAGGGCCTCCTTATTTTAGTCCTGTTCGTTTTAGAATAGCATGTAATAAACCTGTAGGAACATCTTTTCCGTGTACGGCAATGACTTCCACTTGATCATCTTTTTTCAAACGATGATGACTACCGCGTTGCCGTACATCCTTCCAACCATTTTGTAGAAGTAGTTTAAGCAAATCTTTATCCTTCATAGGTTCTTCTTTCACTATAACACGTGTATACGTATTAGACAATGGATAGGCGTATAGTTTATTCATTTGTAGTCTAGCATCGTTTGTATCGTTATAGTGGTGACTATTGGTCACCTATGTTCCTATTAGTCACTTGACAATATAGTTTTGTATAATGAATAGCATGAATTGAATAAATAGGGCTAAGAGGTAAATTAAATAAGTGTAATATTAGTGTGTAAAAAAGCTGTATCAAATGGTAATGTCATTTGATACAGCTTTTTGTATAGCTAATTATTTCGTTTGCTTTGGTTGATTGGACATGGTGTATATGGCAAGTGCTATCCAAATACAGGAGAAGGCAATGATGTTTGGTATATCAAAGCTTTCTTCAAAATAGAAAATAGATAGTAAAAATATAATTGTAGGAGCTAAATATTGAAGAAAGCCTAGTAGGTTGAGTGGTAATAGTTGAGCTCCGTAGGAGAAAAGGATAAAAGGAACTGCTGTAGTTAAACCACAGCCCATGAGGAGCAAAGCAGTGTACCAGTCTGTGCCAAAATAAGACCAAGAGGTAGTATCGAAGACAGTTGTGTATAGCAAGGCTAGCGGTGTCAAAAGCCAAGCTTCAACGGCACCTAGCACTACCTATTCATTTTAGTTATCAAATATGATCTTTATATATTAATCCTATTCATAAAAATCTTATTAGTATATAATTAATACATATAAATTAGGTTGTGTATTGATGAAAGGAGAGGATTCATCATGAAACCATTTGGTAAAAGGGTAGCAATGGCTGTGTTGTGTGCGGCGACATTAACATCCCCATTATTTTTGAGCGGTTGTAGTATGTCAGAGTTATGGCAGGGTACTGAACAGAGCCGTAAGGAAATTGCGCAACGGTCTGAGCAAGATCAGGTGCAGTTATTTAATCAATATGTGAAAGCTGTAAGCCGATACAATCGCATGGCTGTAATGTTTGATTATGCGAATACGCCAACTCTTAATGAGTTAAAAGCTGGGCAGCATTTAACTGTTTTTAATGCGCCGAACTTTAAGCAGCTACAAAAAGAATTAGAAGAGGCTAAGCAAGCCGGTATTCCTTATGATGAGATGAAGGAGCCTTTAGATAAGCTGCTTTCAAAATTGAATGAAATTACACCGGTGGCCGAAGAGCTCGATGCATACTATAAATCTAAAGGGTATACCACAGATAACTATGCTAAGGAGCAACAATTAGGTCCTAAATATGTTCAATTGTATGAACAATTTGTTCCTGTTTATGCTGACTTTGATAATGTTATGCATAAAATCAATACGGACCGCTTGCAACAACGGTTACAACAATTGCGTGATGCAGGCAAGAAAAATGCAGCTGCAGCACAAGAGGTTCATTTGCGACTTACTGCGGTCCTAGAAAAGATTGATAGTGAAAAACAACTAGATGTAAATGCTATCAATCAAGAGTTGCAAGCTATTGGTGATGTATCAAATGGCATTACTAGTCCTAAGTATGATTCTGTTAAGACTTCTGTAAACTCTACAATTGGTGCAATTCGTACCTATATGGAATCAAAACAAGATAACGACTATAATCGTATGATTGAGGCCTATAACCATTACATTTCTAATATGAATACGACCAATATGAATGAGTTAGATTAATAAGTCTATATAAAAGAAAGCTGTATCAAATGAGAATGTCATTTGATACAGCTTTTTAGTTGATATACGATATATCTTACTTTTTTAGGCTAATGCGCGTTGTAATTTGGCTTGATAAGGAGAATAATACTAAGGCTATCCAGATACAACCGAAGGCGATCATTTGTGGTGTGCCAAAGCTTTCACCAAAGTAAAAGATGGCTAGCAACAAGGCAATGGTAGGGGATACATATTGCAGGAAGCCTAGTAGGTTGAGCGGCAATAGTTGCGCACCATAGGAGAATAGCACCAATGGAACAGATGTAGTTAGACCGCAGGCTATGAGCAGCATGGAGGTATACCAGTCTGTGCCGAAATAAGACCACACTGTATTATCGATCATGGTCGTATATAGTAAGGCTAACGGTGTTAATAGCCAGGCCTCAAAGGCGATGCTCGTAAAGGGAGAGATGAGTAGTTTCTTTTTTACGGCCCCATAAAGACCGAAGGAAACGGCGAGGATCATCGATACTAATGGCAAGGATCCTACTTGATAGGTGAGTAAGGCGATGCCGATGGTAGCGATGAGGACACTCAGCTTTTTTGGTATAGATAGAACCTCTTTAAATAGGATGACACCTAATACTACATTGAAGAGTGGGTTGATGTAATAGCCAAGGCTCGTGTTCATAACTTGATTATTGGCGATGGCCCAAATGTAGGTGAACCAGTTTACGCTGATGATGACTGCCGCAACTAAAAGTAGGAATAGTTGTGAACGTTGTTCTTTTAGTAATTGAAAGTCCTTTTTGAATTGTTTAAAATGTAGGCCAAATACAACGATCGCCATGCAAATACCTGACCAGATAATGCGCTGTGCCAGTATATTATACGGTGAAATATGGTTTAATAATGCCCAATATAGAGGGAGTAAGCCCCAAATTATATAACAACTAAGGGCTGTAATTAACCCTTTTTTACTTGTATGTTCCATAATGCCTCCTCGTGATAGCACTTATTATATCATTAATTCTTAAATTCTTAACCCATGCATTTTAGTTATTACATATGATTTTCAGTTATAACTTTGGTTTTGGTACTTATGATTAAATGTTATGTTCATTGACTTTGTGCATATTGTTACACTATATTGGACTTAGAACAACGAATATAGAGAATAGGTGTCGTAAGACTTAATAGAGAAATCGGTATAAGCCGATGCGGTCCCGCCACTGTAAGGATGAGCCTGCTTTCATATATGTCACTGGAGTAATCTGGGAAGGCGAAAGCGAGGTGATGATCCCGAGCCAGGAGAACTGCCTATTTGATAATCACCGTTATGTACCTACGAGCGATAGGAAGGGGATTGGGGTATGCTGTCTACAGTATTTTTTAGTGTACCTTTCAATAAGAAACCTTACGTGTCACTTTAGGTGGCACGTTTTTTATTGCCCTTAGAGTGGATGTTGAGTATATGCGTCAAGTTTTATAGACATTAAACCGATGGACACATTTTGAGGTTGATGTGGTCCAATAAGATAAAGCTCGAGTGATTCATATATCTAACAATTCGCAGGTACGGTGCGCTGTTTCTCGGTATGGTTTCGAGTTGAAAAGGAGGCACATATATGTCTGACAAAAAGACTTCAAAGGATGCTGAACGTGATTTATTAGCACCTGTATCCTTTGATGAGTTTAAGAAACCTACGTATGAACAATGGCAGGCCGAGGTTGAAAAAGCGTTAAAAGGTGGCGACTTCCATAAGAAGATGTTCACTAAAACCTATGAGGGAATTACGTTACAACCAATTTACACGCCTGCATTGCATGGAGAAAAAATTCCAAAGGGTGTATATCCTGGAGCAGGTGAGTTCCTACGTGGCACAAAGGCAAGTGGTTATATTAAAGACTCTTGGGGCGTATCCCAATATGTAGACGAATCCTTTCCTAAGGATGCTAACCATGCAAGTTTATACGAAATTGTAAAAGGTGGCACCATTCACAATATTCGCCTTGATGAAGCAACACGCCATGATCAAGATGTGCAAGTAGGCGCAGCTGTTGGTATCGGCGGTACATCTCTGTCTACTATGGATGATTGTAGCCAATTGATTGAACGTTTTAATTTAAAGGAAAATCCTTTATACATTGAAACAGGTGCTTCTGCAGCTATCTTGCTCGGTATGCTAGCCGCTACGGTGAAAGGCTCTAAAAAACAGACCTCTGACTTGAAAGGTCTCGTTGGCGCAGACCCTATTGGTGTTTGGGCTAAAGATGGTACATTGCATATGTCTTTAGATACAGCCTTTGATGAAATGGCACATACTGTTGTATGGGCTAAAGAACAAGCTCCAGAGCTTAAAACTGTACTTGTATCTGGCGATGTATACGCTAATGGTGGCGCTAATGATGTGCAAGAGGTTGCCTATGCATTGGCAACAGCAGTTTGCTATGTGCGTCAATTAGCACAACGGAACATCGATATTCATACTATTGCTAAAAGCATGATGTTTACATTCTCCTTGGGGGCAAACTTCTTCATGGAAATTGCTAAACTACGTGCATTGCGCGTGCTTTGGGCGCGCATTATGGAGGCCTTTGGTGCAGAAGAAGCTGACCGTGCTGTTCATGTACACGGCAGAACATCGGCTTTCACAAAGACCGTATACGATCCGTATGTAAATCTGTTGCGTAACACGACACAGGCATTCTCCGGCGTTGTAGGCGGTTTGAATAGCCTTGAAGTGTCCCCATTTGACCAACCAATTCGCAAAGCTGACGACTTCTCTCGCCGTATTGCCCGTAACATTCAAGTTATGTTGCAAACTGAATTCGAGTTGCGTCAACCTGTGGACCCTGTAGGCGGTTCCTGGTATGTGGAAACATTGGCAGCCGAATTATGTGAAAAAATTTGGGCTGAGTTCCAAACTATTGAGGCTAAAGGTGGTATCGTAGCAGCTTTGAAAGAAGGCTATCCACAAGCTCAAGTTAAAGCAGTTCTTGACGAACGCTTCAAAAACCTTGCATTCCGCAGAGATGTGGCTGTAGGTAATAACATGTATGCGAACATGACTGAAGAATTGCTTGATCCAAAACCAGAAAATCAAGAAACATTGCGTCAAAAACGGGTTGCTCAAATCGAGGAGTACTTGGCAAGTGCGGAGCCAGATGCGGTTGTGAAAGCACAGGCTACCCTAGAAGCAGGTACTACAGAGCCAGGCGCTTTGATTGGTCTTATTGAACTCGGTGCATTACAAAAATTAACAATACGTCAAATCCGGAAGGCTTTAGACGCTGGTGATATTGCTTCCGAAACCATTGAATCCATTGCAGCTCATCGCTGGACTGAACAGTTTGAAGCACTTCGCATGCGCACTGAGAATTATAAACAACGTACGAAAGATAATGTGAAGGTATTCTTGGCCAATATGGGCCCAATCCCTCAACATAAACCTCGGGCGGACTTTTCCACAGGCTTCTTCGAAGTAGGTGCTTTTGAAGTTATCAAAAATGATGGTCATGAAACAACGGCTGATGCTGCGAAAGCTGCTCGTGAAAGTGGTGCTGATGTTGTCGTTATCTGTTCTACAGATGATACATATCCAGAATTGGTACCACCACTTGCTAAGGAATTGAAAGAAACTATGCCGAATGTAACGGTTATTTTAGCAGGGGCACCTCCTAAGGACTTAGAACCTGTGTACCGTGAAGCTGGCGTGGACGACTTCATTTCTGTTCGTGCAAATTGTTACGAAATCTTGAATAAGTTACAAGATAAGAAAGGGATGTGAGCTCATGTTTAAAAATCCAGACTTCTCCTCTCTTGGCTTGGAATCTCAGACAGCAACATCTCGCGATGCATGGCTTGCTGAACTTCAAAAAGAAACAGGAAAAAGCTTTGAAGAGTTATACAATACGACGATGGAACAGATCCAGGTGAAACCGCTCTATACGGAGATGGATTATGAAGGAATGACACACCTTGACTACATGGCCGGTGTGCCTCCGTATTTGCGCGGACCTTATTCCACGATGTATGTAACGCGTCCTTGGACGGTTCGTCAGTACGCTGGTTTCTCCACAGCGGAAGAATCCAATGCGTTCTATCGTCGTAACTTGGCAGCGGGCCAAAAGGGTTTGTCTATCGCCTTTGACCTTGCTACTCACCGTGGTTATGACTCCGATCATCCTCGTGTAGTAGGTGACGTTGGTAAAGCGGGTGTTGCGGTAGACTCCATCCTCGACATGGAAATTTTATTCTCCGGTATCCCCCTTGATCAAATGTCTGTATCCATGACCATGAATGGCGCCGTATTGCCAGTAATGGCGTTCTACATCTTGGCTGGTGAAGAACAAGGTGTAGATAAAAAGGTTATGGCTGGTACAATCCAAAATGATATCTTGAAAGAGTTCATGGTACGTAATACTTATATTTATCCTCCAGCTACGTCCATGCGCATTATCGGCGATATCTTTGCGTATACATCCCAGTACATGCCTAAGTTCAATAGTATCTCCATTTCCGGCTACCATATGCAAGAAGCGGGCGCTACTGCGGATATCGAATTAGGTTACACATTGGCCGATGGTCTCGAATATATCCGTACCGGTGTTAATGCGGGCCTTCACGTTGACCAGTTCGCACCACGCTTGTCCTTCTTCTGGGCAATCGGTAAAAACTACTTCATGGAAGTGGCAAAAATGCGTGCAGCTCGTATGTTGTGGGCTAAGATTATCAATAGTTTCGGCTCTGAAAATCCTAAATCCATGGCACTTCGTACACATAGCCAAACATCTGGTTGGTCTCTTACAGAACAAGATCCGTTCAACAACGTGGCTCGTACATGTATGGAAGCGATGGGCGCGGCTTTGGGCCATACGCAATCTCTACATACGAATGCGCTTGACGAAGCCATTGCGTTGCCTACGGACTTCTCCGCACGTATTGCGCGTAATACTCAGCTTTACATCCAAGATGAAACTAAGGTATGTAAGGTTATCGACCCATGGGGCGGTTCCTACTATGTAGAAGCGTTGACAGATGAATTGATTCGTCGCGCTTGGGGTCATATTCAAGAAATCGAATCTCTTGGCGGTATGGCGAAAGCTATCGATACAGGGCTTCCTAAGATGCGTATCGAAGAAGCTGCTGCACGTCGCCAAGCTCGTATCGACTCTGGTCGTGAAGCGATTATTGGTATCAACAAATATCGTCTAGATAAAGAAGACCCATTGGATATCCTCGACGTAGATAACACGGCTGTACGGGAAGCGCAAATTCGTCGTCTCGAACAATTGCGTGCTAACCGAGATGAAGAAAAAGTTCAATCCTGTCTTGAAGCGATCACAAAGGCTACAGAATCGGGCGAAGGCAACTTGCTTGCTCTTGCGCTTGAAGCGGCTCGTGCCCGTGCATCCTTGGGTGAAATTTCCTTTGCTGTTGAAAAGGTATGCGGTCGTCATAAAGCGGTTATTCGCTCTATTTCCGGTGTATACTCTAGTGAATTTGAAGATGACGATGTAATCAAAGAAGTACGTCAAATGGCGGATAACTTTGAAGAACTCGAAGGTCGTCGTCCTCGTATCATGATTGCGAAGATGGGCCAAGACGGTCATGACCGTGGTGCCAAAGTTATCGCTACATCCTTCGCGGACATGGGCTTTGACGTGGATATCGGACCTTTGTTCCAAACTCCAGAAGAAACAGCACAAGATGCGGTGGATAATGACGTTCATATTGTCGGATTTAGTTCTCTTGCGGCGGGGCATAAGACATTATTGCCTCAACTTGTAGAGGAACTCAACAAGCGGGGCCGTGGAGATATTTTAGTTGCCATCGGCGGCGTAATCCCTGCTCAGGACTATGAATTCCTACGCGAACATGGCGCAGTGGCTATCTTTGGCCCTGGTACAGTTTTGCCAGTAGCGGCGAAAAAATTACTAGAAACATTGACTAGTCACGTTCAAGACGAGTCTCATGACTGATAACAAACGGTCTACTCCGGATGAATTGCGCAATACACAGGACGCAACTTTCACCACTGGTGAAGGCAAGGCCCCTGAATTAGGTGTAAAAAACGCAAGCACAGAGGGTAGTACCTATCGTCCCGACTGGGTGCCAGAAGAAGCGAAGAAAGATGACACTTATGCGTGTCATGTAATGAAAGGCGTCAAGGAAATGCATGACGGACTCTTATCTAGCTCTGCTCATCTGGCTCCAGCGGTACGTCCCGTACAGCGGCGAAAGAAATTAACTGTCGCTGATTATGTACGCGGTATCGAGCAGGGGGACCGCGTTATACTTTCACGGGCTATCACATTAGTAGAAAGTAATAATAAGGACCATTTCAAACTAGCTCAACAAGTGTTGCAAGCGGTATTGCCTCGTACAGGCAAGGCATTGCGCATCGGTATTACTGGTGTGCCTGGGGCCGGCAAAAGTACGTTTATTGAAGCCTTCGGTAACATGCTCATTGAAGCGGGTTACAAGGTTGCCGTATTGGCTGTAGACCCTACGAGCCAAGTCACAAAAGGCAGTATTTTGGGTGATAAAACGCGGATGGAAACGTTGACGAAACATCCTGAGGCTTATATTCGTCCATCGCCGGCTGGTGGTACGCTAGGCGGTGTGGCTCGTAAAAGTAGAGAAACTATGCTACTTTGCGAGGCTGCCGGGTACGATATCATTCTCGTTGAAACCGTTGGGGTTGGGCAAAGCGAAGTTACTGTGCGCTCCATGGTAGACTTCTTTATGCTCATCGTTTTGACGGGGGCAGGCGATGAATTGCAAGGCATTAAAAAAGGCGTTATGGAACTTGCTGATGCTATTGTGGTCAACAAGGCTGATGGGGATAATCTCAAACGAGCTCTCATTGCTCGTAGCGACTACGACCGTATGTTGCATTATATCCGTCCGGCTACGGAAAAATGGAAGACTCAAGCCTACACATGTTCAGCTGTCACAAAGGATGGCCTCGATGAATTGTGGGATGTTATCCAAGAGTTCACTGAACAAGGTAAAGAAAATGGGGTCTTCTTAAAACGCCGTCAAGAACAATCCCTCCGTTGGGTGCGCGATATGATTGACGAACACTTGCACAACCTATTCTTTAACAATGTAGTCATTCAAGGCCGCATGGGCGAAGTCGAAAATGCTGTCTTAGATGGTGAAATGAGCGAATCACAAGCCGTTGAAGAATTAATTGGCGTGTTCGATAAGTCTTTGCAATAAGTAGATCGGTAAATATATATTGTATTGTTAAATATGTATTGTATTACTAAATACATATTAGATAAGCCGGCATAACTTATCTTAATACGAACTCTGTTAGCAATCGTATGTATTTCGATATAATTAAAGATGTATTTGTAAAAGGCATAGTATCAATTTCACTGTTGGATTTAGATCAATAGTAGTTGTATACTATGCTTTTTTCTCTGTCATAATAACTAGTTCTGATTAATTGTCTAATAAAAGATGATTAATATATAAGTTCATCTTTTTAAAATGCAAAAGTCAGTGTATAATTAAGTTATAATATTTATTTATCGTTTAATGTTACGAGAGGGGCATTCAAATGAACAAAAAATTATTATTACCTGTAGGTGTAGTTGTTCTAATTATTGGTATTGTGATTCTATTATTAAATCCAGATCCATCGGCGGCTAATTTGGAAATTGCGAGAAACGCTACAAATGCTCAAGCGGCAGCAAAGGCGATTTCTGAGAATAACCAATCTTACACATTGTGGTATTCTATCGGCATGTTCTGTAGCGGTTTAGGATTAGCTTTGTCAGTAGGTGGTTTTATAGTTGGCTTTATCAAAAAAGACTAATCTATTAAGGTAAGCGTAAAAGAAAGTGCAAAAGGCTGTACTAGAATGTATATCATTTCTAGTGCAGTCTTTTTGCATTTTAATTTTGTCCTGTCGGATTTAGCTAGCCTATGTCTATCTAGTGAATTAGTCTATGTGTATATTGCAAGTCATCCTATATCTATTTATGTTGTGGTTTTGCGCTCCCTATCTGTTTTAGAGGGGATAAAACGTGGTATAATTAACCCGGATAGAGCCTAAAGGTATGTGGCTTTTGGAGGTTAGTATGAGTAGTATAGCGCATTTATTTGCAGCTGGTGGATTTGTTATGTATCCGCTAGTGATTTTTTTACTGTTTACCTTGATGATTGGCATTGAACGTATCTTTTTATATCGGAAGTTTACAAAGGACTTGCGCCGTTTTAATAAGGTCTTAGAAAAGAACCAATCTTGGATTATGTTACCAAGTGTTTTGGAACGTGATACAGAGGAACTTGGTTCTTTATTTGCCCGTGCTATCCGCAGTGCAAAGAATTATAATGGCTTGGAAAACCGCCTTCAAGATGTAGTGTCGTACGCTGATGAACGTTTAAAACGAGGCCTTAGTTGGCTCAGTATGATTGTAACAATGGCTCCGTTGTTGGGCTTGTTGGGGACGGTCCTCGGCATGATTCGTGCGTTTGCTGTGGTAGGTGGCGATATTGGGGCCCCAACTATTATTACAGGTGGTGTTTCTGAGGCCTTAGTGGCAACGGCTACAGGTTTGACCGTGGCCATTATTGCGCTTGGCTTTCATAGTTACTGTGCGGCAAAGGTCAACGATTCTGTGGCGACATTAGAACATGAGTGCGGTAATATCCTTGATGCGTACAATGAGGAACATGATATATGAGACGACGCACATTAGGGGTTAAAAAAGAGCCTACCATCATGATTATTCCCATGATTGATATCGTATTTTTCTTACTCGTATTCTTCATGGTAGGCACGCTGTATATGAATACAGAGCAACAAATTCCGCTAAATTTACCATCTGCATCGACGTCTACGGCGAAGTCTATCGAACCTATCACCATTACCTTGACTACAACGCACACGCTATATATTGATAATCAGGAAATTTCTTCGGATCGTTTGGCGCAAGAGGTCAAATCTATCGTTACACAAGCTCCTCAACAAGCTTTTGTTATCCGGGCCTCAAAAGATGTGTATTATAACGAGGTTATTGAACTTTTGGATATGCTCAAGGTGAACGGTGCTAAATACATTAGCGTCGCTACGGAACGGAAGTGATTCCATGTTTGAATCACATTATCTGAAACCTTTTATTGTGTCTTTAGGCATTACAATCATGCTTATCTCTGGCATGGGGCTTTCCTTACGTGGTATCGTTGGAACAGGTGTGGCTTATGATGCAGCAGAGGTTAGCTTTCATCTGCCTGATGATAGTGAAAGTGATGCGGAAACTACCGCTATTGAGCCTACATCTAAGGATAAGCCATCGGTTGAACCTCCGACTCCGAAAGGGCCTGCGCCTAAGGCGGATCCTCTTGTAACGGAAAATACAGGTGATGAAAGCATTCACAATTTAAATGCCAATAAGACTACATCTAATGCTCGTCGCGAATGGGTCGTTCTAAAGGCCATAGAATCGGAAACAACTAATAATGAACAAGCTGTAGTTACGGGTGGAAAGGATTCTAAAGATGGTAAATTTTCTAAGCCTGACAATGCTCCTATGGGTAAGGATATAACATCTGATCCTAATGCCAATGGAAATGGCTTTGCCGAAGCTAGTGATTTATCCTTCCTATCTGATCTTGCTTGGGGGCTCCTAACGCCAGGGCAACAAGCGCTTTTACAAAAGTCGGATATCAACCCCCAAGAATATTTAAGAACTGTACAAGAACAGGGGAAGGGGTCAATCGTAACAGGTAGGGTTGTAGTGCGCGTTAACTTTGATGTTGATGGACATGTCATCGTGGGAGAACATACACCGCTCATCGCAGAAGATGTGCCGCAACCTGTAAAAGAGGAAGCAATGCGCATCGTTAAAAGCAGTGGTTCTATTATCAATCGAAGAGGGGAACCCGTATATCTAGCGGTTCCTGTTGTTTTAGGACAATAAAGAGGCATATCTTACATACATTAGTATGGGATATGCCTCTTTGTTATGGTTGTGAAAAAAGATTGTATTAATTTTGATTGGTAAGCATTGTTTTTGTAGAGTTGAAGACGGCTAGATATACGATGGCGCCACCGATGAATAATGTGACTTGCATAGGTGTGCTGAATTGATCAGCTCGCCACAATGCAAAAGCGTAGAAGAACATGGTAATCAACATGATGAGAAATGCGATGATAACGCGTACATTAGTGTGTACTGCTAAGGATGTAGTAATACGCGATTTATTCATCATTACGTAAATTAAAGATACTACGATGTCTGCCGTAAAGATGGAGCAGATAAAGTTGTAATCAAACTCGCCAAAAAGGACTACCGCCAAGCCGATAAAGCTGAGCATAAAGAATAGACGTAATAGAATACCTATAGTATTAGATTCGTTGCGCTGTGCGCGGCGTTCCTTACGATTTAAAGTTGCCATGAAAGCCTCCCCCATAGTAGAAATGTTTATTACTATTATCATAAAGCTCGTGTATAGATTGAGCAATTATTCGCAGTACATTTAGTCTGTATGTTTATTATATATCACAATGTATAGCTATGATATAGTATTAATTAATTTATTACTATATGACTATATGGGAAATTAGAGAGAGTATAGTTCAAGTTATTGTTATCTATGTTATCAATGGTATGATTGTGTTTGTTTTTTCTGTTTTAGACTCTGTAGTTCAATATGTACATCCTTTTTTCTAGGATTGAACAACTACGGTTTGACAACTAAAGCCGAACGATAAGTAAAATTAATATAATTATCATTCGGAAAATTTAGTTCCGTTCGTTGAATGGAGCTTTCACATATGGTACAATAATCCTATAAATCTAGCTTTTATCATGCAAAGGAGATATCATGATACCACGTTATACACGAGAAGAAATGGGCCATATTTGGAGCGAACGCAACGAATTCGACACAATGTTATTGGTGGAGACCCTCGCATCTGAGGCACAAGCTGAGTTGGGCGTTATTCCTAAAGAAGCGGCGAAAACAATTCGGGAAAAGGGCAATTTCGACGTTGAGCGCATTCATGAGATCGAAAAGGAAACGAATCATGATATCATTTCCTTCGTAACAGCAGTGGGCGAATACGTAGGTCCTGAAGCGGCTAAATACATCCATCTTGGTCTTACCTCTACAGATGTGAAAGATACGGCGCTTGGGTATATGATGAAACAAGCCTGTGATATCTTAATTGATGATTTAAAGCGTTTGCACGAAGTATTGCGTCGTCGTGCAGCTGAGTTCAAATACACACCTATGATTGGCCGTACCCACGGTATCCACGGCGAACCAACTACATTCGGCTTGAAATTGGCGTTGTGGATGGCAGAGGTAGAACGTGATATTGAACGCATGGAACATGCGCGTAAAAGCGTTGCCGTTGGTAAATTGTCTGGCGCTGTTGGTACATACTCCAATATCGATCCATTCGTAGAACAATATGTGTGTGAAAAATTAGGTCTTGAACCTGTTAAAATTGCTACACAAGTGGTGCAACGTGACCGTCACGCTGAATTGTTGTCCACTATTGCTGTTGTAGGCGGCACATTGGATAAAATCGCTTTAGAAATCCGTCACTTACAACGTACAGAGGTGCGCGAAGCAGAAGAATATTTTAGCCCTAAACAAAAGGGTTCCTCTGCGATGCCTCATAAACGCAACCCTATCACATGTGAAAGAATTTGCGGTATGGCTCGCTTACTTCGTGGCTATGCACAATCTGCTTACGAAGATCAAGCATTGTGGCATGAACGCGATATTTCTCATAGCTCTGTAGAACGAGTTATCTTGCCGGATGCGACAATCTCGTTAAATTATATGTTGCACCTAACAATCCGAACCATTGATAAATTGTTGGTATACCCTGAAACTATGCTTAAAAATCTTAACCTTACAGGGGGCCTCGTATTTAGCCAAACAATTTTGACACACCTTGTCGATAAAGGTGCGGTACGTGACGAAGCATATCGTTGGGTTCAAAAACATGCTATGGAACGCTGGCTTGAAGGCAAAGACTTTGCAACAGGTTTAAAAGCTGATGAAAACATTAAGAAGTACATGACTGATGAGGAAATCGATGCATGCTTTGACCCATATAAATTGCTAAGACATGTAGATACAATCATGGCTCGCTTTGGCCTATAATTGTAGGCGCTTTCCACATAACATATAAAATTAGGGTAGGTATAGACCAACCAGCCTATGGTACAATGGTACATGCAATAGGCGTTGGCTGTGCCTACCTGTTTTGTATTAGGAGGTTATATGAAACGTATCATAAGAAAGTACGGACCACCTATTTTTCACTGCATTAATGACTTTGGGCAAGGTTCATTAGCTGCGTTGATACCATTCTTTATTACTAACTTTGGACTTAATTATTATCAATCGGCGTTTATTATATTTTGTAACACCGTAGTTGCATCCATAGCTCAGCCTATTTTGGGCTATGTAGCAGATCGTTGGCGCGTGCCGTGGTTCATTCCTGTAGGCTTTTCGGTTACATTGGTATCCATTAGTGCTATAGCGATTGCTACGAGTTACGAAATGATTCTTGCTTTGTCGCTCTTGGCCGGGGTAGGGGCCGCATTATTCCATCCTGAGGCAGCTCTACTGGTAAATCGTACGCAATCTCATGAGCTTGGTAATGCTATGGGGCGCTTTGCAGTCGGTGGTAGCGCTGGCTTTGCACTTGGACCTCTCCTCGCTGGGGGTGTATATGTCTTTGGGGGACAATTCCTTTGGGTATTTACGATTATCGCGCTACTTGGCGTATTGCTATATCTCTATGCCTTTATGGGCGAGGGTGAAGCTGATACCGATGATACTGCTGATACTGTTGATACTGGTAACCGTGAAAGTCGTTCTAAGGTTCTTAGTACTGCTACAAATGATTGGGCGAGCTTTGGTAAGTTATTTTTTGTGATTGCCTCTCGATCTATACTCTTCTCTGTATTGGCTATTTTTATTCCTATTTTGTATATTACCGTTATTAATGGTGAAGCTAGTGCATCTAGTTTGGCCCTTACTGCGTACTTTGCGATGGGGGCCGTTCTTACCTATATGGGAGGGGCTTTATCTGATAGACTTGGATTTCTTAAAACTGTACGCTTAGGTAATCTGATTTTCTTGCCTTCTGTTTTAGTATTTATATTTGTGTCTAATATTTGGGGCTTCTTTGGTGCCATGATACCGATGGCCTTTGGTGTGTTCTCACAATACGGGCCAATTACGGTGTTAGGTCAAAAATACCTTGCTAAAAATGCGGGCTTTGCATCTGGTATTACGCTAGGCCTTGGCATTACCTTAGGTGGCCTTGTGGCACCTTATGTAGGACATCTAGCAGATATTTATGACGTACAAACGGCATTGATGACATTAATACCTGTAGGGTTGATAGGGCTCTTAATGAGCTTCTGGCTAAAAGAACCAAAATAACATCGCTGCAATAGGGTCATATTAAAGACATAATAGCATGTAAGTAGCAAAATCGTATAAAAGAACTAAAATAGAATATTTTGACTCGTTAAAATGTCAATAAATGGGAGGTGACCATTGGTCACCTCCCATTTGTTTACTTTAATAAACCAGTTATCTATATTGGATATAGTAAGACTTTAAATTTTTATATCTCTATATTTCTGTATCTTTACTGGATATATGTTTTAACATATAATTGAGGTAAAGATTTCTTCTAGTATTAGGAGGAATATGATGGATACGTTTTCTGTTGTTTTTTATGAAACTCTAAGTGGAGATAAACCAGCAAAAGTATTCTTAAATGAACTTTCAGATAAGCAGCGAGCTAAAACAATTCGAGATCTAAAGATACTCGAATTATATGGCAATCGTTTGAGAGAGCCTCAGTCTAAATATTTAGAAGAGGGCATTTATGAGTTGCGTACAAAACAAGGTTCAAATATTTCTAGGATATTATATTTCTTTTTTGTGGGAAAATGCATTGTTTTGACGAATGGTTTTGTTAAAAAATCTATGAAAACGCCTAAGGATGCAATTACATTGGCTGTTAAGTATAAAAAGGATTATATTGAGAGGTATAGATAATATGGAAACGTTAGATCAATATTTAGAAAAGCAATTAAAAAATCCGAAGTTTAAAAAAGAGTGGGATGCGTTAGATGATGAATATCAAATCATTCAGAATATTGTAGAGGCTCGCCTTGCAGCTCATATGACGCAAATGCAATTATCTGAATTAACTGGTATTACACAATCCGATATTAGCAAGATTGAAAATGGAAATGGAAATCCATCTTTGAAAACATTGCAGAAGATAGCTCGTGCTTTTGGGAAGAAACTAAAGATTGAATTTGTATAAATACTTTCACAGAATCCGAACATTGTTGTATAATGATATTGAATTATTTAGACTTTCATATGGAGGATATAGATATGGCAACTAGTATGGTTATCGGCACTCAATGGGGTGACGAGGGGAAAGGTAAAATTGTTGACTGGATCGCAGAACGTGCGGATGTTGTGGTGCGCAGTCAAGGTGGTAATAACGCGGGTCATACTGTTGTAGTTGATGATAAAGCGTTTGCACTTCGCCTTTTACCAAGTGGTATCTTATACGATAACAAACAAAATATCGTGGGTACTGGTGTTGTTATCGACCCTAAAGTTCTGCTACAAGAAATTGAAGGTCTTGAAAAGCAAGGCAGATCTGCTAAATCCCTTCAAGTTTCCAATCGTGCACATGTAATCATGCCATACCATATCGCTCTAGATACTGCGGAAGAAGCATCTAAAGGGGATGCTAAAATCGGTACTACTAAAAATGGTATTGGTCCTTGCTACGCTGATAAAATCAATCGTATCGGTATCCGTATCTGCGATTTGTATGATATGGAAACATTCAAACAAAAATTAGCGTACAATGTAGAGTTCAAAAATAAAATGCTTACTAAGGTATACGATGCTGAACCTGTTAGCTACGATGAAATCTTAGCGGATTACATCAAATACGCTGAAGCCTTGAAACCTTATGTAACAGATACTAATGCGGCTGTTCTTAAAGCTGTAAAAGAGGATAAAAAGGTATTATTCGAAGGTGCTCAAGCTACTATGCTCGACCTTGATCATGGTACCTATCCATTCGTAACATCCTCTCATCCAATCGCAGGTGGTGCTTCCACGGGCGCTGGTGTGGGTCCTAACTACTTGAAAAACATCTTTGGTGTTGTAAAAGCGTATGCTACACGTGTTGGTGCAGGGCCATTCCCTACAGAGCTTCTTAACGAAACTGGTGATAATCTCCGTGAACTTGGTCATGAGTTCGGTACTGTAACGGGTCGTCCTCGTCGTTGTGGTTGGTTAGACCTCATGGTTGTAAAATACGCAGCAGGTCTTAACAGCCTTGATTACTTAGCTATTACACGTTTGGATATTCTTGATACCTTTAAAGAATTGAAGATCTGTGTAGGTTACAAATTGAATGGTAAAGACGTAGAAGGGTTCCCAGCTAACTTAAAAGATCTTGAAGCTTGTGAAGCAGTTTACGAAACATTGCCAGGTTGGGAAACTGATATTTCTGGTATCCGTGAATATGATAAATTGCCTGAAAATGCTCGCAAATATGTAGAACGTATTGCAGAAGTAACAGGCGTGCCTTTAGGCATTGTATCTGTTGGTCCTAACCGTAGCCAAACTATCGATTTAGTAAATGTATTCTAAGCTATACTAATTTGATATAATAGAAAATTTGCATTTGGTAGCATTGATAGAGTGTTATATATTTTAACATTTCTTGCTATGCAATCGATTTATAGAATTATACAGATTAGACCCCTCACAGAGGGGTCTTTTGTATTGAATGGATGTAGAATACAAACGTGGATCCTCTATATCTAATCCTTTAGGTTGCTACAGTAGTGCGGTATATCGAAGTATGCTTTATAGTTATTAAAGCGTGAGCATATCGAAAAATATATAACGAATAATAGAGCGTAATTGTTATATATACAGAAAAATGTATACTCAGATAAATCTATAAAATGAAAATTTGTTTAAAATATTCATTTTATACAAATAGCTACGTGCTTAAATTAGTTTATAATGAGGCGAAATTTACTTATCTATAATTTTTTTGTATTCATAATAAATTATTAAGATACAAATATAAAGAAAAAAATAGATTTACATTAAGAAATAGTATATAATAGTACCAAGAAGTAGATTGATATTTTTTGATAAGGATCTGAGGAGTTAAAGATATGGTTGAAGTTTCTTACGAACGTTTAGCGACGATTTTTAAGGCATTAAGCGATGAAACAAGATTACACATCATCGATATGTTGTCTTGCAATGAATTATGTGCAGCCGATATTTTAGCGAGCTTCAATTTGTCTCAATCTACGTTGAGTTACCACATGAAAATCTTAATTGATGCAGGTGTAGTTAACTCTCAACGTAATGGTTTATGGACGCGTTACTCCATTAATGAAGCTACATTTGCGGATATTTTAGATATTCTCCCTCAATTATACAAAACTAAAGATGAGTGCATTTGCGCGCAAATTAAATACTGCCGCATTTCTGAGCACGAAAAAGAAGCGTAACAATGAGACGTTGGATTATGCATGTTGATATGGATGCATTCTTCGCGTCCATAGAACAACTGGATCATCCAGAGTATAAAGGCCACCCCGTAATCGTGGGTGGTCTTTCTTCACGTGGTGTCGTAGCTACCTGTTCCTATGAGGCCCGAAAATTTGGTGTTCACTCTGCGATGCCAATCTCGAGGGCTAAGAAACTCTGTCCTGATGGGATTTATGTATATCCTCGAATGGATCGCTATAAAGAGGTGTCGAACCAAATTTTTTCCATTATGAAAGAATTCACCCCTTATATTGAGCCTTTATCTATTGATGAAGCCTTTCTTGAAGTGAGTGGCATGTCTACCATGTATAGTGGCCCTAAAGCGCTAGGGCGAGCCATTAAAGATCGTGTATTCGAGAAAACAGGACTTATTATCTCTGCAGGCTTAGCACCCAATAAATTTCTTGCTAAATTGGCTTCTGATTTAGATAAACCCGATGGTCTTGTAGTCATCCCATACGGTCGTGAAAAAGAGGTGTTGGCTCCTTTGCCTATTAAACGTATTTGGGGTGTTGGTCCTCGGACAGAGAAAATTTTGAAAGCCGGTGGCTTTCACCTGATGCGTCATATTCAGTCTTTGCCTGATGAAAGCAGTTTAATTCCTCTCGTGGGGAATCAGGCAAAGCGCATATGGGAGCTGGCGAATGGTATCGACGATAGACCTGTTGAAACAGAACGCAAGATACAATCAATTGGAGTGGAGGAAACCTACGAAGAAGATCTCACAGAGGGCCGTGCTATTGAATTAGAGTTTAGGTACTTTGCGAACCGTCTATCGAAACGGCTTAGAAGGCGTAGCCTTCATGGACACACTGTATCTATTAAGGTGCGCTACGATGATTTCACTACCGTATCAAGACAAAAACGTTTAGATACACCATCAGACCAGGAACATGTATTTTTCGAAACAGCATTGATTCTGTGGAATAAATTGATGCAGGATAAGACGAGTAAGCGGCCTAAAGAGTCTAAGAAAGATACGGAACCGTTAGGGGCCACTACAAAGGTAAAGTCTACGAATTTTAAATGTAGTAGTTTTAAAGGGATTACCTGTATGGATCCGCCTGGCCCTATACGACTATTAGGTCTTACTGTGAGTGGTCTCGATGAGGAGGTTCCTATGCAGGATAGTCTCTTTGATTCCCCACAGGATGAAACAGAGGATAAGCTTGCTAGCGTGTTAGACTCCTTAGAGTCTAAATTTGGTGAGACTGCTGTTATGAGTGGTGCATTATGGCAGCGCTTTCACGGAGACAATGGAATACGTAGGAAACGGTCAGAGTTGAAAGCGGCCGTGGATGCAGAGGCATCTATTGAAGAACCTAAAAAGATCGTCAAAAAGGACTTATAAAGTTTATATTGAATACTTTCGCTAATATAATTGTTCATGTTACAATATGGGTGTAGTGTTAATAAATTACCGCAAGAGAGGTATAGATATGAGTTTATTTCGTGTGGCCATCCATTATGGCGTAAACAGCAATGGTTTCTTGTCTTATGATACAGAAACAAAAACAGTGTCCGTAGATTTACCTGAACAAGAGTGGGTTGATAAGGTAATCGCTTACTTAAATAATGAACATGCTATTGAGCATGCTACAGGTCTTGATACGTATGAACGGTTGACCGTAAAACCATTAGAATCTTTGGATAACCTTAAGTTAGCTTTAACACGCATGTGGGAAGCAATCGACGTACAAGTTGACTGGAGTCGTCCAGCATAAATTGAATGAAAACACCTTGTGATCTACAAGTTAGTAGAAACAAGGTGTTTTTTGTTTTGCGTATTTTTGTAGGTATATCTTAATAGGTTTTAAATATATAGCATTGAAATTCTCATTTTAAAATTATAAATGATATCGTGTATACAAGATTTGTAAAAGTTTAGGGTTGTTATGTTAAAAAATTTGTGATATTCTAATTACATATTAATGGATAATAATTATCCATTAATAATTTTTATCGTAATTAAGATGTATGATTTAAAAATTATGTAAAGTAAATTACTTTCATTTTGATCTCTAAGTAGGAGTTTGTAACATGAATAATGAAAAGAAACTAACAACAGCCTTTGGTGCTCCCGTACCAGATAATCGCAACTCTGCTACAGCAGGTAAACGTGGTCCTGTATTGATGCAAGATGTTTGGCTCATGGAGAAATTAGCTCATTTTGAGCGCGAAGTGATTCCTGAACGCCGTATGCATGCTAAAGGATCCGGTGCATTTGGTACTTTCACAGTAACCAATGACATTACAAAATATACGAAAGCAAAAATTTTCTCTGAAGTAGGCAAGCAAACACCGTTATTTGTGCGTTTCTCCACAGTTGCCGGGGAGCGTGGTGCGGCCGATGCAGAACGCGATATTCGTGGCTTTGCCGTAAAATTCTATACGGAAGAAGGGAACTGGGACCTCGTAGGTAACAATACACCTGTATTCTTTATTCGCGATCCATTGCAATTCCCTGATTTGAACCGCGCTGTAAAACGGAATCCGAAAACAAATCTTCGCGATGCGACAGCAAACTGGGATTTCTGGACTAGCTTGCCAGAGGCGATCCACCAAGTAACAATCGTCATGAGTGACCGTGGTATTCCTAAATCCTACCGCACAATGCATGGTTTCGGCAGTCATACATACAGTCTTATCAACGAAAACGATGAGCGCGTATGGGTTAAATTCCATTGGGTTTGCCAACAGCCGATTGAAAATCTTTCCGATGCTGAGGCGGCTAATGTGGTGGCGAGTGACCGTGAAAGTCACCAACGTGACCTCTTTGAGGCTATTGAAAGAGGCGATTTCCCTAAATGGAAATTATGCATCCAAGTGATGACGGAAGAACAAGCTAACAATATGCCATACAATCCATTCGATTTAACAAAAGTATGGTATCATGACGAATTCCCATTGATCGAAGTCGGTGTGATGGAACTTAACCGTAACCCAGAAAATTATTTCCAAGATGTAGAACAAGCTGCATTTGCACCAACAACTATCATTCCAGGTGTATCCTTCTCTCCTGATAGAATGCTTCAAGGTCGCTTGTTCTCTTATGCCGATGCGCAACGCTATCGTCTAGGGGCAAATTATTATCAAATCCCTGTTAATGCCGCTAAATGCCCTGTAAATATCTATCATCGCGATGGTCAAGGTCGTATAGATGGAAACCATGGGTCAACAATTGGCTACGCACCAAATAGCTTTGGTGAATGGGCTGAACAACCAGAATTCAAAAATCCTCCTCTCGATGTATCTGGTCCAGCTTACCAATATGATTTCTATGAAGACGACTCTGACTTCTTCACACAACCAGGTAAATTATTCCGCCTCATGAGCCCTGAACAACAACAAGTTTTGTTTGAAAATACCGCAGCGGCTATGAATGGTGTACCTGATTTCATCAAAGAACGTCATGCAAAACATTGCTATCAATGTGATCCTGCTTATGGTGAAGGCGTTGCTAAAGCCTTGGGCATGAACATCGATTTTAGCGATGTAAAATAAGACTAACGATACTATTTAAACAATATTAAAATAGTTTATCTACACAATACTAACGCGATAAAAGAACTTCCTTAAACTAACACGAAGCCCCTCCTTGCTATGTAGTTCATAGTAAGGAGGGGCTTTTGTTGTGGAGAGTGTATTTTAATATTACTAATCAAATTTTTTACTTGTTAGGTCTTGATACATAAGCTTAGCAATTTCATATTGTGAATCACCCGGTTGTAGCTGGTGTGTCGGTAGTTTAAATACGGTTTCAGCTATTTCACTTTTCTTGATATTGATGCCTTTTACATCTTCAGAACGACTTATGGAAATCGTATGTGTTGTTGGATTTATGAAGTACGCATTTACATCGATGCTGAAAGCTTTGTTTTCGTCTTTTCTCATGATTGTACGTAGAATCATGGCTGAAATAGCCGTAGTACCATCTTTTTCACCTAATAGCTGCTTAGATGTATAGTCCACATAATCTGCATAGACATAAATATCGCCGGGTTTGGCCTTGTCATAATCTTGTGTGTAGGCCTCTACTAAACGCAAATCGAGTTGTCTCCCAAATGGTTGAGAGAACATTTCGCTTTGTAATGCTCGTGTTTCATTAACAGGTGGATACATAGGTATTGCTTTTAAACCTTTTAGCATATCTGCGCGAGTTTCATTTTTCCGTTTCGCACGACGTTTCGCACTGACCTTGTCTAAGCGTTCACGCTCCTTTAACATGGCCTTTTCTTGTTCTTCTTTAGTTTTGTAGGTCTTTACGGATACAACACGGTTACCGGTCATAGTGACTGTCGAATAGACGGGCTTATCTTTAGTAGGCTTTCCCTTAGAAGCAGCAAGAGTAGATTGGACCATAGCCGGTGTTGCACTTTCGATAGATTTTTTTAGCTCTGGAAGATTGGAGTAATCCATATCAACTATAGCAGTATCTGTGTTTTCGGTAGATTGCACAGGGGCAGCTGCATATGCAGATGATATAGCTAATACAGCTAATAGTGAACTGACAATAATTGATCGTTTACATAGTTTCATTACATATACCTCTCTTTAGTAAGAAATCTCTAATACCATCAATAGCTGTATTATAGCATAGTTTTTGCATAGATAGATTTAAAACCGTACTTATTAACTCCTAAAAGAGCCTAAGCAACTACCTGAATCGAATCGATTTATGGTATGGTGCATAGGCTCTTTTTTACTTTCAGAAATATACAAATTTTAATAGGATTTTAGTATAACTATGTAGAATTATATGATGTGTTGAATTTGCACGAAATGTTACATGTGAATAGGAGGCAGTTATGAAATCTAGTAGTTTGGCATGGTATGTGGCGGTGGCTTGTATTGGAGGAAGCCTTTGTATTGGATCTGTAGTACAGGCGAATTCTCCTGCGACGGTGAAAGCAAATAACTCTGCTCCCGCAGCTATTGTAACGCAGGCTCAACCAGCTCAGCCTGTTACTGTTACAGCAGTTAAGAATGATGGAGTTAGTGCTACAGCAAATCATACAGTAACTAATAATGTAGTAGCTAATAATGTAGTAGCTAATGATGTAGTGGCACAGGAAGCCCTCAAGCAAAAGCAACAGTACCAAGCCGAAACTGAAACGATGGGCTTGCTATGGATGCGCACCTCTGCAGAGTACAGAGCGTTGGCGTATCAAGGGTACAATGTGGCAATGAATGCCGTTAAGATGGCCGTTACTGATCCATCTCATCAAAGAAAACCTTTAGCTATCGTTCTTGATGCGGACGAAACCGTAGTGGACAATACCAAGTTGATGGGTGAAAGTATAGCAAACGGTAATGGTCGTTTTGATGCTCCTTGGTGGCGTCAAGCCGTGCATCAAGGAAAATCGCAAGCCATGCCTGGAGCCGTTGAATTTTTAAATGAAGTTCATAAACAAGGGGTAGAAATCTTCTATGTTTCAAATCGCTACGCACCTGTAAACCTTGACGTAACGATACAGAATTTTAAAGAACTAGGATTCCCATCTGTCGATAAAGACCATGTACTACTATTCGAAAAAGACTCTGATAAACAACCTCGCTTTGATATGATTGCTAAAAAATATTATGTCGTTGTATACATGGGCGATAACGCCGGTGATTTCCCTATTGGCACAAAAGGCAAGACACTAGCTGAAAGAAATGCCATCATCGACAATCATAAAGAGGACTTTGGTACTACTTTTGTCGTATTTCCAAACCCTGCTTACGGATCCTGGGTAAGTGCACTAGCGAAAGGCTACCAAAACCTAAGCCCAGAAGAACAAAAACAAGTGAATAACCAATACCTACAACAATAAGGATGTCTTGCGTATACTTTATTAAAAACGATATAATAAAGTATACATGCGTCTATAGCTCAACCGGAGAGAGCGTCAGTTTCCTAAACTGTAGGTTGGGGGTTCGATTCCCTCTAGGCGCACCATAAAAATAGATATCTATTTCTTTCTTATAATAGAAAAGTAGAAATAGCCTGGTAGATAAGCCAATTTTCTGATTTGGCTACAATTAAGGAGGTTACTTGAATTAAGTAATCTCCTTTTTTTAGCAACGTAAGACAATAGTATGATATTTATTGGTATTATTTTTTAGAATTATATGGTGTGTTAGTAATAATAACAGCTTCTATTAATGGAATGATTATAGTAGTACCGTGAGGATATATTAGTTAAGGGGGAATAGTATGTTTGTGAATATAGAAACTTTTGATTGGGGGCTTATTATAGCAATATCTAGTTTTTTTATTTCGCTTTTTGGTTTGTATAATAGTTGGAGGGCTCGTACAAATACTGAAAAGTTTTGGAGAAGAGAACAGTACTATAAATCGCTTAGTGAAGCCGTTAAAATAGAACCTGCTATTGAGCGTGGGGGACAACAAGAGTTAGGAGAGTCTTTTGTTGTGATTAATAATAAATCTGATTTTAAGGTATATGATGTTATTATTCTTCAGGGATTAAATAATATGGATTTATTTAATGGTGAATGTATTTCTAAAGTTTGTTATGTTAGAGAGATACGGGGGCATTATATAGAATACTTTACTATGAAACATAGAGGCTTAGGAATGTCTAAATTTCTAGTGATAGGTGTATTCTTTAGAGACTTTCAAGGGAAAGAATGGTTTAGAGATAGTTATGGTGTAACAAGGAGTGGAGAAGGTTATAAAGAGCGGTTGTCTAAGTTAAAGTTAATTTATCCACCATATCCTTATAAAATTGATGATAAATAAAATTTTTACGATATGATTTATATTGAACTTTTATATATCTATAAAAAGATAAAAGGAGAGGATGAATTAATTGGAGATTGTAGAGGCGATAGCAAGACAAGTGTTTACTATTGATGGTCGAAAATTTTCTAATATAAAAGGGTTCTATCAAGAAGTAGAGGCTGTGTTTACAGATGGTTTAGGCTGGCATATCGGAGATAATCTAGATGCTTTCAACGATGTACTCCGAGGTGGTTTTGGTCGCCATGAATATGGTGAGCCTATCCATATTCGGTGGATTTCCTATGATAAAAGCATTAGAAATTTAGGGAGAGAAATAATGGCTGAGATTGAAGAAATCATCTTAGATACAGATAATAGTGGACATGATTGTACACTAGAGAAACTCTAAATATAGGGTATTGTATATAAGTCTAGATAGGTAAACTTCATTTCTTCATTTTATAGATACCTATGAATTGGTAAAATAGAGTGGTCATACATAATTATTGTTAAAGGGCATAGATACAAGGAGTAGATATAATGAATACAGTGACTCAAAGATACATGGAAACTGTGCAGATCAGTGATATACCGTGGCATCGTTTGACGACAGCTTACGGTCGTGCCACAGATTTTCCTGGGGAACTAGATGCTTTATGGGCTATGGAGAGTGTTGATGCGGTTGATGAGGCTGGTAAGAAAATAGCCTTAAATATTGAACATCAATCGACTTTATGGCATTCTACGCCGTTTGCATTAATTTTTTTATTGCGTACTTTCAAAAAAGCCGTTGAAGCGCAAGGTCAAAATGAAGTGGCTCGTTATTTAGCAGAAGCATTAGTAGAGTTGTTTATTGTCATTGCTGAAAGTATTAGAGATAGCCTTGTGCTGGAACATGCGGATCCATTACCAAATTTTGTGGATATGCTCGATGAAGAATACCTTTGGTCTGAAGTATACGATGAAGATGAAGATATGATTCGGTATGAGGAAGATGAGGTGTTTCCAGATGACCTATACTTTAGCTTCTACTACTATTCACTTCAAGTGCTTTTACTATGTAAACCATTATTAAATCAAACTAAAGAGCGAGAGGCTATTTTGTTAGAATTGTTTAATGGAATTTAGGAATAGATTGCTACGTTGAAGTATGACTCCATATTAGGATACCCAGAATTATACGAATAATAAATTTTATATACTTCCGGCGATATTAGCGATTTTGTCTAAGAAGCGCCGGCGTTTTTCGTCTGAGCTGTTTTCTGTGCCAGCCAACTGGGTATGTGTAACCGGTTTAATGCCACAGGATTTCAGAACTTGATTTTTTAACACCTTGCCATAGTCCTGAATAAACGGCGTCAAAAAGGCGGGAGTATTGTGGGTGGTGATGATCCAGGCGGATTTTCCCTGTAAATGACCTATAAGCCCTCGTTTTCCGTATGAATAGGCAAAGCCCGCTGTAAACACGCGATCGATAAAGCCTTTGAGCATTGCCGGCATACCACTCCACCAAATTGGGTAGATAAAGATGAAATGGTCTGCCCAAGTAATTAAGTTGCGATACTTTTCCATGTCCGGCACAGTGCTTAAATCTCGACGTTTGTGCGTGTCATCAAATCGCAATATAGGATCGAACTGCTCCTCATATAAATCCAAGGTGTTCACATTGTGGTCTTTTGAAAGATTCTGTTGCACTACTTTCAGAATAGCGTCATTAAAACTTTGATGATTAGGATAGGTGTAAATGATTAAAATATTCATGGCTAGTTCCTTTCTATTTAATCATCGTCAGGTTGAAGCAATTTGTATAGTAAAATGGTATCTATATTAAGTTAAAGTCTAGTGAAGAGTATTTATTCTGAAAGTAAATGACAATAGAATTTGCTAAGGAAGTATTGTTAATTTCTTTTATTTGCAGGTGTTACTATAAAGGTATATAGTATAGACATGTGATGGATATAGTCACATGTCTATTTTTTTATAAGGAGGACGCTATGCAACACGTTCAAACCCGCAGTACTACATCTATGTTAGTACTCACAGCCGTATTGATTGCCCTCGCTACATTGCTTACAATGTATACGAAAATTCCAGTACCTGGCATTCGCGGCTATTTCAATGTAGGAGATGTCGTTATTATGACGTCAGCTCTATTATTAGGTCGAAAATATGGCGCCTATATTGGTGCTCTCGGCCCGGCGCTAGCCGATTTATTTCTCGGCTATGTAGTCTTTGTACCCATCACCTTCGTGGTGAAAGGCCTTGAAGGCTATCTTGTCGGTACTGTCTATAAGAATAAGACAACTACCTCTGCCTTGGTAGCAACTATCGTAGGCGGTATTGTTATCGTAGCCGGCTACTTTATCGCTGAATACTTTGTATTCGACCCAGGCGTAGCCATTGCAAGTATTTTAACTAATACTATTCAAGCTGTTATGAGCGTTATTATTAGCATGATACTCTATGCGATCTTGTGTAAACGACTTGGATAGTAAATAGGGAGACTCTATCAAGAGTCTCCCTTTGTTAGTTATAAATAGACTAATATTTATTAATAGATTTATTATTGCATAGAACATAAGTTCGGTTTATAATAAACGTAAGATAGTCGAACGAGGTTGGGTCACCCTTTTTCTTTGAAGGGGGTGAAAGCCTATGAATGCTTATGAAGTCATTATGATTGTCCTCGGGATCTTAACTGTCGTTATTTCCTTTGGCGCATTGATAGTGCTGATTTGTCGTAATAACGACAAATAGCCTTTCGTTACCAACTGGTAGCTGAAAACGAAAGGCCATTTCTGCATGTCTTATAATGTTTTGGGATGAGCCTGACGGAACCACTCGTCGACTATCTCTTTATTACATTATAATGAGATTGGCGTATATCGTCAATCTGGATGTGTCGTGTAATGTACATAATATAATAGTGTTGTTGAGAGGGCCCGTCGGGGTCCTCTATTTTTGTTGTCGTCGTTCCTTAATTACAGTACGTTTCGCTCTTCAAAGACTGCTTTCACCGTAAACAGTGCGTTCAGCACGCGTGGAAATCCTGCATAGGGGATGCAGTGGGTGCAGACTTCTACGATTTGCTCGGGCGCGATACCGACATTGAGTGCCGCGTTGGTATGTACTTTCAGCTGAGCCTCGCAACCGCCCAGCGTTAACAGGGATGCGAGCGTAATCAGTTCCCGTTCCTTGAAATCCAGGTTGGGACGCGTGTAGATGTCGCCGAATAGCTCGACCAATAAATCGGCTATGGCCGGTGAAATCTCTTGAATTGTGTTATACACCTCCTCGCCGTGCATCCCGTCAATCTGTTTCAATGTGTTCATACCGATGTTAAAACGTGTTTCTTTCATAATTATTACCTCCATCTAGACGTATGATATATGCTCGAGTATACTTGAGGTCAAGGTGGTGAAAGTATGAAAATCGGTGAATTTTCAAAATTGGTAGGGCTGTCCATTTCTACATTGCGATATTATGAGGATCAGGGGTTCCTTCACATCGAGCGACAGAACGGCATTCGCAATTACCATGCGGAGGACGTGGGCTTTGTACAGTTTATTAAACGCTTGAAAGACATGGGAATGCCGCTTGCGAACATCAAGCGATATGCGGACTTGCGGTATGCCGGAGCTCATACGGCCCGTAAAAGAATGACACTGTTGCAGGAACACTATCGATTTATTGAGGCCGAAATCAAACGATTGGAAGGCTATAAGAATAATCTTGAAGATAAGTTGGAGTTGTATGAAACTTTGGTAAAGAAAAATGAGATTGAGTAGGTTTTTATTGTAGACATTATATAGCCATCGTATCAATATGGAGCTAATGGTCATCATATCAATATAGAGCTTGGTTTCCAAGGTATGATATAATACTTTCATTATGTAATAAACAAAGGAGATTTAAATGGCAAATTTACCTAACTGCCCTAAGTGTGGCGACGAGTACACATACGAAGATGGGCATATGTTTATCTGCCCTATGTGTGGCAACGAATGGACAGCGGCCGATGCGCAAGCTGCAGCTGAAGCGGGTATTATTCGCGATGCTAACGGCAACGAACTAGCTGATGGCGATACAGTGGTTGTTGTAAAAGACCTCAAAGTAAAAGGCGCGGGCGTATTGAAACAAGGTACGCGCGTAAAAAATATTCGCCTCATCACCGATGCAAGCGATGGTCACGATATCGATTGTAAAATTGATGGCTTCGGTGCGATGGCATTGAAATCCGAAATGGTTAAGAAAATCTAATCTAAGAAATCCCTACCGATAAAAATTCGGTAGGGATTTTTTCGTGGTATAATCAACTTATAATGCATATAGTATGAGAGTTTTTAGATGAGAGGAAACTATGTTTAACCGTGTTATATTGTTGGCACTATTAGTGTCTGCAATGAGTCCTATTAGTTCTATGGCTGCAGATATAAAGCCTGCGGACAAGCGTAATTATGAATTACAACAACAAATTTCTTATAACGTGATTATTCCACCAGAGGCTTTTGAAACGAGTGCAGATGGAACATTAATCGTTCCTATAGAGATTAAGACGGACGATAAGGGTAATATTGTAGCTGTTGAAGCAGGTCCTAATAATTGGAAACTAGATCGTGAAGCGTACCCTATCTTTGAGGAGGCTGCTAAAGAAGCGGCTTGGAATACTAAACATGTTGATACTGATGAAGCGCTTGTTGTAACGATTCCCGTTAGTATTGTCATGCTACCTGATACTAATTCTAAGAAACGATAAAGGAGGGCTTATGGAAACTACGAAAGATTTAGAGAAATATACTTATGATCTTCTCGCTGAGCGTGGTGTCACATTAGATGACATTGCAGAGCTTGTTTTTTACGTACAAAAACCGTATATGCCGAATTTAAAACTAGAAGAGTGTCGCACAAGTGTGGCTTCTGTACTATCTAAACGCGAGGTGCATAATGCGATTATTACGGGTGTAGAGCTTGATAAGTTAACGGAGCAGAATAAATTATCTCAGCCATTGCAACGTATTGTTGCTAATGATGAAAGCCTGTATGGGATTGATGAAATTTTAGCCTTTTCCATCGTTAATTTATATGGGTCCATTGGCTTTACAAACTATGGCTATTTAGACAAGGTGAAGCCAGGTATCATCAAAAAACTAGATAGCGAAGAAGGGGGACGCTGTAATACATTCCTCGATGATTTAGTAGGTGCTGTAGCGGCAGCAGCGGCAGGAAAATTGGCACATAATGAACCAAATCGCGTGCAACATGCTATAGCAGAAGAATAGAAGTCCGTCATATATCTACTTGTCGATAAAGTATGAGGTGGGCTTCGATGACTCATTGATAACACTTTCACAATAACTTGATGACACTTTCACAACAACATGATAACAATGTATAGAGTTGCTAGATACTATTGATGGTATAAAGAATAAAGAGTATAAATAATAAAGAGTATAAATAATATTGATTGGAAATAAGTACTTTGTTTTGTAGCCTATATACAGGAGGAGCTATGCAAAAGGTTCTAGTAGTTATCGATATGCAAAATGATTTTGTAGATGGTGCCCTTGGTTCATCGCAAGCACAGTTAATCGTAGATAATGTACGTAAGAAAATTGAAAGCTTTGATGGTCCTATCATCTTTACGCGTGACACGCATGATAGAGATTACTTGGAACACCAAGAAGGAAAGCTTTTACCAGTGCCACATTGCGTTAAAAATACCGAGGGCTGGCATATTGTGGATGGCTTGATTGAGGCTGCAGAAGGTCGATCAATTATGAGCCCTGTATCATTTGTAGATAAACCAAACTTTGCTTCTTTTGAGCTGCTCACTCGGTTAGAGGGCATGGATAGGGTAAATCCTATTGAGTCTATTACGCTCATCGGATTATGCACAGATATTTGCGTTGTTTCCAATGCGATTATGTTGAAAGCAGGCTTGCCAGAGATTCCTATTCACATTGATTCGAGCTGTTGTGCTGGCGTAACAGAGGAGTCCCATCAAGCGGCATTAACAACGATGAAAATGTGTCAGTGCATTGTTGAATAATTTGTATATATCTGTATATGTTTTTATGTAGAACTATGTGTTATTGCTGAGTAAAAGTCACATAACAATCAACTAATGAAAGGCTGTGGGAGTTCCCATGGCCTTTTTATGTTAGCCTTTTATATTGACGTTTTTCTATATAATGTGTACAATTAGATAAAGAATGATAATTCATATCAATTTATTGGCTAAAAAGTATATCTTAACTTCTGGTTAAAGTTAGGATAATACGTCTCTTCTTGAAGTATATATGCTATGCTAGTAGATTGATTCTATACTACCGATGCAGGTGCATCGAATCGCTTTCACAAGAACGATGATATGAAATAGTTAACATTGTTCTACGCCCTAAATTTAAGGAGGACTATTATGAAACCTTTCGAACTCGCACCCTTACCCTATGCTTATGATTACCTAGAGCCTGTTATTGATGTAGAAACAATGAAATTGCATCATGACAAGCATCATCAAGCATATGTTAATAATTTGAACGCTGCCATCGCGAAATACCCGGATCTTGCGTATGGCTGTGTAGACTGCATTCTCGGCGATATTGCTAATGTGCCCGAAGATATCCGTCAAGCTGTTATCAATAATGGTGGCGGTCACAAGAACCACACCATGTTCTGGGAAATTATGACAAAACCAGATACTTCTAAATTGCAAGGTCCTTTGAAAGAGGCTATTGACGCTGAACTTGGTGGCTACGATGCGTTTGTTGAAAGCTTCTCTACTGCGGCAGCTACACGTTTTGGCTCTGGTTGGGCTTGGCTTGTGGTTAATAAAGATGGCAAGTTAGAAGTGACATCCTCTGCAAACCAAGATAATCCTATATTGGAAGGTAAAACAGCAATTCTATGCTTAGACGTTTGGGAACATGCATACTACTTGCACTACCAAAACCGTCGTCCAGATTATATCAAGGAATTCTTCCGCGTTATTAACTGGGACAAAGTTTCTGAAAACTACGAAAAAGCATTGAAACCACATCATGATTAAGTGGTACACTTGTTAGAAACAGAAACAGAAACAGAAACAGAAACAGGCATAATAATATAATGTAACGTAAATACCGGATAGTTGGTCTACATGATCGATTATCCGGTGTTTTATTACTGTTATTTCATCTTATAAATAACTTTCAAAAGTATAGCCATGGATACAGATTTTCTAATCGATATCGTTTATCATAGAACCATAGGTCATTACATATAGACCTTTTACCGTAAATAAATAGCCTCATATGTGTGATATACATATATAGAGGGATGATACTATTTTATAAGTATAGTATAGAAATTTTTGACACGAGGGGAACAAAATGGAAAAGAAATTAGATTTATCCAAATCTGTATATGATTTGGTAAAAGAATATCCTGAAGTAACAGATATTATGAAGGAATTAGGATTCAGCGAAATCACAAATAAGGTGATGTTGAATTCTGTTGGCAAAATCATGACTATCCCAAAAGGGGCTAAGATGAAAGGTGTATCCATGATTGATATCGTGGGTGCTTTTATGAAAGCTGGTTTTACCTTAGAAGGTGACATGCCAAACCTATCGGGTGATGATGCGGAATCTACGGGTCATCCTGGCGTGGCACCTACTGCAGCGGTTACAAAGTCTAATGTTACGGATGCATCTGCTAAGGTAGCTTCTAGTACAGTTGCAGCAGACGCAGTAGAAATAAATGCAGCAGCATCTACTACAGCGAAAGCTAACACGGAAGAAAATTCCGAAGCTAAGGCTGAAGATGCTGTTCAAGATAGCGAACGTGTAGAGCAACTTAAAGGATTCCTGAAACGTTTAGGCACAGGCGAAGACCTGGGTGCCGTTCGTGAAGATTTTGCTAGTCAATTCGCCCATGTTGAGGCTAGTGAAATTATGAAAGCTGAGCAAGGTCTCATGCGTGAAGGTACACCGTTAGCTGAGGTGCAACAATTATGTGACCTTCACTCCGCCTTGTTCCACGGTTCTACCATTCATGAACAAATGGAGTCAGAACATGCTAAGGTTGAGGCTGTGCTAGAGGCTCAAGAGAAGAGCAAAAGTGTGGTGTCCTTGATTGAAACTGTAGGACATCCACTCCATCAATTAACAGAGGAAAACAAGGCTCTTGATGCGTTAATTGAATCCATTCGACCTAAGGTGGCAGATAAAACGGCAACCGTTGATGATGTAAATGCAGTGCGTCAAGTATCTGTTCACTATGCTAAGAAGGGTGACCTTTTGTATCCGCATTTGAAAGTAGCCTATGATATTTCTGGTCCATCTATGGTCATGTGGACTGTTGATGGTGATATTCGGGACCAACTAGGTGATTTAGCTAAGTCTAGCCAAAGCGTAGATGATTGGTATAGACGTTTTGATGAGCTTCTTACACGTGCGCAAGAAATGATTTATAAAGAACAAAATATTTTGTTCCCAATCTGTGCAGAAAACTTCAGTACTGAAGAGTGGTACCAAATCTACAAAGATACAGCACAGTATGAAGAAATCTTTGGGGTAAAACGCACTGCTTGGCTAGAGGCTGAAACCGCATTAGCAACACAAACAACAAAAGCAAGTAGCGATGATAATACCATTGCTCTAATCGGTGGTACCTTGACTGTGGATCAATTGAATGCCATGCTTAATACAATGCCAATGGAAGTCACCTTCGTTGATCACGAAGACATTAACCGTTACTTCAACGATGGTGAAAAGGTCTTTAAACGCCCTACGACAGCTATCGGTCGCGATGTGTATTCCTGCCATCCGCCAAAGGTAGAACCAATCGTACGTGGTATCATTGATTCCTTCCGTAAAGGTGATCGCGATAATGTAGCAGTATGGCTTGAAAAACAAGGTCGTCCGTTCTATGTCAATTACATGGCTGTTCGTGATCAAAACAATAACTATATTGGTACATTGGAACTCGTACAAGACATGCAATTTGCAAAAGATCATTTCGCTAGAACTAAATAAGACCCTATATATGTGGTAACCTGAATAGGTAACATATATGAGACATATATAGAAAAGTAAGACATATATAGAAAAAAGGCTGCTCTACACGATTTGGTGGTAGAGCAGTCTTTTTGTATGCCTTATAGTTTACCGCACATACATCGCTGTATGTACTAAGGTTGTGTAGGGGATAGTATGATTGGATACAATTACTATGCTTAATATGACTGATATGTTAAATATTTCTAATAATGCTGTGGGTAGCGGTTTTTATGTTTTCTAGGCTTGTAGCCAAGTTCAGACGTACAAAGGTTGCGTAGTTTTCGTCTCCGAACCATTCGCCAAAGCTTGGTGCGAGGTGGCATTTGTTTTCAAATAGGTCGTGCATATCTTCGGGCTTTACATAGGCACTAAAGTCAATCCACGCTAAATAGGTGCCATCCATAGGGCTGATGCGGATTTTTGGTAATGCCGTACAAAGCTCTCGGCATAGATATTCATAGTTTTCACGAACCATGGCCAGTACATCTGTTAACCATGCTTCGGCCTCTGGGTGAGTGTAGGCTGCTGTGATGGCAGTTTCGGCAATAACGTCTGAGTCCGTATGGTATACATGAGCTTTATAGGCGTTGAATTGGCTTCGTAGCTTTTCGTTAGGAATGATAACCTCTGCGTGGTGCAAGCTAGCCATATTGAACGACTTGGACAAGGAGGACATGGCAATCATGTTATCTACATAGGCTCCGCTCTTTACGGTTAAGGATGATGTAAAGGCTGTTGGGCCTGTAATAAGGTCTTGATGGATTTCGTCGCTTATGATGAGCACATGGTGGCGCTTACAGATGCCAAATAATCGGCCCATCTCCTCTTCCGTCCACACATGGCCCACAGGGTTGTGTGGGTTGCAGTGAATGAACAGCTTCACATCGTGCTCGATAATTGCTATTTCAAAGGTCTCATAATCGACAGTATAGCGATTATCTTCGTTCCGTTTCATCGGAACTGCGATGATGTGACGTTGTGCATCGCTGGCGCTCGTATCAAAGGCGCCGTATACAGGACTTAGAACGGCGATGGAATCGTTTGGTTTTGTGAAAGCCCCAATACACCACATAATACCGGTAATGACATTGGGGGTGCTAGCGAGCCATTCTTCTTGAAGATTACAATGATGACGACGTTTATACCAGCTTATAACAGCCTCTATATAATTTGGATTTGTCATAGTATAACCTAACGGATTGGCTTTCACATAGTTACAGATGGCATTTTGGATGCACTGAGGTGGCATAAAGTCCATATCGGCTACCCATAGTGGTAATAGGTCGGTACGAGTGAATTTTAAATGCTCACCGTCCCATTTGCGGGAATGAGAACCGTGGCGGTCTATATAGTATTTGCTAGTGAATTCTGCTGTGTTCATAAGAAACCTCATATAAGGATATACCTTGGCTTTTATATCTTTAATTCTTATATGTATATTTAATTACGAAATAGATATTTCTATTCCGTAAGGTGTATCTCTAATTCTTATTACTGTATCTATTATCAGTATACATGCATCCTATTATATGTAAATGGACTTGTATAAAATCTATGCAATCCTTGCATGAATAGGGGCTATATTCGTATACAAAAGGTGTTATATTTGCTTGACTGTTGGGACTTTCACAATTTAGAATATACTATAGAATAGTGTGAGTCTGACCAGTGACCACACGTCTATCGAATGGTTACAAAAGATAAATGTTAGCAGCATGTGGCGGCGTCCCTATGTGAGAGGGCTCATCGGAATGCTTAGGTGCATGCAACGCTGTAAGTATAGTATACTGGATCCTTGTTAGGAGGCATGTGCCATGAGTAACGAATTAAAACCACTACATTTTGATGCGGATTATACGATGGAGGAAGCGCTCGCGGAGGCGAAACGTTGTCTAAATTGTCCAAAACCTTTATGCCGTATGGGTTGTCCTATTGAAAACGAAATACCTCGTTTCATCCAAGCTATCGCACGTGGTAATTTTGGTGAAGCTAATGATATCTTGGCGGAACGAACAAATTTACCGTCTATCTGCGGTCGCGTGTGCCCACGAGAAAATCAATGCGAAGGCAACTGTATCATGAATAAGGCGAAAAAACCGCCTATTAACATCGGTAAATTGGAACGCTTCGCTGCTGACTTTGAAAGCATCAATGAACTTCGCAAACCTAAGAAGATTAAACAAGATCTTGGTAAGGTAGCGGTAGTAGGGTCTGGTCCTGCAGGTTTGTCCGTAGCAGGTGATGTGGCTAAACTCGGTTATGAAGTAACCGTATTTGAAGGTCAATCTGAACCAGGGGGCGTACTCTTATTTGGTATTCCGGAATTCCGCTTGTCTAAAGCCGTTGTACGTCGTGAGATCGCTCGTCTTGAAGGGTTAGGCGTTAAGTTCGTATGCAATACATTTATCGGCCAAGATAAAACTTTGGATGATCTCTTTGCTGAAGGGTATGATTCTATCTTCATCGGTACTGGTACGCATATTCCTCAAGACGTGCGCATGGAAAACGATGAAGTACCTGGTGTATTCCAAGCAATGTACTTGTTGACGAATGTACAATTGGTAGAAAATGGGGAACTTGATGAAAATCAAATTCCTGTTAAAAAAGGAGACCGTGTTATCATCATCGGCGGTGGTAACGTAGCGATGGATGCGGCTCGTACATGCGTACGTTTAGGCTGCGAAGCGGTAACAGTAGCATATCGTCGTAGCCAAGAACAAATGCCAGCCTTGTTGTCTGAATACGAAGAGGCCCGTGCTGAAGGCGTTCAATTCCAATGGTTCGCTTCTCCAGTAGGCGTAGAAGGTACAGACAAGGTAGAAGGCTTCAAATATGAAGTGATGGCGCTTAATGAAGATGGTGCAGGTATCCACGGTACTGGTAACTTCCAAGTCATGCCTGTTGATAAAATCATTATCGCCGCAGGTCATAAACCAAATGCTCGTCTTGTAGGTGAAGGTAATAACTTAAAAGTAGATGAAAAAGGTTATATTATTACATCTGAAGATCCATATGGTATGACTAGTCGCGAAGGCGTATTTGCAGGTGGTGACGTTGTTCATAAACCTGCTACCGTAGTATTGGCTATGCGTGAAGCTAAAAAAGCCGTTGATGGTATGGTTAAATACATGGAAATCAAAAAAGCACAAGAAAGCGCAAATCAATAATTTTATATAAATACATAGAAAGGACTATACAGTTCAGCTGTATAGTCCTTTTGTATTGTTAATAGACTTATTATTTCTAAATGTATTTTAACAATATTGCGTATTTACTATATATCGCATTTACTATATATCGCATTTACTTTATATCGTATAGTCTTCTTGTATTATAAATAAAACTAGGTAATTTTATAAATCAAGTGTATGCATAATGTATGAATACTGTAAAAGAATTGCAATATATAGATAATACCTGTATTTTTGATTTACTATCTGTATTTTTAATGATAATAACTTTTATATATACTAAAATTCCACGAAATGATGAAATCCTACGCAATGAAATCTGCATAGAACAAAAGCCTTAATTAAAATGATTTACACATTAGTTTTTGTTAAGGCTTTTGTGTTATCGCTTTTCAACCACTACTAGGAAATGATTGAGCCCAGATTTATAGTAAAGGCATAAATATGTGTTGAGGGAGAAAGTAGATAGAGGTTGGCATGAATCCTATCGTATGTTGTCAAGATCTACAAGTTCGACAAGAAGTTCACAAGCTTGGTGTATTGATTTTACTTTGGCGCAGACAATTGGGAATGACTCAATATCAATTGGCAGATAAATCTGGTTTAGCCCAATCTTATATTAGTGACCTTGAAAGTGGTGCCGTAGATCCTCGGTGGTCCACAATTTACAGAGTCGTGTATGGACTTGGAGAAATGAATATACAAGATTTTTTGAATGGGCCGCAAACCATTAGAAGCCTAAAGATTCATTAATGATGATGACTTCCATGGTTTGCATATTGCGCATCTTTTTATAGTAAATCGTTAATGCATTGCATATACGATCTGGAGAACCACAGTCATAGCATTTTTCTTCTAATCTAGCACATGGATTGAGAGAGCTCTTTTTATTCTTTTTGCTGTTGAGCGGAGCGGCCACATTGCGTGCACGATAGATGGCGGAAGCTAAATCCGGCGTGATTTTGTTGATGCCTAGCACAAAAAACACCTCTTGAGAGCCAAAGAGTGAGGCGGCAACACGATTACCCGTACCATCAATATTGACCATTTCCCCCGTTTGAGCAAGAGCATTGACTGAGGTAAGGAATACATCACGTCCCATGGTGCGCAATGCGGTGTCGCGGAAGCTTTCACCAGGAAGGGGACGTTGGATATCCGTTACATCTTTGTTGACTTCGGATAGGGCTTCATAAGCATTGAGTTTTAGTAACGTGCGAGAGTCCCCGATGGCTACATGTTTGTTTTGAATACGATCTTTTAAATAGGAAATAGCTTCAGTACCAGTTTCGAAATAATGGACTACAAAATTATTGCGTTCCAAGGCTTTAATTGTTTTCTCTATGTCTATAGGTGTGTCATTGTATTTTGGATGTATAACAGCATTGATCGTTGTCTCTGTATTCGCCATAAGACCTCCTAAAGGGGTGTATAAGGAATATAAATTGGCATTTGGCTATCCGTATTTTGTTTCTATTATTGTAGCGTATTATGTGTAAAGAGTTCAATTATTGGTATGTAGTTCATAGATAAACATTAATTGAAGTGCTGTATGTTTAAATTTAAAGTAAAACTTTAGGAATCTAATCCAATTTTATGCTTAAAATAATAAAAATTTGGAGTGAAATCCAACTTTATGATAAAATTAATATGAAGTTGGAATGGAATCCAAATTTATTAGGTAAGTGATATGATATCTGATATTACTAATACATGGGTTCCATCTATGAGAAGGTACATAGATGAGGAGGCCCTTATGAAGTTAATTCAGCGCCAAGGATATCTAGATTTTTTACGGCGTAATCGAGAGCGGCCTATTATTAAGGTCGTTTCAGGCATACGCCGTTGTGGTAAATCTACATTGTTTAGGCTGTTTAAAGATAAGTTATTGGCAGATAATGTGAAGCCTGAACAGATTATTTCCATTAATTTTGAAGAATTGGAATACGAGCATTTGCGAGATTACCATGCGTTGTATCAATATATTTTAGAACGTATGCAGCCTAATGAAACGAATTACATTTTTCTTGATGAAATTCAGCATGTAGATCAATTTCATCGTGTCGTAGATAGCTTGTTTGTAAAAGAGAACACAGATTTATATATTACGGGCTCCAATGCATACTTTATGTCTTCTGATATCGCCACATTATTGACTGGACGATATGTGGAAATTCAGATGTTGCCATTGTCCTTCAGTGAGTTTTACCATAGCAAGTATGAGGGTAATCAGTATTCTTTGATTCCTGCCTATGAGGCCTATCTTCGTGAAAGTTCCTTCCCTTATACTCAGCAATTAGGGGGCGAAGACTTTGATATTCAAGAATATTTACGTGGATTATATAATACTTTGTTATTGCATGATGTTGTGGCTCGATTGAAAATTAATGATGTCACAATTTTACAAGATATAGTGCGGTATATTATGGCGAATGTTGGTAGTTTACTTTCACCAAATAAAATAGCCAACTCTCTCGTTAGTGCAGGTCGAAAAATCGATAATAAAACTGTAGAACGGTATTTACAAGGATTACAGGATAGCTTGTTGTTATATAAGGTAAATCGCTATGACGTACGAGGTAAAGAATTACTACGTATCAATGCAAAGTATTATAGTGTTGATGTAACATTACGAAATTTGCTAGTGGGGAATGCGAGTCGTGATACAGGTCATATACTAGAAAATATCGTTTTTCTAGAGCTCATTAGACGAGGATACACCGTATATGTAGGGCAACTGGCTAAGGGTGAAATAGATTTTGTAGCACAAAAAGGGGGGATTACCGAATATTATCAAGTTAGTGAGACCGTACTTGACTCTAATACTTTGAGCCGAGAACTAGCACCGCTTGAGGCGGTACAAGACCAATACTCTAAGTTTTTGCTCACCTTAGATGAACTAAATAAAAATGCCAACTACGACGGAATTCAACAACGAAATGTTTTAGAATGGTTGTTAGAGAGTCGTTAACTTGCTATAATAATAGTATTGATATGGCGTAAAGCCAATGTTAAGGAGGCAAAAATCGTGGATTTAATTCAAAAATTAAAAGACCAAGTAAAACCATTAGGTAAAAAAATCGTGTTGCCAGAATACAAAGATGAACGCGTATTGAAAGCAACTGAAATTATTTTGAAAGAAGGTTTCGTAACACCTGTACTCGTTGGTAATCCTGCTGAAATCGCTGAGGCTGCTAAAGCTGTTGGTGTATCCATCGAAGGTGCTGAAATTATCGATCCAGCCAACTATGATCGTTACCAAGAAATGGTTGATACATTCGTAGAATTGCGCGCTAAAAAAGGCATGACTCCTGAAAAAGCTGACGCAACTATGAAAGGCGATTGCTTGTTCTTCGGCGCTATGCTTGTTCGCCTTGGCGCAGTAGATGGCATGGTTGCTGGTTCCGCTTGCCCAACAGCAAACGTATTGCGCGCTGCATTGCAAGTTGTAGGTACTAAACCAGGTCTTAAAACTGTATCTTCTTCCATGTTCATGTTCACAAGCAAAAAAGAATATGGCGACGACGGTATGCTAGTATTCTCTGACTGCGGCGTATTGCCTAATCCAACTAGCGAACAATTGGCTGATATTGCAGAATCCACTGTAGAAAAAGCTCGCAAAGTTGTTGGCATGGCTGACCCTCGCGTATCCATGTTGTCCTTCTCCACAAAAGGTTCCGCTTCCACTCCAGAAGTAGATAAAGTGGTTGAAGCTGTTAACATCTTGAAAGAACGCAACGTTGATTTCAAATTTGACGGCGAATTACAATTGGACGCTTCCATCGTTCCTTCCGTAGCAGAAAAGAAAGCTCCTGGCTCCAACGTAGCTGGTAAAGCTAACATCTTGATCTTCCCTGATCTTCAAGCTGCTAACATTGGTTACAAATTGGTACAACGCTTCTCCGGCGCTGATGCTCTTGGCCCATTGATTCAAGGCTTGGCTAAACCAGTTCATGACCTTTCTCGTGGCTGCTCTGCTCAAGACGTTGTAGACGTTGCTGCTATCGCTGCTGTTGAAAGTATCTAATAGCTGCCTACATAATTATATATACACATATGTCATGTATGTTTTGATATGCTGAAAGCTGGCTCTATAGGGCCAGCTTTTTGTATGTTCAACATATATCCATATATTTTATATTCATCACGCCATGTTATTTCCTACAGCGTTACCATTGTTGTCATGTTACTTTCAAATTCGTAGCCACTGCGACAGACAGAATCCATGGTTGGTCGTATAGTATAACTATAAGAAAATAGATCGGCGTAAACGATTGGAGGTGTATCTTATGAGTTTTGGGACTATTAATAAATCCATGACCGTAGCTGATGCGGTTAAAGTAAATCCAGAGTTAATGGATGTATTAGCAAAAGATGGAATTGATTTTTGCTGTGGTGGCGGACATCCTTTAGCGGAGGCTATTGCAGAAAAAGGTAAAGATGTGGATGCATACATTGCTATGCTAAATGATGTACAAGTTGCTCAGAAATCTTCTCGTGCAGAGGTGCTTAGCTATTCTAAAGACCAATTGATTGATTACATCGTTCATAATTACCATCGAGAACAATTAAATATGATTGATGAAATTGACCAAGGGTTGGCAAAACTGCTAAATGTACATTATGACCATCATGGTGAGGAATTGACAAAGATTTATCAAACCTTTTTGCAACTCAAATCCGCTCTTGTACCTCATTTCCGGCATGAAGAACATGTAGACTTCCCTGAGTTTAAAGCGGGGAAACCCGTAGACTTTGAAGAACTTCGTGCTGAACACGAAGCTGCAGGTGTACTTTTGGAATCCTTAAGTGCATTGACCAATCAGTACACGGCACCAGCAGATGGTTGTGCTACTTATGTCTATGTATTTAAGACCATGAAAGCCTTAGAAGAAGGCCTTCATGAACATATTTTCTTAGAAAATTCTGTTTTGTTTGACATGAAATAGATTATAATATCATCTATATAACGAACAAGGAGCTATTGCAAAATGGCTCCTTGTATGTAGTAAAGACACCAATTGAATGGTTGGTGTCTTTTGTTATCTTGAGAATCATGAGTTTGTAGCTATAGTATGGGGGAAATACATCATTTGCATAAATTCATATAGAAGGTGTATGATTAAATTAACTATATTTGATTAATATCTTTAATCAATATATTGAGCAAATGCACTTGATATATACAGGTGTAGGTATGTTTGAAGTCGTGAAAAGGAGAGGGCTATGATTTCTGTATTCGACACAAATCCTGTTGTTTTTGAAAGTACGGATCGTATATTGACGGTTAGTTACAATGGTGTACTCTGTAAAGATTCGAATGGACAAGTTATAACTGACATTGATTTTGATGATGTAAATGAGCTTCATCTTACAAGATATTTAAATTCAAATAGTAACTATTCGATTATATTTAGAGACCATAATTGGAAAAATATAGAAGGTCAAGATTTAGATACTGACCGTACAGATTATAATACTGGTCATAATATTCGTGAAACCAAAGCAATCATTGCTGCTTTTGCTCGCCATAAATTGACAGCGGACTTCCCTGCGAATTTAGATACTCTTCAATTGCCACTAGATTACTCCTATATGGGTAAACGAGAAATTACTATTAAAAACGGTGTTATTTCGAATGGTAAGGTAGATATTCCTATTAATGAAATTCGTCGCGTAGTGTGTGCATCTAATGGTACAATTAGTAAACTATTAGTATATAAAGAAGAAAAACCTAGTTCTTTCTTTAAAAAGATTTTCGACAAATGTGATATGAAAATTACGTTGAATGCTATTACGTTGCCTTTGTTGGAAGCTATCGTAACACGTAATACCGGACATGGTATCGACTTCTCCCGCGGTAACGGTTTTGATCAAAAGGATTCCAACTATATTATTATTCGCTATCTTGACTCTGGATTCTTCCTTGAAAAAGATGGTACAGCAACAACAGAATGGCAAAAAACTGCGGCGGAAACAACGGCAAAATTTAATTATGATGTGAAAACATTATTAGTGTAATAAAGATTTTTAATTTAAATTAGGAGATTCCATGTCTGTATATCAATTTTCCCTCCCTACTAAGTCTGGGGAATTACAATCCTTACAAACTTATGAAGGTAAAGTTCTTATCATTGTTAATACGGCAAGCAAATGTGGATTTACTCACCAATATGAGGGGCTAGAGGCTCTTTATAAGCAGTACAAAGAGCAAGGCTTAGAAATTATTGCGGTTCCTTCCAATCAATTTGGAGAGGAAGAACCTGGTTCTAATAACGAAATCCAATCTTTCTGCAAATTGAATTACGGTGTTACTTTTACCGTTATGGGGAAAGCAGATGTACGCGATGAAAGTGCATTAGACCTTTTCAAATACATGATACGGGAACAACCATTCCAAGGCTTCCCACCTAGTGATAAAACTGAAATGCTTACAGATTATCTCAATGGTATCGATCCTAATTATTTAAAGGACGATGAGGTAAAGTGGAACTTCACTAAGTTTGTTATAGATCGTAAAGGTAATGTGGTAGGGCGCTTCGAGCCTGTTGTAAAACCGATGGAAATGGAAGCTTTCATTAAAAAACTTATTAAGTAGAGTCATTAGTATGGTAAAGAAAAGAACCGCTAGTTTTTGTAACTAGCGGTTCTTTTGCGTAAATAAATATATATATATATATATTTATTTTTGTTTATACATAGTAATGTAAGGTTTTATGTGAATAGGAAATAAAAATTTCCTAGGAGATTTTTTGTATCATTATGGGCTTAAAGTATGTTTTGAGGCTCATCTTTAAAGATAAATCCCGTCATCGATAGGGAGCCCGACTTATAGGTTTGATTAAATACAGTCGGTTTTGTCCCTTCGCTAGCGGCCATAATATAGATTAATGGTAGATAGTGATCTGGTGTAGGTGCAGCATAGCTAGCCTGAGGATGTTGGGTGTAATTAACAACAGTATCTACATCATTTTCTAAGATTGCTTTAGAAATGTATTGGTCAAACTCAATTGTGGCGGAGGTGCCAGATGGATTATCCCATTCTATGCGTCTTAGATTATGAACGATATTACCACTGCCCATGATGAGATAGCCTTCATCGCGTAATGATTGAAGTTTTACGCCTAATTGATAGGCTTCTTTTGGGCTTAGGTATTTATTGATAGATAGTTGGACAACAGGAATTGATGCATCAGGGAACATGTGAACTAACACGGTCCACATGCCGTGGTCGATACCCCAAGTGTTATTTATAGAAATGGAGTTACCCAGTAATTTTTGTACTTCTTTCGTTAAATTGCTGTCACCCTTAGCAGGATACACAACTTCGTAGAGTTCTTGAGGGAATCCATACATATCGTAAATTTGTTTTGGATTCTCTGCACTTTGAATGTAGGTGCCATCTGCATACCAATGGGCAGAGATGGCAAGTATGGCTTTTGGTTTGCCATAGTTGTTAATTATATTTTGTCCTATACTTTTGAAAGTATTTGTTGTTTCTGTATGTTCTAAAGCCATCATAGGGCTGCCGTGACCGACGAATAGTGTAGGCATGCGTTTCATAATATCACCTAATCCTTCAATTGATAATGTGTAATCTGTTTAATGCTGTAAAATTGATACAATTGTTTAGCTATAAATGTTGATGACTAAATCTAATAGTTATTGATTCACCAACCGATAATTGTATTTAGTTAGTGAGTTTATTATATATTGGTGCAAATATTTTGAATAGTAGAATTATTTGAGATAGGTACTATCAAATATGATAGAATTGTGATATTTACTGATTAAAAATTTTTCAAAAATTTTTGTACCCTAAAAAATGATACTATAAAATACTTGCAATTCTAAAAAATTGTGATATGATTTGAACTACATTAAGTGGAAATATTTCTAATACCGAAATAGAAATTGTAGTATAGCGATAAAGAGTAGCATAGCTATAGGTATTATTTTTGTTATAACAAGCTACTTAAGCTAGATATATAAGGAGAATGACAATGGCAGAGCAACTTGTAAATGTTCATGATCTAGTTGGCAGATGTCCTTTTGCAACGAGTCAAAAGTTATTGGCTGGCAAATGGTCTTTGTTGATTATGCATGAATTATCTGAAGGTCCTGTGCGCTTCCGTGAACTAGAACGGAGATTACATCCAATTACACAAGCTACACTTACAAGAGCGTTGCGCCAAATGGAAGATGATGGCCTTGTACATCGTGAAGTATATGGAACCATTCCACCAAAGGTTGAATATAGCCTTACCGAAGTGGGGGCTGGTTTTAAAACTGTATTAGCTTCCCTTGAAAACTGGGGTAACCAATATATCGACTATATGAAAGCCGCTGGCCGCATCTAAGAAATGCCAGCGGCATTTCTGCCCTTATTATGATACATATGGGGCACTATATATTTGATAAGACTTTAAAAAAGTCCTTTATATGTGTCATGAATAGCCATTTGTTTATGCCATGCATTTAGAAAAATATGGTATAATAAAAAATACGAATGATATAAATTCTCAATAAATTAGAGGTATTGATAATAATGTTACATGTTACTTTTTTAGCGCATAGCGGATTTCTCGTAGAGGATGGTAAGCGTTGCTATGTGTTTGATTATTATAAGGATCCTAATAATATTGTTTGGCAGTTGGCTAAACGAGGTCGTGAACTTTGGTTCTTCGTAAGTCACACTCATGGAGATCACTTTAACCCATCCATTACGGAGTTTGATGGTCCTCAAACGCGCTATATTTGTCATCAAGATGTGCCGTTAGAGGGCAAGGTAAAAAAATGTATTACCATGCGCCCTGGCCAAGATGCACTATTAGATGATGTAGGCATCCATATGTATGGCAGCACCGATGAAGGGGGCTCTTTTTACATAAAGACAAATACGGCGAATATCGACTCTGACTCTATCTTCCATGCAGGAGACCTTAATTGGTGGCATTGGCTTGGTGATACGCCAGAAAACAATGCGGATGCAAAGCGCATGGCTTGGCGTGAGTTCAAGGAATTAGAGGGCTTGTCCGTAGATGTAGCGATGTTCCCTGTAGACAATCGTTTGGAAGACGCTATGGAGTGGGGTAGTATTGAATTTTTGCGCCGTGTACAGGTGAATAAAGCCTTTATTCCAATGCATTTGAATGGTCCATTATGGACACCGTCTGTATACTTTAAAGCTCTCTTTGGGGAGGTGCCGATTTGGGAACCTCAAAAAGATGGCGATGAGGCTACTTTTTAGATTGTAGATATAATTTGTGAAAGTCCGTAGGCCTCGAGGTCACTACGTTATATAGGAACAGTCTATATGCGTAATTGAGTAAGTTAGGATCAAGTGATGATGAAAACCAAACCAGTGGCAACCACCCTGTTGGTTGTCATGGCTATTATATTTTTAATTTCATATCCACAGCGACATGATACATTTTGGGCCTTTATCATGCATATCTCTGGGGCAGCTATGATAGGTGGCCTCGCGGACTGGTATGCAGTAACGGCTCTCTTTACGAAGCCTTTAGGCATTCCTTTTAAAACGGCAATCTTGCCGCGCAGTAAGGAACGATTAATTCAGATAGGTCGCACTATGCTCAGCGAAGAGCTATTGCGCGTGCCACAGATGTATTATGCTATCAAAAAAGAACGCGTTATGGTCCGTATCGTTGAATACGGCATGAGCGATGTGGGACAAGTTCAAATTCGAAATCTCTTGTACGGTGTGGGGAATCAAGTTTTATCTCATATGGATATTGAACCGATGCGCCAAGAGATTAATAAGGCCATTTATAAGGGGGTTACAAACTGGAAAGCAACACCCCTTGTTATTCTCTTTGGTCGTTGTATGCTAGAACGTCACACAGCAAGCGTGTTTTGGCTTTATTTTAACCGCACATGTCAGCGTGTTATCGCATCAAATCAGGTATATCCCTATTTGTATCGCGTCATGCTAGACATTATGAAAACTTATACAAAGGATTCTTTCTTTCGTGAATTGGCTATCGCCTTTGGTGGAGATGGACTTTCACCAGAACGATTGGTAGAGACGGTACAGAAAAAAGCCGTTCAGTTCTTGAAGGAAAATGAATCTATCGATTCTGCATTGGGGCGCTATGTATGGGGCCAAGCAATTCGATTCTTCAATAACCTAGAAACCAATACAGAATGGCAAGCTTTCATCGAAGAACATAAAAATCAGTGGATTAGAATGGTTCTTGAAGAATGGGAAGGCAAACTTATCGATGGGGATACATTGGACTGGAAACGCCTCATGGACATCGTTATGGATCGCTTTAATGTGCTCGGCACCGAAATTTTGTTGAATCCAGACAAGCAGGCGCCGTTTGAGCGGTTCTTCTTGTTGCGTAGTATTCCGTGGTTGCAGAAATTGAACCCCCTCATCGACAGTGTGGTAGGTCAGGAATTATCTCGCTATTCGCCTGATGAAATCACTCAAATTGTTCGTGGCAAAATGTACTATGACCTTCAAATGGTGCGTATTAATGGTTCCCTTATAGGGGCTGTCCTTGGGGGCACCTTATACGGTTTGACCATCATTGTAGAGGGGGTGCTCAAATGATTAGTTATTTGAAATCCCTTACCTTGAAACAGCGTGCTAATGGCATTTTAGGCTTGACTGCCGTATTGTATTGTTTTGCTTTTGTAGGACAATTTTTCTTTGGCTATGAAAGTTGGTATCAACCGTTGTACTGGGCTGTTCAATCTGCCCTCATCGGCAGTGTGGCCGACTGGTTCGCTGTAACAGCATTATTCCGTAAGCCACTAGGTTTCCCATATCATACAGCGCTAATTCCTAGAAATAAAGATCGCCTCATTAATGGCGTTATTAAACTTGTAGAGACGAAGATGCTTACCAAGGAGCGTTGTAAAGTATTATTAAAAAATGTGCAATTTGTGCCATTGTTTGAGAAGTTCTTGTTGTCTCCTGAGGGGCAACGAGCAGCACGCCTTGTGATTCATCAAGGACTACACCTTTTATGGAAATCTCAAACTAATGAAGAATGGGCACAATGGGGGGCAAAACGCATTCGTGGATTGCTTCAACAACATTCTCTCGTGCCCGTTTTGAAACACGTATTACTCGATTTATGTGAGCATAATCGCTATGAAAGCATGGTCGTACAAGTTTTAAACGTGATTCAAGAACGGATTAATCATCCAGCTATGGTTACCTGGCTTACCGCTGTCGTAGCAGAAGAGGCACATAAGAAAAAGCGAAAAGGGTTCTGGTCTGATTTCCTTATTTCTATGTCCGAAGCTACCGATGTAGTAAACTATCAAGAAATGGCAGAGGCTATTGTCCAAGAGGCCTATGCGATGCTGGAAAGCTGGAAACGGCCCAATAGCCCCGAACGAACAGCTTGGTTGCGACAATGGGTAGAACCAATTCGTAATATTGAAGAGAACCATGAAGTCTGCGATGCTCTTAACGAAGCGTGGGAACGCTGGATTCGCGAACAAGACTGGGAATCTGTTATCGAAAACCATTTATGCCCTTATATAGAAGAACTATTGCTTGTAGGGGATGAAAATGGAGAAACTCCGGCTCAGGTTTTAGTTAATATTGCTCTTGAGTTATGGAATGTTTACGGTCAATCAGAAGATCTTAGAAATCGTATTGAAAAAACCTTACACGATATTGGCGACTATGTACTTGAACAAGGGTATGACCTTATTGAAACTATCATACGTCAAGTATTAGGTGGCCTCAGTACAGATAAATTTATTTACTTTATTGAATCTAAGGTGGAGGACGATCTCAGCTGGATCCGCATTAATGGTGCTATCGTTGGTGCTGTAGCGGGTCTGCTTGTATGGACCTTCCTAGAATATGTATATATGCCGTTTTGGCAACAATTTGTAGGCTAAAGTTAATTATCTATAATAAGTTGCTTTAAAATTAAATACACAAAAACTAGCATATAGAAGGAGCTTCTATATGCTAGTTTTTTATGGTTTAATTAATTCTACATTATGGGCTTTTTGAATTAAAATGGATATAGAAAAGGGACTGACCATTGGTCAGTCCCTTTTATGTTATTCTTCCCTTGTATTGTACGGCAATCGCACGGTAAATGTAGTTTTTACTTGTGGTTCACTCGTGGCCGTTACTGTACCATGGTGTAAGTTAATAACTTTATTTACAAAGTATAGGCCTAGGCCGATGCCGTGATTAGACTTTTTATTTCGCGATTGTTCCGTCTGATACATCCGATCCCAAATATGATCCAGAGCTTCAGGTTCGATGCCAATACCATTATCTGTTACGGTAATGACTAAGTCCCTGCCTACTAGTTTAGCCGAAATATCAATAGTAGAGTTTGTAAACTTAATGGCATTGTCCACTAGGTTTGTGATAGCTCGACGTAATGATACTTCGTGAGCATTCATATGTAAATTAGGCTCAATATGAGATGTAATCGTAATCTGTTTATCTGTATTTTCTGTACAGAGTCTTGTATAGTCGTGGACCATATTGGATAACATCAATGATACATTGACAGGTGCAAAGCTTAGACCTTGTGCATTTTCAAGGCGGGCTACATCAAGCAGTTGGCTTACGAGGTTAGTCATGAACTTAGCTTGCTCTAAGATATGTGTTAAACCTTCCCGTAGATCTGCTTCTGTACGACCGTATTTTAGAGCAAATTCACTTTCTGCTTTAATAACGGCAATTGGTGTACGTAGCTCGTGAGATACGTCAGAACTAAACTGTCTTTCACGATTGGAAGAATCCTCAAGACCTGAAATCATACGGTTAAATGTTGTAGTTAGTTCGTAGATTTCATCTCTCGCTGTGCGAGCCGGAATGTCGATACGACGGCTCAAGTCGTTGTTCTTACCGATGACTTTAGCTGTTTTCGTCAAAGTTCGGACCGGTTTAAGTCCTTTTTTGATGAAAAGATAACCGCCTAGGGAGGAAATTAGTAAGAAAATGATATTCCCTAACAGTAAGCTGTATAAAAGGTTTTCCGTCTTTTTAGAGGCTGTTTTTACTTTTGTAACAGCACGCAAAATACCACGATAGTTCGGTTCGTTGACCGGAGTATCGTAGTAGTAGAAGGTATCATCACCAGCAGCAATTTCACCAACTTGGCCTAAGGAAAGGATTGTTTGGTTTGGAAACCCATCTGGCAAGGCGCCTTTAATAATATAGCCATCTTGAGTTGATACAAAGAAGAATGTATTATCTTGGTACGGTTTAAACTTGCGGATATCCGTAGCCATAATCATCGCTTGTTGTTGTAAGCGTTCGCGCACTTCTTTGTTATCGGATTCATGTGTATATGCGTAAATCCATGCGGATGCAACCATCAAAATGATAAGCAAAAAGATGGTATACCAAGACATAATTTTAAAGGTTAGGGGCAGCCGATTAAATAAATCGGTGGCTGCCCCAGACATGGTATCTAGATCTCGGTGAGGATCATTAGTTTTCTGTTTTGAGGACATACCCTACTCCACGAACCGTTTGAATGAGTTTTACATTCTCATCAGTATCAATTTTCTTGCGCAAATCTTTAATGTATACGTCGATAAGGTTAGAGTAGCTTTCATAATCGTATTCCCAAACATGGTCAAGGATTTGTTGACGAGATAATACGATATTTTCGTTACTTGCTAAATAGAATAATAGGTCGAATTCTTTTGCAGTCAATGTAATTGTTTCGCCGTCGCGTTTAACAGTACGTTGAGGAACATTGATGGTAAGTGGACCTACATGGATATCGTTTTGTGCATGACGCGCATTACGACGAGCCAATGCATAAATACGAGCGGTTAACTCTTCAAGATCGAAAGGCTTTACAAGATAATCATCTGCACCAGTGTTAAGGCCTGTAACTTTATCTTGTAAGGAATCCTTTGCTGTTAAAAGCAATACAGGTGTTGTATTACCGTCGTTACGCATTTGTGCAAGAGCACTGATACCATCGAGGATTGGCATCATAATATCCATTACGATAACGTCATAGCTAGATGTGTTAACGTAATCGATCGCTTGTTGCCCATTGAAGCATGTATCAACTGTCATATTTTCTGCACGTAAATATTTAGCCGTGATACCATTCAGCATTTCTTCGTCTTCTACAAGTAAAATTTTCATTCTCTGTTCTCCTTATGTATGATTTAAAAATATAGCTCTCCAACTACATTAATTATAGTCATTATATATATATATAAACTTTCTTTTTTTGAAAGCCACAACACCATATAAGGTGACTATATATATAATATTATATAACTTATTTATCTATTATCATACCTTATACAATAGTAATGAGCAAAAGATGAATGTACATGCGAGTTTACAAGACTTTTCTTCATTTTTGAAAGCCTTAAAAATGGTGAAAGACTGAAACTTAATGAATTCTGCTAATGAATAAAATCTAACTATATCGAAGATTGCCGTATGCGCATAGATGAGGGTGATTTTATCGATTTTAGATGATGTGCGATAAATCACTAAAAAAACTTATGATAATTATTATCACAGAAATAAATGCTTGTTATGAACGGAGAAATACGATAATTTTCGATGATTAAATTCGAGGTAAATTTAGTAGGAATTTAATGGATATTAATTATTAGGAATGGTTAGCAATAATTAAAAAGCTAGTGTTTATGCGAATTCTATAGATACCAAAGGAAATAAAAACATAGAAAAATTTCGGAACCGAACTACTTTCGTAAAATCCTTAACTTCTTGTAAAAATTATTCATATAGGTAATTTTTTGACTCCTCTTTTTACCTTAAAAATGCTAAGTGAAATAAATTATCAATTAGATTAATCAAAATTAATTATGCATAATAGGGTTTAGACATGACCTGAAATGCTCTCTATAATTATAGGTAAAGAAATAAGAAAAATCGCATAAGTATGGGGTTTTTCTTGAAAGAAAAATGATTAGGTTATCAAAAATTTTTATAAGTTTTTGAAATGAGATAGTCTAACAGGTTTCTTATTAATAGGTAGTTATGAGGAGGTCATTATGGAACAGTTTGATGTTCTAGTAGTAGGTAGCGGTGGCGCCGGCATGCGTGCGGCTCTTGAAGTAGGTCGTCGCAAAGGCTTAAAAGTAGCTCTTATTACTAAAATTTTCCCAACTCGCTCTGCAACAGCAATGGCGCAAGGCGGTGTAAATGCATGTTTGAACAACGTTGCAGCTGAAGATACAGTTGAAACTCATACTTTCGATACTGTAAAAGGTTCTGACTATCTTGGCGACCAAGATGCAATCGAATTCTTCTGCTCTCGTTGTCCAGAAGGCGTACTTGAAATGGACCACATGGGTGCTCCATTCTCCCGTACTGAAGAGAATAAAATTGCGCAACGTAACTTCGGTGGTCAATCCTATCCACGTACTTGCTACTCTGCGGATAAAACTGGTCACGTTATTTTGCACACAACTTACGAACAATGCTTGAAAGAAGGCGTACACTTCTTACAAGAATGGTATCTTTTAGATCTTGTTAAATCTGCAGAAGGTCACGTTGGTGGCGCTGTAGTTTGGAACATGAAAGAAGGTCGCGTAGAACAAATTAAAGCGAAAGCTATTATCTTGTCTACTGGTGGTGCAGGCCGTATCTTCTGGACTCGTACTACAAACCCATTCCTTTCCACTGGCGATGGTATGGCAGCGGCATTCCGTGCCGGTAACGGATTGAAGGATATGGAAATGATCCAATTCCATCCGACTGGTCTTGGTCGTACCGGTATCTTGATGTCTGAAGCGGTTCGTGGTGAAGGCGGTTATCTTCTTAATTCTGAAGGCGAACGTTTCATGAAAAAATATGCGCCTAACAAAATGGAATTGGCATCCCGTGACGTTGTAGCGAAAGCAATCGAAGATGAAATCGCTGCAGGTCGTGGTTTCGGTTCCGGTCTTAACGCATACGTAGTAGCTGACCTTCGTCACTTAGGTCCTGAAGTTATCATCGAAAAACTTCATGGTATTCGTGACTTGGCTATGACTTTCGAACATTGTGATCCATTGACTCAACCGGTACCTATTCGTCCAACATGTCACTATACAATGGGCGGTATCGACGTAGTGGATTACAAAACTTGTGCATGTGAATTGCCTGGTTTGTTCGCTTCTGGCGAAGCATCTTGTATCTCCATCCACGGTGCGAACCGCTTGGGTGGTAACTCCTTGGCAGACGGCGTGGTATTCGGTAAAGTATCCGGTGCTGGCGCAGCTGATTATGCTGAAACACATGAACAACCTAACGTAGATGCGGAACTTGCTGCAGCTGCAAAAGCTTGGGAAGCTCGTTTCACAGAAGTAACATCCCGTGAAGGCGGTCGTCCGGTTGTAGAAATCCGCGATGCATTGGCTGATGCAATGTGGAATAAAGTAGGTATCTTCCGTAATGAAGAAGGTATTACTGAAGCCTTAAAAGAAATCGAACAATTGATTGAAGATTATAAAACTTGCTATGTAGGTGACCCTGAACGTACTTACAACATGGCATTCGTAAACTATTGTGAAATTGGCTCCATGTTAACAGTAGCAAAAGCTATTGCTATGGGCGCTTTACACCGCCGTGAATCTCGTGGTGCTCATATTCGTGAAGACCATCCTAAACGTAATGATGAAAGATACTTAAAACATTCCTTGATCAAATTAGGTGCTGACGGTCAATACGAATTAACAGAACGCGACGTAGTGTTCACTAAATACGAACCACAAGAAAGGAAGTACTAAGATGAGACAAATCACCTACCATATTCACCGTTACCAACAAGGTCGCGCGTTTGTACAGACTTTCAAATTCGATTACGAACCTGACCGTACAATCCTCTGGGGCCTTCAAAAAATTAAAGATACTCAAGATCCAACATTGACATTCTTGGCAGCTTGCCGTTCCGCAGTTTGCGGCGCTTGCTCCATTCGTGTAAATGGCGAAGCGATGCTCGGCTGTGAATCTAAAATCGATGAATTAACAGAACGTTATGGCACAGACGAATTGACAATCGCTCCAATCGGCAACTTCCGTGTTATCCGTGACTTAGTTGTTGATTGGGAATCCAAAGTTGATCGCTTGAAAACAGTTGCTCCTTGGATTTTCCTTAAAGCTGAATTCAACGAAGGGGACAAAATCGTTCGCCAAACTCCAGCTGACTTCAAAAAATTCGTTGCTGGTACAGAATGTATCCTTTGCGGTTGCTGTGCGTCTGAATGTAACAAATTGACTGCTCGCGAAGACGACTTCTTGGAACCATATGTATTCACAAAAGCTAACCGTTTCGTATTGGATAGCCGTGATGATGCACCTATGGCTCACATTCAACCTGCATTCGACAACGGTCTTTGGAAATGCGTTCACTGCATGAACTGTATCTCCCGTTGCCCTAAACACTTAAAACCTGCTCAAGACATTTCCAACTTGCGTAAAGAAGCTACAAAAGCTGGCCTTACTAACAGCAAAGGCGTTCGCCATGCAGTTGCTTTCAAAGAGGACCTTTACAAAACTGGTCGCTTGAAAGAAGTTTCTATGAGCTTGAAATCTGATGGTGTTGTAGATTCCGCTAAACAAGCATTCTATGCATTGCGTTTGTGGAAACACAGCAAAATCAACCCATTTGAACTTGTAGTACCTCAAAAACCTGTAAACGGTATTGATGGTGTTCGCAGACTTATGAAAGCAGCTGAGGAGGTAAGCAAATAATGAAATACGCATTTTTCCCAGGTTGCGTTCTTGAAAGCGCTGCCAAAGAAGATTACTTAGCAACAGTTGCTGTAGCTAAAAAATTAGGTATTGAGTTGGAAGAACTTGACGGCTGGACTTGCTGTGGCGCTTCCCACGTTCAAGATATCGCTCCAGAAGTTACACTCGCTACAAACGCACGTAACATTGCATTAGCAGAAGAAAAGGGTTTAAACCTTTTAACTGTATGTAATACTTGTACTTTGATGCTTCGTGAAGCTAAAAATGAACTTGATGCAAACGAAAAAGAAAAGAACGAAGTTAACAAAAAATTAGCTCAAATCGGTAAACAATACCGCGGTACAACTGATATTACTCATTTCTTATGGGTATTGATCCGCGACTACGGTTTGGACAAATTGAAAGCTAAAGTTGTTAAACCATTAACTGGGTTACGTGTAGCTGAATACTATGGCTGCCATATTCTTCGCCCTCAAACTGAATTGGGCTTCGAAGATTATCAAATGCCTACATCCTTAGCAGATTTGATCTCTGCTATCGGTGCTACACCAATCGACTTCTCCCGTAAACTTGATTGCTGCGGTTTCCATGCTGTATACCCTGCGCATGATTCCGTAATGCAAATGACTGGCTCTATCAATAAAGATGCGGCAACAGAAGGTGCAGATTGCGTAGTTACTCCTTGCCCACTTTGCCAAATGCAACTTGATATGTTCCAAAAAGAAGCTAAAGAAGTTGTTGGCGGTGGCAAAGATATGCCAATCTTGCACATGTCCCAATTAGTAGGTCTTGCTCTTGGCATTTCTCCTGCTGAAATGGGTATGCCTAAACGTCACTTAACTGATACTGCGGCAGTGACAAAATTTGTAGGTTAATTCGTTTGATTTAGACATGATCAGAGTTGGTCTATATAGTAGTCTGAATCTAAACCTATTATCATAATTACCAGAAGAATCCCCTAGCTTAGGCTAGGGGATTTTTCTTTTTTATAAATAGAGCTCCAGTAATATTAATGGTAATAGATTTGGATTTAAGTGTACTGAAATATTAATCGTGAAATATATATAAACCGATAAATGTAAAATAAATACAGTAAAATACTAACTTTATAAATAAATTTGATTTTGATATCGATTGATAATTGTAGTATAATAAGTACACAAATTGTATACACTTATATGAGTAATAGCTAATATGTTGTAATTCATAAATTATTATAATGCTATATATACTAGACTATACAATATAAATTTGGGAGATATTATATTGGAAATACTAGTTATTATGCTTTGAGAGGGTGATTAGCATTATAGAGTGTATATACGGGGGGAAAATAATGAATGATATGCTATTAGAATATATCGATCGAATGATTGATCAAGAGACAGAACATCGTGTTTTTTCTGTGGATTTTAACAACAAACAGTACTTTGTAAAACAGGATATAAGTAACCATCGCTCTAGTTGGATTAAGCCCGCACCTAGAGCTTCTTTTGATTATGAGTTTTACAAGATTTCTTTTGTGAATACGCAATTACCAGTAGCTCCTGTTATTGCTGGTTTTAGAGAACATTATTTTGTTACAGAAGATTGTGGCAAAACGTTAACATATTATAGCCAATTGCCTGCTCAACATCCAGAGGATGATAGTTTGCAAGATATGTTAAGTCATATTTTTTATATGTTTGGCAAGACATTGGGGCGCTTGCATGATTATGGTTTAAGCCATGGTCGTCCTGCCATGCGAGACATTACTTATGAGCCAGAAGAAGATAAGATTACTCTGCTAGATTGGGAGAATAGCCGTCGTTGGCCTGAGTTAACACCGCAAGGCTGGGATTTACTCGTCTTTGTTCACAGTTTTTTCCGAGAGGATAATTTACCTATATGTTATCTATATGCTATGATGAATGGCTATAGCTCAGCTTGTACAGCCCGTGAGACCGTTCTACATATAAAAGACATTCTGGGTAAACATGAATATCTTTTTAAATTCTGTCGTATGTTAAATCCTCTACATTTTGTGGACACTGAAGCCGCTGTTAAAGCATATGACTTTATGTTGGCTTTGAAAACCGAATAATATGTATATGGATAGTACTCGTAGTAAGAGCACTTTATAGACCTTTACCGGTGTTATCTAGATTGATAAACTTCTAGATAACATTAGGTAGAGGTCTTTTTCTATTTCAATTTATAGTATTACAGTCAGAGTTCAGCTACTTTCACCATAAGTACCTTAAATAACGGCAAGAGGGTTGTCGAATGAGGGCCTCAGGAATATAAGAGGGTGAAAGGAGGTGATACGATGGCTAACATTAAACGCACTAAATTGGTGTTGCGTTTTAACATCGGTACCGAAGATGCGCCGAAGTACAAAGACGTAACCTATACTCGTGTTGCGGAAGAAGCGTCTGACGATCATGTGAAAACCGTTGGTAATGCGCTGGCAGCCTTGTATGACCACAGCTTGTCCGACGTGGTCCGCGTCAATGAAGTATCCTTAGGACATTAAGTGTAGGTTTTCTACCATTTTGTTTTAGGTGATCCAAACACATTTTTAATTGCTGGTTTCGTACATTCTTATATAGTCGTAAAAAGGTGTAGAAATAGCAAGTCCACACATTCCCATCCTTATTGATATGAATCGAAGATACGTATATTTGTAATCTAACATGTTTATAGCCTATCTAGATTCGATGAACTTGTTTATGAAACGTGAAAGGAGGCGCCCACATGGCGGAAAAACGCGTTGTATATCTTACATTTTCTACGGTCGGTGGTAAAAGCACATCAGTCACAATTAGTGCTCCTCGTGCTGGAATTACTTTACAAGATGCTAAAACAGCGGCTAATGCGTTAGTTGCTAATAAAGTCATTCTTGGTGCTGGTGATGCAGAATTAGCAGCATTTACTACGGCTCGCGAAGTAAAGACACAAACTACTGAATTGCAATAGTACTGATTATGTACGATGTGATTTTGTTAGTGGAAATATAATTTAATAAAAAGAGACCTTGATCAAAGCAAGGTCTCTTTTTGTGTTGCAATTGAGACGTAAGTTCAAAATTATTTCAGGTTTATAATTTATAATATCCTTTATAATGACTGGTATTTATATGATATTGGAAAATATAGTATGATATGGTAGACTTATTAAGTGATTTTGATTATCGTTTTGATGCAACTTGATTTATTTAAAACTAGTTTAGTAGGGGAGAAAATAAGTTTATAGAATTAAGCTGTTAATAAAGGAGGTTTACGATGAAAGAGGCTTGGGAATTATTCTTACATGGTGGATTTGTTATGTGGCCGTTACTAGTGGCCCTTATCATTGCCGTAGCTATAGCGATTGAACGTATAGCTTATTATCGACAATTGAAGCGGGAAATGTTTGCTCTGAATGATGCATTAGAAGGGAGCGAAATGAACTGGCAATCCTTATTAGCTACCTTAGAATCTAAATATACAGCTAATATTTCGTATAATCTACCTCGCGTGCTTGGACAGTGTCAGGATCGTAATGTATTGCAGTCTAAAATGGAGGATATGGTGGCTCATGTTTATACGCACGCTTCTCGTGGCCTTGATTGGCTCTCTACCATTGTTACGATAGCACCATTATTAGGCTTGCTTGGTACTGTAACGGGTATGATTGGTGCCTTTCAGGTATTCAGTGCTGACGGTGCGGTACCTACTGCTATTACCGGTGGTGTGGGGGAAGCCCTTGTCGCAACTGCTTCCGGGCTTTGCGTGGCTATTGTAGCGTTATGTTTCCATGCTGCATTTACCCATCATGTACGCATGACGATATCTCGTTTAGAAGATTCATTTTCTCGTGTTTTAGATTCTTATGATCGGGGGCATGCTGCATGAAACGAATGAGTCGTATGGAGGGAGAAAAGCCTACTTTAATGGTTATTCCTATGATTGATATCATCTTTTTCTTGCTCGTATTTTTTATGATTAGCACCATATATACAATTCCACAACAATCCTTATCTATTATGCTGCCAAAAACGAAAACGCAGCAGTCCGCTGAGTTGCGCCCGGTTTTAATTGATTTTGAAAAATCTGGGCAGCTGATGATAGATGATGGGTATGTGACGAAAGAACAGCTTATTAGCTCTGTGAAAGCCAAGATTGGAGAGAATAAAAATCAAAATTTCCTTATTCGTGCCGATAAGGATTTGAGCTATGGCAAGGTCGTGGAGTTAATGGATGATATGAAAGTAGCTGGCGCTGCAAGTATTAGTATTGCCACTGTTAATAAATAGGTGATGCTATGCCGAAAAAATATATAGATGTGTGGAAATATCCACATATGACCTATAAAAAAGCCTTTGTTATTGCTACTATTATCAGTATTATTACGGTTGGTGTTGCTTTTATTTTCTTTTCTGATTACATCGAATCTCAAATGACCGGATCTTTGCAAATTAATTTTCTAACGGAACAGGAAGCGGAGAAACAAGTAGAAGAAATTAAAGAGCAGATTAAAGAAGAGAAGGTTCATGAGCTTCAATACCAAAAAGAATTAGAAAATAATAAAGTTCAACCTGATAACGGTGGAGCCGGTCACGGAGGACAAAATGGGAACTCCGGCGTCCCCACAAAGAGTGATGTAAGTCCGTCTAGTCAACAAGCGCGTGCTGGTGAAACAGGTACTATTAAACAATCTTCTGTCGGTAGCAATACGGGGAGTGGACTTGTCGGGCCTGAAGGACCTGGGATTGGATATGCATCGACAGGAAGTGGAGAAGGGCTCAGTGATCGTGAGGGTACAGGAGGCACCGAAGTAGATGTCGGTGGTGGCGGCACATTTAGTTATGATGGGTATTGGAGTAATTTACAAAGTGCAATTAATAGTAATTACCCTACAGATGCATACACTATGGGGATTCAAGGTGATGTGACACTAAGAATTTATTTTGCCCCAGGTGGTAGTGTTGCCAGTGTGGAAGTTCTTAATTCTGATGATCCTATGTTATCAGAGCATGCTATGGAATATGCTCGCAGTATTGGTGGCGCTGAAAATTCTACAGGTACACAACAATATGCAGATATTACAATTCACTATAATTTATAAGTATAATGAAAAACTAGTGTCTTTATGGATACTAGTTTTTTTATATGTATATATATTACTTTGATAACATAAAATAATATTGATAGTTATTCCTGATGAATATATAATTGAGATTAGATATCGTTTTATACTATTAGAGCCCTAATATATTTTCTGGAGGTGTGTGATGAAAAAGTCATGGGCAGCACTATTGTGTGTTGTATATCTAACGTCTGTTGCAGGTGTGGTAGGTGCAGAAAATAATAGTTCTACAAGTGTAGATAATGTGAATGAATCTCAAAATACTGTAAGTGATGAGCAGTCAAGACGCATGAAAGATATTACGGTTACCGCTACTCGTACGGAGGCATTAGTTCGCGATGTGCCAATCGCGACAACGATTATTTCACAAGAGGAAATTAAAGATCGCCAATATCGTAATTTAGAGCAAGCCTTACAAAGTGTGCCAGGCGTTGCTTTCAGCACCGATGCTCATGGTGGACAAAATATTACGATGCGTGGCGCCGAATCTCGTCATACATTAATTCTTATTGATGGACGACGTGTTACGGGAGAGTTGACGAAAACGAGAGCTAATGCCATGGGCTGGCTTCGTCAAGGCATGGATAATGTGGAACGCATTGAAATAATTCGTGGTCCGTCGAGTGCCCTTTATGGTTCCGAGGCGAACGGTGGGGTTATTAATATTATTACAAAGCAATCCAGAAAGCCAAGTGTAGAGGTTAATACTGAAATCTCTCGGCGTGATGCATCGAGTGCGACGGGATATAACTTCAATGTATTGGCTCGTAGCGGACAACAAGGAAAGTGGAACGGGTCGATCGGTGCCGGTATTCGCAGAAATATAGCGGGAAATAATGATTCTGAATCGGATAATAACTATCATGGTGACAGGATACCGCTTCATTTTGACGTATCTTATCAAGCGGGAAAAAGGGATAAATTTTCCTTCTTTATAGATCGAGAAACTGAAGACTTGGATATGAATACGAAAAAGGGTAGCTCATTAACTCAATCGGTTGATAAAAATACGACTACTACAAGTACAGGTCTTCGTTGGAATGGCCGTCGCGGTCGGTCATCGCTTATGGTGCAGTCTTACTACAATCATTACAAAGACACTTATGATCAATATAAGCGCACGGGTGGCATAAAAAAACTATCCATTTGGGATGAATATTATAATAAAGAATGGATTACAGACGCACAGGTTAACACATCAATCGATAAGAAGAATCTCTTGACTTATGGCGTTCAATTCCGTCGCCAAGAAGCGATTAGTACGCGTATTAATAACGGCTCCATTGCATGGTCAAGAACTCGAGAAGGCATTACAGATACCGCGGGTAAGGCAACCATTAATTACGGTAGTTACTTTGTGCAACATCAATGGAAACCTAGTCGTAAATGGATAATTATTCCTGCGGTTCGTTATGATACGTCAAATACATTTGATAGCCATTGGTCGCCTAAGATTGGTGTTACCTATAAAGCAAATGATAGTCTTCGCTTTAAAATGAACTACGGTGCAGGCTATTCCACACCTGGTATGACGGAAATGTATCATCATTGGCTTATGGCATCTAATGTACCGAGAGGGCGATTAGGGACTTTCGATATATATTTGCAAGGTAATCCTAATTTGAAACCTGAAAGCTCTTATAACTTTGATTTCTCCGTAGAAAAAGATTGGAAACGGACAAATGTTAAGGCGTCCTACTTCCACAATGTGATTAAAAATTATATTGAAAGCGGTACCAATCGTATTGATATGGCAAATCGCCGTATTTATATTTCATATTCCAATTTACCTCGTGCTGTATTGCAAGGTGTGGAATTATCTGTAAATCATAAACTCAATGATAAATGGGATGTATTCGGTAACTATACTTATTTGGATGCAAAGAATGACGTTACCCATAATCGTCTGTTAAACCGTGGTCGTCATGTATTTAGTGGTGGTGTTAATTATCATCAAGGCCGTTGGACTGGTGCGTTCTGGGGTAACTATTACATTAACTACCTCGATGGCATCGATGCTATCGTTGTTAACCCACGTCTCAGTATCCCGAAAAAGAAAAATATTCAAACTTGGAACGTCATGGTTACTCGTCAGTTGAATGACAATGCATCCATGTATGTAGGGGTTGAAAATATATTTGGTGAAAAACAAGATTTACGGGATATTCATGGCGCCACTTATCGCATGGGCCTTAACTTGCGTATGTAATAGTGAAATATTAATGTACGCATGAAATGCTGAGGCCTTAATGTATGAATGAAATAGATGCATATGTATTGGCGTATGTAATATTAGTGGCATTAATTTGAAACTATAATGTATGAGGTTTAGCTTGCATAAGTAATCTGCGAGGTGATTATTATCAATAAGCCGTTATTATGTTTATTGGGGATTGTTGCCGTTGTGGGAGCTTTCACTACGGTTATAAGTTTTGAAGGCAAGCGAGAGATATTTAGCGAGGCAGGTGCTATTCAGATTGAAGATGATACGAAGCAAATCGTGTTGTTGCCAAGTGTAGCAAGTCGTGTAGTATCCATTTCTTCGGCGGATAGTGAATTGCTCATCACTTTAGGTGTTAGCCCCGTAGGCGTAGTAAATTCAAGGGAGTTACCGGCAGATGTGCAGGCTAAAATTGCACAGTATCCGAATATGAATAGTGCTGTATCTCCAAGCATTGAACGAATTATTATGTCCGACCCAAATCTCGTCATCGGCATTGCCATGCCGTTTCAAACGGCGTTGCGCAAAGCTTTTAATGCGAATCATATTCCTAGCTTTTACCATTTATCCTCCAATTATGATGACATCATGGACCATATTCGACATGTGGGAATCATGACCGGTCATGATAGGGAGGCAAATGCGCTGGTACGGAAATATAATGATATCTTAGAGGCAATCATACAGCGCCATAAAGATGAGTCTGCACCGCGTGTCCTCATCGTTTTTGGGACACCTACGAGTTACCAACTAGCCTCCAGTAAAACATATGTGGGAGATATTTTTCAAAGATTAGGGGCAAAAAATGTGGCTGATGTATATTTGCCGCAGGATGTATCGGAGAATGCTTTGGATGGATATATTCCGCTTAATCTGGAGACGATGGCCGTTCTTGATTGTGACAAGGTTATCTTGATTAATCATGGTAGTAGCGGGGAGAAAGATATAGCAGCTTTTAAAAAGGGTTTTAAAACGCCGGCATGGCAGAATGTACCTGCTGTTGCTAATGGGAATATAGAGGTCTTGCCAGGTCCGTTGTTTGCGTCGGTGCCGACCGCTCGAATGGATCAAGTGTTATTATATGCGGAAAAGGTGTTATATGGACAATCTCATTAATGTGCAGGAACGTCGGGGCTTACGCGTTTTTGTGGCCGCGCTGATTCTGTTAATAGCAGGTGTGTTGCTAAGTATGAAATTGGGCGCTGTTCCATTAACTTGGGGCGAACTATACCAAATCATAACGGGTAGCGACACATCGAAAATTGGTCAAATTATCATGACTATACGCTTACCACGTGTTGTAGTGGGCTTTTTAGCGGGCATGAATCTTGCCTTAGCCGGTGTGATTTTACAAGGTATCTTGCGAAATCCTTTGGCGGATCCTGGAATTATTGGCATTACCTCTGGCGGTGCTTTGGCGGCTATGATTATTATGATTCTCATGCCTACTTACGTTATGCTTGTTCCTATTGGCGCTTTTGTTGGTGCGTTAGCAGCATCGTTTCTGGTTTATGGGATTTCTTGGCAAGGTGGGCTCAATCCGTTGCGCCTTATCTTGGCCGGTGTGGCTGTAGCTGCTTTTTTCGGCGGATTTAATACGATTCTATCCGTATTTTATCCGGATCGTGTTCAAGGAACGGTGAGCTGGATGGCAGGTGGTTTTGTAGGGCGCAGCTGGGATGATGTAATGATGATCTGGCCTTATACGGCTATAGGAATTATTGGATCTATGATATCTATCAGATGGCTTACATTGCTTAGTTTAGGCGATGATACGGCGCGCACTTTAGGTGTACATGTTGAAAGATGTCGATTGTCCTTACTCGTATTAGCTTCTTTATTAGCCGCATCAGCGGTGAGCGTGTCGGGAATGTTGGGCTTTGTAGGCCTTATCGTGCCTCATGTGGCGCGTCTCATCGTAGGTGTGGATTATCGTTATTTGATTCCTACATCCATGGTTTTTGGTGGCATATTAATTGTTTATGCCGATACATTGGCGCGCATGATGATTACGCCCGGTGAAATCCCTGTAGGCGTACTGATGAGCTTTTTGGGTGCTCCATTCTTCTTGTATCTATTGAAAGGGGTGGGGCGAAGATGAGTGTGTTAACAGTCGATAATATAACGGTAGGCTATGGAAAACGATTGATACTGGAAAATCAATCCATCGTCTTTGATAAACCGGAAATAATATCTATTATCGGTCCGAATGGTTCGGGAAAATCAACGTTTTTGAAAGCTTTGGCCCGACTTATTAAGCTAAAACAAGGCATCATATCGCTGGATGAAAAATCTTTACATTCGTGGAATATAAAGGAATTAGCGCGCCATATAGCTTTGTTGCCGCAAATTACGACAGCCCCTGAAGGAATGTTAGTTGAGCAGTTGGTTCGATCCGGACGAAATCCGTATGTATCGATTTTTAAGGAACTATCTGATGCGGATTTAGCTGCTGTGGAGCAGGCGATGAAATGCACAGATGTATGGAAATATCGGTATCGTCACATAGGGGAACTATCCGGCGGTGAACGGCAACGCGTATGGCTTTCATTAAGTTTGGCTCAAGAACCAAATATTTTACTCCTCGATGAACCGACTACCTATCTCGACAGTCGTCATCAAATTGAATTGATGGAACTGGTTAAACGGACACAGCGGGAACGAAATATTATGGTCGTTATGGTGCTACATGATTTGAATCTAGCTTTGCGCTATAGTGACCGCATTATTGCCATCAAAGAGGGGGCTATCGTCGGTGATGGAGCTCCGCATATGATGATGACCGCAGAAAATCTAGCGAATTGGTTCGGCATTAAAGCGGATATTTTACAAAGTCCTCGCAGTGAAGAAACATGTCCTATTTGTGTACCGTATGGCCTTGCTTAAATAGAGGAACTTAAGTGCCATATACCTAGCTGATTGGCAGCTGTTTTTAGCGAGATGTACGCAATAGCAAAAAAAGTCCATTACGAAAATCGCATACTGTTTATACCTTAAAGAGGACCCACCTGTGGTGAGGGTCTCTTTATTATGGTAAAATATATGGTGTACCAAATGGTTGGGTGAAATTTTCACGAAAACGATGTACTGGAATTAGTACATTATAGAACCCGGATGGGGATTATTTAATGAGGTAAAACAGTGGAATATATTATTTCGTTTATGGAAACATATGGCTATACGGCCATGTTTATTGCAATGGTTCTAGAAAATGCTAACGTGCCTATTCCGAGTGAAATCGTACTTGGTTTTGCGGGGTATTTGATAGCTCAAGGCATATTTGATATGCATACGACAATGGTGGTAGGTATCTTAGCAGGGATTGTTGGTTCTATAGTATCCTACTGGATGGGTGAGCATGGTGGGCGCCCTTTATTATTGAAATATGGTAAATATATATTTTTTAATGAACATAAATTTGAACTGGCAGAAAAGATGTTTAATAAATATGGCGGTGTAGCTGTATTTTTTGGTCGACTTTTACCCGGTGTTCGTACCTTTATCTCCTTCCCAGCAGGAATGGCACGCTATCCCATGTGGCATTTCATCATCTGGACGGTACTCGGTACGATTCCTTGGACGATTTTGCTCGTTTACTTGGGCAAGGTACTTGGTGAAAATTGGCAAGACCTTATCGAGTACAATCATGAGTTCTTGATTGGTATGATCGTTGTATTTGTCATTATAGCTGCAGTACTGGGCTTTAGATACTATCGTAATCGTCGATAAGGAGACCCCTTATGAAACTCTCTCGATTAACACCAGTCGTATTTATTGTGTGGCTAGTGTTTTATATGTTTGGCAATAATATGTTGCCTGTTACAGATCCCGTTGAATCTAATTATGCGTTAACGGCAAAGGAAATGGTTCTTTCTGGTGATTGGCTATCTCCGCAGATTTATGGTACTTATTGGTACGATAAACCAATCATGATTTATTGGCTCATTGCTCTTGGCTTTAAAGTCTTTGGAATTGCTGATTGGGTGGTGCGCCTACCGAGTGCTATTTTCGGTGCTTTGTCGGTGGCGACCATGTATCAATCTACGCGTACCATGAGCGGTAAGTGGGCGCTTGGTCTCATTGGGGCATCCGTTCTAGGCACATCTCTCATGTTCTGGACCGTAGCTCATGGTGTTATTACAGATATGGTGCTCCTTTATACGACATTGATGGTCATGATTTACTCCTACAAGGGTCTGGTGGAACAGAAACCATATGCCATGATTGTAGCTTATGTATTCGCTGCGTTAGGTGTACTCACTAAAGGTCCTGTAGCCATTGTGTTGCCTGGTATGATTTTACTTGTCTTTGCAGGTATTAATCGTTCTTGGTCTATGGTGAAAGCTATCTTTGATTGGCGTGGCATTTTAGCTTTTTGTGTAGTTTGTTTGCCGTGGTATGTGTACATGTACAGTGTTCATGGTCAAGATTTTATCAATGGCTTCTTAGGGCTTCACAATGTGACTCGCGCTACTCAATCGGAACATCCGGAAGATAACGTATGGTGGTATTACCTCGCTATCTTCCTTGGCGCCTCCATGCCGTGGACAGGTGCTGTTATTTACGGCATAATCGATGGTTTCAAACAACGTCATACCGGGTTTATCTATAATATGACCTGGGGTGTTGGAATTGTGCTATTTTACACCTTGATGGCAACAAAATACCCTCTATATACCTTTGTTAGCTTAGTCCCATTTAGTGCTATCGGTGCTTTGGGCGTTATGAAGCTTATTCGCAAAGGCAAATCTAGAGCCTTAAAATGGATTATTATGGGGCCGACGTTACTTCTGTGGATTGCTTATGTGGCAGGTTCTTTCTTCGCACCATGGGGTTTTTATTGCTTGCTCTATGTCGTGGTTGCTATGGCAATATTGTTTATGTTCTATGCGTGGTATACGAGAAGAGGATATCGTTTAGTTACAATTATTGTACTTGGTACGATGGTTATATCTTCTATAGTTGTTATGGAAGGCTTAGAGCCATTTGTTAAGCAGCGTAGTAATATTGATGTTGTTCCAGTAGTGGACTCCTATGAAGGAGATGTTTATTACTATAACGGCTATAGTACGGCTGTTGTGTATTATACGGGGCATAAGGTTATCAAGATTAATGGTGATGAAAGTCGCTGGGATGATCGAGATAAATTGAAAAAACGTAGCGCTGAATGGCAGAAGAAATATCTTATGGAACAAGTAAGTGAAGAGGAATTTAATAAGACTATCGAATCTGGTAAGCCGATTATGTTAATTGTTCCAAAAGGTGAAATTAAGCACTTCCGTCAATCCTCTATTTATCCACATGTATCTGAGTTTAGTGAAGCCGGTACATCTGAAGTTTACATATTAAATAAAAAGACTTTATTCAAATAATTGTGAAAAGTTAATAAATATTAAAACAGGTAGCATCCAACGGATGCTACCTGTTTTTTGTTATGTTTGTCATTCTTAATTAAATGCTTGTTTAAAGAGAATATGATTCTGTGCATATTGATATTTTTCGTACATAAATAATAACACCTACAATATTAATATGATTTATTGACATAATTAATACATATTGATATAGTAGGTTATATTAAGTTTAAAAGACGAGGTGTTCTAAAGCCTGATTTCATCTAAGGTTTAGAAAAATGCGAAAAGTGACATGAGTCATAAACGCCCCTTGTTGTGAGGTAGAAAGAGGGGACATTATGAAGAAAACTTGGTATCTAATCATGGCTATCGTGCTGTTGATAGTAAGTGGGTTGGCGTATGGTTATCATGAATACAGTAAACCGAAGACCGACCGAGAATTAAAAACTGTGCGTGTTGCGTATTTACCGATTACTCATGCGCTGCCCGTATTTGCTACGAAGGAATTGGAGACGGCAGATGGTCCCGTTCATGTAGAGCTTGTTAAATACGGTTCCTGGCCGGAACTCATGGATGCGCTCAACACCGGTAAAGTAGATGCTGCAGCCGTTCTCGTTGAACTGGGAGTAAAGGCTCGTGAACAGGGTATTGATGTGCGCGCAGCGGCATTAGGTCATACGGAAGGCAACATTATCGTTGTAAATAACGATATTAACTCTGTACAGGATCTGAAAGGCAAATCCTTTGCCATCCCTCATAAGCAATCTACACAAAAGATTCTCGTAGACCTCATGCTTGAACGGGCGGGGCTTAGTGAGAAGGATGTACAGATAGTGGAGATGAGTCCTCCTGAAATGCCGTCCGCATTATCGGTCGGTCAAATCGCTGGGTATAGCGTGGCTGAGCCTTTCGGTTCTCTTGCCATAGAAATGGGGACGGGAAAGGTCTTTGAAGACCCTGATCACTTATGGCATGACAATATCTGCTGCGCCCTCGTGTTCAACGGTCAATTCGTCGATGAACATCACGACTTGGCGAAGGCTTTCACAAAAGCCTATCTCGATGCAGGTAAATATTTAGATGAGCATCCGGAGGCGCAAAAGGAAATTGCCTTGAAATATATGAAGTTTAAGGATCCTGTTATCGAGCGTTCCTTGCAGGTGATTGGGTTTGGAGATTTGGCCCTCACCGAGGATCGTTATAATGCGCTCGTGCATCACATGACTCATGTCGATCTGATAAAAAAGGTGCCGAGTTATTCGGAGTTTGTAGATACATCGCTGTTGCCATAGGGGGTAGACCATGAAAAAATACACATATGTGCCGGGGGCGTTCATCGCGGTCTGGCTGATTTGGGAGCTGGTTGTCCGCCTCGGTGGATTTAACGAAGCCCTACTACCGACGCCGTACAAGGTGCTGCTCGGGTTTGGAGAACTTATCAGGGACGGCGTATTGTTCAAGGATATTGCGGACAGTTTGGTGCGCTTTTTCATCGGCTATATCATTTCTGTCGTAGTCGGTGTGTTCTTAGGCCTTATTTTAGGTTGGTATAGGGGCATTTGGAACTATATTAATCCTATCGTTCAGGTGCTTCGTCCTATTTCACCGGTGGCATGGTTGCCGTTTATCGTTCTGTTCTTCGGTATCGGTCAAGCGCCTGCCATCGTTATCATCTTTATCGCGGCGTTTTTCCCGGTTTTATTGTCCACGGTGTCGGCGATTCAGAATATCGATCCCGTATATATCAAGGTGGCTCGAAATTTTGGTATCAAGCAGCCGGAATTGTTATTTAAAATCGTATTGCCCGCGGTGTTTCCGGGTATTGCATCGGGACTTCACATCGCACTCGGCACGGCGTGGATATTCCTGGTGACGGGGGAAATGGTAGGCTCCCAGACGGGTCTTGGATTCCTTATCATCGATATGCGGAACAATTTGCGCAACGACCTTTTGATGGTGGCGATTCTGACGATTGGCTTTGTGGGACTTTTACTCGATTGGGGCGTGTCCCTCATCGAAAAATGGATTTATAGACGTTGGGGCATTGAGAAATAGGAGGTGGACGTATGGGTTACATTTCGGTGCACGATGCATATAAGGAATTTATGAAAGATGGAGAACCGCTCACCATCCTTGAGAATATTAATCTGGACATCGAACGAGGTGAATTTATTTGTCTCTTAGGTCCATCCGGGTCCGGTAAAAGTACGCTTTTAAATGCTATGGCAGGCTTTGAGCTCGTTACCTCGGGTTCTATTACCATTGATGGCACAGAGGTGAAAGCACCCCAACTGCGGTATGTAACGGTTTTTCAGAATTACGGACTGTTACCGTGGCGAACGGTGGAAAGCAATATTGAACTGGGCCTTGAAAGCAAGAATGTACCGAAGGAAGAGCGACCTGCTATCATCGATAAATACGTGAAAATGGTGGGGCTTGATCATGCGCGCAATCGTTATCCGGCGGAGTTGTCCGGCGGGATGCAGCAGCGTGTTTCCATTGCGCGGGCGCTGGCGGTCGATCCGGATATTATATTTATGGATGAACCACTAGGGGCCCTCGATGCGTTGACACGCATCAATTTGCAGGACGAAATCTCCCGCATCTGCCGTGAAGAGGGTAAAACGGTCGTATTTGTTACGCATGATATCGAAGAGGCTGTAGTCCTTGCGGATCGTGTCGTAGTGCTCGCCGCTAATCCGGGACGGGTGCAAACGATTATCCCCGTCAATCTCATCGATAGGACGGACAGGACCTCCGCATCCTTCGTCAATATTCGAAATCACATATTTGAACAATTCCAACTCGCCAAAGAAGACAAAATCGAGTTTTATATATAAATGTGATATTGTATATATTAGTAGCAATAGAAGTCTAACAAAAACTGTAGTTTCAAAAATAGTAGGATCGTTCATTACCATCAAGGCTGTTACATGAGACCTGTCGTTTTGATGGTAGAGAATCTAAAGTCGCTTTGAAATTACAGTTTTTTATATTTTGTTGCATGTGGATATTTTGAATATTAATTTCGCATCAAACTTTCAGAAATGGATGCTATTATAATATAGTAACGGCATACATTTTATGTAGTGCGTGATTATCAGATATATTATCATATATCATGATTGGATATCGTAATATATGGATTGTATTATTATGGGCTTTAGTGTATAAATACAGTATATAAAGGATTGATAATCATGATATAGTATATAAAGGATTGATAATCATGATATACAGCATTATTTATTATATGGTTCGGTAGTATAAATTGGGGGAGAGCCTATGTCCTTATTTACATCAGAGGAAGAGAAGATGCTGTCTTTTGATGAATATATGGCCTCGTTTGATGTGGATCGGGTAGCAAAAGTACAGCAGTTTGTGGACTGGCTCGGTCAATATAGGGGCGAGCTTGTTCACAATCCGTGGGGTGAGGTGAATCCTGATATTGAAATTGTGAGGTCTGATTTTGATGCGGCTCAAGTGCGTCGGAACAATTTGATGGCGTATTTGTTGCCGCGGTTGGAACGTTCCAAAATTTTTGTAGTGGCGGAGGCTGTCGGATATCAAGGAGGACGCTTTTCGGGTATTGCCATTACTTGTGAACGTATGTTGCTGGATAAACATAAAACGATTCGGGCGCATCAGATAACGCCTGTTACATTACAAAGAACCAGTTCCCCTGTGAGTTCTATGCTGAAACGGACTCAACAGGAACAGGGCTTCAACGAGCCTACGGATACGGTAGTATGGAGTGCCATCATCGAACAGGGAATTGATCCGTACGATGTGTTGCTGTGGAATATATTTCCCTTTCACCCTCATAAGACGGGCGAACCGCTCACTAATCGAACGCCGACCGAGTCCGAGCAGCAGCTGGGTTGGGAATATACGAAACGATTGTTGGCATTGCACACCGAATTCGGTGGATCGAAGCCGCTCGTGCTTGCCGTCGGTCAAAAATCGGCGGACACGATGGGGCGATTCGGTCTTTCGGCCGTCGGACTTAGACATCCGGCTAACGGTGGGGCTAATTTATACCGTGAAGGTTTTGCTAAAGCTGTAGAGAGAGTTTTGAGATAGAAGGTATTACATATGAAACGATATTGTGAATCCTGCCGTCAGTATTGTGACGAGGCGGCCATGTTCTGTCCGCATTGCGGGCAGTATACGACTGCGGTGGAGGTTGAGAGAATCGCACCGGAAGGGGATATTATCTATCCGCTGGCGCATTATCAGTTGAGTTACAAGGATACATTTCTCCATGTGGTGGGCCGCAAATTTATGAATTCAGATGGCCGTGCGTCCAGAGGGGAATTTTTGCGGTTCTTTTTGATGTGGATTTTAGTTATCACTGGAATTCTGGCCCTTTCTTATGGGCTTACGGTGGTGCTTCATACAGGTATTTATTTAATCCTGTTGGCATGGATGTTAGTGACAATCATCGGTCTTGTCTCGTTGATTCCGTTGGGCTCTCTATGCATCCGTCGCCTTCATGATACCGGTAAAAGCAGTGACCATCTGTTCTTAATCTTAATTCCTTTCATCGGACCGATTATTCTATTTGTTCTACTGTGTAAGAAAGGCGAACCGAAGGCCAATCAATATGGTGAGGCGTTGAGGAACATCATTATCGATAAACGGTTGGCATCTATTATGAAAGTATCGCCTACGAGCAGCGCTTTCACTACTCGAATTCTCGTTGCATTGCTGGTGAGTGCTATCTGTGTATGCAGTGTTTCGACTCGTTATATGGGCCCGGAAAATGAACTGGATCCGGGCGGATGGTTTACGAATATCATCGTCGGTCAAGGCAGTGATGAAGCTGCACGGGATGTTGTTCACGGTTATTTTGACGCCGTCAATGAAAAGAACTATGATAAGGCTTTCACCTATGTTACCGATCAGGCTAAGACGAATCCCGTAGAAAAGCAGAAATGGATGGAATCTATGATGTCGGCGCCGAAGGTGGTTGTCGGGTCCTTAGGCACGAGTCGTATCAGTCGTATAAATAGCATGAAACGCATCATTTACGAAGCGGATCTGCAAGTCACTAAACCCGGAGATGGCGCGGTTGAGGCTGCGCACATGACACGCTACATATCTCTCGTCGAAGAAAATGGCGAATGGCATATTGAAGGGTTTTATAAAAGTATGCCAGATGATAAATAATGAAATGCTTTGGGGCGGTTCAATTTGAGCCGCCCTTTTAAGTAGTAGTAAAATTTTATGTTACTTTTAATGAATCAAGCGTAGAACTCTTTTGCTAATATTATTTTTATGTTATAATGAGCACAACGTATGAAAGTGAGACTTTCATCAAAACAGATCGGACTATATTGCACTGCGTATCGGATAGGGACGAATACATGAGTCTTTTGCGGCTGACGTATCTGATAGTGCACTATACTCATTTGCTGCGGCAAATGGCACACAAACTAGGAACGGCAAAATTTGATAGCGCATTTTTGCGCCCATTTGACGAGACGCTAGTATAATAGCGCCTTTTTCTTTGTGTGACATTTCCTCGTGGCATAGATCAATTCAAGTGATAGGTGAGAAAAACTATGTTAAATAAATTAATGAACAAAATTTTAGGAGGAACTGTGAATACAACAGATAATCAGGTTACTGCGCAAGTGAAAGCAGAACCGACAGTAGCAAAAGACGCTACTCTTACAGCTGCGACTGAAGGCGAGCAAAAACAAACGCGTCGCCGTACAAATACACGCCGCCCTGCTGGCGAAGGTCGTACGCGCCAACAAACAGCTGGTGAAGGTGCAACACGCCAACGCCGGTCTACAAATACTCGTACAAGTGCGAATAGTGGTCGTACTAATACGACTCGCCGTACAAATACACGCCGCAATGCGGAACAAGGTGAAGGTCAAGAACGCAAAACTCGCCAAACTCGTGCACCGCGTGGTGAAAATACACGTAATGCGCGTACTAATAATGGTCGCAATGGCCAAAATGGTCAGAACCGCAATAATAACCGCCCAAATAACCGTTCTACGGGTTGGAATAATCAAGAGGAACAAGTAGAATTAGTCGGTCGTACGCCAAATGGCGCCAACAAGGGCAAATTCCAAATCATCCCACTAGGTGGCCTTGGTGAAATTGGTAAAAATATGACCATCTTCCAATACGAGGACGAAATCATCGTTCTTGATTCAGGACTTGCATTCCCTAGTGAAGATATGCTTGGCGTAGATATCGTTATTCCTGACATGAGCTATATTATCGAGAATAAAGACCGCGTGAAAGCTGTCGTAATTACTCATGGTCATGAGGACCATATCGGCTCCTTGGCGTACCTAATGAAAGAAATCAGTTGCCCAGTATATGCAACAAACCTCGTTTGCGGCTTAATTGAAGGCAAGTTTAAAGAACATAAGGTATCTCCAAAATGTCTTCGTACGATTGCCGCAGGCGATGAAGTTCAAATTGGTCAAGTGACTGTTGGTTTTATCCAAACAAATCACTCCATTCCTGACTCCTGCGCTGTATATTTTGATACACCAATCGGTACTATACTTCATACAGGGGACTTTAAAATCGACCAAACTCCAGTTGATGGCCGTTTGATGGATATGCACAAATTTGCTGAGCTTGGCAACAAAGGCGTATTAGCGCTATTATCGGACTCTACAAATGTAGAAAAACCAGGTACTACCGGCTCTGAAAGTTCCGTAGGCCCTGCGATTAAACAAGCTGTTGGAGAAGCAAAAGGCCGCGTTGTTTTGGCAACATTTGCATCCAACGTATCCCGTATCCAACAAGCTATTGATGCGGCGGTTATGTTCAACCGTAAGGTTGTAGTTATGGGCCGTAGCATGGTCAATGTTACAGAAATTGCCCAAGAGCGCGGATACTTGAATATTCCACCAAATACAATCATCGACGTAGACGTAATGCACAACTACACAGATGACCAAATCATGATCTTAACAACTGGTTCTCAAGGTGAACCGATGGCAGGCTTGTCCCGTATGGCAACAAGCAACCATCGTACTGTAGAATTGGCTCCGAATGATACTGTTATCATTTCTGCTACACCAATTCCAGGCAACGAAGGTGCTGTAGGTAGAACTATCGATAACTTGCTTCGTTTAGGTTGTAATGTGGTATACGGTAAAGACCGTGGTATCCACGTATCTGGTCATGCGAGCCAAGAAGAGCTTAAAACAATGCTTAACCTTGTTCGTCCGGAATACTTTATCCCAGTTCATGGTGAGTACCGTATGTTGCGTCGTCATGGTGAACTTGGTGTGGCCATGGGCGTAGATCCTAAGAAAGTCCTTATCGGGGATAATGGTCAAATCTTTGAATTCGATAAAGATGGTGGTCGCAAAGGTGGCCGCGTACAAGCTGGCGCTATCTTCGTTGATGGCCTTGGCGTTGGTGACGTAGGTAATATCGTTATCCGTGACCGTCAACAATTGGCACAAGAAGGTATGGTTATTGTCGTTATGGCGATGGACAAAGCTTCCGGTACTATCGTAGCTGGTCCAGACCTCGTATCTCGTGGCTTTGTATACGTTCGTGACGCAGAAGAACTCATGCTTGCTGCAGAACGCCGCGTAGAACAAGTTCTTGAAGATTGCGAAATGCAACGCATCAAAGACTGGACAACAATTAAACAAAACGTACGCGATGCATTGGGTAAATTCTTCTATGATAAAACCCGTCGTCGTCCTATGATCTTGCCGATTATTCAAGATGTATAATCTTATATAATACAGAAAAGTACCGCACCTCAAGGTGTGGTACTTTTGGCATTTTGAAAGAGAAATAAAAACTACCATTAATAGCATTGCTATCGCATTCGTCTACTATATGGGGTATTTGAAGTTACCCTTTTAAACTGTTATAATTAAAAGATACCAATTAATATATCTTCTTATGTAAGAATGGTGATTTATGAATAAAACAAATACAAGAGCGATGGTGGAAACTGCATTTGTATCGACCATCGTTGCTATGTTGACTATAATTGGGGCAGTCATGCCGTTTACAGCTTTTCTAGCAACTATGGTAGCTCCAGCAGGTGTTTCTATCATTGGTATCCGTTGGGGTAGTAGATATAGCTGTACTTCCTCAATAGTAGCCTTCATGTTAGTAACACTCTTTCTTGGTCCATTAATTGCTATGTCTACAATCTTAATATATTCATTGCCGAGTATATTTTTGGGTGAAGCTTTTAGAGCAAACTGGTCTTTTAGAAAGTTAATATTAGTGCCTGCCGCTGTATTGCTTGGTATGGGCCTCTTACAATTGGTGGTTGCTAATAGTTTTGCATCTGTAGATTTTATTACCTTAGGACAAAATGTAAATAATGAGTTAAAAGAAGCTATGATTGAGTCTATACGACAACAATCGGCACCGCAAGAACAGATTGATACGATGATTCAGCAACTCAATTATTCATTTGCTCAGGCAGAACGTATGATGTTGTCATTGTGGTTCTGTGCGTGCTCTGTCATAACGTACATCATGGCTAAATTAGTATCTTATATTGGCCGTCGGACTAATACAGTTCATAGAGAATTACCGCCAATGGCTACATGGCGTATGCCAATTTGGGGTGCTGGTATTTTAGCTATAGGGATTATTATTATTTATGGATTATCCTATATTGGATATGATAATAGTTTGCTTAAAGACATCGGGATGAATATTGCTTTTGTAGGTTCTTTTATTTGCTTAATTAATGGTATTACCTGTTTAATGGCAGTTATGAAAACTTACGGAGTAAATGGGTTCTTTCAATTTTTAATTCTTTTTTTCTTATATATAATGAGTCCTTATGGTCTTGTTTTTTATGGTATTATTGATATGTTTTTAGATATGCGAGCACGTTTCGAAAAACGTAGCTCTTAATAAGAAAGGAGGCCGTTATGAAATCCTTTCAACGGAGATGGAAAGGTTTAGAAATTACCATTGTTGCCGTTCTCGTATTATTGCTATTATTGTTGGCCTATTTAAATTGGGCTATTGCGATTTTAGCATTAATCATTGTAGTAGCGGCGTATTTGGTTAATTATAATACCCTTCATAACCGGCGTCGTTTAGCAAGAGAACAGTTTAGTGCGATGATGAAAAACGTCACACAAGCTTCTAACTTTGCTTTACAAAATTTGCCAATGGGGATTGTTCTTGTTAATAAGCAAGGCACCTTGGTGTGGAATAATAGTGTTTTCGCTGACTGGGTTAAGGTGGACTGGAATAAGCTCCAAAAAATGTCTGCGTTGTTACCTGGTTTCCGTATCGATAAAATTTGGGGTAAGTCCGGATATATGACGGAAAAATATGAAAATCGATACTTCCAAATTATTTATAAATTTATCGATCCTCGGGATACGCGATCAGATATTGATAGTGAAGATGAACTTGCGGAACATGCAGTGATGGCATTGTACTTCAAGGACATTACAGACCTAGAAAAAGCCCGTATTAAAGCGGAAGAGGGACAGCCTGTATGGGGCATGATTCAAATCGATAATCTTGAAGAATTGACGAAAGGCCTCAGTGATCGTGAGTATACTAGTATTTGGACAGATATAAATAATATCATCATGGATGAAATTGACCGTTATGAAGGTTTTATTCGTAACTTCCAAGATGATATGTATACCTTTGCCATTTCTCGTGGTGCGCTTCATGAGATGGAGGAAGATGGTTTTAAAGTGCTCGAACGAATCCGCAAATTACCATCTCCTCGTCAAGTACCAGCTACGATTTCCATTGGTATTAGTGAAAATGTAGGCTCTGTGAAAGATGTATCTGGCCGTGCTCGTGCAGCCTTAGATATTGCATTAGGTCGCGGTGGTGACCAAGTGTGTATTATGGATGGTGAAAGTACGCGCTTCTTTGGCGGTAATACGGCAGGCGTTGAGAAGAATACGCGCGTTCGTGCTCGTGTTGTATCTCAAGCGATCCATGAGCTTATGATTGATTCTGATAAGATCCTTATCATGGGACATCAGCGCGAAGACTATGATGCCTTAGGTGGCATTATCGGTGTAGCTGCCATTGCTCGAGCACTTGGTAAAGACGTGCGCATTGCGCTTTCAAAAGAAACTAGCGCCATTGATAAAATGATGAATGTTCTTAACGAGTCAGAGTTCTGGCAAGAGAATATTATTACTGCAGAAGCTGCAAGAGTATGGGTAGATGCGAATACGCTCACTGTCGTGTGTGATACGCACCGTCAAGAAATGGTAGCGGCTCAAGAGGCACTTGAAATTTCTGAACGACGCATCGTTATCGACCATCACCGTCGTGCAGCAGACTTTGTGGAAAATCCATTGCTTACCTATTTGGAACCAACTGCATCGTCCACATCTGAACTCGTAACAGAGCTTGTACAATATGCAGGGGTTCCTGTGAAGCTTTCAAAAGCGGAAGCCACAGGTATCTATGCAGGTATCGTATTAGATACAAAGAACTTTATCCAACAAACTGGTGCGCGTACCTTCGAGGCAGCAGCATTCTTGCGCCGTGCAGGAGCGGATATCGACAGAGTTAAACAATTATTTATTGAAACCTTCGATTCTATCCAATTGCGTGCTAAAATGGTATTTGAAGCAAGTCGTACTGAAGGGATTGCTATTTCCGTAGCGCCTGAAGGTTTGAAGGATATGATGGCGTTGGCTGCACAAAGTGCGGACATGCTCATTAGTAATGAAGATATTGAAGCGGCTTTTGTACTATATTCCTTGAATGACGGTGGTATCGGCGTCAGCGCTCGATCCAAAGGCAAGGTAAACGTACAAGTTGTAATGGAAGCCTTGGGTGGTGGCGGTCACAGAACTGTGGCGGGTGCTCAATTACAAGGTATGACCGTAGAGGAAGCAAAGCAGGCCATCTTGGAGCATGCTCTTGATGCGCTTCATTCCGCAGAACAAGAGGAGGAACAACAATGAAAGTAGTATTGTTAGAAGACGTTAAAAAAGTTGGTAAAAAAGGCGAAATCGTTGAAGTTAGCGATGCATATGGTCGCAATGTATTGATCAAAAAAGGCCTCGGCCTTGAAGGTACAGCAACTAACGTAAATAATGCGAAACAAAAACAAGAATCCATTGCTCATAATAAAGCTGTTGCAAATGACGAAGCTAAGATCTTGGCAGCTCAATTGACTAAGGTTGAAGTAACTGTAAAAGTTCGCATGGGCGAAGAAGGCCGTGTATTCGGATCCGTTACTGCTAAAGATATTTCCGATGCTGCTAAAGCTCAATATAAAGTAGATATCGATAAAAAGAAAATCGAAATCAAAGAACCATTGAAAACATTGGGCGTACATGACGTATTAGTTCGTGTTCATCCTGAAATTACAAGTACTATCAAGGTTAATGTAGTAGCCGAATAATAGTATTCACCATGCTCTTTGAGTATGGTGAATTCTTTTATCCATAGTGGTTGTGTGAAGGGGATTATCATGGATGTACGCATTCCACCGCATAATCTAGATGCGGAAAAGGCCGTTTTGGGGGCTTTATTAACTAATGGATCCAATATGGGAGCCGTTGTAGATACGGTGACGAGTATTCTTAAATCTGAAGATTTTTACCGCGATGCACATCGTATTATTTACGATGCTATTTTAGAAATCGTGCATGCCAATAAGACGGCTGATTTTATCACCGTTGGTGAAGAACTAGACCGTCGTAAGCGCCTTGATGCAGTAGGTGGTCTTGCTTATATTACATCTCTTGCGAATGAATCGGTTTCCTACAATGTTGAGGAACATGCGAAAATCATCAGTGAGAAAGCTCAGTTGCGCCGCCTCATCGATGCAGGGAATAAAATCGTAGGCATGACGTATGCTGGCGAAGATGAGCCGACGGCCATTCTCAATAAGGCAGAGCAAATGGTGCTAGATGTAAGCGGTCAAACTCAGTCTGAATCATCCTTTGCAGCCATTGGTGAAGTGGTTTTATCTAATCTAGATAAACTCAATGCACTGCAACAGCATGATGGTGCTATTACAGGTGTGCCAACAGGCTTTAAAGATGTGGATCACATTTTCAACGGCTTACAAAAATCTGACCTCATCCTCGTAGCAGCTCGTCCTGCGATGGGGAAAACAGCTTTCACCTTGAACATCGCTCAAAACGTAACGATGTTGTACGACAAGACAGTGGCGTTCTTTTCCCTGGAAATGGGCAAGGAACAGCTCGTTGGTCGTATTTTGTCCTCCGTGGCAGGTGTGAGCTCTGAAAAATTGCGCCGTGCGAACATGGATCCTGCTGACTGGGAAAAGGTTATTGCCGCAGCGGACCGCATGAGTAAATCCAAGCTCTTTATCGATGATACGCCGGGTCTTACCGTACAAGATATGCGCTCTAAATTGCGCCGTCTCAAGGTGGAACATGGTCTCGATCTCGTTATCGTCGATTATATTCAGTTGATGCAAGGTCGAAATGCTGGTAAGGGCAGTGAAAATCGTCAACAAGAGGTGTCCGAAATCTCTCGTAATCTTAAACTGATTGCTCGTGAATTTAACGTACCGGTTATCGCTTTGTCTCAGTTGTCTCGTAGTGTTGAAAGCAGACCAGATAAACGGCCTGTACTTTCGGACCTTCGTGAATCTGGTTCCCTCGAGCAAGATGCGGATATCGTTATCTTCTTGTACCGTGATAAATATTACGATGAAAACTCTGAAAAAGGGGACAATGCAGAAGTCCTCATTCGTAAAAACCGTAACGGTTCCGTCGGTACCGTGGAACTCCAATTCGTTGGAGAATTAACACAATTTAGAGACGTAGAATTCCGAGACCTAGGGCCGGAACAATAATGAAAACTATCGTGGGGAGCCCTATATTGATGGGGCCCCGTGACATAGCTACATTTTAATTAAAAAGAAAGGACTATACTTCTTTGCTCCTCGTGACCTGATGTCGCTGCATAAGTATAGTCCTTTCTTTTTATCACTGTAGTTATGAAGGTGTCCCATCAATATAGGGGCACTAGATAGTTTTCGTTGTATTGTTGGGAGAGGAGATTATGATGGGTAGAGCCATAAAGTTTGTTTTGATCGAAATAAATAGCTAAATTTAATAGTGTGTTAAACATATAGGCATCTAACATTAGATTATATATCTAGTGTTAGGTGTTTTTTATTTTTCTATAAAATTACCTTTATAAAAACAAACATATGTTTGAAAATACTTTGTTTTTTTGTTATACTAATCATACAAATTCTTGCGTTCTTAATTTTTGTAAAAGCCAGTTTTTTAGCGGTTCAGGGAGGTGTTTGTATGGGGTCAGCTGATACGGATCGGCTGTATATGTGTATTGATTTGAAGTGTTTTTACGCGTCTGTAGAATGCGCCGATTTGGGACTGGATCCGTTTACAACGCCTCTGGTGGTGGCCGATGGTTCTCGTGGCAAGGGTGCTATTACATTGGCTATTTCTCCTGCCTTAAAAAAGTTAGGTGTTAAAAATCGCAGTCGATTATTTCAGATTCCACCGCATATTGAGTATTTGACGGTGAAGCCACATATGAAGCGGTATATGCAGGTGTCTGCTGAGATTTATGGAACCTTGCTCAAGTATGTGGCGCCCGAAGATGTACATGTGTACTCTATCGACGAGTATTTCATCGATATCACGCCCTATTTACCACTATATAAAAAGACGCCTCGTCAGTTGGCGCAGATGTTGCTTGATGCGGTGCTAGAGGCAACGAAGATTTATGCCACCGTTGGGATTGGAACGAATTTGTTTCTCGCCAAGATTGCCCTCGATATTTTGGCGAAACATGCGCCTGATTTTATAGGCTATCTTGATGAAAGTCTCTTTAAAGAGAAAATCTGGTATCATCAGCCCTTGACCGATATATGGCAGATTGGTAAAGGCATAGCTAATCGTTTGCATAAGTATGGTGCTTATGACTTACATGGTATTACTATGATTCCAGAGGCGAAGTTGTACAAGGAGTTTGGTATTAATGCAGAGCTCATCATTGACCATGCTTGGGGTCGTGAGCCTTGTACGATTGCGGATATCCATGCATATCGACCTATTAAGCACTCTATCTCGCACAGTCAGATTTTGTTGCGTAATTATACCTATGAAGAGGCATACGTGCCTATGCGCGAAATGGTAGAGTCCTTGGTATTAGAGCTTTTACAAATCAAAGGGGTCACAAATCATATTCATGTCCATATCGGCTATGCTGATGAAATGGTGCGCTCTACAGGGGGTTCTAAAAAGCTTAAGCAGTACACAGATTCTCTACAAACGTTGACGGCCTCAGTTATTAAATTATACGAGCAGCATTGCCGTAAAAATGAGCTCATCCGTCGCATAGGAATCAGCTTTGAGGATTTAGTCAATCGATCTGCCATACCTCAAGAGGTGGACCTATTTAGTACTCTTACTACAAATGCAGAGGAAAAGGAACGACAGGTACAAGAGGCTATGCTATCCATTAAGGAACAGTTTGGTAAGAATTCTATTTTGCGTGCATCGAGCTTACAAGAGGAAGGAACCATGCGCTTTAGAAATACCTTGGTAGGCGGTCATAATGGGGAATAGATATTATAATGGATACATTAGTCGCGTAAGGGGAGGTATACATTAATGAAACATCGCATGTCTCGTTTACAGCGAGCAAAACAATTTATGCCCTTTGCGGCATTGAGGGGCTTTGAAGCTTTATTAACCGCTATAGCAAGGCCAAAAGAAGATCGGGCAGAGTTGTCAGAGGATCAAATAGATGAATTAAATACAGTTTTACAATCTGTACGTTGTGGGGAGTGGGTGCGAATTGTTTACTATAACAAACGAAAATATACGGAACTTATAGGCGCTGTTGATATGATTAGTGAGCAATTACAAATTCTCTCTGTACAAGGGACTGTTATTCCTTTTAGACATATTAAAGAGCTGAACATGTATGATATGTAAATATAAATATAACGGCTTTTGCTGTGTATGGTAAATAGACTAGAGTTAAGGAATAATTAGGTATACAATGGTATTATGGGTAAATATAGCTTGATAAAGATTTTTTGAATTTGGTTAGCTGTAGTATACCTATATAGTTTTTTATTTCTTAACTTAGAAAGGCGGTGTATGTAATGCATGATGTCATATCATTACTTATCAATCGCTATGATTTTTTCCTCCAGTTGTTATGGGAACATATAGAAATTTCAGTATTAGCTTCTGTTATTGCTACCATCATCGGTGGATTATTGGGTGTGTTTATATACGAATATAAACGGCTAGCTGCGCCAGTTATGGTAGTGGTTAATTTCCTATATACAATTCCATCTATATCGATGCTAGGTCTCTTGTTGTACGTATCAGGTGTTGGTAATACGACCGCTATTATTGCATTGGTTATCTATGCTTTATTACCGATGGTACGCAATATATTTACTGGTCTTAACCAGATTGATAAAGCCATGTGTGAAGCGGGGATTGCATTAGGACTCACGCGGATTCAACGTTTGTGGAATATAGAGATTCCCTTGGCTATGCCGACGATTATGGCTGGTATACGGACCATGCTCGTTATGACCATTGCCTTGACAGGTATTGCATCCTTCATTGGTGCTGGTGGCTTAGGTGTGGCGATTTATAGGGGCATTACAACGAATCAAAGTGCTTTGACGATTGCCGGTAGTCTACTGATTGCCCTATTAGCCATTACCGTTGATGCGCTCTTTTCTTTAGGTGAAAGAGTAACGCATATTAGCCCCCATATGAAGCGTTATACGATTATATTTGTTTCGATTATGACGATAATTGCGATGGGTATAGGTGGCTGGGCCATGTATTGCCGTCATGTGAAGACCGATGTTATTCATATTGCAACGAAACCTATGACGGAACAGCTTATTTTGGGGAATGTTTTAAAAGAATTAATCGAGAAGAAGACTGATCTAACCGTAGAGGTTACAGAAGGTGTAGGTGGTGGTACATCAAATATTCAACCAGCTATGCTTTCCGGCCAATTTGATATATATCCTGAATATACGGGGACGGCTTGGTCTGCTGTGTTAAAACGTACAGATGCTTATGATGAAAGCTTATTTAATGAGCTTTCACAGGCTTATAAAGAGAAATATAATTTTGAGTGGGTCGGCATGTACGGCTTTAATAATACCTATGGCATAGGGGTGCGTAATGAAATCGCTCAGAGTTATGGCGTAAAAACGTATTCTGATCTTGCTCGTATAGCACCATCCCTAACATTAGGAGGGGAATATGATTTCTTTGGTCGTGAGGATGGCTATCCTGGATTACAACGGGTGTATGGCATGAGCTTTAAAGCGACTAAAGATATGGATATAGGTCTAAAATATACGGCTATTAGTCGTGGAGAGGTGGATGCAATGCCGATATTCACGACTGATGGTCAATTAAGTATTGCACCGATTACGGTGTTACAAGATGATAAACATTTATATCCATCCTATATGTCTGGTAATGTGGTGCGTAGCGAAGTGTTGATTGCTCATCCTGAACTGCGGCCTGTATTAGAAAGTTTGAATCATACGATTACAGATCAAGAGATGGCGAAGATGAATTACGCCGTTGAAACGGAACATCAACTGCCAGCTGATGTAGCACATAAATTCCTGGTAGAACGAAATTTGATATAAGGTGAATATAGTTAGAACTAAAGTAAATAAAATTTGATATATATTGAATATGATTTTGTATTGACATTTAATCTCTTTTGATGTAATATAAACATATGAACAGATATTCATATAAATAAAAATATCTGATGAATAATGTTTAGGAACATATATAACAAGATATGAAACAAGATATGTCTAATAAGTATTAGAAATAGACAATAAATTAACTTATAATACAGGATAGAAACTTTCACTATTATCAAAGGAGATATCATGGAAGAAACATTGTTGTTGAAGGATTTGAACTGTGCGAACTGCGCAGCAAAAATTGAAGATCGTATCCGTAAAATGGATGTTGTAGAGACTGCCAATTTTACACTTGCTACACATCAATTAAAATTAACCGGCTCTTGGGAAGACCGCGAAGCTCTTAAACGTGACATTCAAGACATTTGTGATGCCATCGAAGAGGGCGTTACAGTAGCTGATTATGAACGTAAATCTAAAGCGACTATGGATGACCATGGTCATGATCACGACCACGGTAGTGATGCTGTAACAATTGCAGTCATCGTAGCAGGCCTATTGTTCATGGCTTACGAAGCGTTGACTACAGTTGTGCCGTCCATTGGCATGCCAGAGTCTATCGAAACTCCAATTTACTATATTGCCTATATCTTACTTGCGTTCCCAGTATTGCGTATCGCAGGTCGTAATATCTTAAAAGGTCAAGTATTTGATGAGAACTTCTTGATGTCTATCGCTACATTGGGCGCCATTGCAATCGACGCATTGCCTGAAGCCGTAGGCGTTATCTTGTTTTACCGTATTGGTGAGTTCTTCGAAGAAAAAGCAACTGATCGTAGTCGTACAGAAATCATGAACGCTGTCGATATGCGTCCTCAAGAGGTGCGCGTTGTAGACACATGCGGCGGTGGTGAAATCGTAGTTATGGCTCCTGAAAAGGTTGAGGTAGGTAGTACTATCGAAGTTCGCCCTGGCGATTTAATTCCTTTAGACGGTACAGTTCTTGAAGGTGAAACTCGCGTTAATACAGCTCCTGTAACAGGTGAACCTGTACCTGTTCGCGCCGTACCTGGCACACAACTCATGTCTGGCTGTATTAACGAATCTGGTCGTATTACGATGCGCGTTGATAAGGTTCTTGAAGAATCTATGGTTACAAAAATCCTTGATGCCGTTGAAAACGCAGCATCTTCTAAACCTAAAATCGACCGTTTTATCACGCGTTTTGCTCGCGTGTACACACCGATTGTCGTAGCTCTATCCTTGGTGGTTGCTATCATCCCATCCCTTATCACAGGGGAATGGCATAAATGGATCTACACAGCCTTAACATTCCTCGTTATTTCTTGTCCATGTGCATTGGTACTTAGCGTGCCACTCGCATTCTTCTCCGGTATCGGCAATGCTTCTAAACACGGTATCTTGCTTAAAGGTGGTCGTGTTATCGAGGCCTTAGCTAATGTGAAAGCAGTGGCTCTCGATAAAACTGGTACCATCACATCTGGTGAATTTAAAGTACAAAACGTAGAAACTGTAGGCTCCCATGTGAGCAATGCTCAATTGTTATCCATGGCTTCAGCTATCGAAGCAGTATCTACACATCCAATCGCAACAAGTATCGTTTCCGAAGCAAAGGCACAAGGTATCGTAGTAGAAGCGTCTGACTTTGTTCAAGAATTAGCCGGTGAAGGTATGGTTGGTACTGTTGATGGTCAACAAGTCCTCGTTGGTAACCGTCGTCTCATGGAACGCTATGCTGTTCAAGGTTACCCAACGGAAGCTGTTGAATACGGCACAGAAGTACTAGTAGCAGAAGGTAATGTATACCTCGGTCGCATCATTATCGCCGATGAAGCTCGTCCAGATTCCGCAGAAGCGATTGCAGATCTTAACGGTCAAGGTATTAAAACAGTCATGCTTACAGGTGATGCTGAAGCAAGTGCTAATTATATTGCCAAAGAAACTGGCGTAAGTGCCGTTCGTGCTCAATTGTTGCCACAAGATAAATTGTCCGTTGTACAAGATATTCGCTCTGAATATGGTCCAACTATGTTCGTAGGCGACGGCATCAACGATGCACCAGTGCTTGCTGGTGCTGATGTAGGTGGCGCGATGGGTAGCGGTGCTGATGCGGCTATCGAAGCGGCAGACGTTGTATTTATGCGTCCATCCTTGACTGCCATTGCACATATCCTAGACTTGTCCAAAGCAACATTGCGCGTTGCTTGGCAAAATGTAGTATTCGCTATTGCTGTTAAAATTCTTATCATGGCGCTAGGCCTTATGGGCTATGCATCCATGTGGTGGGCGGTATTCGGTGATACTGGCGTATCCATTCTTTGTATTTTGAACTCTATTCGTATCTTGCGCCGTTAATTTGGCGACAGTAATCGTATAGATTTATATAGGAATATATAAGCTATAGGATACAAAGCATATAAAGCATATAATATAAGATATCTGATCTAAAAGGTTAGAGTCAAAATAAATAACCTCTATATTAGCGACAAGCCAGTATAGAGGTTATTTTTATAAGCTTTAACCTAATGATATGTTTTAAATTATTTGTTTGCATACTTACTCACTGTAAGTTTTAGTGGTCTAATCATTTGGTGGATTTTTTAGTTTAGCAGCCTTATTAATCTATCTATTCGCTAGATTTGATATAAGGATAGTTTTAAGATGCTTTTAACATATACAATTGTGCATTCTTAATAGACATAAAGCGATTTATGTATGTACTACATAAACAAAACTTTCACAATTGAATTGAATAATAGCTATAAAATAGTATATAATTTATTAGATGATTACTATATGTTCGTTGGAAGGAGGGATAGCATGATCACGGTGTACAAACACATAGAAGAAGAGTTAGTTTCAGACTGCACTGTATCAGATGCCACAAAAGGTTCTTGGGTAAATTTGGTGAACCCAGACCCCGATGAGTTGTCCCTCATCAACATTTTGACGGAAATTCCAACGGACGTTTTAAAGACCGCCCTCGATATGGAAGAACGTTCTCACGTGGAGTTAGAGGACAACTATATTTTCGTGGTTATCAACATCCCTGCGATTCGTGGTAATGATATGTACGATACGGTGCCACTTGGTATCTTTTTGACACCTGACTTCTTTATTACCGTATGTCTTGAAGAATCTGAGGTGTTGTATCCGTTCATTTCAAATCAACTGTCTACGTTCTATACGTATAAAAAGACACGATTCTTGTTCCAAATCTTGTACCGTACAGCTACATTGTTCTTACGTTACTTGCAACAAATTAACCGCCGTACCGACGATATCGAAGTTCAGTTGCGTCATACGACGAAGAACAAAGACTTCTTCCAATTGTTGGAATTACAGAAATCCATGACGTACTTTACCTCTGCGTTGCGCACGAATGGTACCGTTATGGAACGTCTATTGCGCTTGCGTGGACACAGCACGTATAGACATTTGCTCAAGATGTATGAAGAGGATGAGGACTTACTAGAGGACGTTATCATCGAGAATAAACAGGCCATCGAGATGGTTGAAATGTATTCCAATATCTTGATGAACATGATGAACGCCTTCACATCTATCATCTCTAATAACCTCAACATGGTTATGAAAATGTTGGCGGCCCTTACGATTACTTTGGCGGTTCCGACAATTATATTCAGCCTGTGGGGGACGAATGTGGCGTTGCCGTTTCAGGATGATCCGAATGGATTCTACGAAGTAGTAGGTATTTCCGTGGTGTGTTCCATCATTGCTATCATAGGCATGTGGAAAAAAGACCTATTCTAAAATATATGACAAATATCTAATAGATTAGGGCAATACCAAATGTTAAATACAAATGAAAAAGCTGGCTGTAAGTCAGCTTTTTTGCTTGCTTATGTATTATATTATTGCTTATTTACGTATTACGTTGTTGCTTATTATTAGACCAATTTGATATAATAGTACCGTTATGGAGAGGTGTCCGAGTGGTTTAAGGAGCTGGTCTTGAAAACCAGTGACTCCGCAAGGGGCCGTGGGTTCGAATCCCACCCTCTCCGCCACTAATACATACAACTATCACAGATTATAACAAATTGTAACGGACTATAACAAATATAGTAAGAATAAGGGTTTATAACGGTATTGTAAGATTACAATTATAACGAATTGTAACGAATTATAACACAATTTTGCCACCATTTTGCCCCCAAAAGAATAAAATGATTTGCCCCCATTGCATGCAGTATGTAATGGGGGCATTTTTCTATTTATGACTAATAGCAGATCCAATTTTATTAATAGCGGTATTCAATTCTGATTTCATTTCGTCAGTAACATGTGTGTAGACTGCTAATGTAGTACGTGGTTCATTATGGCCAACACGTTCCATGATTGCTTTTAATGGTACATTCGTCTCTGCTAGAAATGAAATATGGATAGAATGATGTTGATGTGATATGCCTCTTAGGTATATCGTGTTCTCTCATTCTGTTGGTAGCAGAATGAGGTTTTTATTAATTAGAAAGAGTTTGTTGATACTTATCTAATCGATCTAATATATTGGAGGGTAATGCTGTTAATTTACAATAATCCGCAAATAGATTCGTTCTTAGTTGATTTTGTTCCTCTGTAAGATTATTAAATATTGCATTTTTAAAATCTGTTATAAAAAGAGTTTTTAAATATGCATCGTTTAAAAATAAAAGTATTATCAAAACAACTGAATATAATCCTTTACATGCTGCCTTATCAATATTAAGTGGCTGTTTTTTGTCAGGTGTTAAATAAATTAAATAAGGCAAAACTTTATATAATTGCTTTGGCTGTATTGAATGTTCTGACCTATATTGGACAAAATGTAAATTATGAGCGGCTAAATTCCTGAAAGCACGTACATTTTCCAATCCATTTCGAATGATATCAACTTTCTGGCTGTATTCGATTTTTTCATAGTTAGAATCAAATATAGTTTGTAATATAGGTTCTTTTTCATTACGTTCTAATACATTGAATAAATTTATAGCGTCACCAAATGAAATATTTTTAAAGAGAATCCAAGGAGGGACATGATTATGATTCTCTATGTAATGCTTGCTAGGTAGCTTATGTTTTTTCTGATCCATTAATAGAGGAAGAATTTCGGCTAAAACATTATCTTTGAAAGAAGTACCACAAGCATATGACTGATAGTGGTTGCTATTCAGATAACTATCTTGATGAACACCAAAAGAGCTTGCTATAGAATATGCTAATAGATTCTTAAACATGTTTTCAACAAATAGACTATATTTCATAATAAAGGCTTGAATGCTTTTATCTAACAAATGAAATTCATATAGATACTCTATAGATATGCCTACCTTGAACTTGTTATTTTCCATGAATATATTTTTATAACCATTAATTAGGTCATAATATGAAATAGATGTAAGCACTCGTTTTGCTAAAGTACAATCTGTAATTAAAAGATCGTAATCGTTTATTAATTTAGATATTTGTTCTTCGTAAGTTTTAAATGGCTTATCATAGACCATATGTACTCCTAGACACAAAAAAGAAACCCGCTACATTAAGTAGCGGGCATGGTGATACGCTCATAGTCGTACCGATTTACTACTTAATATATAGCATATAGGACATGGTTTTGTCAATAATTTACTCATTGGTTAATTGAACCACATCGCCTAGAATGATAGGAGTGATTGGAGGTGGTGTTGGTGTATTTGTAAGTGTTATCTTGCTAAATTCCTGTGATTCTTTTCTAGTTTGTTGCATTAGCGATTGTAAAGGACTAAGAACATTTACCTTAAAATATTTAAAAATCTTACATTCAGAAAATTTTTCGTAAGGCATACTGATTTCAATAACCGCCTTTACTGCATCATAGGAACCATAATTTTTACCATTTACTATAATATCAGTCCCTTTTTGGATAATTCTAAGCGTTTCACCTTGTTTTGCCCCATCTTTAAGCCCATAGTTTATTAATACTGTTTTTGATGTAGGTATTGCAATAACTTCGTATTCTTTAATTGGCATGTTATTCTCTCCTTAACTAAACCATATAGTATTAGTAATTGTATTATACATAATTTGTATAATGATTATTAACATGAATATGTCTTAATGATATATTGTCCACAATCACATTGGTAAATAGACTTATCTGTAGCATTATCCATATGAATATGCATTTTCTCTTTTAATTTAGGTATTGGATTGTGGCATTGTATGCAGTTCAGTTGATTGTGTTTAATGTAAACCCCACTATAGCGAATACCATCTATATTAACTACTTGTAGATTATCATCATCTAAGGCAGCTAATTTTGATAATGCATAGATGTTATTTAGAATTTTTTGCTCTGCCTCTGATTTATTAATAAGATTAATTTTGATTTTATCCATAGAAGTTAACTCTCCTTATATTTTTTAATTTTTCTAAACTATTAGGAATACCGGATAATCAGTAAGACTATAGAATGAATTATTTTTATAAGCGTGGATATACTCATCAGGTGATAAAAAACTTAATTGTAAAAGCATTGATTTGTCGTTCTAGTTTATCTATATAATAGAATGTAATGGGCCTACAGAAAGGTACATTAGTATTATGATGCTAATATATTTTGGTTGATATAAATAGTACGAATCCTATAATTAGTATCACACTATCCTAATAAACTCCTTAAATTTTTAAATCTGCTCACAATATTGAGATATTCATATAAGTGAAACGAATTATTGGTATTGTGTATTGCAATTAACTCTCTAACTATTTGATAGAGTCGAAAGAGTTTTCAGTACTATTGCCTATGGGCTGAATATCATTAAAGAAAAACATAATACAATCTCCTATGCGGGTAATTACAGATTAGTAATATTTTTAGCATCTATAGTTATATTGCTGGAGATACTAAATTATACTATGAATATTAACAACAAAGACTCTTCATTGCTTTCAGTATAGCATAGGTGAAAGCAAATGAGAATTGATGATAGAGAGAATAGTTTTATGTAGCCAATCTTTACTCACTTATGATATGCTATCGATATATTTATTAGATATTCTGTAGAAAGGAGCTCGTATGAATCGACTTAGTTTCTCGCGAACTCAGATTTTAATTCTCCTTAGCGTGTGGCTCACATTCTTGTTGAGCTTTGTTATGCGCTTGTCTTGGGCATCTGTTATGCCTATCCTCAATGAGGCGTTGCATTTCACAGCCAAGATGGGGGCTCAACACATTTCGGCCTTTTACTTTGGATATGCATTAACGGTACTGCCAAGCGGTATTTTAGCCGATAAAATCGGTTACAGACGCACTATCTTGTTTAGTTTGATCGGTATGGCCGCTGTAACGGCTTTGATGAGTACCATTACAGACTATACCATGGCTTGGGGTTTGCGCTTCTTATTAGGGGTTATGTCTGGTCCTGTACAAGCTTCTTGCTTGAGCGCTATCGGAGATCACTTCGGTCCGAATCAACGGGGTGCGGCCGTAGGTATCTTCATGAGTTGTACTTCCTTTGGTATTACTACGGTAAACCTTTACGCTCCATATGTAGCTACACATTACGGTTGGCAAACGGCATTCCTTGCTACAGCCATCTTGCCGTTGGCGGTGCTCGTACTATGTTATTTCACAGTGCGTAAACCAAGTGCAGAAATCCTAGCACAACGAGAAGCGGAGGCTTCTGCAGTGGCTGCTAAGCTTGGCGTAGGCCAAACGTCTTTAGTAGAAAACTTGAAGCACATCATTTCCAACCGCAACATTCGTTGTTTGGCCATTGCGGGCTTCTTTGCAACAGGTACGACTTGGGGCGTAACGCAATGGGCAAACTTATACATGGTTAAACAATTAGGTGTAACTGCTATCTATGCAGGCCAAGTCATGAGCGTATTCGGTACGGCTGCGCTCATTGCGAAACCAACAATTGGTATTTTATCTGATATTTTGCCAATTAAGAAGAACCATTTAGCGGCGCTCGTTATGTTCTTATTTGCGCCCGCTTTAATCTTGTTTGCAAGTACGGCAAATCCAAATATGCTCTTTGTAACAGGTCCAATCCTCGGTATTGGTGCCTTTATGCATAGTGCGTTGACTAATGCTCTTGTAGTTCAATCGGCAGCACCTCATTTGCGCGGAACTACCGCGGGCTTTGTAAATTTGTTTAATCAAATTGGTGCTCTCTTGGCGCCACTGCTTTTGGGCAATGTCCTCGTTATGACGGGTAGCTACCAAATGTCCTTGATGTCTATTGCCATAGCTCCTATTATCGGTGCATGCGCATTGTTCTTCATTCGTCTTAAATAATATAAAAGGATCCGTAAATGAACTGCCCTTCTAAAAATTGCGTCTAATTGGAGGGCAGTTCAAAACGGGTCCTTTTTGTAATTAATATGTATATTGTGTATGGTGTTCTTTTATTATATGATTGAGTCATAGTACAGGAGGGATGTAAATGGAAATCATCTGTTTTGGCGATAGCATTACGCGTGGCTATGATGTACCCTATGGACGCGGTTGGGTCGAAATCTGCGATGCTTCCATAGAGAACGTTAATTTTACAAATTATGGTGAAGATGGCTGCTCCGTACAGGGGATGATATATAATATTGAAAATTGGGCGGTTACTGCTGTATCCGATCCAACACGTCATATTTTCTTGATGTGTGGTACTAACGATATTTTACAAGGTCGAGATAGTACCTATGTGTACAAGACTTTGGTGAAAGCTATTGAGGTGGCTAGTACAAAAGGGATGGTAATCATCGGTTTAGAAACTCAAATTGATAGCGATATGGATGGATTAAATCTGGTTGTACGAGAGGTTAATGAACAGCTAAAAGCCTACGCAGCGGAGCGTAATATTAAGGTCATAGATTTCTATACCACCTTGTTTGAAGCGGATCAAATTGGACAAATTGTCTTTGCTGGAGAGGTACATCCCAACGAGCGCGGTTATCGATTAATGGCATATAAGGCATTAGAGGTCTTTACGCGATTATAACGGCACTATAATACGACTGTAACGGGACTATAATGCAACTGTAATATAAAGAACATAAAAACTCCCCTAATGAGTTGCCTCATTGGGGGAGTTAGTGATTTATAGCCTTTTGTGCTAGCGAAAGTTGGGGGCTTTCACCAGATACAATTAAATTCGTAACGAATTATTTTTTAGATTTAGTAGATACTTTATTGTTGGACACCTTAGCAGATTGTGCGATTGCATATGCAGTGCCTTTTACTAAATCAGAAGCTTCAGCAGTGTTGCCAGATACGGTTACAGCTGCTACAGTGTCTTCGGTTACTGCGAATAATGCAGTTGCATAAGGGTGTTGCGCACCATTTGGTACAGTTACAGCACCGGATTTAACAACGATGTAACGACCGTTGTTGTTAAAAATATCATAATGAGCTGCTTGTTTTACACCATCATAGCTTTCATTGTAAGCGAACAATGCAGCTACTTCACCACTTGCTACTTGACCAGATTGTTGCATGGAACGCAATTTAGCAGCTGCTACAGCTGTTGGTTGAGTCATGTTTACAGTGATGCGCAAAGAGTTGTTGTTTACAACTGCTTCAGTGATTACGTTTGTAGAGAATACATTCGCAACACCGTTGCCAGCACGGTTGTAAGAGCTAGCAGTTTTCACTTGGTAGCCGTTAGTGTATGCAGGCAAGTCATATGTGTAAGTTTTACCATTTAACAACAAGTCGAAAGCGTTCAATTGGTTAGCTTTGTAGCGAGAAACGTAGGAGCTGCCGTTGCCATTAGCTGTTACGGAGTTTACAGTTTCTTGGTATACAGGTTGGGCTTCAGTAGGGATAGGATCCATGATTTGAAGACCTACAGCTGTTGTTTGTGGTGCCACAAAGATTGGATCACCTAATTCTTTAGATACAGGCATTTGTTGAGCCATATCACCTGCTGTATAAGGCACTGCTGGCAATGGTTTGTAGCCAGGGCGTGGTGCACTTGTAGCATAACTAGTTTGGTAAGCTGGCGTAGCCGCTTGTGGTGCAGGATAAGAATATTGTTCTGCTGAAGCACGTTCGTAAGCGCGTGCATTAGCATCAATAGTTGCAGCAAAAGCAGAGAAAGACATCGTTGTCGCTGCAAACACTGCAAAAGCAGTTGCTAAATGTTTTTTGTTCATAATAATTTACTCCTAAATACATGATTTTACAAATAACACAGATACTAACTTGTATTATATAGGAATTCATGCTAATTGTAAATAAAATATAAAATATTATCTTAATTATAAATAAATATAATCAAATGAGTCAAATATTGTACAATTAGCCATAGAATGTCATATTACTATATAATAATAATCAGTATAGTAATTTATTATATCGAAAAATTTCGTTTAATGCTATATCTAATTCGTATAGTGCTACAATTAATTTGTGTAGTGCTATATCTAATGCGTTAACTGATATGAGCAATATAAATTTGTGGATTATATCAATTGAGATGGTGAAAGTTTCACTAGGGAGGTCTCATGAGTATTAGCGTCTATTATGGACGGGCTGGATCAGGCAAGACACGTGCCGTATATGAGCGCATACGTCAGGTCATGACAGACTGTCCAGGGGAACCAATAATTTTGCTTGTTCCTGAACCTGCTACCTATCGGGTGGAACGGGAGCTAGCTGAATTTATGCCTGAAAAAGGCTTTACTACGGTTCGCGTTGTAGGCTTTGGTCGTTTGGGTTATCAGGTATATCAATCTATAGGCTCAAAAGGGGTCGGTCAATCAAGTTTATCAAGCTTTGGCCGGTCTATGTTGTTGCGCCTTGTAATGAAACGAAAGCAAAAGGAACTGGGGTTGTTAGAACAGGCCACAAAGCGACCTGAGTTTTCCTCTGTATTGCAACAACTCTTTTCTGAATTTCGCGCCTTCCGTGTAGGCCCTGCTGACTTAGAACGAGGGGCAGAATCTGTTAAAAATAAAGTATTACAAAAGAAATTGCGCGAGCTAGCTATTTGTATGGCTGCCTATGAAGAGGAACTCAGTCGCCATGGGGAGCGCGACATCGATCCTATCATGGAAATCGTAGAGGCTTTGCCACAATCTCCTCTCATGGAGAATAGCCACGTCTTTATCGATGGTTTCCATTGGTTTACACCGACTCACTATGAGTTGATTTATACCTTGTTTGACTTGGCGAAGGAGGCCGTTATTACTATCGATTTACCGATGGATCCAAAGACGTTAAATCTAGCTCGTCGAGGGGAGCATCTCTTCAGCCGCCCTTTAGAGATTTACGACACCTTAGTCGCTCGTTATGGCTCTAGTATCAACTGGGTTGGCTTTGAGGGAAAACGAGGCCCTCAAATCGTTCAAGCTCTAGAGTCTAATTACTTTGCTAGTCCTAGTAAGAAAAACTCTACAGATGAAACGATTCCGCTTATTCGCGGCTATAACCGGGAACGCGAAGCAGATGCTGTGGCTCGTCACATTTTAGCCTATGTAGAATCATCTGAAGAGGCTCGTTACCGAGATGTATGTATCATGCTCCGCGAGTCTGAAACCTATGGTGACACTTTAGAAAAAGTCTTTACTCGCTACGGTATTCCGCACTTTATCGACCGTCAACGTCCTATGAAAAACCATCCATTAGGCGAGCTATTGACGGCCCTATTTGATATCGTGCGTCATAACTATAGTCGAGATAGCATGTTCCTCTTGCTCAAGACGGACTTGATGCCGCTTACTCGTGAGGCTGTAGATGAGTTAGAGAACTACGTTCTTGAGTTTGGTATCGACCATTATAAATGGGAACGTGAAAGCTGGCCGTACCTACGAGGCTTTTATGAGGGGCAAGATGAAGAAAGCCACGTAGATGCACCACGCAGAGCACGTGTTAACAAAGCAAGACAAACCATCATGGATGTTCTATCTCCGTGGTTTGATTTTGCAGCTCATAGTGATGGACATACGGGCGCAGAATGGGGAGCCCAATTATATGGGTTGTTAGAAATATTGCAAGTGCCAGAGCGCCTCTATGAATGGGCGAAGGACGCAGAAACTGTAGGTGATCAAGAATCCAAAGCTAGTCATGAACAGATGTATAATGCGGTCCTTTCCTTTATAGATGAAATTTCTATGGTTATGAAGGACGAAATATTGACCTTGGATGAAATGATGTTACTTCTCGAAGAAGGTTTGAGTGATGTCAATTATTCTATGATTCCGCCGTCTTTAGATCATGTGGTAATCACCACTATCGAACGTGGTTACAGCCAGTGGTGGCCTAAGGTATTTGTAATGGGCCTCAACCAAGGTGTGTTCCCTCAAAGTATGGGCGATGAAGGACTCATCAAGGATAAGGAGCGTCAAGAATTGGCCGATGCAGGCATTACCTTAGCAGAAGGTGCCTTGCCGAAGGCTTTCAACGAGAATTTTCTATTATACCTCGCCATGACGCGGGCATCTGACTCGTTAACTCTGTCCTATGCTGGTTCTGGTGAGGATGGTACAGGCCTTGAACCATCTCTTATTGTGAAGCGATTAGAATCTCTTGGTTATGTAGGGGAAACTGTAGATATACCACTAACCATCGCGCCTGATACAGAGGCGGATTACGTGTGGCGCCCACTTCAAAGTCTATCCTTATTATCCGAGCGCTGGGGTGCTCTCTTTAGCGGACTTGAGGTCAATCCTCTTTGGTGGGGCCTCTATAACTGGGCTCGTGAAAGCGAAGCCTATCGTCCTCGTTTAGCGGAGGTGTCACGTGGCATTCGAGATAACAACGATGTGCCTGTCATTACGCAGGATTTAGTAAATGGGTTGTTCTTGTCTAAAGGCTATATGTCTGGTTCTGTGACGCGCCTTGAACGATACCAACAATGTCCGTTTAAGTTCTATGCTCAATATGGTTTGAAACTAGAGCCACGTCCAGTGCGCTCCTTTGGAGCTCCTGAAATTGGTACGTTCCTACATGCTAATTTAGAGCGCTTAGGAAATTATCTATTAGAAAACAACAAGCAATGGCGTGACCTTGACGAAGAGGAACAAGAAAATCTATGTCGCGCCGTGGCAGACGAAATCTTACAAGAGAATCAACTAGGTGAAGAAACGAGCGATGCCTACCAAAAGGCCATCGAGCAACGTGTACAGAGAACATTGCATGTGACGGTAGACCGCCTCGTAGAATGGTCTAAGCGCAGTGATTTTGATACGAAGTATTTAGAGCAAGACTTTGGTCGTCAAGGTGGTTGGGATTCTATTCGAGTCCCTCTTGGTGAAGACCGCTACTTGCGCCTCATCGGTCAAATTGACCGCATCGACGAATATACGCGGGATGGTCAAATCTATGGCATGGTTATCGACTACAAATCGGGTGGCGCTCATGTGACGGCCCAAGATGTGTACTACGGCCTTAAACTGCAACTCATGACCTATCTATTGGCCTTAGAATCCGCTTACGATAAAACGCATGGCACCTCTATGTCGCCGGCAGCCGTGGTTTATTCCTACGTGAAGAACCCTAAAATCCCTGCTGATACGCCTATATCTTATGAAGATGCCGTTTCGTTGGCTAATGAAAGTGATGCTTGGCAAAACAGTGGGTATTTCTCCGATGATATTGAGTTATTGACGCATATTGACAATAAGTTTTTATCCTATGGTTCTAAACGAGGCCCTTATGTGCCAATTGCTACGAAGAAAGATCAAACCATTTCCAGCAGAGATTTGCGTAAGGTTAAGAGTACTGGTGAGTTTGATGTAATGTGCCGTTATACAAATCACGTGATGGCTGAGACGGGCCGTCATATTGGGGAAGGACAGTTTCCGATTAAGCCATATCAATTAAATGGCTTTAGACCTTGTACATACTGCGATTATAGAACGGTATGTCGCTTTGACTCTAGCCGTAATCGATATAATTATTTGTCTAGATTGTCTGAAGATGATGCATTAGAACGGATGAAAGAAATCTTAAGCGACGGAAACAACGGAAACAACTGTAACGACAGAAATAACAGCAACGAAAAAAATAACAATAATGACGGAAATAATAGTAGCGAAGGAGGTGAAAACCATGGGTGTTAAATGGACGCCAGAGCAGGAGTCTGCCATCATAGCACCTAAGGACTCCTCCTTAGATAATCAGACCTTACTTGTTGCGGCTGCGGCCGGCTCTGGTAAAACAGCAGTTCTCGTAGAGCGTATTATTACGCGTCTTAAAGATATGGATAATCCCTTATCGGTTCAAGAACTCATGGTTGTAACTTTCACAAAGGCTGCAGCTCAAGAGATGAGTGCTCGTATTGGGCTTGCCTTGGCTAAAGCCATGGAATCCACTGAGGATGCAGCAATGCAAGAACGCCTTGAACGACAGCTCAATCTATTGCCGTCTGCTCATATTTCTACATTGCACTCCTTTTGCCAATGGGTAATCCGGTCCTATTTCTACAAGCTCGATATTAATCCAACGGCTCGTATCGGCAATGAAGCAGAAATGGCGTTGTTACAACAAGAGGTATTAGCCGATTTATTAACTAAGTCTTATGAAGAGGGCCTTTATAATATCTATGAGCTAGCGGACTTCTTCAGCGACGATAAATCCGATGCGGGCTTAACGGCAAAGATTATGTCCTTATATAACTACGCCATGTCCCTTGCTAATCCTGATGGATGGCTACGCAAAGCCTTAGAGCCTTATAAAGAGGCGATGACCATAAACCCTAGTGATACGATGTGGGGCGAATATATGTGGTCGAATCATTTAGCTGTTATCGACCGTATTCGGGAGCGCTTAGAGCGGATGGAGCAAATTTTACTTGATCCCGTAGGTCCTCATAAGTGGCAAAATATATACGATAATCAACTGGCTGCGCTAAGTATGCTTTCAGCAGCTCAATCTTGGAATGATATGGGCGATGCTTGTAAGCATATGGATACCTTTATTAAGAATCAATTCCGTATGGGTTCAAAAGAGGCACAAGCTTATGACCCTATGTTGGTAGCAGAGTTTAAATCTTTAGGTGGTCAAAATAAAGATGACCTCAAAGCCATGCAAACCGCTATATTCACCGTTCCGGAAGCTATCTTGCAAGAGCAGTTTAAGGCTCAATATCCAATCATAGAAGGCCTTGTAGAGCTGACGATTGCTTTTCATAAAGCCTATAGAGACATGAAGCAAGAGCAAGGCATCATGGATTTCAGCGATCTTGAGCATCTATGCTTGGCGCTTCTCGTTGAACCTGGCACAGAGGATGACCCTCAGCCATCTGAAGTGGCAAAGGAACTGCAAGACACTTTCAAAGAAATCATGGTCGACGAATACCAAGATACGAATGGCGTACAAGAGACGATTATCAACTTGATTTCTCGCGTCGATAATAGGTTCTACGTGGGGGACGTGAAGCAGGCTATTTATAGCTTTCGTATGGCCGACAGTTCTTTATTTATGGAGAAGTACAATACTTACGGTGGTACTGATGCGGTAGAACGACGTATCGACTTGGCGAAAAACTTCCGATCTGATGCAAATATTTTGGCTGCTACGAACTTTTTGTTCTATCAAATCATGACGGAAGACGCGGCAGAGCTTAATTATACAGAGGCTGAATCGCTTGTTCCTGGCCGCATCGTAGAGGATGCACCAGAGGATTGGGTTGGAGGCGACGTGGAATTGCAGCTCTTAGATGTGAGTAAGGATACCCTTGGTGCTAGTGAAAGTGACGAAGATGAAGGGGATGACCCTGAAAACAACGAGCGTGAGTTAGATTTCATCATTCAAAAAATCAAGGAAATCCATGCTGCTAAGAAACAGGTGCAAAATCCAGATGGCACATTCCGTCAAATCGAGTGGCGAGACTTTGCTATTTTGCGCAGATCCTTGGCGGGTTGGGGGACGCGTGCCGTAGAAGCCATGCGTCAAGCGGGGATTCCTGCAGTCGTAAACGAGCGTGACGGCTACTTTGAAGCACAAGAGATTCAGCTATTATTGGCATTGTTATCCATCATAGATAATCCGGAACAAGATTTGCCGATGGCTGCCGTATTGCACTCTGGCCTGGTAGGCCTTGATGCCAACGAACTAGGTGCATTGCGACTGTCTGGTGAGGGGTCTCTATGGTCGCTCATGCCAACCTATGCAGAAGAGGCTCAAGATGAGCGCTTATTAGCTTTCATTGGCCATATGGAGCGGTGGCGCACCTTGTCGCGTCGCCATGGTGTGACCGATTTGTTGTGGGATATTTACGAATCTCAAGATTACGTAAACTATGTAGGGGCTATGCCGAATGGCCTCGTTCGTCGTGCCAATGTGCTTGCCTTATATGATAGAGCTAAGGGCTATGAAGCCTCTGGCTTCCGCGGGCTCTTTAGGTTCTTGCGCTTTGTGGAAAGCTTGCGCGACAGCAACCAAGATATGCCACTTGCCAATGTGGTGAGCGAGGCAGATAATGTGGTGCGCCTCATGACCATCCATAAGAGTAAGGGCCTTGAATTCCCTGTAGTATTTTTATCTGGTGTACAAAAAAGATTCAATATGATGGATTTGCGTTCAGAGCTTCTTATCGATAAAAATGCAGGACTTGGTTTGAAAGGATATTTTCCAGATATTCGAGTGTCCTTCCCGACCATGCCTTGGTTCTATGTTAAAGACGTAAAAGAGGCGGCCCTCAAGGCGGAGGAGCAGCGCATTCTCTATGTTGCCTTGACACGGGCACGAGATAAGCTATTCATGACAGGCTTTATTAAAGGCTTTAAAAATTCTAAAGGTGTATTAAGCACCATGGGTGAGCTCATTAAAAATGCGGCTTCCGTAGAAACTCAACAGTTACCGACAGATATTATCACACAAGCTAATAGTTATCTAGACTGGCTGATAATGGGCTTTGCTCGTCACTTAGATGGTGGCAATCCGTTGCGCGTAGCCATCGAGTACGAAGGGCCAACTTATTTTGATTTACCGGATAAACAGTGTCGTTTAAAGGTTGAGATCCATGATGGCTCTCTTTATGGTGATCTTGATTATAAAGCGGATATCGACGAGACTACGATTAACAAGCTACGGGAGTTACAAGCTGTTAATTCCGTAGAATTACCGCAGGAAATCGTGGACCGATTCAACTATAGCTATCCGTACAATGATGCTACTCGCCGGACCGCAAAAATCTCCGTTAGTGAATTGAAACGACGATTCCAAGAGCGAGAACTAGAGGCAGGAAATATAGACACTCTTAATGAATCGGTTGCAATGGTAGATTTGGGTGCTAAACGAGACCTGTCGGATGCGGTTCAGGCTATCGAGCTAGATACAACGAACCCGAATCTTAGTGCCGATGACAGTAGTAATATTAGTGTTCAGCCTGTTATCGTTTCGGAGGATGAATTAGCAAACTCCGTATTCGGTCGAAAGCCACAAGCATTACAGTCCGAAGATGATGTATTAACCGGTGCTCAATGGGGGACCTTGATGCATGAGGCTATGCAATGGCTACCTCTTGTGACGTATACGCAAGCTTCTTTGACGAAAGAACTCGATGCACTGGTGGCGAAAGGGACTTTCACGGAGGAAGAACGAAATTTATTAAGCGATATGAGTTTGTATAAATTTTTTAGCTCTGATCTTGGTAAGCGCCTTATCAATGCAAAACGTATCGAGCGAGAGTTGCCGTTTAGCATGCTCTTTGAAGGAAAACGCGTATATGACACCTTGGAGGATGGGGAAAATCTGTTCCTTCAAGGTATTATTGATACGGCCTTTGAAGAGGACGGTGAATGGGTTCTCGTAGATTATAAAACGGATCGCGTTACATCCGGAGAAGAACTCATTAAGCGCTATAAAATCCAAATGGACCTCTATAAAGAGGCCTTGCAGCGATTGACGGGGATGCCCGTGAAAGCATGCTATATTTATAGCTTCCGCTTGCATGATGCAATCATTGTGGACTAATGCGCATAGATTCTTATAAATTAATAAACACAAAAGCTCTCTATCTTTTGATAGAGAGCTTTTGTGTTACCAATTACTTATTATATATGTGGTAGTTTAGGCAGATTTAAGGCTTTTTTCTTTTTGTGCTTTGCAGGTGCAAATACTTTGAGTACGCGTGGCAATACTTCAATATCCACAGGCATATCCGGACCTGCATCACCATCCATATTAGTCGATAAATCATCGACGTCAGATAGAAGTTCGATATGAGCTTTTTTCACCGTTAATGTCGTTGTATAACGAGAATTATAAATGGCACCACTGATAATGAGTGGTAATACGCTGAGAATATCGAGGATAAAATATTCCTTGAAGATGATAATACGCATATAACCATCATCTACAGAGGCTTCTGGCATAAAACGTTCAAAGCTAGACACTACATTGGTAAGTAGGGCTAAAACGAGAGGGGATTTGCAGATGAAATCGTCGTTCTCTGTTTTGATGCGGTACGTGTAGTCCTTTGTAGTGAACAACGCTTGGCCTGCTCGCAAGAAATACGCAAGAGGGCCGAGTATGCTTTTTTCCTTTGGTGTAACTTCATCCACAACCTTAGGAATAACACCAGCTGCAATGTTATTGCAGAAATACCGATCATTACAACGGCCGATATCAATGGTTCGAGTTTCATTGATATCGATACGCCTGATAGCTTGTGTTGGATTTTGGTGAATGCCGAGCGCACGAGACATATCATTTACTGTACCAACGGGGATAAATCCAAAGGTACAGGAGAATCCACCTTGGGCAATACCATTAACGGTTTCGTTAACAGTGCCGTCACCACCCATGCAAAATACGGCATCAAACCCACGTTCACAAGCGTTCTTAGCGAAACGTGTAGCATCGCCTTCGCCTCTGGTGAATTTGACCTCAATCGTTTCGAACAAGGTACTCAATTTCCATTGTAAATCGAGGGCGTAACGGCGCGCTGCACCGCCTCCTGAGACAGGGTTGATGATAATCAAACAACGGCTCATAGTATACTTCCTTACTTTCAAAAATGAGATATAGCTATTATCTATAGTTAAATTGACAGTCTTAATGATGAGTTCTATAATTGTAATGTATGCACTTAATTTCGCACAACATACTGTCTAAGATATGTTGTATACTATATTATACTCATTTTAACCGTTCTTTGAAAGTCTGAAAGCATGAATGGTTAGTAAGGTTTAGGGGCTAGTAATGGGAAGACAAAGTTCAAAAGATAAATACAAATTGTCCGCAGTGGATTCTATCGAAAGATTACCTCTCAGTGAACAAGTATATTTAACATTAAAAACAGCTATCTTAACAGGCGAATTGATGCCTCAAGAGAAGCTTAACGAAGTAAAGATTGCAGAACAATTACAAGTGAGTGCTACACCTGTACGTGAGGCATTCCGCAAATTGGCTAAAGATAATCTCGTAGTTATCGTTCCTTGGAAAGGCGTTACTGTAAAAGCTGACACGCCAGAAGAAATCGTAGCACTTTACCAAGTTCGTGAAGTAATGGAAGGACTTGGTGCTAGATTATGTGCTCGTCATGCTACACCTGAGCAAGTACAAGAGCTAAGAACCCTTTGTAAAGAAATGCATGAAATTGAAGATGCCACAGAACGTGTTGATGTGAATAGCCGATTCCATACAATGATTGCTCATTACTCTGGCAATGAACGCATTGTAGATTATCTAGCAGGTTTCCGTGAACGCGTTAATCGCGACATGTACATCAGTTCTTTCAATGCTGTACGTACACATGACTGTGATGACGAACATGATCAAATCGTAGACGCTATTGAACGTCACGACGAAGTTGCTGCAGAAACAGCTATGCGTCAGCATATTAACAATGCATTTATCTTCAAAAAAGCAAATGCAGAAGTACAACATAAAAAACTTAATGAAGTATAATGCCTGCTGATGCTGTAATAGGCATAATGACATATGAAAAGCTCCGCTATTGACGGAGCTTTTTTGATTGTTATTTTGAATAGTTAATTCAACTTTCATTTAGAGTATTTAGAGCATCTTGATATAAATTAGGTATCATTTGTTGTATTTAATTAACCGCTATTTTAGCCTATCGGATTAGTTTGTTCTTGTTTTGTTTTGAGACGTCCTTTTGGTGTGGTTTAGAAACTCTAGTCGTTTATAGTGTGATGTTAGGTGAGCATTACAGTTTTTATAGTCTACAACACGCAGTCTTACGAGCTGACCTACGTTGATTTGAAAGGCTTGAGCGATTTTAAAAAGAATTTCCAAAGACATGCCGGAGATGCCTGTACCACATTCTAATTTACTTAAATAACTGCGACTGATACCAATGTGACGAGCTAACTCTTGCTGAGACATATTTAGGGATACGCGAATAATGGCGATTTTATGACCTAAACACACATATTGATGTTGTAAAAATGGGTCTTCGTACGTGTTGATCCGCAGTTCGGTGAGTGGTGTAGACGAGGGGTTCATAGGGACTCCTTCCTTTTCCCTACTCTCTAAATATAGTATACTGAGATTGTTAGCATCTGACTAATATAGAAAACTAGATAATTATCGGTTATTACAGATAATTACACGAATTGTGAAAGTAGTATTACATGTATGCTATAGTAATGTGAGCATACCATCTAGTATGTTATCTTAAGTAGAGGAGGCAATATGGAAAAATATATAGCCGTTGCCCTCGGTGGCGCCACTGGGGCCTTATGCCGTATGGCTCTCGGTGAATGGGTTATGACAAAGGTCAGCTCGTTTCCGTATGGTACGGTAGTAGTAAACCTCGTTGGTTGCCTCATTATCGGTCTAGTCTTAGGCCTTTATATGCAAAAGCCAGATCTACCTCAATGGGCGAGATTCTTCCTCGTTGTAGGTGGGCTAGGTGCATTTACCACCTTCTCAACCTTTGCCTTTGAAATGCTACAGCTTATGATGGCTGAATCCTATGTACAAGCATTATGGTACGGTGCAGTACAAGTCGTAGGGGGCTTAATCCTCTGTTGGGGTGGCATGCTAGTCGTGCGTCTACTCTGTACTATGTAAATATATTAATATTGAATAATAGTATTAAATACATTTTGATGTTATACAGTAACGTATTTTGTTATTAATGACTTGGGAGATATTATGAAATCTATTAGAACACAAGATGCCGTAGGGCAAATATTATTACACGATCTCGTAAGAATCGTCATAGGTGAGGTGAAAGACACGCCCTTCCGCCGTGGTCATGTTATCACAGAAGAGGATATTCCAAAATTGTTAGACCTTGGTAAGGAACATATCTTTGTGATGGAACCGGAAGATGAAGGTTTCTTGCACGAAGAGGATGTAGCTCGTGCTTTGTACCATATGGCAGGCGGCGAAAACATGCACGATGGCCCTATGGCGCAAGGTAAAATTGAAGCCATTGCAGATGTAGATGGTCTTTTCAAGGTCGATGTGGAACGTTTACACGCTATCAACAGCATTGGCGAACTGACTATTGTAACGAGATTTAATAACACACCTGTGAAAGCTGGTGATAAACTAGCAGGTATGCGTTGTATTCCATTATTGTTAGAAGAACAACAAGTAGAAGATGCAAAAAAAATTGCTGATGGTAAGCCTTTGTTACATGTAAAGCCGTTCGTGCGCAAAACAATGGGGATTGTTACGACTGGTTCTGAAGTATTTGAAGGTCGTATTAAAGATGCTTTCACACCAATCATTGAAGAACGTTGTGCTGAATTTGGTGTTACAAAGGTAGCTCACGAAATTGTAACGGATAATACAGACGATATCGTGGCGGCTATCGACAAGGTGAAAGCAGCAGGCGCAGATATCATTTTCTGCACTGGCGGTATGAGCGTTGACCCAGATGATCTCACTCCAGGAGCGATTAAACGCTATGCAGATCGCGTAGTTACTTATGGATTACCTGTGTTACCAGGGTCCATGGTTTGCATTGCTTACTGTGCAGATGGCACACCAATTCTTGGTGTACCAGGTGGTGTATTGTTCAGCAAACCGACTGCTTTTGATGAAATTGTGCCACGCCTCATCGCAGATGATGAAATCACCAAAGAAGATTGTATAGCTATGGGTCATGGAGGATTCTTGGGCTAATAGGCTAGTATAATAAGATTAGCTAGAATAACCAATATAGCTATTTTAAGTAATATAGCTAAAGCAAATAATATAACTAGAATAATTAGTATAGCTAGTATAATGAATATAGTTAATATAGCCAATATAAGGAGATAAGATAAATCTTATCTCCTTATATTGTTATTATGCTATTAATTTATAGTATGATGAATTTGATAGAATTTTTATTTATCGATAAAATTGATAATTTTATCTATTTTGTTAAAAAATTCGTTTACTTCATTTAATATTTAAAGTACAATAATAGTTAAGGATAATGATAATACATTATTTAATAGTGGACATATTTTATGCTGAGTTTTGTTGAATATATATTATAAATGATAATATATTATCCGTTGTATTTATAATTTTAGATGTAGGGAGGAATAGTAAACGATGAAAAGCAAACAAGTTGCATTATCATTGGCAATACTACTTGCGTTAGGCACGGGAACTGTATTACATGTAGAAGCACAAGGAAATCCGACAGAGTATTCACGTCACTTTGGTGATGAAAACACGGTTACCAGTGACCATAGTTTAGCAGTAGGTTTCAGAAATACGGTATCCGGTTCATATTCAACTGCTGTAGGACAGTCTTCTACCGCATCTGGTGAGACTTCACTAGCTATCGGACGAAGTGCACAGGCAACTGCTAATAATACCAATGCTATTGGTCGGAGTGCACGAGCAGAAGGTGAAAATGCTACTGCAATAGGCCATGGATCAGTTTCTTCAGGGCGTAATTCAAATGCCTTTGGTTCATCCGCTAAAGCATCTGCTGAAGCTTCTACAGCGGTTGGCAATAGTACAAAGGCTAGTGGTATTTCAAGTACCGCTACTGGATTTAATGCTGAGGCATCTGGTAATTTCTCTTCAGCATATGGTAATGATGCTAGAGCAAAGGGAAATCGTTCAGTAGCCGTTGGATATAATGCAAAAGCTGAAGAGAGTGCAACTGCTGTAGGTAATAATGCTAATGCTGGTGCTGCAAATGCTGTTGCACTAGGTTCAGGTAATACGATTACTGCACGTGGTGGAGTTGGAATTGGTAGCAGTAATTCTGTTTCTGGCATTGATTCTGGTGCTTTTGGGGTTAGTAATAACGTAGCACAAGCAAATACATATGTACTGGGTAGTAATGTGACGTCGACACAAGGAAATAGTGTTCTCTTAGGCAATGCATCTACCGATAGAGCTGCCACAACAGAAACACAAGCTAATATAAATGGTATTAACTATTCCGGCTTTGCCGGGGTAGGGTCAGCTCGTAACGGCGTTACGAGTGTTGGTGCATCTGGTAAAGAACGTCAGGTGATTAATGTAGCATCTGGGAAAGTATCTTCTGATAGCACGGATGCTATAAATGGTAGTCAATTATATGCAGTAGCAAATACAGTGGGCGGAATTCTTAATAATCACAATACATTAATTCAAAATAATATTAATGAAATCGATAAAAATAAAGAAAAAATTGCCGACAATGAACGAAAATTAAAAGATCATACAGATGTCTTACAAAAACATGAAGATATTTTAAATGGACATAGTCAAGAATTAGAAAAACATAATAAATTAATTGTAAATCATGATAATCAAATTACTCGTTTAACTAAAGAAAATCTTCGTCAAGATGCTGATTTACTTCGTCATGAAGATCAAATTCAAAATCATGACATTCAATTAAAAAATCAAACTGAACGTATGAATAATCAAGAAAAACGTATTGACAATCAAGATAAGCGTTTAGATTATTTAGATAATCGTGTTGATAATCATGATGCTCGAATTGAAAATCATAGTGAGCGTATCGAAAGTCATGAACGTCGTATTGAATATAATAAGACTTTAGCCACAGAAGCATTAAAAGAAGCTAAAAAACATACTAGTATTTCTGCAGGTAATAATGTAACTGTAACTACAAGCACAAATGCTGCTGGTGGTACTGATTACAAAGTATCTGTAGATAAAGTTAAATTTGGTAATGTTTCTTTGGACAATAAAGGTCTAAATAATGGTGGCAATAAAATCACTAATGTAGCCGATGGTGAAGTATCCGCTACATCTAAAGATGCCGTTAACGGTAGCCAATTGTATCAAGCTACTAGCGGTATTAGTAATGGTGTGAACCTATTAAATAGCAAAATAGGAAAAGTTGGTGCTGGTGCGGCTGCATTAGCGGCTATTCATCCATTGGATTTTGATCCTGATGATAAATGGAATTTTGCGGCTGGTTACGGTAACTATGCCGGTGAAAATGCGATGGCATTAGGTGCTTTCTACAGACCAAATGAAGACACTATGTTCAGCGTAGCTGGATCCATGGGTAACGGTGAAAACATGGTCAATGCCGGCGTTTCTTTGAAATTAGGTCAAAAAAATGGTGTATCTACTTCTAGAGTAGCTTTGGCTAAAGAGGTTCAGGACTTAAAGGCCATTGTAAAAGCCCAAAATGTAGAGATTCAACAAATGAAGGCATCCATGGGAATGGCACCTCAGTATGACAAGAAAGATGTGAACTTCCCTGATGTACCGGCTAATCATTGGGCTTATGAATATGTAAAAGACTTGGCTGATAAAGGTCTTGTTGAAGGTTATCCTGATGGCGAATTTAAAGGCGATCGTACGATGACTCGTTATGAGTATGCTGCGATCATTTACCGTGCTTTACAATTGGGTGCTCCAATTGATGGTAAAATGGGGCGTGCGATTAACGAATTTAATCCTGAATTGGCTCGTCTTCGTGACTTGGATCGCATTCGTGTGGATCGAATCTCTGGTAAAGACAATGATCGTCATAAGGTAGAACGACTTCGTGTAAACAATAAAGACAATAAGCAAACTAATGATTACAGAGATGTTTATGGTAGTCATATCGAGCGTAATGCGAAGTAATTACTTGTCATGAATTAACCTTTTAAACTAAAAGGAAGACAACAAAATAGTTCTTGTATAAACTAAAGAAAAAACAAGGGGCTGTAACAAAACAGCCCCTTAACCTAAACAAGCTATTAGTTGATTTTAGATGATCAACTAATAGCTTGTTTCTGTATTTCTAAGCAAAAAAGGCCCCGAAGGGCCCTTTTCGTTGGTATAATTAAATTATGAACAAAAACCATACCAATAAACCTAATTATACCAAACTAGTAATGCCTCGCCAACTAGTTTTACCATTGGATTATGGCATTTTGATAAAAGAAACAGCGCCTGTGCGGTTACTTGATGCTGTATTGGAGGAATTAGACTATAAAGAGTTACAGCATTTGTATTCTCCTAAAGGGAGAAAATCTAAAGTGCCACCGCATATTCTGTTCAAAATTTTTGTCTATGCTATGTCCAACGGCGTGTATTCTACACGTATGATACAACAACAATGCGAAGAAAATATTAATTATATGTGGCTTCTTCAAGGCTATTCAGTCCCAAGTCATATGACATTCCAACGATTTTTTGCTCGTTGTACGCTAGATATCTTAATGAATCTGTTTTCACAGTTGATGAAAGCTATTAACAGACATGATACCTTAACATTTAATGAAGTCTTTATTGATGGAACTAAACTAGAGGCTAATGCCAACAAGTACACATTTGTCTGGAGAAAAACAGTGCAAAAAAGACTAGATACATTACCCTCTAAATTAGCTATATTAAAGAAAGACATCTGGAATGAATTAGGGTTAGATACCCATTGTATGAATGATGAATATATATATACCTTCCTAGCTAAAGAAATTGAAGTACAACATATGGAGCTCGTACAAGGAAAAGGTAAGCATAAAACACCATTACAACGATTGTATGAGCGAGCAGAAGCTTTATATGAGAAGCGCAAAGAATACGAACAGCAGTTGTATATTATGGGTGAACGCAACAGTTATTCTAAAACAGATCATGATGCGACGTTTATGCGTATGAAGGAAGACCATATGCGTAATGGACAGCTTAAACCTGCCTACAATGTACAATTAGCTGTTCATTCTGAATATATTATGGGCATTGGTGTATTTTCTAAATCCAACGATACGAATACCTTAATTCCATTTATACAGCAATTAGAAGAGATCCATAGGCACCGATTCACATATGTGGTAGCTGATGCTGGTTATGATAGCCATGAGAACTTAACTTGGTTAAAGAACAACCATTACCTATCTTGTATAAAGCCCCAATATTACGAAAAAGCGAAAACTAGAACTTGGACCAAGGATATTAGCAAAGCTCGTAATATGGAGTATATACCTGAAGAAGATGCATTTACATGTGCAAAAGGACGTAAATTAAAATATGCCTTCACGCGTAAGGCGGAAAACAAAACAGGATTTGTATCTGAGCGAAAGGTATATATTTGTGAGTCTTGTAACCGATGCGGATACAAAAAGGAATGCCAACGGTATGTAAAACGAACGACAGAAAATCCAGTAAAAAGAATTGAGATTACACCTGCGTATGATGCCGTACTGGCAGAGAACCAAGATAGATTACTCAGTGGTACAGGCATTCAATTACGAATGAACCGTTCCATTCAAGTAGAAGGCGCATTTGGTGTGTTAAAACAAGATCTTGGATTTAGACGATTGTTACACCGTGGTAGTGGAAACGTGCATAAGATGTTATATCTATTGTCCATGGGATTCAATCTAGCAAAATTACATAACAGAATACAAGCGGGTCGAGTTAATACAACATTATTTACTGCAAAACAAACTGCTTAAACCAAGAAATTTTTAAATAGGCCTAGCGGCCTATTTAAGTGCGCCTAAAAACAAGAAACACCAAGAAAACATAAGATTGTACAAATCTAATTTTCTTGGTGTTTCTTATATTTTAAAGGGACTGCAACTAGAATGCGGTAAAACCGCATTCTGTTACAGCCCCTTCATCTAGCGGATAGTTGAGTTAATAACAATCTGCACTTTCAGAAATTAGAAATTATGATCCTTTTCTGGAGTGCAGATTATAGTCAACTATCCGCTATTTTATTGTTTTGTTCAATTAATTACATTATTGATGGCGTTATTAAAATGATTTTTTACCTAGTGTAGGGTGGCTACAACGTTTTAGTGTTAGGGTATCAATCATATGGACTGCTTCGTCCAATGTAATATCTTCGCGCTTCGTTGGTGTTTCTAGGACTGCTAACGGATGCTCCGTGCCTACCTCACCAGAAGGCAAGTAAATATATTCTTGGTTAACATTGTCACCAAAGATATAGCCAGCTTGTAAATGTTCTTTATGAATGCGACTCATGGTCTCTCCTTAAATAATTTGCTTTAGCTTAAAATCTAGATAGTCTGCAGATACCAACTCTAGTTTTGTCGTACTAAATTCCTTTGGAATCCGGTTAAAAGAAATTTGATCGTGTAAGTGACCAAAAATGCAGATATCTACGTTATATTGCTCCATGAGATCCGTAAAGCCCGAAGGTGCGTTGGACTCGTTGAATGGAGGGTAGTGTAGCAACAATAACTTTGTTACAGGAATATTTTCTATATCTATACTTAAATCAGATGTTGATGATAAATAGGCCGTTGCCTTATCCATTTCCTGTAGTGCTGCTTCGGTACGCATCACTTCTCTATCGTAAATGGATTGGTCCGTTTCTGGGGAGAAGTGGGAGTCTCCAGGACAGAGGTAGGCACGTGTTCCACCAAATGCAATAAGGCGCGGACCTTCTTCGGTTTGGATGACTTCTGCGGTGCCGTGACCTTGTATAAAGGTAATAGCGTCACCCATGAGATTATGCATCTTGTTTGCTGATGCCCACCAATAATCATGGTTGCCACGAATCATATATTTTTTACCAGGTAAAGATGCAATTTCTTGTAAATCGCAGGCAGCTTCATCGAGACGGAGCGCCCAGCTCATGTCACCTACAAGAAAGACGATGTCTTCGTTGGTTACATTGGTATTCCAATGCTCTTTGATGCGGGCCCAGTGATCATTCCAGTGAGGGCCAAAAATATCCATCGGCTTTGTTGGAGGATTGCCAGATAGATGGAGGTCGCCGATGGCAAATACTTTCATAAAAATCCTTTCAAATATGTATGGTTAAACCATATATAAAATTATATATCAAATTATGTACGGTATATGGTTAGAGCTATTTAGTAGCTTGAAAATAAGGCGTAATATCGTGCTTGATTTTAGCAGCTCGTCCCTCATCACAAGTTTGAGGAATTTTGTAGCCTACATAGAGGGGCGTCGTTACATAACGCGCCACTACCTTGATGTAATCATAGCCGTCCTCAAGATTATATACAAAGTAATTATAGGACTGGCTAAAGTTTGCTACACTATGCAATACATAGCGCAGAATTTGCTGTAGTCGAAGGGCTACAGCACGAACCGGCGCATCTGGTTTGAAGCGAATATTGTACTCAAAGAACCCAATAATCGGATGGGTAGACAAGGTGATGCGTACATCTTGATCCTCGTGCAAGAGCCAACCCTCCATATTTTGGGCCGTAATATCTTTGTGATAATCGTAATTCTCAAGGCCTATAATCTGGCTGTGTGGATGGCGAATAGAACCGCCGGACATATAGCCGTAATTCTTGAAGAACAGTACGGATTTAAACTCTTTACGCTGACGAGTTTCGCGCCACTTATCGAGGCCAAACTGGAGAATGTGGGCTGCTTCGTCTGTAGGTAAGGTAGAAAACTCGCCTTCGTCAGTTTCCGTTTCAATAATAACGGTAGGCCAAGTTTTTTCTAAGACTGGATATTTGTTCATGAGCCATATAATATGACCTGATGTATCTAGGATATCCGTTAATTTGGAACGATCGCAGAAGGGACAACGCACTTGTTCATTGCGAATATTGACGGGCTTTGTGCGCCCTAATTCGATATTAAATCTAAGTGGTTTGTTCATCTAGTGCCTCCTTCCTTGCAAGAAAATCTATATTCTTAATCATACCACAACTAAGGCATTCGTACATAAAATAATGGTATAATAATAGAGTGTTATTTTTATGATTAAGGAGGTCCCATGAAACCGACGACGCTAGTATTTCCCATTGATGAACAAAATCGTATACTGCTAGGTCGTAAAAAACGTGGTTTTGGGGCCGATAAATATAATGGTTTCGGCGGTAAACTGGATGATGGTGAAAGTTTCAGAGCGTGTGCCATTCGCGAACTATTTGAGGAATCTGGCCTTCAAGGACGTGTCGAAGACTTAGAATGTGTAGCGGCTTTTGATTTTCAATTTCCTTTTGATGAAAGCTTAACGCACGTGAGTTATGTGTATTTCTTGCGTGCTTTCACAGGCGATGTAGAGGAAACAGACGAAATGGAGCCTCATTGGCTAGAACCAAATCAAATTCCTTATGAACATATGTGGGATGGTGACCGCAGATGGTTGCCGATGTTGTTAGAAGGTAAGAAATTAAAAGGACCTATCGTGTTTGGACGAGATAATAATATGGTGGATAAGATGGATTTGACCACTGTTGATACCGTTCTTGAAAGCGAACACTTGGCGCGCATCGATCTGTATATTAATGGATGATGAATGTACGATTTGTTACAATTTAACGTTAAAATCGTTATCTGGTGGGGATTGGAGTATAAAATAGGGATTATGTAGCCGTGAAAGTGGTACTAGACTCCTAAATTTATAATATATTGAGGTAATATGACTGATAAAAAGAACCCAAAGTGGGTGCCACAGCTATTGGTGTGGTATGATGTGCATAAACGGGAGTTGCCGTGGCGCGATTGTGGGGACCCTTATAAGATTTGGGTTTCCGAGGTGATGAGCCAGCAGACGCGCATTGAGGCTATGAAGCCCTATTATGACAACTGGATGCGTCTATTCCCAACTTTGGAGGATTTGGCAAAGGCCTCCGAAGATGAGGTAGTTCACGCATGGCAAGGGCTTGGCTATTATAGTCGTGCTCGTAACTTGCGTCTTGGCGTAAAGGACGTCGTTGAAAATTACGGCGGTATCGTGCCTCATGACCGTAAGACCATGGAGTCCTTGAAGGGCGTAGGTTCTTATACGGCAGGGGCTGTGCTATCCATGGCGTACAATGAACCAGAGGTGGCTGTAGATGGCAATGTACTGCGCATATATGCTCGGTTATATCGCATCTTTGATGATATTTTGAGTACTAAAGGTAAAAAGGCTATTACGGCTATCGTAGAGGAGACTTTGCCTCACGATCGACCTGGCGACTTTAACCAAGCCTTGATGGACTTTGGCTCTGCCGTATGTATTCCAAAGACACCCCGTTGTGGCGAATGTCCTATTGTAAATATGTGCGAAGCATACCAACATAAGGATACAGATAAACTGCCTGTGCGCATCAAGAAAACAAAGGTAGTAGAGGTGCCTTTATTTGTGGGGATCTTGCAGTATAAAGGCTATTATTTATTGCATAAACGGCCGAACCGTGGACTTTTACGATCCATGTGGGAATTCCCATCTGTGGAAATGGTATCTGCCTTTGAGGATGGAGAACGAGGCCTTGAGGAATTAGTTCAGGCCCTTGGATTTGATCTATCTTTGCAACCAGTACTTGTGAAAGAAATAACACATGTTTTCTCTCACCGAAAGTGGTTTATGAAAGCATTCCACGGTGATTTAACGTACACAGGGGACGCTAATAATATATCGATTGCGGATATCCGGGCTCAATTGCCAAAGGATTGGATGCTCATCAAGCGCGATGAGTTCTCCGACTATGCTTGGGCGGGACCTCATGGTAAATTGACGGAAATCGCAAAATAATTTGTAGGAGTAATGAATGAGAATTCTATTTAATATTACTTTTTCTGCCATCCTCCTAATAGGGTTGGTAGGATTTTGGACTCTATTCCTCAACTTGTGGAAGCCTAAAAAGAAATGGCCTGCCTGGGTGGGCTATATAATCATTATCGGTGCGTGGTTCGCGGCTATCCGATACTATATACTCAATCAAGTGGATTTATATGGTACGATGTACTATCCTTTGATGAATATGTTCCGTACTGAAAGCTATGGATTCCTCTTTGGCGTATTTCTAGCGATTCCTGTATTTATCATACTTAGTCTATTATATTGGACAATCAATAAGATTTGGAGCAAAACACCAGAGGAAAATAGAACAGGTCGTCGTGCTTTTTTTAGAACTGCTGCAACTATAGTGCCGTTGGCTACTATCGGTGGCTCTAGCTATGCTGCCTTTGCGGGTCAACAAGAGGTAGTGGTAACTCATGAAAGCTTTGGCTACACGAACCTACCACCTGGGTTGAAAAACTATAAAATTGTACAACTTAGTGATATTCATATAGGACCGAGTATCGACTTAGATGACTTTGATGAAATCCTGAAATTAGCGCTTTTACAGAAGCCTAATCGCGTTGTTATCACTGGTGACCTCATTGATAAGCTTGCATGGTTGCCGCAAGTCTGTGAAAGACTAACAACCTTTGCAAAACAAATCCCAGATGGCGTTGACTTTATCTTGGGAAATCACGAGTATCATCACGATGTAAATAAGGTACTGGATTCACTTAAACGAAATACACCTATGAATATTCTCGTGAATAGTAATATTCAAATCATGGGTGGTAAACAACCTGTATATATTGCGGGCGTTGCGTACGATAACGATCGTAAAAAGGATAACCGAGAAGCGATGATTAATAAAGCTTTGTCTGGCATTCCGGACTATGCCTTTGTTATCCTATTGGCGCATCACCCTGAATTCTTCGAAGAATCTATTGAACGTAAAATTCCATTGACTCTATCTGGTCATACACACGGAGGTCAAATCGTATTCATGGGCATGCCCTTAGTACCAACGGGCACACCATATACAAAAGGTCGCTACGTAGAAGAACAAAGCGTGTGCTACGTTAATAATGGTACAGGACACTGGTTCCCAATTCGTATCAACTGCCCACGAGAAATTACAGTCATTACATTCTTTGACGGAGTAGCTTAGAAGTAAAGGTGAGTTCCTTAGAACAAAAGATGAGCTTACTATAGGGATACAATCATGTATAATACATCCTTTATCCATAAAATCCTTATATGTATTATTGTGCTTATGCTATTTGATATCTCTCTAATTTACGATATGACAGCGGATATATAAGGGATATCTTAAAATAGCAATACTAGTGGCAATTGGATGCCATTTAGATTTATACCTGGAACTCAGCAAACAAGAGGTACTAATGGTACAAGCATTCGAGAATGATACATTTAATGAGACTTATGAATTGCTAAATACTAAACACATGGTTTTTATCATATCCTTTGTCGTATTAATGACTATAAACCTTATAAAATATTAGAAACCCATAAGGTACAAATTAAAAGAGGTATTGTATATGAAAATACAATACCTCTTTTATTTATATGAACTTATATGATAGTTGTGATATATTAGAGTTAAAAATTTGATTGTATTGATTAAAGAAGAGAGTGTATTAAAAATGATTCCGTTGTCTATTTATAAAATTTGTCTACCTGTAGGCCTTTTTGCTTATTATGTATTCAGGTTGTTTAGAATTTATATTTTAAAAAGTAATATGGAGTTGAAATTCCCAACTCTATACGGTCTTTCCTTAGGTTTAGGGATTCCGGTCAGTCTCTTTCTTATAGTACAGACATTTTTTATTTCCGATTTAGTTGATTACCTTAGTTTACTCTATGTAAATATGGGGACCTTAGTAATTGTTGAAACTATTGCAACATTTAAACTTAAATCCTCAAAAAGCTATTCTAATGCAAAGATTTTTCGGTATTATTTATATTTTATAACAGCTATATTATTGTGGATGATATTTAATTGAATGATTGACTAGACTGAAACACTCGATATTGTAGATCTATTTTATAGGTGTAGATTAATGTATAGTAAATTTTTTATCTACAAAGTTATTATATGTACCATTCTAATTCTTCTTATGGACATAGATAGCTCTTATCTGCTCAATAATAACTGGTGGATACGAAGGAAATTTAAAAGCAACAATACTAGCGATGATAGTATTCTATATAATTTTATATATACTCAGTCGTAAACAAGTAAAGCTATTAATACAAGCATTTAAGCAAAATGGATTTAAAGAGATTAATAATCTATTCAATATGAAATATGTTTTTCTAATCGTATTATTTATGGTATTAATAGCTATAAAACTTATGAGGTATTAGAGATAAGGTTTTTAGTTGTGTTGTGAAAATATAGTTTTTATGGTTGGAGTGAGTATATGTTTTTAAAAATTTATAATTATTTTGTGCGAGGCTTAGTACTTTTTTTACTTATATGTATTCCATATAGTCTTGTTACAAATCCAGAGTTGGTTGAAGATGAAGTTGACTTTTATTTCTTTGTTATCGCATATGTATTAATACTTTTATTTTATGTGGTATGGAACTATATTTATAATTATTTAAGACATAAAAGGGGTTAGCGTTTGTGCATATTCATTTACCATTAGTTTTTGTAGGAATGTTTTACTCCGTAATTGCTCTCTATTGGATCATATATAAAATACTCTTAAGAAAAAAGCTTTCACCATTACTAGTATCTTTAATTGCTAATTCTAATTATGGTTTTATGAAAGTTGTCTCTTGGGCGACAATTATTACATACCCCTTCATGCTATTTAGCATGTTTTATTTCTTAGATTACATAGCCGTACCTATTGTTATGGCTTGGTTCTTGCTTCCTGTTTTAGTTGCAGCTATATTATTAAAATAGCCACCTCGTAGTCGCTATTATGAATGGGCTAGAAAAAAACAGATATATGTAGTTCTTTTTGTTTTTACATACCTAATGGCTGCTTTAATTTTGCTGAAAGTGAATAAGATCGTATAGAATTTGAATTGTATAAGCAGAGTGGAAGCCTGCTTTAATAATAAAGGTATTGAACATGAATAGGTTAAAAGAGATAAGAGGCTATTTAGACTCAAATGAAGAAATTGAATTTACATATAAAGGAATGGAGTGTTTTGTAACTCCAAATAATGACTATTGGGAATTTTGGATTAACGATGAATGTATTATTAGAGAACCAGATTTAGACGTCTTTTTACTGATACCATGCTTAGAAGGATACACAATAAGTGATATTTTTGCTAATGAATTATATGATAAAAAATCATTGTTTATTTTCTGAGTTTTGAATAGATAGAGCTAAATATAATTTGAAAAAGGATACAGACAAATAATGTTTAAGGATTTAATTTTAATAATATGTAGTATATTTTTTGCATATAAGTTAATTACTCATAAAGGTAAGCTTACTTTAGCTAGGATTTCTACATTAGGCGGGCTTGTAGTTGAGGGTGTAATAGTAGCATTACTTCATGAATCTGTCTCGGGATTTGTATTACTTTTTCTAACAATAGTTTGTATGGGAATTTCTTTGGTTGGAATGTTCTTTATGCTTAAGAATGATGAGTTTGAAAGTGATAAAGTAGAGCAATATCAGTTTAATTTTAAAATAGGCGTATATAGTTGGTTATTTCTGATAGCTTTATATATTTTTTTATATGTTTTAACCTATTATTAGATAGTATTCTTAAGGTTGTTAAAGGTAGATTTATTAACCAAGTGTAATATTATGTGCATAATCTAAAAAAGGATATAGTTTAGTGATGTATCAAGATTTGATTATAATATCTGGTATTATATACTTCATATATAAACTTATTACTCATGAAGGGGAGCTCACTTTAGCTAGAATTGTCGCAATGTTAGGTATGGCTATATGGCTTGGATTAGGTTTACTTCATGAAGTAGTTTCGATATTTGTATTATTCTTTTTGTCTTTAATTGTTATGGGGATTTCTTTGATAGGAATGTATTTTATACCTAGCAGTGAGAATTATGATGAGACTAAAGCTCAAAAGTATCAAAAACTATATAAGGGAGCTTTATACTCTTGGCTATTTATGGTAGCTTTATACATTTTTCTATATGTTTTAACCTACTATTAGATAGTATTTGTCATCGATAATAGTAGATCTATTAACTAAGTTTAATGCTAATATCAGGTGCATAAACTTCAAAAGGACGCTATAGTCTAATCTTCAGTGGTTTATACTGAGTGATTTAGAACTATAGCGTCCTTTTATATTCCGTTCATTTGAGGTATGAGAGGATGTTACAGATATGTCATAGAGATGAGAGAGATTTTATTTCATGCGAACTGCTTCAGCAAATTCGTCTTCTGTCATGAGTTTTTCTTCCAAGATGATTTCTTTAATAGAGCAACCGCGTTTGTACGCTTCTTTTACCACCTTAGCACTCTTATCGTAGCCGATGTATGGTGTTAAGGATGTAGCAATCATGAGGGATTGTTCTACAAAGAAGTTGAGTTTTTCAGGTACGAATTCTACACCGTCGATACAGTGTGTTGTGAACGAATTCATAGCATCTGCAAGGAGGCGACAGCTTTCAACAAAGTCATAGATCATGATAGGCATGTACACGTTCAATTGGAATGCACCGCTACCTGCACAGAGTGTCATAGTCGTATTATGGCCGAATACTTGGGCGCATACCATGGTCAAGGCTTCACATTGTGTAGGATTTACCTTGCCTGGCATGATGGAGGAGCCCGGTTCGTTTTCAGGAAGATGCCATTCGCCATAGCCACAGCGAGGGCCAGAGCCTAAGAAACGAACATCATTAGCGATTTTGAATAGTGTAGTAGCTAACGTATTGAGTGCCCCGTGAGCCATCATGAACGCATCTTTGAGGGCAAGTCCTTGGAATTTGTTGTTCTTCACGCGGAATGGAGCGCCTGTTACCTCTGGTAATACAGTTTCCATAACATCTAGATAGCCTTTAGGCGTGTTCACACCTGTACCAACCGCAGTACCGCCGAGGGCTACGTCGAGGAGGTGGTCAGCATTTTGAAGAAGCATAGTTTTGGCAGTTTTTAGGCCCTCCACAAAGGCGCTAATTTCTTGATCTACCATGATAAAAGTAGCATCTTGTAGGTGGGTACGACCAACTTTTTGCAAGCCTTTCCCTTTTTTTTGCAATTTCTCAAAGGATTCGATAAGGCCATCCAATGCAGGAATTACGCGTTTTGTAATTTCAAAGTACGCACAGATATGCATTGCCGTAGGAAATGTATCGTTTGTACTTTGACCGCGGTTTACATCGTCGTTAGGATGAAGCGGATTGCTTTCATCTAACTGTTTAGCCCGGTGAGCGATTACCTCGTTCACATTCATGTTAGTTTGTGTGCCAGAACCTGTTTGGAATACAGTTAATGGGAATTCTTCATCCCATTTGCCGTCTACAATCTCATCTACTACTTGAGCGATGAGTTTCGCTTTTTCCTCAGTTACTGCGCCACACTTTGCATTGGTTAAAGCACATGCTTTTTTTACAAGCGCAAGCGCCTTAATTTGTTCAATAGGGATGCGGTGGTCACCGATCTTAAAATTATTGAACGAGCGTTGCGTTTGAGGTCCGTAAATTCGTCTAGCGTCGACTTCGACTGGTCCCATTGAATCGTATTCAATTCTTGTTTCCATAATGTTTACAACCTCCTTAAAAGACATGCCGACTCTATTGTCGGTACTTTAATTATATAAAATCCTGTATATTTGTACAGAATAAAAGAGAATGATTTCTATTTTCATATAATTGATAGGTGTATATGCATAATGCGCATATACACCTATCTCCTCCTTACAATATATATGTGATGATTTATATTTAATTTGTATATATGTTTTATATAATGCTGACTTGAGAGGGAGAAGACGATAGCCAAAAAATGACTTAGCGGCCCCACGGAGCAAAGTAGGTGGCTTTGGAGGCTTTTGGAGGGCTACCAAGCCTAATAAAGTGTTTAGGGTACAGAATAGACCTTTTAAGATATCTGTTGGAGGAAGCTAAATTTATAATCTTTTATATGTATACATTATAAATATCGCATATATATTGAAATCATCGCTTTAACACGATAAAATGAAAGTAGCTTAGTATATTGTTTTAAGTTTATGATTTCACAGAGGAGGTAAGTACTTATGAAACATGACTTTACGAGCCATGACCTTCATCTGCCGGAACTGACGTTACGTGGGATGCTACTTGGTGCATTGATTACTGTTATTTTTACAGCATCTAACGTATATCTCGGTTTGAAGGTAGGTTTGACGTTCTCGTCATCCATTCCGGCTGCTATTATTTCAATGGCAATTTTACGGTTCTTCAAGGATTCTAATGTTCTTGAAAATAACATGGTACAAACGCAGGCTTCTGCCGCTGGTACATTGTCCGCTATTATCTTTATCTTGCCAGGTTTACTCATGCTTGGGTATTGGAATGGTTTTCCATTCTGGCAAACGTTTTTGCTCTGCGCATGTGGTGGTTCTCTAGGTGTGTTATTCACCATTCCATTGCGTCGTGCCATGGTAGTGAATAGTGATCTACCATATCCTGAAGGCCGTGCAGCAGCAGAAATTTTAAAGGTTGGCTCTCACAATGGTGAACAAGGCCCTCAATCTAGCTCCGGTATGACAGACATTGTGTCCGGTGGCTTTGTAGCTGGCCTTATTAGCCTTTGTGCAAATGGTTTCAAAGTGCTTGGCGATAGCATGAGCTTCTGGATTCCTGTAGGTGGCAAAGGGATTACTCAAATTCCTTTGGGCTTCTCTACAGCGTTGTTAGGTGCTGGTTATCTTATTGGTATCGCTTCTGGTATCGCTATCCTCGTTGGTGTACTCATCGCGTGGGCTGGCTTCGTACCTTACTTCACTAATATGTTTGCTCCAGATGGCGGTGCTACTGCCAAGTTTGCAATGGCTGTTTGGAAATCTAAAGTTCGTTTTATCGGTGCTGGTGCTATCGGTATTGCTGCGATTTGGACTTTGATTACCTTAATCAAACCTATCATCGAAGGTATGAAAATTTCTGTTAAATCCATGAATAGCAGCTCCGCAGAACGTGAATTGCATCGCATGGATACAGATATGAGTACAAAATCCGTTTTAGGTGTATTCATACTTATTCTTATTGGCTTAGTATTTACATTCTGGGATTTCGTATCTGTCGTACCTATTAGTGCAGGTTTAATGTGGACACTCGTTGTAGTAGGTATCGTAGTAGCTTTATTGATTGGCTTCTTCGTAGCTGCAGCATGTGGCTATATGGCAGGCCTTATCGGTACATCTGCTTCTCCAATTTCTGGTATCGGTATTTTAGCGACTATTATTTCTTCCTTAGTTGTATACTTTATCGCAGCGGAAAATAATTTATTTGCTACACAAGAAGGTGTTCAGTTCGCTACTGCTATGGCTATCTTTATGACATCCGTAGTTATTGCGATTGCATCTATTTCTAATGATAATTTACAAGATTTGAAAACTGGCCAACTCGTTGGTGCTACACCTTGGCGTCAACAAATTGCCTTGTTACTTGGTTCTGTAGCCGGTGCCATTGCAATTGCTCCAGTTCTTAACTTGCTTTATCAAGCATACGGTTTCACAGGTGCGTTACCACGTGCTGAAATGGATCCAAACGCTGCATTATCTGCTCCTCAAGCGACTTTGATGACTACCATTGCACAAGGTATCTTCAACTCTAGCATGGATTGGGACTATATCTTAATCGGTGTTGGCGTTGGTGTTGTGGCGATTATCGTCAACTTGATTCTCAAGAGCACAACTGCAACCTTAACATTGCCTCCGTTGGCTGTTGGTATGGGTATTTATTTACCACCTACTTTAGAAGTACCGCTTATTATTGGTTCTTTCATCAGCTACTTCGTAGGTCGTTATCTTGTAGCTCGTGCTAAAATGCGTGCCGGTGAGCTTGCTGACTACGATGTAGAGCAATCCAATCGCCGTGGTGTTCTCTTTGCTTCTGGTCTGATCGTTGGTGAAAGCTTGATTGGTGTAATCATAGCTGTTATTATTGTATTGTCTGTTACAACTGGTGGTGGGGAAGCTCCACTTGAATTAGTAGGTCCTGAATTTGAAAGCACAGCACAATGGTTAGGATTGCTTGCATTCATATTCGCTGGTCTCTATCTTGTTCGCCGTGTTGTTACACACAAGTTCAATAAAGAAGAAGCTCTTGCTATGAAAGCTGAGCAAGAACAATAAGAGGTTAAACAATGAAATTAAAACAGTCTGTACTCATCATTATGGCTGCTGCATTGCCAGTAGTCTCCTTCGCAGCAAGCGAAGTAATACCTGTAACGCAAGATACTGTAAATGTACAAGCAAATCAAACAAATGCGAAACGTGTAAATCGTAATGATTTAACATATCGTATTTCTAGTACTGCTACACCTGAGCAGAATCGTGCGTTGCGCTCTAAAGCGTCTAAAGTAGATCGTAATGCAGTTGAAGTGGTAGCTCCAAATGCGGACCGTTATATGGATCGCAAAGAGGTTGCTGTATCACCTGTGGAATCTACTACAGATCATTTGGATTTAGTATTCCCAGAGGTTAAATCTGTTAGCCCTGCGGTAGAAAAAGCAATCAATACGACCATCAAAAAGTATGTTTCTAAAATACAAAATGATGTAGAAAAGTTAAATGCTAAAGAATCTGATAAAACAAATGTAGTTATGTACTATGATGTTAAAACAGATAAAAACGGTATTTTCAGCGTATTGATTCACACATATACTATGCGTGATCATGATGCCAATGGTGTAAACTATGTAAAAGGTTTCACATTTAACACTACAACAGGTCGCCAATTATCCTTGTACGATCTTGGTGGTCTTAATAAAAAAGAGTTGGTAAATGCGATTAATAATAATCAAGATGTGAAAGATAAATTAGGTGGCGATGTAAATATCGATAAAATGCCTACTGAATTCTACACAACAGATGATTATTCCGTTGTAATGATTTTGCAACAAGATGTGGATTCAATCCATAGCGCAGGTACGGTATATGTACCAGTTGGTATCTTGCGTGACCGCGAAAATGATGTAACAAAAAAATAATCGAACTGTGTAAATTCGATTATGTGTGTATAGTAACAGCTGTTTAATTGTGAAAAGAACCGCTCCTAAGGGGGCGGTTCTTTTTTGTCTATGTTATTGTTTGTCGTTATAATAGTTTACGCGCGGTGGTAATGGGAATTGAATGTTTCCGTCTGACTTTGTAAGCGGCTCCGGTGGTAATTGTAAGAATACATTATCATGGAATTTCTTTTTAAATGCTTTCAACGTCGATTTTTGAATAGAATCAACGGTAATGAGAAGGGCACTCGTATCAGTATTTGGGGAGATGGAAAGGATCTTTCCTTGAGGTTCTTTTTGTTGGTAAAGGGCGATGGCATCGGATTGATACTCTTCTAGTTGAGCCTGATTTAATTTACCTTTTGATACGACTACAGTTCTATCTAGCTGTGGATCATGTGCCTCTGTAATTGCGTTGGAGACGAGGTCAGTTTTCTTTTGATCTGTTAAAGATGCATGTAATTGGCCTGCCTCCCAGAATAGGGCCCCGTCTTGACGGAATTTGGTGAAATCATTGCCATAGCCTAATGCTTTGTCGATGATATTAGCTGTTTTGTTTTCTACTTGTTGCTTGAACAATGTATTGTGGAAGGCAAGTGCTTGTTCTGTTTGTGTCATGCGGTACGCAATTTCCGCTGCTTCTGCACGAGTTACATATTTTTCAGGGTTAAACAATGTACCTGGAGCGTAGTTTGTGAACCCAAGATAGGCAAGCTCGCGAACGGCATCTTGTGCCCAAGGAGCCACAAATTTTTGGTCTCCATAGGCTATATTATCAAGAACTGTTGGGTCTTCAGTGGTATATCCTAAGTAATGGATATAGTTATCTGCTACTACCGCAAACTCTTGGCGGGACATATATTTTTCTGGTTTATATGTGTCATCGCCATATCCGCTGATGATATTCTTGCGCGCTACAGATTCAATAGCAAGAGCAGACCAACGGTCAGATGTAATATCTTTAAATTTACTTGATAAAAAGGCGTCCGTACCATCATCCGTGATATTGTTGAAGAGAGCTGCTACTTCTTCACGTGTCATAGGTTGGTTAGGTCGGAATGTACCATCGGAATACCCCTTCATTAGGTTTGCTTTTGTTACAGTGCTAATCGAGTTAGCTGCCCAAAAATCACTAGGCACATCTGTAAAGATGTGGGCGCGGATTTTTTGAATATCTTGAGGTGTACCGATAGAGGTGTTTACAATTGCAGGTGATGCGGTATTAGTAGATTTAACGTTAGCAGCTTCTGTTTTAGTAGTCTCTATCTTCGTAGCATCTGTTTTAGCCATTGGTGCTTTAGTTGTTTCCATTTTAGTGGCTTCAACAGTGGTTGCAGGAGTATGAGTTGTAGTGGTTGTGTTTGCAGAAGCAAAACCAAGGCCTGTTGTAGTCAATAATGTGCCGAGTACGAGGGCACGTAATGCGTGAGGGGTATTCTTGTACATAAAAATCCTTCCTAATCATGGTAAAGGCTAGCGCTTGATAGCCGTAGAATATAAACTTTCACCAGCATAAAAAGTTATATCCGTCGCATCATAGTCAATTAGTTGGCATGCATAGTGATATACAACAAAGCAGCGTAGTACTGTCGAGTATACGCTGCCTTGGCTGGTTAAGTGTAACGCCGATTAGCGTTTTACTGTCATTTTTACTTTGGAACCGAATAATTTAGAGATTCCTTGTTGTGTTTCTTTAGATGCTGTAGATACAACTGCGTAAAGTTGGTTATTTTCTACATCAGGGAATGTAGCTAGAATTGTACCTGCTTTTTCATTTTTGTTGTAGTAGTTGCGGAAGTTTGTATCGATTGCATCGTATTCAGCTTGGCTGTATTGGGAGGATTCAACTACAACATAGTTATTTATAGTAGAATCACCACGGTTTGCAAGGTTAGCTTTTACTGTGGAAATATCGCTGTCTGTTTTTAAAGCTACGTGTAATTGATTGTCACGCCAGTACATTACGCCATAATTTTGGAATGCATCTTCTGTTTTATAAGTTTTATTTAATTCAGAAAATACTTTGTCTTCTAATGCAGCTTGTTGTTTTTGATCAAGTGCTTTTAGTGTGCTGCGACGAACAGGGCGAACGGTGCGAGTAGGTTCAGCTTTTTCAGCTACTGCAGCATCTTTATTGCCTTTTACGTCTTTTTCAACTTTTTTTGCATCAGATTTTACAGCTTTATCAGCTTTAGCTACATCTTTTTTAGCGTCTTTACTTACTTTAGATGTATCTTTCTCTAATGCTGTATCAGCTTTTTTGGCATCTTCTTTTACAGCTGTTTCAGCTTTAGCTTCAGTAGTAGTGTGTTTTGGTGTTGCAAGGCCAGCACCATTAAGCATACGATTTAAGATTGTTGCAGCTTGTGCTCTTGTTACAGGTTGTTTAGGGTTAAAGTTTTCTGTTGCCCCAGATGCTACGATGCCTCGTTGTGCCATGTATTGGATATCTGCCAAGTAGGCAGAGGAGATACTAGCTTCGTCCTTGAATGTTACTTTTTCTGCTTTTACAGGTGTAGAAAGATTCAATTTTTTAGCTAGACTAGCAGCAGATGCAACGAATTGTTCGCGGTCCATAGTTTTGCTAGGTGTGAAAGCTGTTTTAGATGTGCCTTCCATTACGCCTGCAGCACTAACTAATTTGATAGCAGAGCTAGACCAACGATCTGCTTCCACGTCAGAGTAGGAGGTAGAGGATTCTTTTGTTGCAATCTCTGCTAATTCTTGTTCGTTTAAGTTGTGTTGTAGTACTTTGCCATAAATAGCAGCTGCTTGTTCACGAGTAATTTGTGCACTAGGTTTGAATGTATTATCAGCATAACCAGAAAGGTAACCAGCTTGTGTCATTGCTTGGATAGCATCGCGAGCCCAGTTATCTTTTGTGTCAGGGTATACACCAGTAGGTAAGTTTTCTTTAGTTTTTACAACTTTTTTACCTTCTACCTTTGCAGCATCTTCTTTTACATCATTTTTTACGGAAGTATCAATGCGTTTAACGTCATTTTTTACAGAAGTATCAACGCGTTTAGCATCGTTTTTTACGGATGTATCAGCGCGTTTAGCAGCGTTTTTAGCGGATGCATCAGCATGTTTTGCATCACGTTTTACAACTGTGCTACCGTGTTTAGCATCATTTTTGACGGAGGTATCAATACGTTTAGCATCGTTTTTAACAGATGTATCAACACGGTGTTCATCCGCTTTAGCAGATACCTCAGCTCTAGTAGCCACATTAGATACTTCAGATTTTATATGAGTCGCAGTTGTTTCAGCGTGAGCCATGCTGAATGTAGAACCAAGGGCCAATGTAATTGCTAAAGACAAAGATAATTTATTTAGTTTCATGAAAAGGGCTCCTTTCAAACTATACTTATATAAAATAAATTATAACACTTTTTAAATTTATACACTACTATAAGAAAATGTAATCTATAAGGATAAAACTTACATGAATTTGAAAATTTGAGTACCATTATATAAATATAGAATGAAATATAGATAAAAGTTGATTTTCTAGTAGTTAAAAATGCAAAATGATAAACATTCGCAAAATCTAGATTTTATAGGGCTTTTACAAGAAAAAATGATAAATGAAATAATAGATGTGATAAAATTCAATGTTTGTTATTACAAAAAGTCATAACGATATAAGAAATAAAAGGGTACATACGAATATAGCAATTCTTTGGACAATATCTACATGATTAATTTATAATTATAGCGATGAGCTTTTGAATATTTATTTGAAAGCATAAGTAATGTTCAGGGCAGAAATTTAGTCGAAAAATTCACTACTAAAAATTGCCATAACACATACATATCAAAATTTTTTATTAGGTTAAGTACTAGAAAAGACGAGGAAGATAATATGAAAATTCATCTTTTCCAACAGTGTTTGATTGACATGTTCTACCCTCATGTAGGTATGGCTGGTGTAGAAGTACTTGAAAGATTAGGTTGTGAGCTTGTAGTACCTAAGAAACAAGTATGCTGTGGACAAATGTTCACTAACTCCGGTTATAATGACGCGGCTATGGACGCAATTAAGAATACAATCGAATGCTTTGAGAACGCTGAATATGTAGTCAGCATGTCCGGTTCTTGCGCTTTTGCAATCCGCGATGAATATCATCATTTCTTAAAAGATCAACCAGAGTGGTTGGCGCGCGCAGAAAGATTGAGTGGTAAAATTTACGAATTCACTCAATTTATTACTGACGTATTAGGTGTTGAAGATGTAGGGGCTCGTTTTAACGAATCTGTTACATACCATACATCTTGCCACGTAACTCGTTTGATGGGCATTAAAGAGCCTCCTTTCAAACTCCTTAAAAACGTTAAAGATATCAACTTGATTGAATTACCACGTGCAGATCGTTGCTGTGGTTTCGGCGGTACTTTCTCAGTTAAAAACCCTGAAATCAGTGAAGTTATGACACGCGAAAAAGCATTGGAAATTGCTGGCACAGGTGCCAACGTTATCTCCGGTTCTGACCAAGCGTGCTTAATGAACATCGCTGGTATGCTTGATCGTCTTCATAAAGAAGGCGAAATTGATCGCCGTATCAAAGTTATGCATATTGCTGAAATCTTAAACTGCCGTTAAGGAGGAGACGACATGGCACTTATATATGACAATCGCCCCTATAAAACACGTATAAAAGAATGTTTGGCTGACGATTTCAAAGTTGCAGCTATTAAAAAAGCACAAGACGTGTTTTATGATAAACGTAATACAGTAGTTGCGGATGTTCCTGAATGGTTAGATTTCCGCGCTGAAGCGGCTAAAATTCGCGATCACGTACTTAACAACTTGGATTACTATGTAAGTCAATTTGCTGACAATGCTGAAAAAGCTGGTTCTAAAGTTCACTTTGCGTTCGATGACAAAGAAGCGACTCAAATTGCATTAGATATCCTTCGCCAACGCGAAGCAAAAATGATCGTTAAATCCAAAACTATCTTAACTGAAGAAATTGGTTTGAACGAAGTATTAGAAGAAGCTGGTATTGAAGTTAACGAAACTGACTTGGCTGAATTTATTTTGCAAACTGCAGTAAGTCCTCCATCTCACATCGTAGTACCAGGTCTTCATTTTGAACGTAACAAAATCCGTGAAATTTTTGCTGAAAAATTAGGTTATACAGGAACTGAAAACCCTACGGAAATGACTCACTTTGTACGTGGTTATGTACGTGAGCGCTTCTTAAAAGCTGATGTAGGTGTTAATGGTTGTAACTTTGCAGTTGCTGAATCTGGTACATGTACAATCGTTTCCAACGAAGGTAACGGTCGTATGGCTAGTTCTATTCCTAAGACTCAATTAATTTTCTTAGGTACAGAACGTATTGTTCCTGATTTCAAAGCTCTTGATGTTATGATGGAAATGTTGAACCGTTCTGCAGTAGGTTCTAAGATTTCTAACTACTTCTCCATGATGACTGGTCCTGCGCGTCCTGGTGAAGCTGATGGTCCTGAAGAAACTCATATCATCATTATTGATAACGGCCGTTCTGGCATCTTGGGTGGTACATTCCAAGAAATGCTACGTTGTATCCGTTGTGGTGCATGTATGAATATCTGTCCTGTATACCGTCACGTTTCCGGTCATGGATATGGTTCTGTATATCCAGGTCCGATGGGTGCTGTATTGACTCCATTATTCAAAGGTTACGATGTAGCCGGCGATCTTCCATATGCTTCTACATTATGCGGTGCATGTACAGAAAACTGTCCAGTAGCTATTCCATTGCATGAATTGTTGATGGAGCACCGTCATATCATGGCTGATATTGAAAAGACTCGTCCAAAAGCAGAAGAAGCTATCTTCACAGCAGCTGCTAAGATGTTCGGTAATGCAACATTATTTGATCTTGGCACAAAAGCTGGTGCTATCGGTATGAACTTAATTAGTAATAAAGAAGGTAACATGCCTGAATGGACTCAAGCTATTCCAGTTATGAACGGTTGGACTAAGTCTAAAGAGTTGGGTTCCTTGAAATTCAAGAAATTCCGTGATTTATATGCTGAACATGAAAAGAACAAGAAGAAGGAGAAAAAATAATGGATGTAGCTAAACGTAATCAATTTATTGCACGTTTATCTCGTGCATTAGGCCGTGATCAAGAAATGTGCCCTGCTTTTGTAGAAGGCTTTGATTATAGCCATGGTCCTCAAGAAACTATGTTCCAAGATTTGAGTCGGGATCAAATTTTGACAATGTTTAAGGAACAATGTCAACGTGTTGGTACAAAATTCGTTGAAACTACACCTGACAAACTAGGTGAAACAATTTTTGCAGCTATCGAAGACTGGGGAAACGGTAAAATTGTATTCCCAAGCTCTCCTGAAGTAGAAGAATATAAATTAAAAGAATTGTTCGAACAAGATGCAGCTAATAATGGTGGCACTCGTACATACTTCCAATGGGATCCAGCTAAAGGTCGTGAAGAATGTATTTCTAATACTGCTAATGCTGATATTGGTATTACATTCCCATACTGCGGTATTGCGGAGACTGCTACTGTAGTACAAGCTTCTGGTGAGGACTCTGGCCGTGCGATTAGCTTGTTGCCTACAACACATATTGCTGTGTTGTATACTGATACAATCAACCCTCGCATGACACAAACAATGGAACATTTGGCTGAACGGTATCACAACGATCCAGCTAAGTTCCCTACAAATATCTGCTTGATTTCTGGTCCGTCCCGTACGGCAGATATCGAATTGGTAACTGTAGATGGTGCTCATGGTCCTATCCAAGTAACTTATATCTTAGTTAACAGATAATATAATAGCTAGATTTACTAAAGGCGATTTTCTTCTGGAAAATCGCCTTTTTGGTGTATATATTACAGAATACATTAAATGTTACCAAAAATTAAATATTATACTTGTATTTTTTTCGATATATGCTATACTAAGTTCATAACCTATTGTTGTGATATGAATTAAAGAGGTGTATTATGAATATTCCATTCTTTACAGATTACCTCATGTTAAGCAATCCACTAAGTATTGGTATTATCGCGGTGTTTGTGCTCGTGTTAATTGGTATTTATGTATTGCAACGCAAGGGCACATCCTTCGGTAATCTTGTTATTATTGGTACTATTGCTGGTGCCGTACTTGGTATAGCGGTCCAAATTATTGCAGGCTTCCCTGATGATCCATCCAAAGTGGTTTACATCAAGGAAAGTACAAAGTGGTTCTCTCTCGTAGGGGGCGGTTTCATCGACTTAATCCGCATGCTTGTTATTCCTATCGTTTTTATCTCTATTGTTCACGTTATTTTGCACATGGAGGCAGGTGCTAACCTTAAAAAGTTAGTAGTTGCTATGATTTCTACAAATCTCGGCATGGTAGCCGTTGCTGCTATAGTCGGCCTAATTTTGGGGAATGCCTTCGGTTTAGGTCAAGGTTTTGATATTGTTGAATCTGGTAAGAAGATTCGTGAAATCAAACCTATGGTTGACACATTCCGAGCACTAATTCCAAGCAATCCAATTCAAGCGGCTGCTGAAACAAATGTTATCGGCATTGTTGTATTTGCAATTATTTTGGGTAGCGTAGCTCGTCTGTTAAAACAAACAGGGACAAACTCTATGGAGGTGTTCACAAAACTATTTGATGAACTTCACCAATTGATTTCTTGGGTAGCTGATTTCATCATTGGTCTTATGCCATATGGTGTAGTTGCTTTGTTAGCTTCTACATTGGCAACACGCGGTGTACAAGCTATTCTCGATATGGGCTTGTTCGTAGTATTGCTTTACGTTGGTCTTTTGATTATGTTTGTTGTACAAGCAATCTTGATTACTAGCTTTGGCTACAATCCGATTACATACTTCAAGAAAGCGAAAGCACCACTCTTATTGGCGTTCACTTCTCGTTCTTCGATGGGGGTATTGCCATTAACTGTAGAGACTTTGACAAAACGTCTTGGTGTAAATGCTACAACTGCTAATACAGTAGCTTCCTTCGGTACTACTGCGGGCATGCAAGGTTGTGCGGGCGTGTTCCCAGCACTTGTGGTGGTGTACATCTCTAATGTAGCCAATATTCCATTCGATATGACTATGTATATCATGAGTGTTATCGTTATTGCTATTGGTTCTGTTGGTATCGCAGGCGTGCCAGGTACGGCTACAATGGCGGCATCTGTATCCCTTAGTGGTACAGGACTTGGAGCGTACTTCACCTCCATTAGCCCAATTTTAGCTATCGATCCATTGATTGACATGGGACGTACATGTTTGAACGTATCTGGGTCATTAACAAATGCTTTGGTAGTAGACAAAATTATGGGAACCATCGATAAGGATGCATACAATAATCCTAACGAAGGTCGAGTATAAAAACTAGCAACGCTTAATCATATAAATTATTATAAAAAGGGGCTGTAGCTGAATGTGGTAAAACCACATTTGGTTACAGCCTTTTTTGCCTTTTTAAAATTGATAATTATTACAGATTGTAAACTATATTATTAAGAATCGGTATTGAAATTGTGAGCTTAGCTACTAATATACTTATGCATATATGGTATACTAAGCGTTATAAAGTTACGAATTATGCTTAATAAATATAAGCCAAGAGGGTAATAGTATGATTACACAAGAGTTGAAAGATCGATTAATTGCAGATTATCCAAAGTTTGAGGATATGACACATAAGTTCTATAAGAAAGAACTATCTATTGCAGATTATAAAGGACAGTCTGGTGCCTATGGTAGTTACGCTGAGCGCGGTGCAAATACTGGTATGAGCCGTTGGCGTTTCAATGGTGGCCGCATGACGCGCGAGCACATGCAGTTTTTAGCGGACTCCATTCGTAAATATAACCTACAACACGTACATTTCACTACCGGCCAATGCTTACAAATGCACGGCCTCGATGGTGATACAATATTAAAGCTCTATAAGGAATGTTATGATCACGGTATTTACAACCGTGGTGCTGGTGGTGATAATCCCAATGTGGTGGCTAGTATTTTACGCGGCATTGATCCTCGTGAAACTCTAGATATTACGCCGTATGCAACAGCAATTAGCGAATTTCTTATGGAGCAAATGTTCTATATCAAGATTCCTCGCAAATTTAAAATGGGCATAGATAATGGTTTTGATAGTACCCCACATTCTACGTTCAAGGACCTAGGTTTTAATTTAACAAAACACAATACTTTTGATGTGTATGCTTGTGGCGGTATTGGTCCTAATCCTCGTATTGGTATTCCGGTGGCACATGATGTAGCGCCTGAGGATGTTTTGTACCATGTGAAAGCTATGCTTATGGTCTTTGCTAACCATGGTAACTTCAAAAACCGCGGTAAGGCTCGTACTCGTTACATGCCTGCTGAAATGGGTGGGGCGGAAGCTTTCATCAAGATCTATGAAGAAACCCTAGCTATGGTAAAAGAAGTAGAACACCTAAGTATTAATCCGGCTGATTACGCTTATGAAATTACAAAAACTGGTAAGCGTGATGATTCTGTGGAAAATTATCGTATTCACCGTCAAAAACAAGACGGGTTATACTATGTAGAATATCATCCGGCAGGTGGCGATGCGAACGTTGAACACTTGCTGGCGGCCCTTGACTATGCGGTGACACTTGATCAAGTAGAAGCACGTATTGCGCCAGACCAAGCATTGTTCTTCATCAATCTCACCGCTGATGAAGCACGCAAAATTGCGGAATTAACTGATGACAGTGCTAAAAATGATTTCCGCCGTTCCGTATCTTGCGTTGGTTCTACTATATGTCAGATTGGAATGCAAGACTCTAACGGTCTTTTGAAAGATATCTTCGCACACCTTGAAGAAAAGGGCGTAGATACAAGAAAACTACCTCGTTTACATATATCTGGTTGCCCACACTCCTGTGGTACACACCAAATCGGCGAAATTGGCTTCCATGGTGCTGTAAAATTAGTAGATAAGAAACCTATGGTAGCATTTATTCTTGTAGACGGTGGCTCAGAACACATGGGCTCTGAAAACTTCGGTAAAATGGCCGGCAATATTGTAGCTACAAAAATTCCAGAATTTTTGGAATCTTTAGCAAATATTCTAAACCAATCCCCAGAACCAGACTTTGGGACATGGAGAATGACACACAAAGCGCAATACATGGAACTTATAAAAGCATTTGAGTAAATTCACTTCTCCGCTTGTGATGGGGCCCTAGCATATAAGTAGTTTCTACGTCGATTGCTATGGGGCCCTATTTCATTGCGACAACTTAATTAAAAATAAAACTGGGTACCTCTTTGCTCCGTCCTTCGTAAAGTCGCTGCATAGGTACCCAGTTTCATTTTTATAACACCTGATGTAAATTAGTCCCATAGCAAGCGACTTACTCTGCTAATATACAGAGTAGCCCCATCACAAGCTACATTGGATATTTACTCAATCTGCTTTTATATAATAGGGGGAGGGGAGAGACGGCCAAGTAATTTTGACTAAATTACTATCAAGACTAGCCGTAGGCTAGTCCTTCCGTCACGGTGGGCATGGCGTCACTACTATAAAGTTTATTATAATGTGTAAAATGATAGTGTTTTCTATGATTTGTTTCAAGGTGTAATTGTAATGGGGCTACATAAGTATTAGCTAGATTATTTACGCTTTTGGATGGGACATCTTTATAAATACAGTGATAAAAAAGTAAGAATACGCTTGTGCAGCGACTTTGCGAAGAACGGAGCAAGCAAGCGTATTCTTACTTTTTTTACCAAGTTGTATTAACGAGACGGGGCCCCATCCTAAAAGCAAATGAACAAATGTTAGTTGAGTCCCAATACAGTTAGAATAATTGTTTAAAACTAGATATGACTTGATTTTGTATGTTATAATAGGCTTTATAGTAGTATTTGGAGGATATTCAGATGTTATTTACCGTCAATACAGAAGTCTGTACACGATGCGGCCTTTGCGTTGCTGACTGTCCGACAGGATTGCTGGTGATGTCCGATGCTGGACCTGTAACTGGCAGGGGAGGTTGTATCTCCTGTGGGCATTGTATTTCCGTATGCCCAACGCTTGCTCTTGATAGCGATATGACACCGCGTAAAGAGCAAATCGATATTACAAAGGAACCTAAGTTAACGCCTGAGCAAGCTGAACTATTTATGCGTAGTCGTCGCTCTATTCGTAACTATCAAAATAAACCAGTCCCTGTAGAGCTCATTCGCAAAGTGCTAAACGTTGCAAGAATGGCGCCAACAGCAACTAACACACAAGGTATTTCGTATATAGTAATCCGAGATAAACAAACGTTACGCCGTATTGCTGATCTCGTTCTAGAGTGGATGCATTTAGCTGCAAAAACAGTGCCAATTATGCGCCTTTATGCTCGTGCGGCTCAAGCAGAAGTAGATAAAGGCAAGGAGTATATCTTGCGCGATGCGCCGGCTCTCGTCGTGGCAATTGGCTCTAAAAAAGATATTCATCGTACCCATGATAGTGGTCACTCTTGCTTGTCTTATGCTGAGCTATATGCGCCGACTTTAGGCCTTGGTACTTGTTGGGCAGGCTTTTTTGAACATGCTGGAGAAGCTGAATACCAACCATTATTAGATGAATTAGGTGTACCTGATGATAAAATTGTAGCTGGTGGCATTCTTATGGGATATCCTAAAGTACGATATCGCAATATTGTAGAGCGTCAACCATTAGATGTTACATTTGATACAGAAGAGTAAAAAAGAGATGCCCCAATGATTGTAATCATTGGGGTATCTCTTTTTAGTTATATAGTGACGATATAAACTTTATTAATTGGCAGTTGTAATAGTGCCTTTGAATGTTTCGTCGATGTATTGTTTAATAGCATCAGATTTGTAAATATCTGCAATTTTTTTGTATGTTTCGTTGTCTTTGTCTTCACTACGAACTGCAAGTACGATAACTGTTAGTGGTTCATCTTTAGATTCGAAGAAGAAACCTTGTTTTTCTACACTAAGACCAGCACTTTGCACATAGTTCATTGGAATAACTGCAATTGTTACATCATCTAGACTACGAGGTAATTGAGCTGCTTCTAGTTCTTGAATCTTTATATTCTTCGGGTTAGATGTGATATCTGCAACTGTTGCTTTGAAGCCGACACCATCTTTTAACGTAATTAATCCAGCTTTAGCTAATAATGCTAATGCACGACCACCATTAGTAGGGTCATTTGGGATAGAAACAGTAGCGCCTTCAGGTACATCTTGTACGCTGTGTACACTATTACTATATAAGCCCATACGCACCAAAATTGTTTTACCGATTGCTACTAAGTTGGAACCATTTTGTTTGTTAAAGTTTTCCATAAATGGTACATGTTGATAAGCATTCAGTTGAATATCGCCATCTGCAAGGGCTTTATCAGGTGTTACATAGTCTGAGAATTCAACTACTTTAAGATCGATTCCTTGTTTTTTAGCTTCTTTTGCTACAGCTTCAGCTACTTGTGCATGAGGACCAGATGTAGCACCTATTTTGATTTCTTTTTGTGTTTGTGTTGATTGATTTGATGTACTACCACAACCAGCGATAGCAAATGCAAGAGCACCGATAAGTAATGGTGCTAACAATGTTTTTAATTTCATATAATCATCCCTTTCAAGTCTTATAATGGTTATATCCTATCATGGATGAAGGGGATTTGTATATGATAAAAGCATATCAGTTAGCTATAGATTAAAACTATGGTGAAATTCTAGCTCATTTATAATACAATTCAATATAATATATTGATTAATGTGTTATATTGAATGTGTGATCGCTAGGTAGTAAATTTATATTTTAAATATTTTTGTATAATTCTAATATGGATTCATATATCTATATGTCGGATATATCTATATGTCGGATTAATGGAGGATGTATGTATAATTTTGATTTTTATAACCCTACACATATCGTATTTGGTAAAGACCGTTTAGATGAATTAGATACATTGGTACCAAAGGATGCAAAGGTGCTCATTACTTATGGTGGTGGCTCCGCTGTGCACAGTGGTCTTATTGATCGCATTGTGAAAGCTCTTGGTAACCGCAAGGTTGAACAATTCGGTGGTATTGAACCTAATCCATCTTTAGAAACCTGTGAACGTGCGGTAGCTTTCATCAAAGAACATGGTGTAGATTTCGTGCTTGCTGTAGGTGGTGGTTCCGTTGTGGATGCTACGAAACTCATCGTTATGGGCGCTACCTATGATGGACCTGTTATTGATGTTATGAAGGCTGGAGTGCCAGAGGTGCCCGTTGAAATGGTGCCAAATCCATTACCGTTTGGTACAGTTATGACATTACCTGCAACGGGCTCCGAAATGAACAATGGTGCTGTTATTACGTATGGAAATGGTAAATTTCCTGTATTTAGCAGCTTAGTATTCCCTAAGTTCTCCATGCTAGATCCAACATTGACGTTTACGTTGCCTGAAAAACAGGTTAAGAATGGCGTTATTGATACCTTTGTACATACTACAGAGCAATATTTAACATATCCGGTAGAAGGACGCATTCAAGATCGTTTCAGTGAAGGCATCTTGAAAACTATGATTGAGATTGGCCATATAACTGTAGAGGAGCCTGAAAACTATGATATTCGTGCTAATCACGTATGGGCATCCACATTAGCTTTAAATGGTTTGATTGGCGCTGGCGTGCCACAAGATTGGGCCACACATCTTATTGGTCATGAATTGACTGCTGCGTACCATCTTGATCACGGTATAACATTAGCTATCGTATTGCCTGCATTATTGGAAGTGAAAAAGGCTGATAAGCTTGAAAAATTGGCACAATACGCTACACGTGTATGGCATATCACAGAAGGTACAAAAGAAGAAAAAGCGGATAAGGCTATCGCAAAAACTCGTGAATTCTTCGAATCCCTTGGCGTAGCTACTCATTTGAAAGACTATGGTATTGGTGTAGAAGCTGTGGATACAGTTGTGAAGCAATTAAAAGACCATGGCATGACACAACTTGGTGAAAAAGGTGACATAACACCAGAAGTGGCTCGCGAAATTTTAACACGTGCTTTATAATCGACATGATTGATGATTGATGATTGATGATTGACGACTGATTATACGATATTGAAAGGAGATAGTCCCTTGAATGAGATAAAGCGTCAAAGTGCTTTTTCTTTTGCTTTTCCTATTATGGCTCCTATGGGCATAAGCTTATTTGTTATTGGTTTAGGCTTTGGTTTATATGCTACGAGCCAAGGGCTGCCTTGGTGGACGGCGCCTGTTTTGGCGTCTACTATTTTTGCGGGATCCATGGAGTTTGTGACGATTGGCATGTTGGTGGCTGGATTTGATCCTATTAATGCGTTTGTACTGACCATGTTTGTTAATGGTCGTCACTTCTTCTACGGTTTGTCTGCGCTCCAACGTTATATTCATATGGGGTGGAAATGGTTCCCCACTATTGCTTGGATGTGTGATGAAAGTTTTGCCATCAACATGGGAACGAAGCTGCCAGATGATGTAGATGAAAAGTGGTTTTACTTCCACGTGTCTTGGCTTAACTATATATTTTGGGTATTTAGCACCTTTGTAGGTGGTCTATTTGGTGATTTATTGGCTGACGTAGATTTACGGGGCATCGATTTCGTATTGCCAGGGCTATTTATTGCGGTATTCCTTGAAATGCTACTCAATGCGAAGAATAATAAGATTAGAGCCTTTGGCGTAGCTGGGGTACTAATGGCATTAATCATGCTTGTATTGGTTGGTAAATCACTCTTTATGCTGCTGTCTATGACATGTATGCTTTTCGTCTGTTATGTAGCGTACAAGTGGGGAGGTGTACATCTTGACTAGTACAGAAATGGTCATTACTGTTGCCATTGTTGTAGCCGGTACATTACTTACCCGATTTGGAGCCTTCCTCGTATTTCCTTCAGGAAAAAAAGCACCAGATTTTGTACTATTTTTAGGTAAGGCATTACCAGCCGCTGTTATGGGCATGCTCGTTGTATATACCTTTAAAGAGACTGTCGTGTTAGCATATCCGTACGGTATTCCGGAGCTCATAGCCTTGGTTGTTACGGTAGGTTTACATTTATGGAAACGTAACATGCTCATATCGATTGCTGCTGGTACAGTAATTTATATGATTCTTGTACAAGCCATATTTAATGTGACAAAATAAAATAAACCACGTATATCTATTCCTATGAAAGATTAGATATACGTGGTTTTATTTTTACATATACTATTTTGCTTATCGCGATGGCATGATTGTTATATTTGTTGCCAACAATGCATGTTTAATTAGTATATTATGTTTTATTTGAGTTGTAATAGCCTTTCAAGACCAGGCGCAGTATGATGGTCTTCCAAGAAGTCTTGTTGGTCTAGTAGTTCCATAACGTCCATATCGATGTTGGTGAGTTTGAAATCGAATACATCGAAGTTTGCTTCCATATGGCTCACGTTATTTGCCTTTGGCAATGGAATGATGCCTTGTTGGATGTGCCAGCGCAAGATGATTTGATGTTTTGAAACACCGTATTTTTCTGCCAAGCTTTTGATGATTGGATGGTCAAAAATCGGTTGGCGGTCACGGGTAAATGGAGACCATGCCATGCCTACAACTTGATGCTTTCTCATTAATTGTAAAAGTGATTGACGTTGGTTGAACGGGTGGCATTCGATTTGGTTGACCACCGGCTTTACATTGCAGTGGTACAGCAAGTCAATGAGGCGGTCTTCGTAAAAGTTAGATAGACCTAACCCACGGAGTACATTTTGATCGTATAATTCTTCCATGGCGCGCCAAGAACCGTAGTAATCACCCAGTGGTTGATGTACTAGCATGATGTCAATATAGTTGGTATCTAATCTCTTTAAGGAACTTTCAACAGCACGCATCGTATTATCGTAGCCTGCATCAGTGTGCCAGATTTTGGTAGTGATGATTACATCTGTTCGTTTAATCCCAGATGCTTTGATTCCTTTAGCCACGGCTTCTTCATTGCCATAATAGGCGGCCGTATCGAGTAAACGATAGCCTACGCCAAGTGCATTGGCAACGGCCTGTTCAGTCTCTCCTTCGGTGCCTGTTTTATAGGTACCATAACCGATGGAGGGAATGAAGCTACCATTGTTTAAAATTCTAAAGTCCATCCGTTCTTCCATGAGAACCTCCGTTATATCCATAAATTAAAGGAATTAGCTTTCATACAATTCTAACTGATTTTATGATATACTAAGGTATTGATAAAAATCAATATGATAGGAAGTGACAGAATGCAAATAAATCGTTTCTGCTCTGTAATTGCTATCCTTGGTGTTATGATTATGACACTCGCTATTGCGGGATGTGGTACGAAAACCGTATCCGTCGCAGAGGTAACGTACAAGGATATGCCGTTGCAGATTCATAATGATGCCAATGTAACGGCCCTTAATAAGGCGACGATAACGCCGACCTTGACGGGGCAGGTCGTGTATGCTGTGAAAGTAGGCGACCAAGTACAGCAAGGTCAAACTGTGGCCACTGTAGATACATCGGCTTTACAACAACAGCTAGCATCCTTGCAAGGACAATTAGCACAAGCCCAATCACAATCATATGCCACAGCTGTGACGACTACGACTGCAGCATCTATAGATAGTACTCAATTGGAACAGGCTCAACGCATGCGCGAAGCAGGCATAATCACACAAAAAGAATATGATCGTATTTTGGAACGATCTCAACCACAAACTACAACAGTCACAACTGGTGGTGGGGGAGGCGTCAATACGGCGGCTATCGAGGCACAAATTGCTCAAGTATCAGCACAGATGGCAGCTTCTACAATCGTGGCTCCTATAGCAGGTACGGTGACATCTATTTATAACGAAGACCGTCAAATGGCGATTGCGGACCGTCCGTTTATGATGATTCAGCAATCCACGCCGATGGTAGCATCCCTCAGCATTCCCCGTGATGCGGCTATGAAGTTAGGTACATCTGAAGCCAAGAATGGTATGAAGGTACTTCTCAAGGTGGGGGACCAAGAAATACCGGGGGAATTGACTTACGTAGATATTACTCAGCCTGAAAATGTGCCAAGTGTTCTCGTAAAAGCTACTTTCAACAATGAGAAAGGCCTTATCAAGGCTGGTGAATTCTATACACTCGTTATTGAATCTAATGTGAAAGCCAAGATGCTGACCGTTCCAACTAAGGCGGTTCGGGAAAATCAAGATGGCAAATATGTATATGTATTAACCGAGAATAATACAGTTGATGTACGTGTTGTTGAGGTAGGCATTACTGAAGGTGATGACGTAGCTATTATTTCTGGACTCAACGAAGGTGACAAGGTTATCACAACGGATGGCACCTTTGAGTTAGGTGAATCTGTAAAATTGTGATTACGACCCCTATGGGTTTAATACTAGATTGTTAGGATTATGTTTAAACATAATAGAATCGAAACTTTCACAGACCGTGAAAGTAACCTCAAAAGAGGAATCTGATAGGAGGGATTATTATTTTAGAATTTAAACGTTTTGAATTGCGAGATAAACCATTAATCGACAAGTATTTTGAACAACATCATTATGAAGCATCCGATAATTGCTTTACTACATTGTTTATGTGGCAAGATCCATACGGTATTCGCTGGGCTGAAGAGAATGGCGTATTGTATATCCAAGGTGGCGGCAAGCGTGAGCCATTCCTATTGCCTCCATTTGCTGGTAAAGATGCAAAGTTCCTTGATGGTTTGTTGCGTGCTAAAGAATGGTTCGTAGAAAATAAATTGCCGTTCCGTTTTAAAGGCGTTAGCAAAGATGTAAAAGAACGCATGGAAGACCTATGTCCTGGTCGCTATGCATTTACACCTGACCGCGACAACTACGAATACATTTACAAGTCCGAAGATCTTATCAACTTGTCTGGTAAGAAATTCCGTCAAAAGAAAAACCATTTAAATCAATTCCGCATGCAATATTCTAACTATGAATATGTGCCAATTACAGATGATATCATCCCATTATGTCGTGAAACGGCAGCATCTTGGGTAGAAACGCATCATGAAGAAGGTATCGAAGATGAATTGGTAGCCATCAATTTATTATTTGATAACTGGGATGTGTTGGGTCTTAAAGGCGGTGCCATTAAATTATTTGGCCGTGTCGAGGCCTTTAGTATCGGTGAGCTTCTCAATGACAGAATTGCTTTGATTCACATTGAAAAAGCAAATCCAGATATTCGTGGTTTGTATCAAGCTATCAATAATGAATTCATTCGTCATGAATTTAGCGAAGTAGAATTCATCAACCGTGAAGAAGATATGGGCTTGCCTGGTCTTCGTCAAGCAAAAGAATCTTATAACCCAGATCATTTTGCTGAAAAATATGACGCAGTATATGCTAACGAAGCAGATAATGCGACAGGTGGTAAATAAAATCTGAGCTATGAAGTCGATGTGCTTCATAGCTCATTTTGTTATAATAGAATTGTTAGACTATCTATTTGAATGTAACTATCGTATCATCATGGCGATATGGCCATATGGCGATGTGATGTGCTTAAATTAGATCAGATTAGATATTATACGCTGTGACGCGACAGATAGATAACGGCTCTTATGATATAACGAGGACATAATTATGGAATTTAGAATTGCGACGGCTCAAGATACGTCTCATGTGGAAAATCTATGGGCGTACTGCTTTGAACCTAAGGAAGATCCATTCTTCCAATATTATTTTAAAAACTGCTATGAACCAGAGAATACAATGGTCGGCCTAGAGCAGGATCAATTGTTGAGCACCGTTCATTTGCGCCAATATAATCTTAATGTACGTGGTGCTGTACTACCTACAAGCTATATGGTAGGCGTTGCAACGCATCCTGCGGCTCGCCGCGGTGGTGTAGGCGGTGCACTGTTAACTGCTGCACTAGAGGAGCTTCGTAAACGCGGTCAAGCTATGACGATTTTGATGCCATCCAAGGCAGCGTTCTATCAACAATATGGTTGGGAGCTTTATGCTCATCAATGGGTGAATACCATGTCGCTAGAAGACTTGCGCCCTATGACAGATAAAACGTTGAGCTTTGGCTTACTAAATAGTGTAGATCAATGGACTTTGTTAGATCCAGTATATAAAACATATACGGCTCGTCTTTCTGGCTACGCAGAACGTGGTGAAAAGGAATGGAAATGTTTGTTAGGCAGTTTCTTTGCAGAAGGTGTAAATGTTGCTGTAGTGCGCAACGATGACCATGTCATTGAAGGCTACGCAGTGTATCGTTTAGGTCAGCCTGAAATTCCTGTTACTGAGTTGGTTTACACGACACGCCGTGCACAACGTGCATTATTGAATTATTTCTATAATCACCGTTCTCAAGGTACGTCTATCCGTTGGAATGAAGGCCTTCACGATACATATTATCGCTTCTATCCTGATGGTAGAACTGGCCACGCTACCATGCCATATATGATGAGTCGTATTGTAGATGTAAAAGCTGCTTTTGAAGCAATTCCTGTCAATCAAGAGGCATTGATGATGCCTATAACAATGACCTTTGCTGTAAAAGATGGGCTTTGCAGTTGGAACGAAGGTCGCTATGAAGTACAATATGGCAGTGCATTAACTCCATCCGTTAAAAAGATTTCTGATACGATAGAGGGTGAAACAGATATTACCATTGAGGTCGGTGCGTTGAGCCAGTTATTAATGGGCACACTTACGGCTCGAGACCTTGCGTTTGAAGGGAAACTTTCAGTAAGCGAAGAATGGTTAGACTATTTCGATATTCTCTATCCTGAACAAAAAACATATATTAACGAATGGTGGTAATATGAGTTGGAAAACGTATACGGTGAAAGAACCAACTGAGTTGACGGTTTCTAAATATGTAAAGGAACGATTTTCCCTATCCTCTCGGGATATCCAAATGATGTTTCGCAAGAAACGGGTGAAAGTTAATAGCCGTGTGGCTCATTCGCAGCGGGCACTTAAAAAAGGGGATGTATTAACCTTGGAGTTACCACAAGATAAGGATTATGGAGTAGACGTAGAAAAGGGGCCGATTACCGTTCTCTACGAGGATGCTCATACCTTAGTTGTAAATAAAGCTCCTTTTATGCTCGTTCATCCAGTAGGGCAAACAAAGTCTTGCACCTTAAGCAATTATATAGCTGGTTATTATGCGAAAAAGGGTGTAGTTCATAAGGTTCGTCCTGTGCATCGCCTCGACCGAGATACATCGGGGTGTATTCTATTTGGTAAAACAAAGGAAGCACAACAATATTATACGGATGAGCTACAAGCAGGTCGTATCGATCGTATTTATACAGGACTTGTAGAAGGTCATATTGATGCGGATGGCATGGTTGATAAGCCTATTGGGGTAGATCCAGTATTCGATAATCGCCGTGTTATCGATGAGTTTGGTCAGCCTGCTCAAACGGAATATACCGTTCTCGGTTATGAAGGAGACAATACTCTGTTACGTTTTAAATTGTTGACTGGCAGAACTCATCAAATTCGGGTTCACATGGAACATATTGGCCATCCTATTATTGGTGATGCTATGTATGGTACGCGCAATAAGCCCTATACACGCCAATGTTTGCACGCATCGGAGCTAACCTTTGTACCGTATGGTAAGGATGAAGCTATTACGATTACCTGTGAAGTAGGGGATAATTTTGGTCGAGAAAAATAACTGTTGATTTTTCCACTCTAAATAATAAGATTATCGTATTTATTGGATGAGAAGCTTATTATCCCTGTATCCTTGTATACAAAAAACAATAGTGATAAAAACTCATAGTCTATGCATGAAAAGCATAGACTATGTTTTTTTTATATTTTCAATTCACAGTGGACAGGAGTATACTGTGTATAGACATAAAATTCTATAGAATGTTAAATTGATAATTTTATAGAGAAATAGTTTGTTAGTTATACTTTTACCAAGACCGAACGGAACGATGCCGCAGTGCTTGGAATAATCAAGTGATATGAAGGAGTGCACGTTATGGATATGAAGCAAAGCACAATAGAGCAACAACGTCTAGATCAAGCTAGACTTGAAGCCAATGGTATGTACAGCAGCCAATTTGAAAAGGATGCGTGTGGCATGGGCTTCGTTGTTAATATTAAGGGAAAAAAATCTCATGATATTATCGACGATGGTTTACGCATTTTGGAGCGCTTGGAACATCGTGGTGGTGCTGGTGCCGACAAGGACACCGGGGATGGTGCCGGTATTTTGGTACAAATTCCGCATGAGTTCTTCAAGCGCGAGTGTGAAGTGCTTGGTATTAACCTACCTGCAGCTGGCGAATATGGCGTAGGGATGGTCTTTGCCCATAAATATGAAAGCCTCCGTAACGAGCAAAAACGAATTCTCGAAGAGGTCGTACGCGAAGAGGGGCAAGTTGTTCTCGGCTGGCGTGAAGTACCGGTCGATGGTACAAAGGTAGGCAAAGAGGCTGCGGCGATTCGTCCTTGGATGATTCAAATCCTCATCGGCAAAGGTCCAGATGTAACTAACAATAAGGAATTTGAACGCAAATTATATATCATTCGTAAATTGGCGGAAAAACGTATTATTCCATTAAGCAAGGAATTATCTAGCGATTTTTATATTGCCTCCTTGTCTTCTAAAACAATCGTATATAAAGGTATGTTAACACCTGGTCAATTGCGCGACTTCTACCTTGATTTGAGCGACCTTGACTTTACCTCTGCGTTGGCAATGGTTCACTCCCGTTTCAGTACGAATACATTCCCAAGCTGGGCGCGGGCACATCCTAACCGTTTCTTAGTTCACAACGGTGAAATCAATACTATTCGCGGTAATGTAAACTGGATCAATGCTCGTGAAGGTAAAGCGGAATCCCCATTATTCCCAGATATCAAAAAAGTATTCCCTGTTGTTGATGATAGCGGTTCTGACTCTGCTATGTTTGATAACACATTAGAATTCTTGCACATGACAGGCCGCTCCTTGCCTCATGCGATTATGATGATGATTCCTGAGCCTTGGGAACGCAATAATCTCATGAGCCAAGAAAAACATGATTTTTACGAGTTCAATAGCTTTATGATGGAACCTTGGGATGGTCCTGCGGCTATGGGCTTTACCGATGGTACAGTTATCGGCGGTGTCCTTGACCGCAACGGTTTGCGTCCTGCTCGTTACTATGTGACAACAGATGACCGCGTTATCATGGCTTCCGAGGTTGGCGTTGTAAACGAAAATGCTGAAAACATCCGCGCTAAAGGCCGTTTGGAACCAGGTAAAATGCTACTCATTGATACAGAGGAGCAACGTATCATCTCCGATGAAGAAATCAAACATCGCGTCGCTACTGAATTACCATACAATGAATGGGTAAAGGAACACGTTATTCATTTGTCTGAAATTACGCAAGCCGATGAAAGTACAATTCCAACAGTAGATGATTTATTCAAAGAACAACAAGCTTTTGGTTATACCCAAGAAGACCTTGTGCGTATGATCGTGCCTATGGCAAAAGATGGGAAAGATCCTGTTGGTGCCATGGGGGCCGACGCGCCTTTAGCTATCTTGTCAGATAAACCACAATTGCTATATAGCTACTTCAAGCAAATGTTTGCGCAAGTAACGAATCCTCCAATTGATTCTATTCGTGAGGAAATGGTTACATCTACACGGGTTATGCTTGGTAACTCTGGTAATTTAACAGAACCTAACAAAGCTGGTACCTATGCATTGTCCATGCGCACCCCAATTCTTACAAACCAAGAATTGGCGTCCATCAAAGCTCTTGATTGCCGTCGTATGAAATCTGTAACCTTGCCAATCCTATTTGACCCAACTAAGGGTGCCGAAGGCTTGCGCGATGCATTAGATGAATTGTGTGCTAAGGCAGAAGAAGCAGCTCGTACAGATCAAAATGTATTGATTTTATCCGACCGTGGTGTCGATGAACATCATGCGCCAATTCCAGCGTTGTTGGCTGTAGCTGCTGTTCACAATCATTTGATTAACAAAGTATTGCGTACAGAAATTGGCCTCATTCTTGAATCTGGTGAACCACGCGAAGTTCATCACTTCTGTACATTAATCGGTTATGGTGTAACAGCTATCAACCCATACTTGGCGCTTGAAACTGTACGCGATTTGCAAGCTCGGAAACGCCTTGGCGATATTACACCAGAACAAGCAGAAAAGAACTACATCAAGGCTGCTGTAGGTGGCATTATGAAGGTTATGTCCAAAATGGGTATTTCCACAGTTCGTTCCTACCACGGTGCACAAATCTTTGAAGCGTTGGGCTTGAATACTAACTTTATTAACAAGTTCTTCGTAAATACACCAACACGTATTGGCGGTATTGGTCTTGGTGGTGTAGCACATGAAGCATTAGCTCGTTTTGAACGGGCTTTCAAATCCGACGAAACTGTACTCGAACCAGGCGGTTGGTATGGTCCAGTAAAAGATGGGGAAGAGCATCTATTTAACCCTAAGACTATCGACCTGTTACAAGAATCCCTTATCGGAAAGGATTATGCAAAATATAAAGAATACTCCAAAGCGATTCGCAATGATTACCATGTTACATTGCGTTCTTTAATGGAATTGAATTATCCTGTAGGCGGTGGTATTCCTATCGAAGAGGTTGAACCGGAAGAGTCTATCGTAAAACGCTTTAAAGCGGGCGCTATGAGTTACGGTGCCATCAGTAAAGAAGCGCATGAAGCGATCGCTATCGCTATGAATCGTTTAGGCTCTACATCCAACTCTGGTGAAGGCGGCGAAGACGTAGATCGTTTCAAACCATTGCCAAACGGCGATAGCATGAACTCCGAAGTAAAACAGATTGCATCTGGTCGTTTCGGGGTAACAGCGAATTATTTGATCAATGCAAAAGAGTTGCAAATTAAATGTGCTCAAGGCGCAAAACCAGGTGAAGGTGGTCAATTACCAGGCAAAAAGGTATATCCTGAAATTGCAAAAGCTCGTCACTCCACTCCTGGCGTTGAGCTCGTATCTCCACCACCACATCACGATATTTACTCCATCGAAGACTTGGCTGAATTGATTTATGACTTGAAATGCGTCAATAAAGATGCGCGTATTTCTGTTAAACTGACATCTGAAGCAGGCGTTGGCACGATTGCTGCTGGTGTTGCGAAAGCGAAAGCGGATAATATCTTGATTTCCGGATACGATGGTGGTACTGGTGCGGCAGGTCGTACATCTGTTAAACACGCTGGTGTGCCTTGGGAATTAGGTTTGTCTGAAACTCATCAAACCTTGATGCTCAATAGATTGCGTGACCGTGTTCAATTAGAAGTAGACTCTAAATTGATGACTGGTTTCGATGTGGCTGTAGCGGCTATGCTCGGTGCTGAGTTATTCGGCTTTGGCACATTGCCACTCGTTGCGGTAGGCTGTAAAATGGCTCGTGTATGTAATCTTAATACATGCCCTTATGGTGTAGCTACACAAGACGAAAAATTGCGTGCTCGTTTCACAGGTAAGCCTGAATATGTTGAAAACTTGATGATTTTTATCGCACGTGAATTGCGTGAAATTATGGCTCGCCTAGGTATTCGCTCCGTAGCTGAACTCGTTGGGCGTATCGATCTTGTACGTCAAAAATCGCAAGACGATAACTTCAAGTTGTCTCGCGTTGACCTTAAACGTATATTGTTCCGTCCGTACATCGACGTCTCTGTAGGGCATATGCACATGGTTGACCAAGATCACGAGTTAGAACGCACCTTGGATATGTCCAAGCTCTTGCGTATGTGCCGTCCTGCTATTGAGGACCAAAAACCGATTCGCGCTAAATTGGCTATCACTAACATCAATCGTGTTGTAGGTACCTTGGTTGGTTCTGAGGTGACTCGTCGTTATGGTGAAAGCGGTTTGCCAGATAACACAATCAAGTTGAACTTTGAAGGCTCTGCAGGCCAATCCTTTGGTGCTTTCATCCCTAAAGGCATGACCTTAGAACTCGAAGGGGATGCAAATGATTACCTCGGTAAAGGCTTGTCCGGCGGTACTATAACGGTGTACCCACCTAAGAAATCTATCTTTGAAGCGGACGAAAACATCCTAATTGGTAATGTTGCCTTCTATGGTGCAACCTCTGGTACATCCTACATCAACGGTGTAGCTGGTGAACGTTTTGCCGTTCGTAACAGTGGTATCACGGCTGTTGTGGAAGGTGTCGGCGACCATGGTTGTGAATACATGACCGGTGGCGAAGTGCTCGTACTCGGTAAAATCGGCCGTAACTTCGGAGCAGGTATGTCCGGTGGCTATGCGTACATCCTCGATTGCGATGAACGCTATGTAAATCCAGGTCTCGTAGAACTACGTCCTGCCAATAATGATGACCTTAAACGCATTAAAGAACTAGTAGAACAACATGTATTGCATACTAACTCCGCTAAAGGCCGTCACATCATTGAAAACTGGAATAACTTTGTTAACAGATTCACAAAGGTTGTACCTGTAGCATACGAGGAAATGCAAGCTGCTATTGAACGCTTTAAAGAACAAGGCTTGTCCTTAGAGGAAGCTCAATTAGCTGCATTTAAAGAAAAATATGCATAATATATTTCTTCTTAGTTAATTTTTGTTATATAAGAATACAGTGAAAAGCCTCTATAGCTTTGACTATAGAGGCTTTTTCATGTATAATATTTATATTGCAATATTGGATCATGGCAGTTCTCGGGCCTGTGCAATGGGGGCCTGTGAATCGTGTCAGGACTGAGAGGTAGCAGCACTAAGCGGTAACCTTCATGTGCCACGGGGAACCCGGGGGCTGTCGTGATCGAGTATTGCAAGGCGGCCTGTGAGGTCGCTTTTTTTATGTCTAATTTAGGAATGTATGATACTTTATTCTGGACTATACGATGTTTTATTGTGAACCATATGATGGAATTTTGACTAGTAAATATCTACAAAGTTTATAAATAAACATATCACTTTGGAAATGTGGAGAGAACTATATTAAAGAAGTCAGATTTTCTTGAATATGGTATAATAAAGTATTGTAAGTTTCGGAAAAAGGGGGTGTTCCAATGGCATATATTGCGCTATATCGTAAGTATCGTCCGCAGACATTTACCGATGTAGTCGGTCAGCATCAGGTGTCTGATACATTGATGCGCGCTATCCGGGAGGATAAGGTAGCTCATGCCTATTTATTTGCCGGTCCGCGGGGGACTGGTAAGACGAGCATGGCGAAGATTTTTGCGCGCGCTATCAACTGCGAGCATGGCCCAACGGATCACCCTTGTAATGAGTGTAGTGCTTGTAGATCGATTTTGAGTGGCCAGTCCATGGACGTCCTTGAAATCGATGCCGCATCTAATCGCGGTATCGATGAGGTGCGTGCTCTTCGTGAAAGCGTCAAATTTATGCCTGTTGAAGGGCGTAAAAAGGTGTTCATCATCGATGAAGCCCACATGCTCACTACAGAGGCGTGGAATGCACTTTTAAAAACCATAGAAGAACCTCCTGCTCATGTGATGTTTATCTTTGCTACTACAGAAATTGAAAAATTGCCTGTTACTATCGTGTCTCGTTGTCAGCGGTACACCTTTAGATGCATTACATCTGATGATATTGCACAACGCTTATCTTACGTAGCAGAAAAAGAAGGCTTTGGCCTTGATTCTGCAGCAGCGCAGCTCATTGCTGTTCATGCAGATGGTGGCTTGCGTGATGCCTTGAGTATTTTAGACCAATGTGCCGGTATGGCAACAGGCTCTATTACACCGCAAGTGGTGGAAGAGTTAATCGGTCTCGTAAGTAAGGAATGGATTATTCACTTCCTAGATGCTTTGCGCAACGGAGATGGCCCTAAAGTATTATCTTACGTTCACGATGCCTTGGCAGAAGGTCGCGATGCGACGCAAATTATGGAAGCCCTCATTCAACATGTGCGTGCCTTGCTCGTTGGTAAGGTGGCTCCTGATGCGGATGAGCTCAAGGTATATGATGCCTTTAAGGATGAGTTTCTAGTTCAAGCCAATAGTGTTGATTTCAATGAACTTAATCAATATGTGCGCAGTGCGCAATCCATTATGAATGATGCGAAACAAGTGGATAATCCACGAACCATCATTGAAATGGGTCTACTTGTGCTTTGTGCTAAATTAGGCTCTGTTGATGAAAGCTTAGAAGATCGTGTATATGCTCTAGAAAGTGTTGAGCGATCTGAACGAAATGATTTGTTGAACCGTATGGCTCAATTGGAACAACGAGGCTCAGAGGCTCCTACACCAGCTTATGGTGCTAATGCATTTGGTCCACCTAGCGGCTATGCGAACAGCTTTGTTCCTGTAGATAATGCTGCTGTGCAGAATTCTTCCATGAGTAGTATTCAAAATACTGCTGTTGGCACTGTGCCACCTCCAAGCAGCGTAGGTATGACACCACCGCCTGCGAATGTGGGTATGACTCCACCACCAATGGGAGCACCAGGTAGTACACCTCCTCCGATGAATGGAGTGGGTATGGCTCCGCCACCAATGGGCGGTGTTGGCATGGTGCCACCGCCAAATAATGGGGATACGGTTTCCAAAAAACCTACAAGAAACCAAGCTAAAGGTCGTGCTAAAAAAGGTGTTAGTACACAGGCCATCATTAGTGACCAAATCTTGTCTGCTCAAGAGTATCGCAATGTACAATCCAATGTGATTAAATACTTGAAGGATAGCAATCGCAATATGACCTCTACAGTTATTGGTCAAGGTCAACTTGTATATGTAGACCAAAGCAAGGCGGTCATGGCCTTTAAAAATACATTGCATCTCAATGTGATGACTAATGAAGTGAACTTGGCTGAAGCAGCTGATGCTTTCACTTATACACTGGGCTATGCGGTACACGTAGAAATCGTGGATGCTCTCACGCAAGTTTATAAAGACTATAAAAAGGCTGCTGGTAGCACCACACAACGCCAAGTAAAAGCACCACAACGGCCTCAAGAACCAATGGTTGATGTAAAGACGACCTCCGGTGGGCAACCGACACAAATGGATTTAACCAATAATCCTAAAGAGAGTAAGCCTGATTCTGCGGCTGTGGACGCGGCTAAGGCTGCGGCTATGGCATTCTTAGCCAAGAAAACCGGCGGTGCTGTTGCAAATACAGTAGTTAGTGATAATGAGAATACAACTACAATAGCTGCATCAGAAACTGCATTAGGAGCTGGCGTAGAAACAGAGCCAGCATCCGGTGGAGATGTGCCGATTACATCTTTTGATGGCAGTCCATCTAATCAGGTTTCTGATGGTGAAATTCCTATTGAGTCTCTAGCGGGTTCTATTGAAGGGGATGATATTCCGGTTCATTCCTTTGATGATGTGCCTGTAGATGATATGGAGGGTTCTTATGTATCATCCTTAGATGATATGCCACCACATCCATTAGATAGTGTGACTGTTATCAGCGAGGATGGTGAAGTGTTAGAGCGCCCTATGGATAGCGGTGCACATATCGAGGTGGAAGCTGTCCCAAAGTCTGATGGGGTTGAACCTCGTGAAGTAACCCCGCATCAAAGTGATGGAAATGCTATGCTTTCACCAGCACCTGTTGAAATAGAGGCTATTGATAGTGTTACGGTGGCTCGAGAATACGCCTGGGATCCAGAGCATATGACAGAAGAGGAACGAAATAATCCTCTCTTGGCAGAAACATTAGAAAAACTATCTGAAGACCATGACATCATCGTCGAGGTCATCGAAGAATAGATGAAAAGCAATCGTTATATAATAACCTTTGGCCTTAGGGCTATTAGGAGACATATATGTTATAAACCTATGTCATATAGTATTAATGATATGGACTTAGAATATTAGTATAGGACGATGTCCTAAAAGGAGGAAATACAATGTTTGGTAAAGGTATGGGCAATATGACTGGCATGATGAAAAAAGTTCAAAAAATGCAAGCAGATATGAAGAAAATGCAAGAAGAGTTAAAAACTCGTACTGTAGAAGCTTCCGTAGGTGGCGGTGCTGTAACCGTTGTGATGAACGGTGAAAAAATCATCGAATCTTTGAAATTGAACCCTACAGCTGTTGATCCTGAAGATGTAGAAATGTTAGAAGATCTAGTAATGGCTGCGGTAAACGAAGCTAGTAAAAAAGTAGACGACCTCTTGGCTCAAGAAATGGGCAAGGTAACTGGTGGTCTAAACTTGCCAACAGGTTTATTCTAAATGACAAACGCTTTAGAACGGCTCGTAGAACAGCTGCGCCGCTTACCTGGTATCGGTTCTAAGTCGGCTAGACGCTTGGCTTATCATTTGGTAGAAATGCCGAAGGAAGAGGTAGACCGCCTCGTGGAAACTATCGTAGAAGCGAAGGGGGCTACGCGTCACTGTTCTATTTGCTTTAACTTATCAGCTCAAGATCCTTGCGAATTCTGTAGCAATCCAAATCGCGATCAAACGACAATCATGGTTGTTGAAACATCTCGCGATGTCATTGCTATCGAGCGCAGTGGTGATTACAAGGGCTTGTATCATGTATTGGAAGGTGCCTTGTCCCCTATGGAGGGCATCGGTGCTGACGATATTCGCGTAAAAGAATTAATTGCACGCCTTCGCGATGGTGTTGTACAAGAGGTTATCCTCGCGACAGACCCGGATGTCGAAGGGGAAGCAACAGCTCTGTATTTGGCGAGATTATTAAGTCCAAGTGGCATCAAGGTAACGCGCATTGCCCGCGGTGTTCCTGTGGGTGGCGATATTGAATATGCCGATGAATTAACGCTAGGCGGTGCCGTAGTGAACCGTCAAGAAATGAAAGGATAGTAGTATGGGAGCTTTATTAGCATCACCGATTATATCGGCGGTTATTTCCATTGCTGTAGCCTACATTGCTTTCAAAGTAGCATTTTTCACCATTAAACGGGTGGCTATGAATGTTGTGATTGGTGGGTTAACCTACTGGGTATGCGTTCATATACTTAATATTCCAATGGATATTGGGGTGGGTATTTGGGCATTAACAGCAATTTTAGGCCCTATTCCTATGGTCTTAGCTGCTATATATTACGGCATTAAATAACAGGAGGTTTTTATGCTTATCAATCGTGAACAACAACGCGTTATTGATGAAGTGGAACAGAATATCCTCTTGTTAGCGTCCGCTGGGACGGGAAAAACGAATACACTTGCTTATCGGGTGGCTCATCTCATCGAGGGTGGCTATGCGAAAGCGGAGAATATCTTGTGCATGACCTTTACGAACAAGGCCGCAAACGAGATGAAAGGCCGCATTCAATCGCTCGTGGGCAGTCCTGCAAAGGCTGTGGAGGTTAGTACATTCCACAGCTTTTGCTTTTTCATTCTCCAACAAGAGGGCAAGCGCAACGAAACCTTGTACACGGATGTGACCATCTTTGACGAAGAAGACTGCAAGGAACTCTCTGAATCGTACCGTCCTGGTAAATTGCGAGAAATGTCCTTTGCTAATGTTATCGCTATGGTGAAAGAATATCGTTCCTTATATGGCTTTTATTCTGATGATCTCGTAGGTGACTACAAGCGGACAATCGAACGCTTACAGAAGGAACAGCGCGAAGCTATTGAGCAGCTCTTCTCTAGCTTTGGTAATGTCCTCTACAGTGAACTCCATGATTTCTTGAACCATGGTCACGAATGGATTGCTGCGTATGATGAAAGCTTAGCTTCCGTGCACGGCCTAGATTTTACAGATCTCATCTGCGGTGTTCATCGCCTATTTCAAGACCCTGTAGTTCGTAAGCGCTGGCGCAATCGTTACAGCTATATCTCTGTAGATGAAATGCAAGATACAGGCGTACTAGAGTACAAAGTTCTAGAAATGCTGTGGGAAGGTAATCACGTGCTACTATGTGGTGACTATTTCCAAACGATTTACGAATGGCGTGGCTCCGATCCGTTCCGCTTGCTCAAGCAATTTGATGCGGATTTCAAGCCTTTAAAAATCATCTTCTACGAAAACTATCGTTCTAATTGGACGCTCTTTACGATGGCTTTCAAAACCTTACAAAATATGTTCCCTGACCTAGTTGGGTCTATCTACACTGAATTGCCTCGTGCCAATAGTGAAAGCAAGGGTAAGCCTGTTCTCATTAAAGGTTGTAAAAATAGCTACCTTGAGGGCCGCTATATCTACGAAGCTATCTGCGCCTTACCGAAGGATGCTAATATCGGCGTTCTCGTGAGGGATAATAAAAAGGCACAGCAGCTAAGTGATTCTTTTGAACGTCTTAACGGCGAACGACCTGAAGAGGAACGCCGTCACTTCATGATTATCGACGAGTTTAAATTCTTTAGACGTCAAGAAATAAAGGACATTATGGCCTACTTCAAACTGCTCATGAATCCAAACGACTCTGTCAGTGCGAAGCGCATTATCAAGCGATATGTTGCTGGCATTGGTGACGCTCGTATCGCTGCGATTGAAAGCCCAGAGACGCGCCAAGTAGGTTTAAAATTGACGGACTTCATGGATATGCCTATCTTTGAGGCGGAGCCTTATGCAAAGCTTGTCAGTGGCTTAGAGCAGCACGAAGTAGTTGTTTATGACGTGGAGAGCACCGGTACAGATACGTCTCAAGACCGCATCATTCAAATTGCAGCCATCCGCATCGATGAAAATGGACAGGTTTTAGAGACCTTTGAACGCTTTATCAATCCTGGTGTACCTGTTGGTCAATCCGAAGAGGTACACGGCTTCTCCGATGCGTATTTACAAGAACACGGCGAAGAGCCAGCTATAGTGCTACAAGCCTTTAAGGAATTCTCCAAGAATGCTATTATTGTAGGTCACAATGTAAACTATGATGTGACCATCTTTACGAATGAATTGGCGCGTCATAACTTGGGCAATCCCGAGTTCAAGGCTATTTACGATACCCTCGATATCTACCGTCGTTTCTATCCTAATTTGCCAAATCATAAATTGGGTTTCCTAGCATCTAAGTTCCCTATACACCATGAACCAACACATAATGCAATGGATGATATCTTGGCCACTGCACAGCTTTTAATTTATGCGGTAAAAGAAAAAATCGTACCGACCACAACGAGTCGCATGGTAGCTATTAATAAATATAAGGCAGCTTTCACGGATATCGCCTCTCAAATGGCGACCTTGCGTAGAAAAGCTTATACGGAGATGCCAACGAAATTATTGGCGTATATCATGAACCAAATGGGGGTTCTAGAATACTATAAATCTCATGGAGAAGCGGCAAAGGTAGAGCATATACGCGATTTGTATCGTATCATGGAAAAACTAGATGTGGCTTATGAAGGGCCTGCAGGTTTGGCTCGATTAAACCAAATCTTACAGATGGCGGCCCTTACGGCAGGTGAGCCTGCGCAGCAGGTACGAAATGAAGATCGCATTCCTATCATTACCATTCACCAAGCGAAGGGTAGCGAGTTTGACCATGTATTCTTGGCTGGGCTAAACGAAGGAACTTTCCCGAGTCCCTTTGCTATTGCAGAAGGTCGTGAAGACGAGGAAAAGCGTTTATTCTATGTGGCCATCACTCGACCTAAACAAGAATTGACCATTACCTTTGAACAGACGAATATACGAGGTAGGGCAGTTCAACCAAGTTCGCTACTCAACTATATGCCACGAGATCCTGAACTCGTAGAAAGGAGATACTAATGGCGCGAAAAACATATCGCCCCGATGATATTCTGTGGACCGTGACAGCTGTAGATATAGAAGCTGTACTTAGCAAGAAAAATGCAAGACAAAAGCTAATAGGTAATGGTCAAGATATATCAAGTAAAAATCGAGATATATCGAGTAGCAATCAAGACATATCAAGTCGTGATTCCGAGCATATTGGAGAAATATGTGATATTTCACTTGGTGAAGTGTTAGATACTAGATATCCTAGAAAGTCCTTAGTTAAACTCTTTGAAGAGAAATTAATTCACATTAATGGTCATAAGGCTACGCCAAAAGATGCAATCTATGAAGGCGACGAGATTTGGATTGCTATGGCCAAGGAAAAAATAGATCATGACCCTATCGAAATGGACTTACGCATTCTGTATGAAGATACTGATCTCCTTATTGTGGATAAACCAAGTGGTGTAACGGTAAACTCTAAAGATCAAATATCCCTTGCCAATGGTGTGGCGCATTATTTTAAAGATCATGGTATCAAGCGAAAAGTACGTTTCTTGAATCGTCTTGATAGAGATACGACGGGATGCATTGTCATTGCAAAAAGTGGGTTAGCTCAAAGTCTTTATCAACAGCAAATGGATGATAACACCTTTGAAAAGTGGTATATGGCGACTGTGGAAGGTATTTTAGAAGCCGATGAGGATTCTTTAGTATTCCCTATGGAACGCAGTGCTGATGGGATTCATTACGAAGTAAATGTAAAGGGAAAAGAGACTCGTACAGATTTTTCCGTCCTATGTAGACATTCCTCGCAGACTGTGGATAACTCTGTGAATAAGTCTAAAAGTTCTGTGGATATAGCACCAAAAAATGTGGATATAAACTTAGGAGATGTTGATAAAAGCAATCAAAATATGGACAAAACTGTGTATAAGTCCAATAAATGTGGATATACAGAGGTTTTAGTTCGTTTGTACACAGGGAAAACACATCAAATTCGAGTAGCTTTCAGCCATATAGGGCACCCTCTTGTAGGAGATATCTTATACGGTGCACAACCTACGGGACAGCCATTCCAATTACGCGCTCAAAAGGTAGTATTTACACACATGCGCACAGGAGAGCGTATTACAGTTACGGCATAATCTGATCTGATTAACTTGTTATGTAATACAAAATACTAGTTTGTTAATAATAGGTTTGTATTATACATTGTGAAGTCACAATACATCAAATTTTCTAATTGAGAAATGAGAATTATTGATAACTCAGTAAAATCAATAAGTTCAAAAATATTTTTCAAGAAAAATAATGACAAATGATAATCGATAAGCTATAATAGGACTATAAGCAAATCGATATAGTTCAATTTAAAAACTATAAATCAGAATGTAAGAGGTGTAGTATGATTTTACAGGATAATAGTGCAGCACGTAATCGGGGGATTACGCTTGCCAGTATAAAAGGCATTATAGGTAATGTCGTTCTCGTTATTTTTAAAATGATTGTGGGCCTTGCGTCTAATTCCATCGCCATCATCCTTGATGCGGTAAATAACTTAACAGATGTATTGTCCTCTGTATTAACTATTGTGGGTACGAGATTAGCCGCCAAAGGGGCTGATAAGGAGCATCCATTTGGCCACGGTCGTATAGAATATATGACTACCATGGCCATAGCTTTCATCATTCTCGGTGCAGGTATTGGATCCCTTAAGGAATCTGTGGATAAAATTATCCACCCTGAGGTATCTACATTTGATATTCCAGGTCTTGTTATCATCGCTGTTGCCATCGTTGTGAAAGTAGTGATGGGTCGTTATATCAAGGCACAAGGTGAGAAATATAAATCCGATGCGCTCGTAGCATCTGGTATAGATGCCCTTTTTGATGCAGTGATTACCTTTGCTACATTGGTATCTGCAGGCTTAGTATTTTTCTTTAACTTTGATATTCAAGGTTATGTGGGCGCTGTTATTTCTGTTTTGATTTTAAAAGCAGCGTATGATATTTTACGTGAAATGTATAACCATTTGCTCGGTGTTCGAGCAGATGATAATTTAATCCGTAATATTAAAGAAACTATCGCACAGCATCCGAATGTGGGTGGTGTATATGACTTGGTATTAAATAGTTATGGGCCAGGAGAAACAATTGGTTCCGTTCATATTTCTGTACCAGATTCTATGACAATGGCAGAAGTACATCCTCTAACAAAGGGCATTGCGGTTCATCTTTATAAAAAGTTTGGCATCAATATGACCGTTGGTGTATATGCTGAAAATAAACCAAGTGTAGAAGTACTTGAAATTAGAAAAGCTCTTGATCAAGTTATTAGTTTATATACACATGTAGTACAAGTACATGCCTTCTATGTACAAGAAGAAAAGAAGGTTATCTACTACGATATTATCTTTGACTTTGACGAAGAAGATCCACATGGTACATTGGAAAAAATCAAGGCAGAAATGCAAAAACGTTACCCTGACTATACACAATTCGCTATTGTGGATACGGATTTTAGTAACTAATTTTATAAAATGTAATTTGTGTTGATAAATTCTCTAAGGAGAGATGGAATGAAAAAAATTGCTCTTACCTCATTAGCTGTAATGGCGGTTGTTGGTGTGTTTGCGATTCAGCCTGTAGATGCAAAAAAGGTAGAACAAGATCCAGTAATGACACCTATTGAAATGCCTATGAATGATGAAATTCAACAGGTTAATGGTGTATCTAAATCTACTAATCAAGAAACACGACGTTTGTCTAATAATTTAGCACAAGCTACAAAAGTGATGATTAAGAAGAATTGGAAGATTATTTATATTAAAGCAGTCCCTGCGGGGGATAAGGATGCTGTGCGCTTCTATTACAAAGATAATAGAGGTCAAGTATATAATGGCCAAGTCATTAGGAATACAGGCCTATCCAAGGGTAAATATATGGCAGGTTCTTTACGTCAAATAGAGGCATTGCAAGAATTAGTTCACCATTTGCAACAGAATGGTCAAGAAGTACCATCCTCTATTGATATCATCATTACTCAAGAAGGCTATCGCATTAAGACTATCTTTAATTACAATGAAAATATAAGTAATCTACTAGCGTATCAACAACAATATGAACAAGAAAACTTCCCAACTATGAAGTAATAGAAAAGCCCGTGCATGCACGGGCTTTTTGTTATTAGATTACGTAATCATCGGAATCATCTTTTTTAGATTTTTTGTAAATTTCTTTTACACCAGCCATTTCGATGAGTTCTTCCCCAAGAGCATCTTCATCATCCGTGTTAAGCATGGAGTAGAAGGCCCAAAGAATGATGAACCATATTGGTGTGAACAAAAGGGCAATTCGCGTATCTTCGTTTAAGGCGAGAATTGCAAGAACGAAAATAAAGAAAGCTAGGATAATGTAATTCATTACAGGGTATAGAGGCATTTTGAATTTAGATTGTGCCGCTAGTTCAGGATTTTTCTTATGATATTTAAGGTGACAGATAACCATCATGGCCCAAATAAAGATGAAGCAGAATGTGGAGATTGATGTAATCATAACGAATACAGCTTCAGGCATTACATAATTGAGTACGACAGTAATCAATAATACGGCAGCTGAGAAAATCGTTGCTTGATATGGTACACTGCTGTGGGTCAAGCGCCGCATTGAACTTGGTGCATGACCGCGTTTTGCCAAGGCATAAATCATACGGCCTGTACTGAAGATACCAGAGTTTGTAGCAGAGGCTGCAGAAGTAAGAACAACGAAGTTTACGATGCCTGCAGCGGCTGTAATACCAACGGCAGTAAATACGGCTACAAATGGACTAGCAGCAGGGTTAACGGCAGTCCAAGGGTAAATACTCATGATGATAGCTAAAGAGCCTACATAGAATAAAATAATACGCAAAGGGATATTGTTTATGGCCATTGGAATAACCTTTTCAGGATCTTCTGTTTCGCCAGCCGTTAAACCTACGAGTTCTATGCCTGTGAAAGCAAATACAACCATTTGGAATGATAGGATAAAGCCCATCGTTCCATTCGGAAACCATCCTCCGTAATTCCACATATTGCTAAAGGCGGCGACGCCAGCATCTGTGGTGAAACCAGTAACAATCATGATGATACCGATAATGATAAGAGAGATAATAGCAATTACCTTAATCAAGGCAAACCAGAATTCCATTTCGCCAAAATATTTTACAGCTGTCAAGTTCATTAACAGCAAGGCGACTAGAACAAGTAAGGCTGGTATCCATTGAGGAAGCCACGGTATCCAGTATTGCATGTAGAGGCCTACGGCTGTCAAATCTGCCATGGCTAGTGAAAGCCAGCAGAACCAGTATGTCCATCCCGTGATAAAGGCTGCTCGATCCCCTAAGTAATCTTCTACAAAGTCGATAAAAGAGTGGTGATTTAGGTTAGATAACAATAACTCGCCTAGTGCTCTCATAATAAAGAAGCACATAACACCTGTTATTAGGTAGGCGAATATGATGGATGGACCAGCCAAGTGAATGGCGCGACCGGAGCCTAAGAATAGGCCTGTACCAATAGCACCGCCGATGGCGAGCAGCTGTACATGCCGGTTCTTAAGACCCCGTTTTAACTGATGCGTATCAGACATAATAAAGACCTCTTTTCTACAAACTATCTATAAATATAAAGGCTATGGATTACCATAGCTTTAACAATCTATAGAATCTTTAAAACTATTTTTTTATAATACAGTATCTATCCTAAAAAGTCAAATGTATTTTTACAGTAGACAAAAGGTCTGATGATTTTCTGATGAGAGTATACCCTTATATTGATAAACTCATAGAATATCTTTTTTATGAAGTTAATTGACGAATAATATAAAATAATTTATAATAAGTACACTTATAATAAAGCACTCATAAAAAAGGAGGATATAAAATGGAATTTAGTTTTAGTTTGAACATAAAAGCGCCAAAAGAAGCTGTGTGGGCGTACTATGCGAATATCGAAAAATGGTATGACTGGGAAGAGGATCTAAAAAATATTACATTAAACGGTAAATTTGAGACTGGTTCATGTGGTACAATGGAGCTTGAAGGCATGCCACCTATGGAATATCAGCTTACTCTTGTAAAACCTTTTGAAGAGTTTTGGGATAAGACTGAAACTCCATTTGGAGCTATACTTTTCGGACATCAAATAATTGATAATCATGATGGAAGTGTAAATGTAAAACATACTGTAAGTTTAGAAAGTGAAGATAAGCAACATTTGGAATTTTTAAGTCAAGTTTTTTCGGATGTTCCTCAATCTATATTTATTCTAAAAAATTGTTTAGAAAGATAAGGTGATTGCTGTTTGTTTACATCAAAATATAAAGACAATTCAGAAAAATCAACAGGATTATTGTTCATGAGGGTGTACAATAAATGGCATTTTACTATAAAACAAGCGTTAAAAGAGTTGAACTTAACACATCCTCAATTTGTTGTTTTAGCATCTCTTGCGTATTTATCACAACATGATAACGAAGTTACACAAGTTATGATTTCAAAACTTTCAGGGATAGATGTTATGACGGTATCTCAAATATTGAGCTTATTGGAAAAACGTGGTTTTGTAGAGCGAAAAGAGCACTCTAGAGATACACGTGCGAAAGCTGTTCTTTTAAATGAAAAGGGCAGTGAAATATTACAAAAAGCAGTTCCATTAGTTGAACAAATTGATGAAGTTTTTTTCGGAAAGCTGAATAGTGATGAGGCTCAATTTAAACATCTTCTTGGCAGATTACATGAAGCGTAAGGTATATCAATTTTCCGATTCTTGTGGAGGCTATTATGAGACGTCAAGATCGTATGGTTACAAATATAGATGAAATTAAGGGCATTTTAAATAGCACTCGCATCATTCACTTAGGGATGATGGATGGTGATTACCCTTACGTGGCACCTTTACATTTTGGCTATGAATTTATAGATGATGTACTTCATATTTTTGTGCATGGACATCATGAGGGGAAGAAGTTTAGTTTGATTAAAGTGAACCCCCATGTATTTATCGAAATTGACGGTGATGATGAGGCTCTCGTTTCAGGTGGAGATATTCCTTGTAAATATAGTTCAGTCTATTCCAGTGTAATGGGACGAGGAGAGGCTGCTTATTTAGAGAATATTGATGAAAAAGTTCATGGTTTACAAGTGTTGATGAAGCATCAGACCGGTCGAGAATTTACCTTTACCGATGCCATGGTAAACTCTGTGGGCGTAGTTCAAATTAAAGTTTTAGACTATACCGCAAAGAGACGAAGACAGCTTGAACAAGATATTATTATGCCTCCATTAACTAAATAATGACAAAACATCCTATTGAACTCTATTGTAATATAGCGTTTAGTAGGATGTTTTATTATGTATAACTAGTAAGCATTAAACCAACTATTTGCTCATAATTATGCTTTCACAATAGGAAAGATAAAAGTTTTATGAAGTAGCTAGGGCAACAGAATCGGTGGCATGTTTTTGATATAAATAAGAAAATATATCATTATATGTGTAAAGTATATCAATTTTTTATAAAAGGAGAGATCATGAAGAAGCTTCTAGTTAAGTCCGTTTTATCTGCTATGGCTGTAGGATTATTGTCTGCGGGATATGTTTCAGCAGATGTTGTTAATGATTCTATATCTACTGATAATATTGGTGTTTCAGCTACCGTTACAAATGATATGCCTAGAGTTCATCCTGATTCAGCAATTAAAGCATTGCCAAGAAAGACTTTATTAGAGTGGCCTATGAAAACACAAGAAGGAGCCCGTAATTGGAAAGGAATAGTAGAGGTTGCACAGCAATTACCGTATGAGGTCAAAGCACCTAGTTATATACCTTATGGTTATCAGCTCTATACAGCGCGTCAAGATCGAAATGATGTATTAGAGGTTGTATATTACAAAAAAGGTGTGACTATCTATCGGGATGGGAAAAAATATATAGATAGTATTATGGCCTATAGAATGGGATATTCCTTGGATACTGTGAGAGACACACCATATGTTCCATCTGAGTACGGCGATCTTGAATGGTCTAAACCAGGTGATTCTGGTGAGGTTTATTATACAGGTAATCCTGAAACGCATATGGTTCGCAGCATTACGTGGGCGAAGGATGGTATGGCTTACTTCCTATTTTTCTTAGAACAGGTGAAAGAAGCTGATGCGGAATTCTATAAGGAGCATGTGGTACCGTTGAAGAGTATTGATAGCTCTCGTTATGAACTAGTTGGTAACTATCCGATTAAAACTATTGAAGAAATAAAACAGGAACATGTAGTGCCTATGATAGCAAAGACTGGCGTGTTTTATTAAGATTACGTAGCACTATTGAAAGTCAGTGATCTGAGTTAAAAAATATAATAGATAAGTGATTACCTAATATACTTATGAAATATCTAAATTTAGAGAGAAGAGATTATGAGATTGAAAACAACAAAATCATTATTAGCCATGGGAATATTAGCTACCGTGATAGGTAGCTTTGGAGTACAATCAGTTAGTGCGTTATCTCCTTTAGTGGATGAAAATGGAAATACTGTTACCATCGATACAGTGGAAAAAAATAAAGAATTAATGAATCGCTATCGATGGTATGATCAAGTTGATAATGGTGATATTCTAGAGCGTAATATTGAGGCAACTACTAATTATTTTGGATATAATTTACAAATTCCGTCTTATATGCCTGAAGATTATGTAGTACGTGATGTAAAGTCTAGAGATCATGACGTATTAGAAATCGTGTATACGGAAACGGGCCATGATGGAGAATATGGTCAGAAATTAACCTTCTCTAATACAGATATTGTGTATCGCATGGGGTGGGCTATCGATACCGTGGTAAAGCCCATATTGGAAAAGACAAAATACAATGCTGATGATGCAGTTAGCTTTACTACCCCTAATGGAATCCCTGTACATACTTTAGGCTCTAGCAACGATTCTGTTCAAATTGCTTATTGGGAAAAAGATAATAAAGTTCATATGCTCTACTTTGCTTCCTCAAGAAACCAAAACTATGTAAGCAAAATTGTAGACTCTGTAGGGCCTCTTACTAACGTAGCCGCTGATAATACTCGATTACGTGGTGACCGAAATGATAAGCAAAATGTTAAACGAAGTAATGCGCAAAGTGTTAAACAAAATGGTGAACAAGATAGACCTCATTTTGAAACTATTGGGTTGCCACTGCGTACACATACGAATTCTGAGTGGCCTATACTTACGAGTAAATCCATCGGCTTACCTAGCGGTGTAATCGATGCATCTCGTAAGATGTCCTATGACGTATCTGTACCAAGCTACTTGCCTCTTGGCTATACATACTATGCTACACATTTTTATGATAATGATGTATTAGAAACTGTATATTGGAAGGAAGGTCAAGAATATCAAGAACGCAGCGGGCGTTGGGTAAATCATACGATGGTCTTTCGCATGAGCTACTCTATGGATACGGTATGGCCTAAAGAATATGTTCCAACGGAATACCATGACGTACAGTGGATTGACTCTACGCCAACCGGTGATGTGCAGTATACAGGTAATGTAGATAAGGGCTTAGTACGCAGTATTGCGTGGAGCAAAGATAACATGGCATATTTCTTGTTTTTCCAAGTGCCTGTAAAAGTATCTGAAGCAGAGTTTTATAAAGATCATGTAGTACCATTAAAAAATATTGATTTAAGTCGTACAGACTTAATCGGTGTAAAAACGATTCGTTAATACTAAACCCTAATAAGACTCTATAGTACGATTCGGTGATGTCATACGACGTTAGCGTTTAGTAAAAGAGTATATAATAAAAAGAACCTATTTCCTAGATATTAGGGTAATATTTTTGGAGATAGGTTCTTTTAGTATAGTAATATATATTTTGGGTTTGTAGCGTATTAGTGATTTTATAGCTATCGAATATAAAGTAGCTTTCACTAATAGCATCATTATGGGTATACGTTAATTAGAAGAATACGTAGCGAATAATAACGAGAACCGCCAATACGTACATAATCCAGTTAACTTCTTTTGCACGGCCTGCAATGATTTTGAGTAGAGGGTATGCAATAAGACCTGCGGAGATTCCGTTAGCGATGCTGTATGTGAACGGCATTAATACGATAACGAGGAATGCAGGGAAGCCTTCAGTCCAATCATCGAAGTCGATGTTGCGAATGGCACCTAACATGAGGGCCCCAACGATTACGAGGATTGGAGATGTTGCTGCATTTGGTACAAGAGATACTAAAGGGGCAACAAATAAGCAGATTAAGAATAGTACACCTGTTGTTACAGCTGTTAAACCTGTGCGGCCACCAGCACCAACACCTGCCGCACTTTCAACAAAGGCAGTAATCGTAGAAGTACCGAGTAATGCGCCCGCACTTACACCAAGAGCATCTACGGTCATGGCTTTCCCAAGACCTGGGAATTTACCAGATTTAGGATCCGCGATTTTCGCTTCTGTAGCAGTACCGATTAAAGTACCCATAGAGTCGAATAATTCTACGAAGGTGAATGAAAAGATAATCGTGATTAAGCCCATGTGAAGAGCGCCAGGAATATCTAATTGAAGGAATGCCGCTTTAGAGAAATCAGGTACTGCCAATACAGTGAAGTTCTCAGGCATTGTGGAAAGGCCTGTCGCATAGGAGATAACCGTTGTTACCAAAACACCAATCAAGAGAGAGCCTTGAACCTTACGAGCCATTAATAAAGCCGTAAAAATGAGGCAGAAGAGAGCCAACAAGGTTTCGCTACTGTGCAAATTACCAAGCGTTAAGAGTGCTTCGGATGCTGGAGGTACTAAATTACCATGTGTTTGCACGACTTGACCTAAGGAGTTTGGAGACAAACTAATGGAGATAGCCATCAAGCCAGATAATTTCAAACCGATGATAGCAATGAAGAGACCGATACCAACGGTAATAGCAATCTTCATGGAGGTAGGGATGCCTTCAACAATCATTTGTCGCACCGACGTAAGTGTTAATACGAGGAATACGAGACCTGAAATGAATACCGCACCTAATGCTGTTTGCCAAGATACGCCCATACCGAGAACTACAGTAAAGGAGTAAAATGCCAAGAGGCCAACTCCTGGAGCGAGAGCAATTGGGTAGTTTACGAATAAACCCATAGCAATCGTCACAAGACCTCCACCTAAGGCTGTGGCAATGAGGACCGCATCCTTATCCATACCTGCAAGACTAAGAATGTTTGGCGCCAAGAATAGGATGTACGCCATCGTGATAAACGTAGTGATACCTGCTAAAATTTCTGTTTTAACGGTTGTACCACGTTCACTGAGTTGAAATAATTTATCTAACATTAGATAAAATCCTCCCTATATGAAATTAAAATCATACCTAAATAAAGATATTTCGATATATGTATAGTGTATCATATTTCCCACCATTTTTTGTATGAATTTGTGATATACTATTAATATATTATGAATGATATAGAGGTTAACTTATGAAAATATCTACAAAGGGGCGTTATGCCTTACGGATATTGGCGGATATTGCAGAACATGGGGTAGAAAAAAATGTACCGATTCGTGAGATCGCAGAACGCCAAGGATTTTCCGATAAATACTTAGAGGGGATTGTATCTCGTCTATCCTCCGCGGGCCTCGTTAAAAGTGGACGTGGCAAATACGGTGGATATCGTTTGGTGAAAGATCCATCTGAATACAATGTATATGAAATTTTATATGCCGCAGAGGACTCCATTGCTCTCGTGTCTTGTTTAGAAGATGATGTAGAACCGTGTCCTATGTTTAATGACTGCTTGACAGCTTCATTGTGGCAGTATTTACAAGATGAGTTCCGACATGTTATGGAACATGTTTCCTTGCAAGATGTAATGGATCATAAATTTCCTACGGAATAATTGATAGTCCGAAAACTTTAGTTTGAATAATCTTTGAGGATTACTACATTGTATACCTATATTTTAGGTATTTTTTATGGAAAGAGTCGCGTTTCGTATGCGGCTCTTCTTTATATATGAAATTAAAATGTAATAACATTTTATGAATAGTAACATAGATTGAAATCTAAGTAGGGCTGTAATTTAAATGGAACTGTAATTAAAAGTGATTTATGTGTATATTAGTTTATCTAAACGATTTTATGTGGAAGGGAGGGTACTATGAGTACAAGTGTATATGATGCTCGCGGTGGCATGCGAAACGTATGGATTATTACGGCTAGTATGACTGTGCTAGCCATATGTTACACAATGATAATTCCTTTTCTCCCTATATATCTATTAGAACTCGGTGTTCCTAAGGCTGATGTAGCACTTTGGTCAGGCCTCGTCTTTGGTATTACCTTTCTTATCGCTGGTATTATGGCGCCGATTTGGGGCAAAATTGCAGATAATAAAGGGAAAAAGCGGATGGCTTTGCGCGCTGGTTTTGCCATTGCTGTCAGTTATGTTCTCATCGGCATGGTAACAGATCAGTATCAATTGTTAATGGGGCGTGCCTTAGTTGGGTTCGCTAATGGTTTCTATCCTACAGCGATGACCATGGTTTCCCTCAGTGTGGATGAGAAACAGGTGGGCCGTGCCCTCGGCATATTCCAAACAGGTCTGATTTTAGGCAATGTCATCGGCCCATTTTTAGGTGGTGCCGTTGAAAGTGTCGTAGGTATGCGCCCTGTATTTTATATATCTGGTATAGCCGTATTCATTGCTACCTTGGCAGTATTGTTTCTTGTAAAAGAACCAAAACTAGAAGTTGAAAATACAACTTCTAAGGAGCAGTCCAAACAGCCGGCAAAAGCTACATCCTTGCGAGAAGATTTTAAGTCGGTTCAAGAACAACCTGTATTAGTAAGACTTTTATGGATTTACTTCTTTATGCAATGTGTCATCATGATGCTACAGCCTATTTTGGCGCTTTATGTAGGTGATATGCAAGGCACTATGGAAGGGGCAGCCATCATTTCAGGTACAATCCTCAGCATCGGTGGTTTAGCTGGTTCCTTAACGACCAATATATGGGTGCGCCTCGGTGAGCGTCGTGGGTACTTTAGAACCATTTCCTACTGTATGCTTGGTAGTGGTGTTGTTCTCTTACTTCAAAGCTTACCAGTAGGTATCTGGTGGTTTGGTGTACTACAAGTATTAATTGGCTCTTGTATTGTAGGGATCAACCCATCTTTGAGTGCAGCTGTAACACTTAATACAGAACCAGGCTTTAGAGGTCGCATGTTTGGTATGACGACGACGGCTCAACAATTTGGTTCCATGGTAGGTCCAGTGTTTGCAAGTATTGTATCTACCTATATTGGGATATCCTATGTATTTAGTATTACAGGTTTGCTATTACTTTATATGGGATTCCAATCACGGAAACTATCTGTTCAACATGATAAATATAGTGTGTGAATTAGAGTTTAACAAGCTCCTTACTAATATATATTGGTAAGGGGCTTTTACTTTTTTATGCTTTTTTTATAATACGAGGCTTTCAGGTACAGACCGTTTATTGGTAAGCGGTCTTAATCTAGGGTATAAGAAAAAGTGATGTTAATCGTTAATCTAAGAATACTGTTTTAGTGCATAATAGCAGGCTTTCATACGTTTTTAGTGAATAGCAATTCAATATGAGTCGATTGATTGCTTTTACAAAAATATTGGTATATAGTTAGTTTAAGGTAAGTCATTAGTCTCACCGTGTGGGACAGAAAGGAGTTATTATGGTCCGTATCGGTCATACTGTACTCGGCGAAAAGGGCACAAAAATATGCGTGCCTATTGTGGGCACAACAATGAAAGAGATTCTAGATGCCACCGCGGTCGCATGTAATACACCGTGTCACGTAGTGGAGCTACGCATTGACTATTTCGAGCGGGCCCACTCCATTGACGCTATTATTGAATTATTAATGCTCATCAAGCCACAACTGAAAGGTCGTGGGTTGCTCTTTACATGGCGCACAAAAGGTGAAGGTGGGGAAAGAACGATTTCTACACAAGATTATTTTACAATGCTAGAGCGTTTGATTCCTACAGGATTGGTGGATGCTATCGATATTGAGCTGTTTTTTGATCAAGATAGAATGCTTAAAACGATAGAGTTTGCTAAGGTTCATGGAATCACTATTATCATGAGTAACCATGATTTCCATGGTACACCGAGTCGTGAAGTCATTGTAAATCGACTCATTCAAATGAAAGAGTTCTTGGCCGATGTGCCAAAGATTGCCGTTATGCCCCACACAACTGGTGATGTATTAACGCTCCTTGAAGCAACGGCTGAAGTGAAAGCTTTGTATCCTTCGGATCCAATTATTACGATGGCAATGGGAGAACTAGGTACTGTTACACGCACTGCAGGTGCTCTATTTGGAAATGCCATGACCTTTGCCTCTGCTGGTAAAGCATCGGCGCCAGGTCAAATCGATGTGTATGCTTTAAAACGAATTTTAGATACTATTGATGTAGATGGTGTATTTGACGAACAACAACATAAACGGGTAAAAGTGCATTAAAAAAGTCGGCGAAAGCCGACTTTTTTATATGTTTTGTATTTCTTGTAGTATATTCATTTTTGAAGGGCGGATATAAAAAATATATATATTATTATTAATGACTTTATATAGAATATTTCAGCTCTCCATATTTATAAATCTTCAAGGAGTTCATTAAAAATTTTTTCCGCAGGTTCACCAATTCCTTTTTCTGCTTGATTTAGCCCTAATTGTATTCTTGTAGTTAAATCTTCTTCAGTCCAGAAATCATTATTAATAGCATCAATCCATTCTGGACGGAGGATAGTAGGTGGAATATCCTTATTAAATTGTATTTGTTTAGATACAAGTGTAACTGTTTGTGACATGGTTAAACCCATTTCTTTTAGGATTGCTGTAGTAAGTGTTTTTACTTTAGGGTTAATGCGGATGTTAAGAACACCTGTTTTATCAATTGTATCGAAAGCTACTTCTCCTTCATTTGGGGTTACATTTCCGTAGTTTCCATATCTATTGATAGTTTCTGAGGCTTTTAATGTAGTTTGTGGTTGTTCATAGGTGCCGTTGTTGAGTGTGCTTGGTGTAGGTGTTTCATCTATAGGTGCCGTTGGTAACGCAATGGCAAACGGAATGCGACGTTCTTTAATGATTTGGCGGAATAGTGCATCTAGCATGGAGGTATAGGATAGACCTTGTGTTTTCAATATACTGGATACCTCTTGTTTTAGATCTTCGTTGATGCGGACTTGTAGGTTTACGGTTTTCATAGTATCTCCTAGTTTATGGATAATGTTATACATATTGATTATAGATATAGTGTTTAATGTATTTTGACGCTTTACATAAAAGATATTTCTTTCTAAACAGTATTTTTACAATAATATTTTTATAAAGCTATAGCCTTAAAATATATTTACAAAACATATTTTGTAAAAAATAATTCTGTACTTGTAATTACATTGTAATTGCAAATGTAGTTTTTTACAAATATCTTTAATACATAGGACATGTAAAAAAGCAGTAGTTACCCTGAGGATAGCTACTGCTTTTCAGTTTATATCATTGATGTCATGATATGAGTTTTATCTAAGAATACAGATGTAAATGCTCTCACTTCGATAGATGTAGAAGCCCTTACTTATATAAAGAAAATGGTCTTATAAATATCGTTATATAAACTCTTACAATAAGTTTGATTCAAAGTCTTCGAGAATAGCCGCCACCGTTTCTGGTGCATTGCGATTATGTTCTACGATGCATTGTGCAAAGCTTTCATACATTGGAGTGCGAGTTTCTTCGAGTTCACGTAAACGTTCTATGCCGCCACTAGATAGAACACGACCTGAAGTAGATAGTTTTTCTACAGGTTGCGTTAATTGGTAAATACGACCATTTTGGCGTAGGTGTGCATAGTTTTTAGGTACTGTTACACAACCGCCACCAGTGGAGATGACAAGGCCAGTTTCTGTACCTAATTTTGCAATCATTTCTGCCTCTTTTTCACGGAACGCAGCCTCTCCTTGTTCTGTAATATAGGTAGAAACATTGCCAATTTCTTTTTCTAGCTCGTGATCCACATCAAACCAAGTACGGCCCATCTCTTTACCGATTGCTCTGCCTACTGTTGTTTTTCCAACACCAGGCATACCGATGAGGATAATATTTTCCTTTTCACGGCGCACATCTCGCAAGATTTGTTCTATCTCTTTGGTACCAAAGCTTTCACCTTGAAAATGATTAGCCGCCTTAACACCTTGTGCCACGAGGAAAGGTAGACCATCACAGTACGGAATATCCATCATTTCTGCTTGTAAAAGCAAAACTGTACGGCGCGGATTGTAGATGAGATCCACAACGCCTTCTAATTTAGAAAATTGCATAATATCTATGAGGTTAGCTGGATTATGCGGATACATACCAATAGGTGTGCAGTTAATAATAATTTGCGCTGTTTCATAGTAATTAGGCGCATCAGTATAGAGCGGAGCTGTTTTACGAGATAGATGCGTGATGCTCTTAGCACCTAGATCTTCAAGAGCTACGTGAACCGTAGCAGAGGAGGCACCATCGCCAAGGATGATACATTCTTTACCGGATACATCGATGTCAGCGTGTTTTAGAGTAAATACAAATCCATCGTAGTCTGTATTGTAACCGTGCCATTTGCCGTCTTTACGGACCATCGTGTTTACACAGCCAATGCGTTCTGCGCGAGGGTCTACTACATCGCAAGCTTCAAGGGCGTTAACCTTGTAAGGGAAGGTAATATTAATACCTTGTAATTCTTGGTCTGCAAAGAACTCTTGCAGTTGGCTCGGTTCTCGTTCAAATAATTCATAATTAGTATTTCCCAAAGCATTGTGGATGCGTGGGGAAAAGCTATGGCCCAACGTACGGCCAAGTAAACCAAATTTCATAGGACCTCCTAGGTCAATATACACAAAATGGCTAATAGGCTGTCACCTATTAGCCATTGGAGTTTTAAAACTATATCCATTGTACTATATATGCCATTAATAAGCACTACCATAAAGGAAAATATCAATTTTCAGGATAATTGCCGAGCAAGCGGAATTTATCTTGCGATGCGTGGAGCTCTGCTAATACGGAAAGTACTTTTGGATCTGCCAAGGATGCTTCTAAATCGAGGTAGAACAAGAATTCAAAGTTATGTCCTACGATCGGACGGGACTCGAGTTTTGTAAGGTTCACACCGATATTAGCAAACTTGGTGAGCAATGTACCAAGGCCCCCTGGAGCATGACTTGCAGTCGTTACTACTGAGATTTTATTGGCTCCTGGGTATACGTGGAAATCCTTACTAATGCAGATAAAGCGCGTATAGTTGTTATCACTGTTTTGGATATTTCTCAATAATGGAGACAAATTATATAGGTCTGCACATTGAGGTGCTGCGATAGCCGCTACTCCAGGGTCATCACTAGCCGCTACGAGCTGTGCAGCTCGAGCCGTATTGTCATAGGAGCGTAATTCTACGCCTCCTAACGTATCTAGGAAGTGACTACATTGGCCCAACGCTTGAGGGTGGGAAATTATGGTATGAATATCTTCTAGTTTTGTGCCTTTTTTCACGAGCAAGTCGTGAGATATCCAAAGGCGCGTGCCGCGAACGATATAGCATTTGCGCTCTTCTAAGAGGTCATATACTTCTTTTACGGACCCATTGGAGCTGTTTTCGATAGGTAATACACCGAATTGACATTCGCCTGACTCAACGGCATCAAATACGGCACGGAAACCCGTTACATAATGGATTTGGCTGAGGGGTAATAATTTATCACACGCCATTTGCGCATTGCTGCCGAATACGCCGGCGCAAGCTACGCTACCTCGTTGAGGTGGCAAAGTAGGGGATTGCTCGATGGCTTTTTTCATTTTTAAAGTGAATTCATTGTCTTGGAATAGTTGCTCAGATTGGTATGTACGACTCAAGCTAAATAATGCTTCAAAAAAGCGGCGTGCATATAGATCGAGGTCTGGACCTGCATCTTTTGTTACCTTGTCGAGGATGTCGCGCTCTCGTTTGGCATCATAAATAGCCTTATTCATTTCTTTTTTTGCAGCCGCTACGTCCTTAGAGAGTTCCATGCGCTCTTTGAAGAGGGCGAGCATTTGGTCGTTTATATCGTTAATCTTAACGCGTACTTCATCTAAGTTCATGGTCAATATCTCCTAAGAAATCAAGAATGACAAGGGCTGTAACGGCTTCGATAACAGGTACAGCACGAAGCGCTACACATGGGTCGTGACGACCTTTAATGGTGAGTAATGTGTCCTCTTTTTGTGAAAGCGACACAGAATGTTGTTCCTTATAAATGGATGGAGTAGGCTTGATGCCCACTTGCATAATGAGGGGCAAGCCGTTGGTGATACCGCCTTGAATGCCACCGCTATTATTGGTAGTTGTTGTGATTATATCGCCGTCCATGGTGAAAGCATCGTTCACTTCTGATCCAAGACGAGAGCACATGTCGAAGCCACCGCCAAAGGACACGCCTTTGATGGCAGGTACGCCAAAGATCACGCGAGCTAATCGGTTTTCAATGCCGTCAAAGTTTGGATTGCCAAGTCCGATTGGTAGACCTGTAGCCACAACCTCAACGATACCACCGGTAGAGTCGCCGTCTTTTTTTAGTTTCATGACTAAGTTTTCTACTTCAGGACGCTTGTCTGCATCGACCATAGCGATAGTTTCGGTAGCTATTTTGGCAAGTGCTTTCATATCTGGATGAACCATATCGATAGGAGTATCTTGGATTGTACCAACTTGTTTTAAATGGCCGTGAATTTCGATACCTTTTTCACGCAATAACTGTAGTGCAATGCCACCAGCTACGCAAAGAGGTGCTGTAAGACGTGCCGAGAAGTGGCCGCCACCGCGCATATCTACCTTGTCACCATAGCGCATGCGAGCCGTAAAATCCGCATGAGATGGGCGAGGAATGTCGCGTAAGTTATTGTAATCACCGGAGTGCTGCGATGTATTGCGAATCATAAATGCTAATGGAGATCCACTGAGCATGCCATCTACCATACCTGATAAGAATTCAGGTATATCGGCTTCTTTACGTTGCGTTTGTAATTGGTTTTGACCTGGCGCACGGCGCTTTAAGAAGGCTTGTAGCTCGTCGATGTCGATGGTATGTCCACAAGGGAGGCCTTCTACGATACCACCGATGGCGTACCCATGAGACGCACCAAAGGTAGATACTTGTATGGTTTTACCGAAATTAGATGCCATTATATTTACTCCTACTTATAGTATGTATGACTAGTATTGTTATCTATTGAAACGCATTAGCTATGATTAGGCAGCTATATTGGTTGTGCATTGCCACCTAGTATGTTCCAGTCCTCAAAGAAGTCAGGATAGGATTTTGTGATAGCTTGGCTATCTTTTAATATCACAGGATTTTCACTGATGAGGGCCATCAATGTACCTGCCATAACAAGGCGATGGTCGTTAACACAATCACCTTGTCCTCCTTTTAGTATACCACTACCGATGATATATAGGTCATCACCATCTTCGCGAACCGTGCCTCCTAAATCTCTGACGAGATTAGCAACGGCTTCGAGGCGATCGGATTCTTTCAAGCGTAGGCGCGCGCCCTTAACAAAGGCGCTTTCACCTTGGATAGAGCAAGCGAGGGCTGCCATGACTGGCAACATATCGGGCATCTGTTCGAGGTCGGCATGAACTGGCTTACTAGCGCGACCTGATACAGTGATATTCATGCCGTCCCATGTAATAGTGCACCCTGCGGATTCGATGACCTGCATGATACGGCGGTCAGCTTGTACAGAATTCTTGTTCATACCTGTAATTGTAATAGGTTTGCCTGTCATAGCGGCAGCGACCATCCAAATTGCTGTATTGGACCAATCGCCTTCGATTTGGTAATCGTTCTGTCCTTTGAAAGTAGCATTAGTCGCTACCGTAAAGGATTCTTGGACTGTGTCAGAGGCAGGTATATGGTCGACTGTTACGCCGAAGTCTGCCATCGTTGTAGTCGTTAATGTTACATAGTCGCTAGATTGAAGTGGAGTAGTAGATGTAATTATAGCGCCTCCACATTGTGGAGCTGCTAACAATAATCCAGAGAAAAACTGGCTACTCACATCGCCAACCATGCTAAATTGACCACCTTGGAGAAGACCTGTCATGGTGAATGGTGGTTTATCTTGGGAGAATGTTACGCCGTGAGCTTTCATTTCACCGAGCATGGGCTCTAAAGGACGATCTGGTAAACGACCTTTCGCATCCACATCTACCTCATTACAAATGGAGGCTGCCACTGGTAACAAGAGGCGCAATGTAGTACCCGATTCATGGGGAACCACATTGCCTTTATGGGGCGCAGGATTAGGTGTAACAGTGACAACTTTATTTTCATACACAACGTGTGCGCCTAAGCCTCGTAAGGAGTCCATAGTACCATCGATGTCTTTAGAGGTGCGGCTCAGTAGGATGGTAGATGGCGAGTTTGCGAGAGCGGCACAAATCAATGCACGGTGCGCATGAGCCTTTGCAGGGATGGACGCGATAGTCCCCGTAGGGATGGCGTTCGTTACAGAATGCATATAAATCTCCTTAATCTAAATAGGTAGCAAGTTCTTCGTGCGTTACTACCTTGAGTTCGCTGTGACCATAGCTAGTAGGTACTACGATTTTAATGGTTGCTCCTTCGCTTTTTTTGTCGTGCTTAGCGGCAGCTAGAATCTCTTCTTTACTTATCGTTGTTGTGGTTGGCAAATCGTGTGCTTTGATGAGGGCCTTTAATTTCTCTAAAGCCTCCGTATCTAATTCTCCATGTTTGACAGCACCTTGTGCCATAAGGACCATGCCAATGGCAACGGCATAGCCATGATGCACCTCGAAATGACTCGCTTTTTCGATGCCGTGACCAAAGGTATGACCGAGGTTTAAGAGGGCACGTACGCCAGATTCGCGTTCGTCTTGTTCTACGATATCCGCTTTTGCTTGTACGCAGCGGGCAATAACGCCACTTACACTACCGCGATGTTTAATTAATGGTCTGTTCTCGAGTTGAGTGAGTAAACCCGGTACGTCGAGGAAGCCGTATTTGATAATTTCACCGCATCCATTAATCCATTCCATTTTAGGTAATGTATTGAGTGTAGCTGGATCACAGAGGACAAGGATAGGTTGTTTGAAAGCGCCCCATAGGTTTTTCCCGGCTTCGAGATTGACCGCTGTTTTACCACCTACAGACGAGTCTACTGCGGCTAATAGGGATGTAGGAACCTGAACATAGTCGATACCACGTAAATAGGTCGCTGCCGCAAAGCCCGCCATATCGCCTACAACACCGCCGCCAAGGGCGATGAGCAAGTCTTTGCGAGTCAATGATTGGGCCGCCATGTATTCTACTAAATCGATGAGTTGACGTGCATTTTTGGAGCTTTCACCAGCAGGGAAAACATAATCACAAACAGCATAACCCGCATGTTCCATATTAGCTTTCACAGAGTCCAAATAGTGAGGCGCCACGTTGCTATCGCTGACGATGATAACACGGCAATTTGGTTTTAATGGTTTAATATAATCGGTGATGCGTTGTAAAGCGCCTTCCTCGATGACAACATCATACGGTGTAGATGCATTAATATGGATGCGAGTCATAACGGTTCCTTTCTTAAAAGAATAAGCTAGTATCTATTATAACGGATACTAGCTTATTTGTGTGATATGTAAGATTATTTAGTGCATTCTACCAATGCTTGGCGTAACGCGTTAATTTCTTTCATAAGGCTAGTGAATTGGTCTGGACGTAATGCTTGAGGGCCGTCACACAATGCTTTGGATGGATCATTGTGAACTTCGATCATAAGGCCGTCTGCACCGCCGCCTACGGATGCAAGTGAAAGCGGATGAACCATGCGGCTCATACCTGCTGCGTGGCTAGGGTCCATGATAATTGGCAAGTGAGATAATTCATGCATCATAGGAATTGCTGTTACATCTAAGGTATTGCGAGTCTTTGTTTCGAATGTGCGGATACCGCGCTCGCATAATACAATTTGTTCATTGCCTTCGGACATGATGTACTCAGCAGCCATCAACCATTCTTCGTATGTGGCAGATAAACCACGTTTTAAAAGAACTGGTTTATTCAATTTGCCCACTTCTTTTAAAAGCGTGAAGTTTTGCATGTTACGAGCGCCGATTTGAAGCATATCTACATTATCGAAGTATTGTAATTGGGAGATATCCATAACTTCGGAAACGATAGGAAGACCTGTTTCTTTTTTAGCAAGCTCTAACAATTCCAAGCCTTCTGGCCCCATGCCTTGGAAGGAATATGGGGATGTACGAGGTTTGAAAGCGCCGCCCCGAAGAATTGTGGCACCAGCTTCTTTACAAGCTTTTGCAGTGGCTAATACTTGTTCAGGTGTCTCTACAGAGCAAGGGCCAGCCATTACTGCGAAGTGACCACCACCGATAAGTGCACCACCTACGTTGATTACAGAGTCATCGGGATGGAATTTGCGGTTTGCTTTTTTGTATGGCTCTTGAATGCGAGTTACTTTATCTACGAAATCTAGAGATTCGATTTGACGCGCATCAAGAGATGCAGTATCACCAATTAGACCTAGAATATTGTATCGCGTTCCTTCTACTGGGTGGATAACAAATCCTTGAGCCTCTAATTCACTGCGTAAACGAGATACTTCTTCCGCTGCTGCATTTTGTTTCAATGTAATAATCATGATAATTCCTCCTTGTAACTACAGTGAATAGTTGGGCTGACCATACGGATAGCAAACAAAAAGGGCTACCCGTAATCTAATACGGGTAGCCCTTTTACTATTCTAAGCAACTAATGTTGAATAATCCTTAATTAGCGCATCACAAATAGTTCCTTACCCGTACGTTGGATAAAGAACCAATAAAAGTATTGCTTTGCTGTGAGGCTAATTTGGTTAGTCATCTTTGGTTGCTCCTTTCTAAAATGTTGGGTATAGTATAAACCCAAATGATAAAATTATGCAATACCTAAAAATGAATTTCATGGAAGTTTTAAAATATTTTTGATGTGGGAATTAATAGGAACTGAGATGCTTTGTGGTATTAATCGTATTTTTGATATAATAAAAACAAGAAGTTTTCATTGTTTATAGAGTATTTCGTAATACGCCTAAATCGATTCTTATAAATATGCTTATAATCAGAAAGGGCACCTATGATTATTCAAATCTTAGATCATATAACAGAGGAAATAAAACAAATTCGTGTCGATGTATTTATGAAAGAACAGGGGTTTGAAGACGAGTTTGATGAAATCGATGAGACTGCAAAGTTTGTGCTCTTATCCATTGATGGTAAAGCGGCTGGTACGTGTCGATATTTTCCAAGTGACACAGTTGGAGATGCACATATTGGGCGCATGGCGGTACGTAAGTTGTATCGTGGACAACATTTAGGTACTAAGATCATGATGGCCGCCGAAAATGCTATTCGTCGTGACGGCTTTAAAACGTGCTCTTTGTCAGCGCAAGTACAGGCCAAACCATTCTATGAATCCCTTGGATATCGTGCTGAAGGGGACGAATACCTTGATGAAGGCTGTCCGCATGTGATGATGCGGAAAGTATTATAAGCCGTTCAATAGTGTTGTATAATAAGAATTGATGAATATATTATTATTGTACATAGTATTTTATAAGTAAATTGATATATCTTTTTGAGAGGTGAGAGTTTATGAAACTAGCAGAAGCATTACAAGAACGATCTGATTTAAATTATAAAATAAGCGATTTAGAGCTTCGCTTAACTCAAAATAGTTTAGTGCAAGAAGGGGAAGTACCGAATGAGAACCCTGAAGAACTTTTGAAAACATTAGAACAATGTGTAAATAGACTTCAAAAATTAATTGCAGATATTAATTTAACAAATTGCAAAACTATTATAGAAGGTCGATCTATTACTGAAATCATTGCCGAAAAAGATTGCGCTGCTTTGCGTCTAACTGCTTATCGAACATTGGCATCTAGCGCAGGTAGTATTAATTTCCGTGCGAGAGGGTCTGAGATTAAGCTAATGCCGACCGTGAATGTGGCAGACGTCCAAAAAGAAGCTGATCATATCGCAAAACAAGTCCGCTTATTAGACAATCTATTGCAGTCTGCTAACTGGACAACTGAATTGATTGAAAGCTAATAATAGTTGGTAGTTTGAAACAGGGTGGACACAAAAACTTTTGCTTTTACCAAGCTTATTATGAATACATTCATGGGGCGAATGAAAATCTACGGTGTAGGCCTATTTGCGCACAAATGTATTGATACAATTTACAATGTATAACCATGTGTCAACTGTAAAAACGAGGGTGGCGTTTGGGGACTATATTTCTAGCAACATATACACTGATATGATAGTATTTTGTTTTTTTAGAGATAAATAGGAGAGAGCTGTTTAAACTTGCAGCAATTCCTCATAACTAAGGTTTAAAAAATCATGAAAAAAGAGCTGATAGCGTTATAGCTATTAGCTCTTTTCTATTGGCCCGTACGTCCCTAGATATTGTATTTTATAACGTCTATTATTCTAAATCGTCAAAGTCAAATGCTGCCGCTTTTGTATAGTTTGTAACTTTTGCTTCGAAGAAGTCAGTTTTTGTACTATTCAAGTTGGAGAAGCTTTCAATCCATTCCATAGGGTTTTCCTTGATTTCAGGATATAGATGAGGCAAGCCGATTGCTTCTAAGCGGATGTTTGCAAGGTATTTGATGTAACGTTCGATAAGAACATTGTTAAGGCCGAGGATTTTATCATCAGTGATGTACTGACCCCAAGCGATTTCGTTCTCTGCACCTTGGCGAATCATGTCCGTAATTTTCGCTTCTAGTTCAGGTGTAAACAAGTCAGGACGTTCACGACGTAACTCGCGAATGATGTTTTGGAATAATACGAGGTGAGTTACTTCATCGCGGTTGATGTATTTGAAGATTGTGGATGTAGCTGTCATCTTACCTTGGCGTGCTAATGTGTAGAAGAAGCTGAAGCCAGAGTAGAAGTAGATGCCTTCTAAGATATAGTTAGCGATGATTGTATGAATAAGGTTTGCTTCGCTAGGATCATCGCTGAAACGTTGGTATGCATCGGCGATGAAGCGGTTACGTTCAAGCAATGTTTTGTCTGTACGCCATTCGTCATAGATTTTGTCACGTGTAATCGGATTTGTTACAGTGTCCAAAATGTAGGAATAACTTTGAGCGTGAATTTCTTCTTGGAATGCTTGGATATTCAATAAGGATGCCACTTCAGATGCTGTAATATAACGGCTCAAATTAGGCAAGTTTTCAGATTGAATGGAATCAAGGAAGTTCAAGAACGCAATGATTTTATCGAAGGCACGACGCTCGTAATCTGTTAAGTATGGGAATTGTTTAACATCTTCGTTCAAGGAAATCTCTTCTGGAATCCAGAAGTTGTTGAGCATTGTACGGTACATTTGATTTGCCCAGTCGTACTTGATACGGTTCCATTCGCGAAGGTTTGTTGTGTTGCCGCCAATCATAGATTGCGTGCCACGTTCACCATGTTCGTTGAAAATCAGTTTTTTCTCCATAGTAGGACTCCTTTATACAATGATGCGACCTATACGGCTATAGGTCGTCATCAGATTTATAGTGCTGGTGAAAGTATCCTTCTCGAAATCGGTACTCTCTATTTATAGTGAATAGGTTTTGCAAAATATAGCAATTATATTTTCAATATTAGGAGGAGCAGCTAGTGCACTCATCCATTTCAAGGGATTGGTTACGGATGTAGTAGATAGTTTTGATTCCTTGTTTGTAGGCTTCTACGTAAAGGTCAAGAATTTCTTTCGCTTTCATTTGAGGCGTGATATACAAGTTGAAAGATTGTGCTTGGTCAATATGACGTTGACGCACGCCACAAGCTTTGATGGACCATTGTTGGTCGATTGTATGCGCCTCTTTGTAGAGCCAGAATGTTTTGTCGTTTAAATCTGGTGCCGTTTTTGGTGTGAAAGAACCTTTCTTTTCTTCGATGAAGAATTTTTTGAAGATAGGGTCGATACCAGCTGTTGTATTTGCAATGTTAGATGTAGAACCTGTAGGAGCTACGGCTATTAAGTAACCATTGCGGATACCGTATTTTGCAACGTCTGCAGCGAGTTGTTTCCAACGATCAGATGTGTAGCCACGACGAGTGAAATATTCACCAGTTTCCCATTCGGAACCTTTGAACGCAGGGTACGCACCTTTTTCTTTAGCAAGCTCCATGGAAGCTTTAATCGCATAGAATGCGATGTTTTCAAATAATTTGTCCGCAACTTCGATATGTTCATCGGATTCCCATTGGATATCGTGGTTTACAAGGTAGTGGTGGTAACCAGAAGTACCAAGACCGATAGCACGGTATTTATCAGAAGTCATGCGAGATTCTGGTACTGGCGCTTGGTTGATGGAAATAACATTGTCTAACATGCGAATTTGAAGGGCAATATTCTCTTCCAATTCTTCGTCCGTAATGCGGCCAAGGCTGATGGAGTTTAAGTTACATGTAACCATGTCGCCTGTATTTGTTTTAGTAGTAATTGTACCATCTTCATTGATGATTTCTTCAGCTAAGTTAGTGAAGCCAACGTTTTGTGCGATTTCGTGGCACAAGTTAGACGCGTAAATCATACCTGCATGTTTGTTAGGATTTGCAGCGTTTACAGTGTCGCGGAAGAAGATAAATGGCGTACCAGTTTCAACAGCAGAACGCATGATTTTTTTCATCATATCTAATGCTGGTACTTCGATGCCGTGTAAGTTAGGATCTTGTTCACATTCGAGGTAACGTTTTGTGAATTCTTTATTGTCATTAGTATCGTAATAGTCCTCTAAGGAATAGCCCTTTACAGCCAAGATTTCATGAGGGTCGAAGAGGGTGAAGTTTTCACGAGCTAACATACGTTCCATAAAGATGTTTGGAACGGAGATAGCAGGGAAGATATCATGAGCTTTACGGCGATCATCACCGTTATTTGTACGAAGTTCTACGAATTCGTAGAAGTCTTTGTGCCAAATATCAAGCGTTACTGTAGCGCCGCCCTTACGTTTACCCAATTGGTCTACCGCAACGGCTGTATCGTTGTACAAGCGGATCCAAGGAATAACGCCGCCAGAGGAGTTTTTAAAACCGCGGATATCGGAGTTCAATGCACGAACTTTACCAAGGTAGATACCAAGAGCACCACCGTGTTTAGATACGCGAGAGAACTTGCTATTTACGTCGTAGATAGACCATAAATTGTCGTCTACACCAGAGATAAAGCAAGAGGACAATTGGTGGAATGGTGTACCAGCATTTGCCAAAGTAGGTGTAGCTGTCGTCATTTTTAATTGGCTCATCAAATCGTAGAATTTCTTAGCGTATTTTACTTTATTTTCCCCTTCTACAAGAGCCAAATGCATTGCGATAGCCATGAAACGTTCTTGCGGTAATTCAAAGATTTCTTTGTTGAAGCCTTTTACTAAGTAACGGTCAGCCAATAATTTGAGACCTTCATAGTTGAAGAGATAGTCGCGCTTAGGTTTGATGTAATCGCCTAATTCTTGTAATTCGTCAGCGGTGTATTCTGTAACGAAGAAGTCTGCGTATTTTTTCTCTTCTACAAGCATGTTTACAAGATTTGGAAAGTTGCCGTAGCCAAATGCTTTGTAACGACGAGTAATAGCGGCTTCTTTATAGAGATCGAACAAGAATAGGCGGGCTGCTACGAACTGCCAATCTTGGTTCATTTTATTAACTTGGTTGCCGAAGCCGTCGTCTTTTTTAGATATAACTTTTTCGATAGCTGTTTGGACTAAAGTTTTTTGAATTTCTTTAGTGGTCATGCCATCAACGAATTGCAACTTCGCATCCATTTCCAATTCTAGTGGATCACAAGAATCTAACCCCAAACATGCGAAGGCTATCATTCGTTTCGTTTTTTCAACGGACAACGGCTCGAAATGGCCATCCCGTTTCTTGATCATAATCTCCATTACTGTTCCCCTTGAGAGCAAAAAGTCATAAAACTGTTAATATAGTCGTATAAGCATATATAAGATTAGAATGAATTATATAAATTATCTTTAAGTTGAGTCTAATCAGAAAAATAAGAAAACTACTATATATGGTAGTTTTCTTATCTAGCTTATACATTATGTTACGATTATAGCGAAAAATTTCTATATAATCAATATTGACATTTGTAAAATTTTTAATATAGTTTCGCAAAAAATGTTGATATGGTTAAAGATGCCTTAAATTACTAGCTTTCATAATTAATTATATAATACGCTAAAAATAATTCTTCGTGCACTGTCTTGATATGCGTAGTAGGAGTGGATTAAGAGTTTGTATCCCGTGCCTTCTATAATGACTGAATCTGAAGCCGTTTTTGGAACAGTGAGAAATTTTTCATATATATGATGAACTTCGGTCACGCCATTGGGGCGGGATACCTCTAAATCAAGACCTTCATTGATGAATCTAAAGTTGATAGATTCATAGGATGCTGTTGGTATGTCAGCTGTATTATCAGCAGGCTCACGTACTTCTAATTCGATGTTAGAAATGAATTTATTATATCCTACAAGCGAAATAACATGAGGTTCTTCAACGGCCGTAAAGCTGATAAACTGAATATTTCGTTCCTTATATATTTCCGTTGCTCCTAGTTTTGAAGAATCCCCCTGTATAATCGTCCTGCCATAGTCTGTAAAATCAGGGTTAAATGTTTCTGTAATAGGCAAGTATACGTGCCATTGACCGTCAATTTTTGTATAGTTTGTAAACTCTCGATGGGATGTGTAACCGATAAAAGGCATTAAAAGGACTGCACCTAGGGCGAGTGCCATAATCGTTGTATGGATCGATGGAGTCAAACGCTTTACAAAGGAATATACGTTATGTGCTAAGAAGATTAGATTGAATGCGGCTACGTAAATCGTATTGAGCCAGAGTACAGGCTCATTTATTACGCGTTTGCCAATCAGGATTAGGCACAATATTGTAATCGTAATAAATAAGAAACATAGGATCCTTTGTGTCTTGCTGCTTTCACTAGATCTGAAACTAACCAAGTAAAATAGATAGAAAATGGCTACATACGGATAATATGTATAAAGGAACCGCGCATCTTCGCGGAGGCCTAAGAGAATCAATACCAAGTAGATATTAGCTAGAATACCTGTAATGATGGAAGCCTTTGGTAGTATGATTCCAAAAACAACATTATAGAATGTATTTGGTTCTGGTGGTCCATCAGGCTCCTCTTTGTAAGTGCACAGCATGGACATACAGATAAATATATTAATAGCGGCTAATACTTTAAAGATTAGATCATCAAAGGTAAATGTTTTGTTCAGAATGATGAAGAAAAACCATAGAGTCATGATTATGACGACATTATACAGTGTTGATGTAACAATGGTAATACCAATCCGTTTCAGGCGATTGATGATTTCGCCAATGTAGTATTCTCCAGGCGATGTAAAATACAGAGCAATCATAGAGTACAGCCATAGATATGATATGTTTTCTGTGGCTAGCTCTATGCCTCGTATGTGATGGTACGTTTCATGAATCGTATATAGACCAACGCTGATACCTATGCTTAATAATGTATATACTATGGAGAACTTTCGATCTCGTGTTATATATGATTGTAGTATGACGATGAAGAAATACAGCCCATAGAACCAAAGGTCTATATCGGCAAACCAATCTTGCTCTAGATAAAACGGTGTACATGAAAATACGGCAATTAATGCCAGTAATATAGGTGACTGCGTTGCTAGGTCACGCAGCGAAGACCATAAATGTGTAATTGCAGATTTCATAGATTCTCTCCCTTTATAAAAATAAATGCCCCCCTCTTATCTGTAGTATACATGTTTTCTAGTGAAAGTCCTATGAGGTTTTACAGGCGTCTGAATTTACATTACAATAACATTAAGAGCTAGTATTTATAGAAAAGAGGTCGTTCACATGGAGTTCTCTTATTTTTTACCAGTACATATCCAATTTGGTTGGGATAAGGTCGATAGTGTTGCTGATTTTGTTAAGCCTTATGGCAATAAAGCACTCATCATAACAGGGCGGACAAGTGCCAAAAAATCTGGACTATATGACCGTGTGACGGCTAAACTTGATGCGGCACATATCGAACATGTGTTGTTTGACCAAGTGGATGCAAACCCCTTAACGACGACTGCGTTGGACGGTGCTGCTTTAGCTAAATCTGAAAGCTGTGATATGGTCATTGCCATCGGTGGCGGCTCTATCATGGACTGTGCAAAAGGCATTGCATTTATGGCCGTTAACGATGGTGACATTAACGACTATATATTTAACCGTAAAACCAGTGATAAGGCGTTGCCTCTTATTGTAATTCCCACAACCTGTGGCACCGGCTCCGAAGGTAATGGCTTTGGTGTACTTACTAATCCCAAAACAGGAGACAAGAAATCCTTGCGATGTAACGCCATCGTACCAAAGGTATCCATTGTAGACCCTGCTGTAATGGGTACAATGCCTCCTTATGTATTGGCATCTGTGGGCTTTGATGCACTCTGTCATAATATCGAGGCGTATACCTCTAAAACGGCACAACCTTTTACCGATGCATTAGCTCATTATGCGGTAACCTTATTAGCACAATATCTTGTGCCACTATATAAACATGTGAAAGCAATGGCTGAAGGCAAATCAGCTGTTCTCAACGAAACTCAACTTACAAAAGCTTGGGAGTCCGTTACATTGGCTAGCACAATTGGAGGCATGGTTATTAATACCGCCGGTGTAACACTTGCTCATGGCATGGAACACCCTGCCAGTGGGCTTAAGGATATTACTCACGGTGTAGGCCTTGCCGTTATTGAACCTGTTGCGGTGGAATATACATGGAGTGCAAACCCCGATAAATTTGGTGCCTTAGCTCGTATATTCAACCACGGAGATGGATCCGAACTAGGTGAAGCATTACGCTTGATTGTACATGACCTAGACCTTACTACAAACCTTACAGAACTTGGTTTTACAAAAAAAGACATTCCTTGGCTTGTCGATAACGTGTATGTCGTAGCTACTGGCAATATTGCTAATACAGTGGCTGATGTGAGTCAGGAAGATATAGAAATGTTGTATAAGAAAATGTTCTAAGTATTGTCATGATAGGAGAGAGTTTTGTTTCAAGGATTTTATGGTTTATTAACGGTTATGCTATGCGTGTTGTTTGCAATCGTGGTAGCGCTATTTAACATAGCACCTATTACATACATGGTTTTTGGTATAGCCATAGTATTGAGTGTGTTACTGCAATATGGTCGCTTTAAGAAACAAACCATATCTGAAAGAGCCCATAGCCGACTAGCTTGTGGTTTATTTATTGTCATAACCCTTTGTATATCTTGGCTTGTAGCTGATTGGGTTCAATATGATACTCAAACGACTCGTGATCAAACTGATGGTTTTGAGTTTAGTACGATGGATTGGAAACGTGGTTGGCCTAATAGTGAAGAATTGCCGGAGGGGTTAAAACGACCAGAGAAACTTCCAGAAGGTATTTATAGAGCATCTGCTTTTCGTAGTGATTTAGTATGGGCTAATGCATATCGAGAAAGATATACAGTATTTGAAGGAGACCTTAAAGTAATCTCACAATATGAAGCGATAGCTAAGCAAAATGCAGCTTATACAGCGCAAATTGATGCGGATGGTGTATTGCGTGATTTAGATACTGGGGAGAAAAAGCGCTTTATATCTCACCCAAATAGCTATAACATTATAGAAAGTATAGGAGAAGAACCTTTAAATTTGCCGCAACGGAATTTTATAGAGTGGTTGCGCTTTGCACCTCGAAAAGAAACAAAAACAGTAGTCAAGGATACATATAATTCTACGCGGAATCATAGATTATATGTATTTGTTGATGATGGTAATACAAAGAGACCTCATTTTGTGGAACTTTTGATTAGTGATGATGGGACTCGAGCTGTGTTTTATCAATCTAAGTAACTTGAATAGGTGTTGTTGTGGAGAGTGTATATGCGACAGTGTTTAATGTATTTAAAGAATTTGTTTACTGAGCCTCCATATAGAAAAAGTATATGGTTCTTTATAATTCTTTGGATACTAACATTTTTGTTTTCGGATGAGATATCATATTCTGGGTTATACTATCTGATTTTGTTAGTAGCTACGATTGTGTTATTGCTTGAAAAATGTGGAGTAATCGATAGTGAGAAAGCTATACGAAAAAGATTTTTAACATATTTTTATGTAATCTTTTTCCTGTGTATGCTTCCTACATTAGCTGTTAATTTAGCATTTTCTGCTATAGGGGTATCTCATTATGATACAAAACAGTGGCACTCTACATGGCCCTCATCTAAAGCGGGGTATATTCCGGCTCCATTACAAACACCTAAGTCTTTACCAGAGAGCTTGAAAGTGGTTTCTTCTGCTGAGGTAATTGGATTGGGTGGGAGTTATAGTTGCTTGGTATTAGATGGTGATAAAACTACTATTTCACAGTATGAGGAAACTGTTAAATCCCATGCTTGGTATTCGTTTGTAAATGGTAGGAAAAATGATAGTACCTTTAAAGCACTTAATTCATTTACATATCCAAAGGATAGAAATTTATTAGTTAGTGACGTGAATGAATATTATGAGATTATTACCGTTCAACGACAAAACTGGAAATTATTTCCCTGGGTAATTGATGGTACACAGAGTGTCGGTGATGATCCTAAGGAAGATTATTATTATAGTACTCGGATATCAGCTGAGAAATATATAGTATATGTTGTTTACCATAACTTTGATCATGACCAGCCTAGAGTCATTTACTTTATGTTTAATCCAGAGCAAACGCGAATGATTACTGTAGATATAGATATGTATCATTAGTTTTTATTAGAATGTCTATAAAAATTGAAATAATACTTGAATATATTATAATGTGTTCAAATATTGGAATTGACAATTTTAAATCATATCTCTATAATGTGAATTAAAGAGAGACTCGGATATTCATTATCCCAGCCCTAGGGCTGGGATTTCTTTTTTTAGTCTCTAGTAGTTTAGTTTGTAGAGAGGTGTTATTATGGCAGATCAAAACGACAAGAATGTGGATGCCTTAGCGCAAGAGATTACCTTAAAAAGTCGTGGTCAAGGTAAATTGCGTCAGTTCATTTTATGGATGGGGGCACTCATCATTGGTGCTATCTTAGGATGGCAACATATTCCGGCTTTAAATGAGCTCTTTAACTTTATTGCAGCGGTCTTTACCCGTTTGTTCCAATTTATCGCAATTCCAACCGTATCCTTAGCGGTAATTACAACATTATCCATGCTAGGAGCTAAAAAGGATACAGGCCGTATCTTTGGACACGCCGTAGTATACACATTGCTTACTACAGTTTGTGCAGCAGCTGTAGGACTTGGCTTATTCCTATGGATTGCACCAGGTAATTTACCACTTGATGTAATCGGTGCCGGTGCAGCTCAAGTGCCTGAAAAACTTGGCAATGTTACGTATTATGATCATTTCTTATCTGTTATTCCAAACAATATTTTGCAACCATACTTACAAGCCAATGTATTGTCTGTAATGTTTATTTCTGCTTCCGTTGGTTTAGCCTTTGCGTTCATGCCACGTACTGAAAATCGCGAAGCGGTGTTGAAAGTCTTATTTGGTTTACAAGAATTACTATTTACATTGATTAAAGCATTACTTTATGTATTGCCAATTGGTATCATCGCCTTTGCAGGTCAATTATCTGCGCAAATCGAAGCGGGCGTAATCGTTGGCGCCTTAGGTAAATATACGGCTGTTGTTATCGGTGGTAACTTGATCCAATTCTTTATCGTAATTCCATTGTTCTTGTTATTCCGCGGTTTGAACCCTGTGGATGTATTCCGCAAAATGTCTCCAGCCGTAGCCGTTGCGTTGTTTACTAAATCTTCTGCTGCAACTTTGCCTGTTACATTGGCATCTGCTGAGGATAATTTGAAAGCTCATCCTGCAGTAGCTCGTTTCGTATTGCCAATTTGTACAACTATTAATATGAATGGTTGCGCAGCTTTCATTCTTGTCACATCTTTATTCGTAATGCAAAATGCGGGAATGGAATTGACTATGGGCACAATGGTGGCTTGGTTATTTATTGCTGTTCTCGCTGCGATTGGTAATGCGGGCGTTCCAATGGGTTGTTATTTCTTAACCTTATCCTTGATGAGTTCCATCGGTGCACCAATTGGTTTGCTTGGTATCATCTTGCCAATCTATACGATTATCGATATGATTGAAACCGCTGAAAACGTATGGTCTGATGCATCTGTATGTGCCATGGTTGACCATGACCTTCAAGGCAAATTGGACGACTCTAGTGGCGACGATATGCCTCAATTCCAAGGTGCTTAATTCTAGAGGGAAAAGAAGCGTAAGAAATACATCATTATATAGATAAAAAAGGTTATCCTGTAAGGGGATAACCTTTTTTATCTACTAGAGTAGTTGTAATTGTGTAATGATAATTTCGATTAGAAATAATGCCGTTAGAATACTATATTTCAAAACTAAATTATACTTCTAAAAACTAATAATAGTCACATTACTAGATATGCATTTTATGTTATACTTTCAGATAGAATAATATCGAATTAATAGAAGGCTAGTTGGCATATTAGGTGCGGATTAGAGAATAAAATGAAAGATAAGTCAGTATTACCGATAGAGAAACAATTAAATAAATTTCTCCAACCAAAATGCCTTATCCCAGGTGGTCTTGGTTTATGGGAAATATATTTCCGTAAGATTTGTACGGCATGGGGCGAGATTAATGGTGAAATTCGACCACAGCATATCATATTTTCTGCCGATAATGGTTGCAATATAGAAGGCTATGTGGGCTATAACTATGAGGTGACACAAAAGCAATCCCGTAATATGTTACTCGGTCGCTCGTCAGCCACACAATTTTGCAACTTTAATAATATTCCTTATGAGGTCGTGGATGTAGGCATTGCCTCAGATGATGGTATCGGCGTTAATCGCAAAGTAGCTAAGGGTACAAAGAATATTTTGCACCATCCGGCCATGACTGACGATGAATTTAATAGAACCTTTCAAGCTGGTTATGAACGGGTTCAGCATTATGTAGAACAAGGAATCAATCTGTTCTCCTTTGGTGAAATGGGGTTAGGGAATACGACGACCTCTGCGTGTGTGTTGTCTGCATTGATAGGGGCTGATCCGACGGAAACCGTGGGCCCTGGTTCTTGGCCAGATAAACCAGATTTGATGAAACGAAAAATTGACTTTGTACGTTCTGTATTAGACAAGCACAAGGCTAATATTGGTTCTGAAAGTGAATCAGACCGAGTTCGTGAAATCGTAGCTCATGTAGGTGGTTTTGATATTGCGGCTATTCTTGGCGCCATGCTAGCTTGTGCAGATTTTAAAAAGCCTTTTGTCATTGACGGTTTTATTACAGCTGTAGCAGCTGCTTGTGCAGCACATATAAACGCTCATGTTGTGGACTATGCGTTACCATCGCATCAGTCTAAAGAAAAAGGCACGGAACTGGCTTTGGCTGAGGTGGGGATCACTCAAGACATGGTTCCTATACAAGCACAAATGTCGATGGGAGAAGGTACAGGTGCCATCTTGATGGTTCAAATGTTAAAGACCACACAATACATGTTTGTAAATGTGGGGACCTTTGCAGATTTGATGAAATTATGAGGTAGAAGAATGGAACTAAATAAATACTTTGATATACATTTTGAACGAGCCGATGATGCAACTATTGCTAAAAGGTTGATAGGTGGGGCTAAGGTTAAGGGTCCTGCTTTGGTTATCCTGATCCTCTCCATGTTTATTGCCTCTATTGGGTTGAATATGAATAGTACAGCCGTTATTATTGGTGCTATGCTTATATCGCCGTTGATGGGACCGATTCTAGCAACTGGCTTTGGCTTCGCTACGCTTAATTTTACAGTTGTGAAAAGTGCTATTTTAAGATTGTCCTTACAGATTACGATTGCTGTTTTGGCATCTGCTTTATATTTTTATATTTCCCCCGTTCAGACAGTTACATCTGAACTATTAGCGCGTACAGAACCGAATATTTTTGATGTATTCATTGCTATATTTGGTGGGTTAGCTGGGATTATTGGTCAAACGCGTAAGACCTTAGATAATGTCATACCAGGGGTAGCGATTGCGACTGCACTTATGCCACCACTGTGTACGGCAGGATATGGACTGGCTAATGGAAATTGGCATTATTTCTTTGGGGCTGGGTATCTATTCTTTATAAATGCATTTTTCATCTTCTTTGCATCTTTTATTGTTTTAAAAGGTGTATATAGTTTGCCATCCCATAAGCAAGCAGAAGAGATTAATCGTCGTAATCAGCTAATATTTCTTGTGATTGGTCTTATTATGGCTATACCAAGCATTTATGCAGGCTATGATATGACCATCAAGTATTCTGAGTCAAATCATATAGAGCAGTTTATTAAGACCAATATTAATCAAGATGGGCGTCGACTAGTGATTGATTATTCATTGGACCGAGTGAATAAGCTAGTAGATATAGTAGTTGTAGGAGCTCCTGTGACTTCAGAGGAACGATCCCAGTTGGATGATAAATTACAGAAAGACGAGTATTTGCAGTCTTATGCAGTACGATTTGTTAATAGTGTAGATGAGAAAAAATCTGCTGTGGATAAGACGAGCTTGAATAAAGCCTCGGAGGATCATGAAAAATATACAAACTTGAGTAATCTGTACCAGCCGACTTATCAACTAGTAAGTGAAACTATAAACACTATGAAAACGACAGAAGCTGAAGCAAAGGCGTTATTCCCGTTTGTAAGCAGAGTGGAAGGCATGCCTTTGATAGATAATTTAGAACAGCCTAAAGCGAATCGCTATATGGTGATTATCCATACCGCGTCCACTGTATCTGATGCAGATTCGGAACGAATAAAAGCTTGGTTAGAGGCTAAATTATCAGCACCTGTAACTATTTCTGTGGAGCAAACAACGTCAACTTTATAATTGAATCTTTTGATTTTGATTAGATTGTTTATTATATAGAGCGATATTTATAACGGTACTAAGTTTGATTGTACCTATTAGGTATATTACCTAGTAGTACGGGGAATCATCTTAGTACCGTTTTTATGTACTTGGCATAGCTAAATGTAATTACTCTTATCTTGCTATAGATTAAGGTTATATTAATTGATATATAAAATCTATTATACGAATAGGAATTAAATTTGCTATACTTACTACATCGAAATTATTAAATAATTAAATGTAGATACAGTGTAAGAATATATAGATTTATTAACATATCTACGTGTGTTGTATACGCATGAGTCCTCGTCAATAGATGTAGGTGTTCATCGTAGATAGGAGGATTACATGAAAAAATGGTTAGCATTAGCAGCGACGGCCGTACTAGGCGCGTCCTTATTGATTAGTGGTTGTGGTTCTTCCACAAATGACGCAAGTTCCAGCAGTGCTGGTAGTTCTAAAGCAGAGGCGTTAAAAGTGGCAGCAAACCCTGTACCTCATGCTGAAATCTTAAATCAAATCAAGCCTCTTTTGGCTAAGGAAGGTGTAGATCTTCAAATTATTGAATTTACAGACTACATTCAACCAAACATGGCATTATCTAGCCATGAAGTAGATGCAAACTTCTTTGCTAACGTGCCTTACCAAAATAACTTTAACAGAGATCATGGCACAAACTTCGTAAGCTTTGCACCAGTTCACATCGAACCATTGGCTATTTACTCTCAAAAAATTAAAGATTTGAAAGATTTGCCTAATGGCGCAAAAGTAGCGATTCCATCTGACCCGACAAACAGTGCTCGTGCACTTCTCTTGTTGCAAAGTGCAGGTCTTGTCACATTGAAAGACCCAACTGGTTTGACTAACACACCGTTTGATGTGACTAGCAACCCTAAAAACATTCAAATTACAGAGTTGGAAGCAGCTCAAATTCCTCGTTCCATTCAAGATTTAGATGCAGCTGTAATCAATGCTAACTATGCATTGCCAGCAGGTCTTAATCCTACAAAAGATGGCTTATTCGTAGAAAAAGCGGATTCTCCATATGCAAATCTTCTTTCCGTAAACCCTGGTGATGAAAATAAACCAGCTATTCAAAAATTAGCTAAAGCATTACAATCTCCAGAGGTTAAGAAGTTCATCGAAGAGCATTACAAAGGGGCTATTATTCCAGCGTTTTAATCAATGATCGTTAATAACATATATGTATTTAATACAATACTCTCTCATGACATAACTTTATAGATACGAATAAGATGTACTGTCTTATGAACTAACCCCCAATTGGAATCCATTTTGGGGGTTAGTTTTTTTTTATCTATTGCATATTGTCTAATGCAATTAATATATTTGATTTGTCCTGTTATGTTGCAAAAGTTACGTTATTTTTCATTGTAAAATGGTATAATACTTTTTACATCCTATTATATATATGACTTTGAAATTCAAATCTTAACATATTTTCTATAACATTTTAGATATAGAAATAACTTAGATTTTAACTGCTATTGTTGTATAATAAAGATAGGATATTTAAAAATTTAGATATTTTAGTGGAAGTATTATATCCTTATCTAATTTAATTTTTATTTTAGATGCTTAGTACAGTATATATGTTATACATATTACATGTGAGACTTTCACAAAAATAAGTATGGTCACTTAGGTGGTCATACGGTCGTTAAAAAGAGAGGTATTTATGCAGCACATGCTACGCATGGGGATTGACGTGGGGTCTACAACGGTTAAAGTTGTATTATTGGACGAACACGATAATTATTTGTATAAAAAGTACATACGCCATTATGCAAACATATTGGACACAGTATATACCTTGTTACAAGAGGCTCAAGTTGGTCATGAAGACGCTCTTGTTCATGTATGTATTACTGGTTCTGGTGGGATGGCTATGGCCGAAAAGGTGCGCATCCCATTCGTACAAGAGGTGATTGCTGAAACGCGAGCTGTAAAAGCCCTCTATCCAGAGACAGACGTTATCATCGAACTTGGTGGTGAAGATGCGAAGGTTACGTATTTAGGTCAAACTGCGGAACACCGTATGAATGGTTCCTGTGCTGGTGGTACGGGTGCTTTTATCGACCAAATGGCGACCTTATTGCAGACAGATGCATCTGGTCTCAACCAATTAGCCATGAATGCTGATACGATTTATCCAATTGCGGCACGTTGTGGCGTATTTGCTAAAACGGACGTACAAGCTTTGTTAAATCAAGGCGCATCTCATGAAAACATTGCAAAATCCGTATTCCAAGCAATTGTAAACCAAACGATTGCTGGCCTTGCATGCGGACATAAAATCGAAGGTAATGTAGCATTCCTTGGCGGTCCATTGACATTCTTATCCGAGTTGCGCCAATGCTTCTGCGATACTTTAGAGTTGGATGAAGCGCATCGCATTATCCCTGAGAATGGTGAGTTGTTCATTGCTTTAGGGGCGGCATTGATGAAAGATGAGTGCCGTGAGATCACTGTCGGTCAATTGACAAAGGAAATCGGTGCACTTATCGGTATTCCTATGGAAGCTACAGACCGTGTTGATCCACTATTTAAGAATGAACAAGAATTAGAAGAATTTCGTGCTCGTCACGCTAAGGCGGTAACGCCAAAGGCGAATATTGAGGATGCTCAAGGTCCTTGCTATCTTGGTATTGATGCTGGTTCTACTACGTTAAAGGTAGTACTCATTAATAGCAATAAGGAAATTATCTTCTCCCACTATGGTCCTAACCATGGTAAACCATTAGAAAAATCTCGTGAAATTATCGAGCAGATTTATACATTATTGCCTAAAGGTGCTTATATTGCACACTCTGGTGTAACTGGCTACGGTGAGGCCTTTCTTAAACGCGCCCTCGGCATCGATATAGGCGAAGTAGAAACGATGGCTCATTATCGTGCGGCTCGATTCTTCTGCCCTGAGGTATCCTTTATTTTGGATATTGGCGGTCAAGATATGAAATGCTGTAAGGTTCGTGATGGGTATATCGAAGATATCGTGTTGAACGAAGCTTGCTCATCTGGTTGCGGCTCTTTCATTGATACATTTGCATCTGGTCTACGAATTCCAATCGATCAATTCGCAAAAGAAGGGTTATTGGCACCTATGCCAATCGACTTAGGCTCTCGTTGTACCGTATTTATGAACTCTAAGGTTAAGCAGGCTCAAAAAGAAGGTGCTACGGTACAAGATATCGCGGCAGGTCTTGCTTATTCTGTAATTAAAAATGCCCTTTATAAGGTTCTCAAGGTGAAAGACCCTAAAGAATTAGGCGATCATATCGTTGTACAAGGTGGTACGTTCTATAACGAATCTGTTTTGCGTGCCTTTGAGAAATTGATGGGCGTAGAGGTGATTCGCCCTGATGTATCTGGTTTGATGGGGGCATATGGTATGGCTCTTCTTGCCGCGGAAACGGCGGAAGAGTTGCAAAAGGGTGAAAGTACATTGCTAGATAGTGAAGGCCTTAATTCTTTACAAGTATCTACGACAATGCGCAATTGTGGCCTTTGCCCAAATAACTGCATGCTTACTATTAATGCCTTCTCCGATGGTCGTACGTACGTAACGGGTAACCGTTGTGATCGCGGTGCTGGCGATATGATTCAAGAGAAACGTAAACCAGTTCCTAACTTGGTAGATGTAAAATTACGTCGTTACTTTGATTACTACTTGAAGAAAAACATTCCAGAGTTTGAAGGTAAAATGCGTGTAGGGATTCCTCGCGTTCTCAACATGTATGAGGACTTCCCATTCTGGTTTACATTCTTCAATAGCTTGGGTTATGAAGTAATCCTTTCAGATTATACGACTAAGGATCAATACAATAAGGCTATCGATACGATTCCATCCGATACGGCTTGCTATCCAGCAAAAGCTGTTCATGGTCACATTCGCGATTTAGCGAATGCACAGGTAGACTTTATTTGGTACCCTTGTATTCAACATGGCCCTAAGGAATTTAGCCGCGACAATAATTACCATTGTCCAATGGTTATTTCCTATCCAGAACTTATCAAAAATAATATGCAAGAGGTATTGGGCGATACTCCGTTCCACGCACCATTCTTGCCGCTAGCTGATAAAAAATCCCTTGTTCCGGCCCTTGTGAAAGCATTGGATTTCTTAGGCTTAAAGAAGAAGGATATTGCTAAGGCTGTAGACCTCGCTTGGGAAGAGCAGGAAAACTGTAAAGCGTCTTACCGTGAAACGACAAAGAAAACTGTGTCTCGCCTAGTGGCAGAACAAATTCCGACAATCGTATTGGCTGGCCGTCCATATCATTTGGACTCCGGTATTAACCACGGTATTCCTGAACTTATCACATCTCTTGGTATGGCTGTTCTTACAGAAGATGGCGTTGCACCATTAGGCAATGAAATCAAGCATTTACGTGTTGTAGACCAATGGTCCTACCATAGTCGCCTATATCGTGCCGCTGAATTCGTAAGTAGAACTGAAGGATTCCAAATTGTAGAGCTTAACTCCTTTGGTTGTGGCCTCGATTCCATCGTAGCAGATCAGGTAAAAGATATACTTTCAGCAAATCACAAAATCCATACCTTGCTCAAAATCGATGAAGGTACAAACCTTGGAGCCGTGACAATCCGTTTGCGTTCCTTGCAATCTGTAATGGAACGTAGCTTGCGTCGTCATCATAATCCTGAGGCGCCGGAAGAAATAGTGATAGAAAAATTACCAACTTACGATTACAATCGCGTTGTCTTCACAGAAGAAATGCGTAAGACTTATAAAATCTTGGTGCCACAAATGTCACCATTGCATTTTAGTCTTTTGGAGCCTGTTCTTCAACATGAAGGTTACAATTTTGAAATGTTGCCAGCTCCAACACGTGACGATATTGAAGTGGGCTTGAAATATATCAATAATGATGCATGTTACCCAGCGATTATCGTTGTAGGACAGCTCATGTCCGCACTGTTATCCGGTAAATATGATGTAGATAAGACGGCTGTTATCATCTCTCAAACTGGTGGTGGTTGTCGTGCTACAAACTACATCGGTTACTTACGTAAAGCATTGATTGATGCAGGTATGAAACAAGTACCAATCCTATCTCTCAATGCGAGTGATATGGAACGTCAACCAGGCTTTAAGTTGACAAAAGGCTTTTTACATCGCATGATTCAAGCCGTTGTATACGGTGATGCGCTCATGCAATGTGTTCTTGCCACACGGCCATACGAGACAAATCCTGGTTCTACCGATGCATTATGTGATTATTGGATTAAAAAATTACGTGATAATATTACATCTGCCAGTCTTCGACAATATAATAAGTACATCAAAGAAATCATCCATGATTTTGATAACTTACCAATTAATAAAGATGTACAAAAACCTCGTGTTGGTGTCGTAGGGGAAATTTATGTTAAATTCCATCCAAGTGCTAACAATCATATTAATGAGCTTATCGAAAAGGAAGGCGGCGAAGTCGTTACATCTGGCTTGCTAGATTTCTTCTTGTATTGTGCAATGGATAGCACATACCGTGCTAAGCACCTTGATGGTACATGGCTATCTGGCTTCTTTGGTACATTGGCTCGTGAAGCCCTTGAGCTCTACCGCTTGCCATATGCAAAAGCCGTAGCAGCGTCAAAACACTTTGACCCGCTACAACGTATGACAGAAGTAGCAAAAGAAGCAGCCCAATTCATCGGACTTGGTAACCAATGTGGTGAAGGCTGGTTCCTCACAGGAGATATGATTGACCTTATCGAAAAAGGAGCTAAGCAAATTGTATGCTTACAACCATTTGGCTGCTTACCAAACCACGTAACAGGTAAAGGCATGGTGAAAACACTATCCGCTGCCTACCCAGACGTGCGAATCGCAGCTATCGACTACGATCCAGGATCCAGTGCGGTTAACCAAGCAAACCGATTGAAACTACTACTATCGACAATGTTCGAGTAAGTAGTTAGTGTATTGCGAATTTTTGCTAAACTAATAGTTGTGTAACTCGATGGAGCTACTGTAAATAAGTGATAAGGTCCCTTACATTTTATAATGGGGCCCGAATACAACTGCATATTACTAGTATAGAAAAAATACAGCCCTCTCTTGGCTCAGTACGTTACTACGTTCCGTAAAATCGCTGCAGAGAGGGCTGTATTCTTTTCTATATACGCTAATTATGAAGATGTCCCATTATAAAATGTAAATGATTCAATCTACTGTATATCTAATAGCTCCATCGTTTTTTTATCTCATTATTCACAAAAAATTCGCAATACATCTAACGGAAAAAGAAGAGAGAGGGCTGTGTTTTTTTCTATAAACGCTCGCTATGAAGATGTCCCATTGAAAATATAACTGGATAGAGGAGGGGGAGAAATGTGGAGATGTGCCTATGGCACATCTCCTTTCTCCTACAATCAGTTGTGTAGGTGGTTTTCGTTATTATGCCTAGGTGTTTGTAGAGTTAAAGAATTAATCTATTTTGAAATATGCTTGTAAAGTCCCGCAATGGGACGCCTTCACAGGTAGTGTTAATATAAATAAGATACCCCTTTACGAAGCGATTTTACGAAGTACTGAGCAAGGAAAGGGGTATCTTATTTATATACTAATATTATTCTGTTGTAGTCGGGCCCCATTGTGGGGCTTATACAAATGTGTAAAAGAGATTAATCTTTTTCTACCAAACCATATAGGCACAATAAGGAAAGCGCTGAACATACTAGCATTGTAGTCCCCATGGGAATCCCTGTATATTCCCCACCAATACCAACTAATGGAGATACGATTCCTGCAGAGAACATGCTAGCAAAGCCAAGTACTGCAGAGGCACTTCCAGCCGTTTTACCGTATTTAGCCATTGCCATAGAGAAAGAGGCAGAGCCAAATAGGGATACTGTACATACGGTAAAGAATAGAATGGCCGTTACAGGAATAAGTGGCCATTCGAAAAGCATAGCTATTAAGAATAGCAAGGAGCCGATTGTTAGTTGCCAGAGGGCAAATGTTAGTAATTGTCGAACTGTGATTACATTACTTAATCTAGCGCTTATGGCACTAGCTAAGATAATACCACAGCTATTGATACCAAAGAGATAGCTAAATTCTTGTGCAGATAGTTGGAAGATGTTTTGGTATACAAAGGATGAACCTGAGATATACGCAAAGAATCCACCAAAAGCAAAGAATTGGATTAGTGTTTGCCCAAGGAATCGCTTATCTTTAATAAGCGTAATGTAGTTCTTTGTAGCAGTTGCAACGCCACCTGTAACGCGTTTTTCTTTAGGTAAGCTTTCACGGAAGAGAAGAGATCCCACTAATAGAATAGCAGAAAATATTGCTAAAATAACGAAGATAACGCGCCATGTAGTGAATAGTAATAATTGACCTCCGATGAGCGGAGCGATTACTGGCGCCAAACCGTTAACCATCATGAGCAATGCAAAGAGTTTAGTCAATTCTTGACCAAATGCAAAATCTCGAGCGATGGCCTTAGCAATTACAACGCCCACAGATCCTGTTAAACCTTGTAGAAAGCGTCCTAGTAAAAGTATTTCAATGCTTGGTGCATAAGCACAGATTATGCTAGAGATAACGCAAAGTAAGTTGCCTGTTATAAGAGGCAACTTGCGGCCCATAGTATCACTAATAGGACCTCCAAATAATTGACCTAATGCAACACCAAAAGTCATCACACCAATGGTCATTTGAATATTTGATGCAGATGTATTTAGTTCACTAGGCATAATTGGTAATGCTGGTAAATATAAATCTGTTGCAAGTGGTGTGATGGCTGTCAACAGACCAAGGAATACTACTAAGATGAAAGAGACCTTAGCAGAATTTTCTTGAGTCATAAAACCCTCCTATACTAAAGTGAGAAAAATAAAAGTCTGCGAATCGCACTTCGCAGACTGCATTTAATTTTTTCTATTTGATACGATGTATTTTACCATGATTGAGAAAAAATATCTATATGAAATATTGAGTTTGCTATATCTCTATTTATAGATTACAATTAGTATATTAATTATATCTAAAAATATCAATGTGTTTATTGGCGATGGGAGAATTATATGAAATATTAACTAAAAGGTTTTGTGTTAGCTGCAATAGTAGTAATCGGGACAGCTACGGTTTCATCTGTAGAAGCAATATCATTAAACCATGTTATATGTAGTATTCTCATATGTGGCAACAAAAAAGAACAGCTCGTAATGAGCTGTTCTTTTTTGTTTCACTAATTCTTAGAAGAAGAAATGATGAATTTCATGAATGAAATGTTGACCGAAGAAGGATATACAACCATGCATTACGATGAATACAATAAAGTATTTGAATGCACTGTTCATGATAACACTTGCTTCGATTTCATGTTCTAGTTTATGAGCTTCTTCAGAGCTGATTTCTTTGTGATTTTCTAGGTATGCTTTCAAAGCAGGTCCTACGGCACCAATAGAAATCGCGATGGATTGAGGGGACAACATTTTGCCGATACCAGCTGCACCGGAGTTAACTGCTGCCAACCAGAAGCCAAGGTCTTCGAAGTTTGTAGGATCTAAGCCTTGAGCTGCGGCAATTTGGAGTGGGCCAAACAATACGTTGGAGTTTGTACCAGAACCAGTCAAGAAGGCACCTAACGCACCTACGATAGGTGCGAATAGAGGGTACAATGTACCTGTACCAGCAACCATTGCTTTTGCAATATCTGCAGTCATACCAGAGTAAGTCATCAATTTAGCTGTCATAACAACTGTGATGATTGTAAGGTATGTGAATTTCAAGTTTTTAACTGTGCTACCCAATGTACCGAAGATTTCGCCAGCTTTTGCTTTTTGGATGAAACCACCAACAATACCAGCGATAAAAATCATAATACCAGGAGTTGCAATCCATACGAATGTGTAAGGTTTTGCACCAGCACCTTGATAAATAGGTACAGATGTTTTAATGGACGCAAGAGGACCATTAATTGCAGGGAACAATTTAGAAGTTAATAACAATAATACGAAGATTAAGATGAATGGCATTGCAGCTACAAGGCCTTCGCCACCAGAAACTTTAGGGACTTCGCCAGTTTGTTTAACTGCGTATTTAGGATCATTAGGAGGCATGATTTTTGCACAACCAATGATAACTGCCATGATAACGATGGATGCAGAAATTACGGATAATTCTGGACCCATTACAGCGTTGATTACAGTTTCAGGAACTGCTAATGCTAAACCAGAAAGTAATGTTACAAGGAATACGCCTTTTAACGCTTTAATACCGCCACCAATAATCATAACAACAAAGAATGGAGCGATAAGGTTAAGCAAGAACAATTGTACGGAAATGAATGTACCTAAATGGCTTGGATCAAGGTTTGTTAAGGATGCCAATGTAGTTGTTGGAATCCCGATAGAACCAAATGTTGTTGGTACGGAGTTTGCAACGAGACATGCGATGATAGATTTAAGTGGGTCAAAACCTACGGCAACCATCATAGCTGCAGGAATTGCAACGGCAGTACCGAAGCCAGCCATACCTTCCATGAAGGCACCAAAGCCCCATGCAAGTAGTAATGCAAGTACACGAGTATCAGATGTTACAGAAGAAAGCATGGTTTTAATAGTTTCCATTGCTTTCGTATGTACTACCAAGTTATAAACGAAGATAGCAGCTGTAATAACTAATAGGATTGGCCAGATTGCCAATGCGGCACCTTCAAGGGCACCAGTGACCATAATAAATGGGTCAGCTTGGAATGCTGTAATAGCGATAATGAAAGAACCAATCGCAGCAACACTTGTTGCTTGCCATGCAGGTAATTTCAAGATGGATAACGCTACAATCAACCAAATGATTGGAGATAGCGCTAATAGAACGGTGATAGCACTCATTTCTAAGATCATCCTTTCAAGTAAAACAAAAATATATGCTCAACAGGACGACGTAGTTTAATCAATTTAATTGATGAATAAATCGCTATGATGTTAATTTGTAAAAGTTCAGTTAAAATAAAAGCTTACAATAAAATAACAGATATACTTATCATAAAAATTGATATAGTACATAAAATTTTTTAACCTCATAGCCTATGAGGTTAAAAACATAAGAGAGGGGACATAAACAGTGTTTATGTCCCCTTCTGTACTAACTACAAGTCCTTGTTAGGGCCATTACTAAGTTTAGGTATTAGTAGTTACCTTTGAACATTGTAGCAGGAGCTTCTGGTACATAATCGCCGAAGTAGGATTTGAAGTCTAGACCTAATTCATTGCAAAGGTCTTGAACTTCAAGCATTGTACCGTTAAGTACAGGGATGCCTTCAGCTTTAACTTTTTCAACGGATTCATGTTCTTTTTCGCCATGAGTATAGATACGATCTTGACCTTGAGCTTTAGGTGCTTCACGTAATTCTTGTAAGAATTGGGAGAAGTGTTTTTTGATTTCCGCAGGGTCACCGAAGAATTCAGGGTTGATAGCCATGAAGCCGTGGCAGATATTGGATTTACCACCAACCATACATTTGTTGGAAGTACCACCTTGGGACAAGATAGAGGAGAATAATTCAGCAATCATGCCGTTACCATAACCTTTGTGGCCCCCAAGAACTTCTGTAGCACCACCTAAAGGAAGGATACCGCCGCCTTCATGACGGGAGATGTTGCCCAATACTTCAGCTGCATCAGTGGAAGGAACGCCGTCTTTATTAACAGCCCAACCATCTGGAGTAGCTTTGCCCATTTTATTGTACATTTCAAGTTTACCACGAGTTACTACTGTAGTGGAGCAATCGAAGAAGAAGTCAACAGGATCAGCTGGTACAGTCCAAGCGATAGGGTTAGAACCAAGCATAGCTTTACGAGCATATGTAGGAACCATGATTGCTTCGGAGTTTGTACAAGAGAAACCGATTAAGCCTTGGTCGGATGCCATTTTAGCATAGTAACCGGCGATACCGTAGTGGTTGGAGTTACGTACGGATACGATACCAACACCGGATTTTTTAGCTTTTTCGATAGCCATTTCCATAGCTTTATGACCCAATAATTGACCCATGCCGTCATGACCGTCGATAACTGCAGAAATTGGAGTTTCTTTTACGATTTCAGGTTTAGCGTCGATTTTAATCAAGCCATTAGTGATACCTTTATGGTAACGAACCATACGTTGCATACCATGGCTTTGAATACCGAACAAGTCAGAAGTCAAAAGTACGTCTTGGATGATGTCAGCTTCTTTTTCGGAGAAACCAAATTTTTGGAAAGCGTCCATGCTCAATTTTTTTAGTGTTTCATAAGGGAATAACACAGTGTTTTTTGCGTCTGCCATCGTTAAAACCTCTTTTCAGAAAATATGTACCTGATATAGCTACTTCACATTAGATAACCATGAATTCAAAATGATTTCTTGTGAGTTCTATATCCTCTCAAATGACACTGTCAGTATAGCACAGAAACAAGTGAGATTGAATAGTCTTACAGTCTGAACGACATTACTAAATACGCATACGTACCGGTGATTTTTGTCACATAATCTATACGACACTATTAAAATGTCTGATTATACCTAAAACTATATGGTTATGACTTTTAGTAATGATTACATGATTTTTTTGAAGAATTTTGGTATTTTTATAGAACTTATTAGTATATCTGTTTAGGCATTGGACAAGAATGATAATGGATAGATATCGATAAAACTTGAAATGTCTAACTATATATATCAAAATAAATGATGAGGTCATAAATGTAATGTGATAATCGAATGCATTGATATACATAAAATAATCATTTCTAAAACCTTTTTAATTCAGAAGATGTGCAAAAGGTTATACTTATACGAGTCATACTATAATATAATATAAATATACATCCTATAGTTTATACAATTTATAAGCGAGGTGCTTATTATGAAAGAATATAAATCTGTATGCCCTTACGATTGTCCCGATGCATGCGGTCTCATTGTATCAGTCGATAATAATAAAGTAATATCTGTTCGAGGGGATAGAGCACATGCTTTCACAAGAGGTACACTATGCCCTAAGATGGCACATTATGAAAAGGTAATCCATTCTCCATTGCGCTTGAAGTCCCCTATGAAGCGTGTCGGTAAAAAGGGAATTGGTGAAGATCAGTACACTCGTATTAGTTGGGATGAAGCCCTTGATGCAATTGTCAATAATTTCAAAGAAACTATTGATACTTATGGCAGTGAAAGTATTTTGCGTTACTCTTATGCAGGAACAATGGGGGTTATTCAGAGTCCTGCAGCAGATTATTTTTTCCGTTGTATTGGTGCTACAGACCAAGATCGAGGTATTTGCTCTCCTGCTAAACAAGCGGGGTTCCGTTCTGTTTACGGTGATACCTTAGCGATTAAACCACAAGAGGCGCAACATAGTGATCTTATCGTCTTGTGGGGGATAAATGCGACAGCCACAGATGTTCATATTTTACATGATGTGAACATTGCGAAAAAGAAGGGGGCTCGCGTTTGGATTATCGACACTCATAAAACTTATACTTTTAGCCAAGCTCATGAACATATTTACGTTAAACCAGGAAGTGATGGGGCACTAGCTTTAGGGATGCTCCATATCATTCATCGTGATGGCTTGGCAGATATAGATTTTATTAAGAAGCATGTCCAAGGCTACGATGAGTTGGTAAAAGAGGTGTTGCTTGACTTTACGCCGGGAAAAGCGGCTGAAATTTGCGGTGTTTCTGTGGAGCGGATGACTGAGTTTGCTCATGCTTATGCAAAGTCAAAAGCGCCGTTTATTCGTCTCGGCAGTGGACTATCTCGATATGGCAATGGTGCTATGACATGCCGTGCTATTAATGCCTTGCCTGCTGTGGTTGGAGCATGGCAATATCCTGGGGGTGGATTGTTGTCGAGTGCTAGTGGTAGTAAATTTATTGGCAAAGATGTGATGCAACAGGCTCATGTTCATGCGCCAGCTAAACGATTGATGCCTATGATTAAACTGGGTGAAATGCTTATAAACCCTGAAGGAACTAAAGTTCATAGTTTATATATCTTCTCTTCAAATCCGGCTATCACAGCTCCTGACCAGAATGTTGTACGTAGAGGGTTGATGCGCGATGACTTATTCACTGTGGTACATGAGCGTTTCTTTACGGATACTTGTAAGTATGCTGATATTATTTTACCAGCCACAACATCTGTGGAGCATGATGATATTTATAATTCTTATGGTCATTACACAATTGGGACGGGTTACAAATTGATTGAGCCAATTGGTGAATCTCGTTCCAACTGGCAAGTTATTGCTGAGTTAGCAAAACGCATGGGGTTGGAGGATGATTTTTTTGACCTTAGTGAAAAAGATCTTATTGAACAAATTGTGCGGACTTCGAGTCGTATATCCAAGAGGGACCAAGAGTTGATTTTAAATGGTGAGCCTGTGGAGATGACGGTACCTGAGAGTTATAAGATGGATTTCAAAACACCGTCTGGAAAAATTGAATTATATAATCCGCAGGATGTAGAACCATTAATTCGGTATATGCCTCCATATGGTGATAATGCACCGTTTTGGCTTATAAATGGTAATGATATTCGAATTTTGGACTCTAGCTTCTGCGAATTAGACTTTAATGATCCTGAGTTGATGAAACTTCGCATCCATCCAGAAGATGCAAAAATGTATAACATAAACGATGGTGCTGAGGTAGAAATCTATAACGATCGTGGCAGTGTAAAAATTAAAGCATACTACGACGATGAAGTACAGAGAGGGACATTGGTAACACTAGGTGTATGGTGGCAATCTCAATCGAGTGATCCTCACGTGGCAATCAATGCGCTTACCGCAGCTCGTCCTACCGATCAGGGATGGGGGAGCACCTTTTATGATGTACAAGTTCATATAAGAAATCTTTTGTAGTGAATGACCAATTAATAGTCTGTAATGATTACTGTAAAATAGGAATTTATCTACTTATTTCTATAAGTAAAAGTTAAAGTCTGTTACTTATGGGAATAACTCTATACGGATATAGAATAGTGAGGATATTTTTCTTGTATACCCAAGCCCCTTTAGATTATAATAGTAATATTATTTTTATATAACCTAAAGGGGGTTACATTTATGAATGGTAACGATAATCTGTCGACCCGTGCTTATCTGGCTATAGGCATGATGTTATTTGCTCTATTCTTTGGGGCAGGGAACTTGATCTTCCCAGCGGCCTTAGGTCAACAAGCTGGTGATAATGTCGGTTGGGCATTGCTCGGTTTCGTATTAACTGGTGTAGGACTTCCACTCTTAGGGGTTGCAGCTATGGGTTACTCTTCCTGTAAAGATGTTGAAGAACTTGCAAGTCGTGTGCATCCGATTTATGGCTTGTTGTACACAATTTCTTTATACTTGAGTATTGGTCCAATGTTTGCGACGCCGCGTACTGGTACTGTAGCTTATGAAATCGCAATTAAACCTTTTGCTGAAGGTTTAAGCATGAATATGAATATGGAACCAATTTTCTTGGCATTATTCTTTGGTATTTCTTTGTGGTTATCTATTAGTCCGCAAAAACTTGTTAACCGTATCGGTAATATTTTGACACCAGCTTTACTACTTGTAATTTTGTTGTTGATTGTTAAATCCTTTATTACTCCACTTGGTGGGTATGCGGTACCACAACCGGCATATGGTGATGCACCAACGGCTGTGTTACAAGGCTTCTTAGATGGCTACAATACAATGGATGCCTTAGCTTCCGTAGTATTTGCTATTCTTGTAATCGATTTTGTACGCCTCAGTGGTGCTACATCTCGTGCTGTGATTACAAAAACAGTAATGGAGGTAGGTGCAATTGCGGTAGGCCTTCTTGGTATCGTGTATGTATTTATCGCTAATATCGGTGCTACAAGTGTTGAACGCTTTGGTTTGTTCGAGACAGGGGCTCCTGTATTGTCCGTAAGTGCTAACTATTTGTTTGGTGAGTTCGGTCAAATCATCTTGGCTATCATCGTTCTGCTAGCTTGCTTGTCTACAAGTATTGGCCTTATCACTTCTTGCGGTACGTATTTCCACAAGCTGACACCAAAGATTAGCTACAAATTATATGTAGTAATTTTCTCTCTAGCGGCGTTTGTCCTCAGTATGTTTGGCTTGAAAACAATCATCAGTGCAGCAATCCCTGTGTTGATGCTCTTGTATCCGTTGACTATCGTAATCATTTTGTTGGCACTTCTTCATAATGTGTTTGGTGGTCGTCGTTGCGTATATGCATGGACTATGGCTTTCACAATGATCTCTGCCCTCATGACTGGTCTTGAAACTGCAGGTATTGCACCTACAGATTTGGAACAGCTCTTTGCTCAATATATTCCATTCCAAAGTGCTGGTATGGGATGGGTGAGCTTTGCGGTATTAGGCTTCGTTGTAGGCCTTATCCATAAAGGTCTTGCTTCCGATAATAAGTAATAAAGATAAAGGCTCTATGCTTTCATTTTGTGAGAGTATAGAGCCTTTTTATGTTTTGATTGTTGTCATATAAAATTGATTTTGTGTGTAGAAGTTTCTATAATAAGGATAAATAAGGATATAAATGATAAAAGAAGGAAGGAAATTTTATGCGTAGTACTCATTGTTTACCTAGTTATAGTTTTGGAGGTCATGATGTATTTGACGCTATTCCAAAGTTTACAAAATTATATGGCAAGTCTGTAGCTATCATCGGTGGCGAAACAGCTCTTTCTAAAGCTTTGCCACACATTCGTCCCGTGCTTGATAAAGCGGGGATTAAGGTGCTAGATATTATCCACTTTGGTGGAGAGTGTACTTTTGCTCGAGGCAAGGAAATTGCACAAATGGCATCTGTAAAAGATGCGGACTTTTTGTTTGCTGTTGGTGGTGGTAAGGCCATGGATACAGTAAAAGTAGTAGCTATAGAGTTAGATGATAAACCATTCTTTACAATTCCAACCATTGCATCTACTTGTGCGGCAACGTCAGAAGTGGCAGCTGTATACACGGCAGATCATACTTTTGATGACGTAGCTTTTGTAAATCATCCTCCTGTGCACTGCTTTATTGATGCTGATATTCTCGTAGAAGCACCAAGCCGTTACTTGTGGGCAGGAATGGGAGATACTATTGCAAAACACTATGAAACTCATCTTTCTGCTCGCAATCGCGAGCAAGACTATAATACTCAGTTAGGCCTTACTCTAGCTTCTATGTGTAGTGAACCAATTTTAGCACATGGTATACAAGCCTATAAAGATAGTCAAGCTAATAAACGTAGTGATGCCTTTGATACCATTGCTATGACTGTTATCTTTACTACCGGTGTTGTATCAGGTTGTGTTCCTATGGCATATAATAGCAACATGGCTCATGCTGTATGTTATGGCTGTGTTACTAATAAAGAAACAGAAGAAAATCATTTGCATGGTGAAATAGTAGCTTATGGCTTACTTATTTTGTTAACCGTTGACCAACAAATGGATGAGTTACAACGGTGGTTGCCAGTATATCGCGAATTAGGTTGGCCTACTAAACTTTCACAATTAGATCTTACTGCATCGCATATTCCTCAAATTGTTGAAAAGGCTACATCTGTTCATGATATTGATGTATCTCCATATAAAATTACAGCAGATATGTTGACTAAAGCTATTCAATATATGGAATCTCTTGATTAATATGGTTTGTAACTATTTGTGTATGTTATGTGATGAGGTTATAAATGCAAGAAATTGTAAAGGGTGGCTTATATCGTCATTTTAAAGGCATGTATTATTATGTGCTAGATGTAGCGACTCACTCTGAGACGGGTGAAAAGTTTGTAGTATATCAGAAACTGTATGATGAGCGCGATATGTATGTACGTCCCTTAGAAATGTTTGTGAGCGATGTGGATTGTGAAAAATATCCAGATGTAGTGCAAAAAGAACGATTTAAGTTAATGAGTGGACGTGATTAGGAGGGCCTGTGGAGCAGAAGTTTTTCTTTTTCGATATCGATAATACCTTAGCTGTATGGCCTGAAGGTAAAATCCCTGAAAGTGCTCAATACAGTTTAGATGAGTTAAAGCGTCGTGGTCACCGTGTAGCCTTAGCAACTGGTCGTATTCAAGTGGATGCTAAGCGTTTCGCAGAGCAAGCAGGCCTTACTGATTTCGTAGCAGATGGTGGTCACAGTATCACTGTTAATAATGAATTGGTATCCATGATAGGTATGGATCGTGATGCATGTATTAAATATTTAGAGTATTTAGAATCACATAATATTCCTTGGGCCGTAACTGACCGTAATAAACTCGGTCGTATTACGCCGTATAAGGAAATTTTAGAGTGGCATCCAAATTGGGATGTATTTAAAACAACTGTAGACCCTAATTTTGACTTTCATAGTGTTGAAGAATTTTATAAGATATATGTGTTTTTCAAGGAAGGAGAGGAAGAGGAGAAGGATATCGAGCATATGACACATAAGCTCATTCGTTATGGTGATGGCTGTGTTCTATATGAGCCTATGGAAAAGGCGTTGGGTATTCGTAATATGCTTGAACACTTTGGAATGAAGCCAAATCAGGCTGTTGTATTTGGTGATGGGTATAATGATTTGTCTATGTTTAGGCCTGAGTGGCTAAATATTGCTATGGGTAATGCGCGCCCTGAATTAAAGGCAAAGGCTGATTATATTACTACAGACTGTGATAAAGATGGTATTTATAATGCGTGTAAGCATTTTAAATGGATCGATTAATTATTGATAATTCCTCTAAACTAGGTGAAGCTTATATGAAGATTTGTTTTTGTAGCTGTGGCTACAGAATTGGTGTAGTATAGTTAGTATAATGCGCTTAGTTCAATATTCATGTGTTAAAAGGAGAAGAGAAGATATGAACAATAAACGCAGATTATTTTCAACTTTACTTTGTGTAGCAGCATTGACAGCTGGTTTATTTGTTTCTGGTTGCGGCAGTGATAAAGCGGGTGGCATTGGCTCCGTAGTATCCTCCGTAGTTGATGGCGGTAGCGATGAGAAAGCAGCTGCTAAGCTTAATACACTTATTGATGCAACAAATCGCTTCAATGGTGACAATGCTACTTGGGGTCAAAACTATGCAGACAGTTTGGCTAAATTAAAGGGTGGTTTCCAAGAAGGTGCTATTGGCCGTCAACCTCACTATGATACTTTAAAAGAAGCTTTGGAACAATCTAAAAAAGAGGGTTCTACGTTCAAAGAAGTTGATACAGAACGCGATAATGTATTAAATGTTCTTAATGAATTAGTACCAACATTCAAAGATTTGAAAGCTTATGATGATTCTAAAGCCTACATGAACGATGGTGGTGCTAAAGGTAAAGAACTAGCAGCTAAATATGTAGCACAAGTAGAAAAATTTGATGCAGCTTATGCGAAGTTCAATGATGCTCTTAACAAAGCTAACACCGAACAAACTAAGAAACAAATCGAAAAATTGAAAAAAGACGGTAAAAAAGGCTATGCAGCAGCAATGGAATCTACGCTTCGCTTGACTACTCTTGTAGAAAATGTAGAAAAAGCTCCTAAAAATGCAGATAAACAAGCTGTAGAAAAAGAACTTAATGAAATTCAAACATTGCTTAAGAGCATAAATAATGATCGTGGAGAAGTGCTTGTTAACTCTTATAACTCTGTAGTTGGTTCTGTTCGTCAAGTACTTACTGATGCAAATGAAAACAATCTTAACGACATGATTGAGAATTTCAATAATTATATTGAGTCTTATAATAATACAACTCCAGACCAATTTGACTCTAAATAATCGAATTAACTAAGTGATTAGTTGAGGCCTACAAAAACAGAGCTCCTTTGAAGCTCTGTTTTTTGTTGTTATATTATTTTTTTATATTTTTAATCTCAATAGTGCCATAATATGATATACTAAAAAAGAGCCGCTCATGGGTTGAGCGGTTTTTCTATGTAAATTTTAAATCTACATTTAGTTAAATATAATATTAGTATTTTGGGGGACATATGAACTGGAAACGCTTGGCTTTATGCGCAATGTTGGGGATTACAGTACTTGGTACAACAGCATGTAGTACCAAAACTGGGGAGCAACCACAAGGTAATACTGTGAAAGCAGAAACTGTGGCGATGCCTAATTTTACGAATGCGCCAATTGCAGATGAATATGCTATTTTTGATACAAACTATGGTCAATTTAAGGTTCGTTTGTTAGGGTCTAAAGCGCCGATTACGGTCAAAAATTTTGATTATCTCGTGAAAAAAGGCTTCTACAATGGTGTAACATTTCACCGCGTTATCGAAGGCTTTATGATTCAAGGTGGAGATCCTGATGGCACAGGTGCCGGTGGACCGGGCTATACAATTCCTGATGAATTCTCCAATGATTTACATTTCAATAAAATGGGCGTTCTTGCCATGGCAAACCGTGGCCCTAATACAGGAGGCTCTCAATTTTTCATTACCTTGGGACCTACGGATTGGTTAGATAATAAACACACCATCTTCGGTACTGTAGTACAAGGTATGGATGTAGTTGAAAAAATTGGCAAGGTTAAGACTGGTCGCAATGATAAACCAGTTGAACCAGTAATTATCAATTCTATCACATTGGAACCAATCACTGATGATGCGAAAAATGGCAAATAAGGATGCTAAGTCTGAAGAACGGCACTATGTGTACTTGGTGCGATGTGCAGATGATTCTTTGTATTGTGGATGGACTACAGATCTCAAACGTCGAATAGATGCTCACAATGGAGATATCCCAGGTGGTGCAAAATATACGCGAGGACGTCGTCCTGTGACCTTGGTATATTCTGAAAGCTTTCATCAAAAACAAGAAGCACAACGCAGAGAATATGCTATTAAACGGATGACGAAGACTAAGAAATTGGGACTCATTAAGGGTGCAAAATAGTCCTTGATTATGGTATAATATGATGATTAATTACTACCATGGAGGTTGAAAATGAAGCGGGTTCTAGTGTCCGTAAAGAGTGTACAACGAGATATGGATGGCAAGGATACCGTAGTGGAACTGATTTCCCCAGGTACGTCACATGAAAAAGGTAATGCTCAATATGTGCGTTATGAAGAATCTAGTGTGACTGGATTGGATGGGGTTAAGACGACCATTAAAATTCATGATGATTCTATCGTGTTGCTCCGAACAGGGGCTGTCAATATGCGTCATCAATACGTCCGTGGTGAAGAACGTGAAGCCGTATATGAAACACCATATGGTGATTTACATATGGCTGTAAATACTCATGAATTAACAGTAGACTTTCATGATGGCGTAGGTCATGTTCATTTAGGATATGATATTTCCGTTGAAGGTGAATGGCAATTTTATAATCAGTTAGATATAGACGTGCGGGAGGATATAGAGCATGGACATGAAGGAAATCCTGAAATCGGGGATTGAACAGGCATTACAAGATACGATTAACAGCGGTGATTTGCCGGCTGGGGAATATCCAGAAATCGTTCTCGAAGTGCCACCTCAAAAGGAATTCGGTGATTTTTCTACAAACATCGCTATGCAATCCGCTCGTGTAGCTCGTCAAAATCCTCGAGCTATTGCTGAAGCTTTGATTAGTCATATGAATTTTGATTGGCTTGAACGTGCTGAGGTTGCCGGCGCAGGTTTTATTAATTTCTTTTTGAAATCTGATATGGTGTACGATACGTTAAAAGCCATTTTGAATGCTGGTACTGAGTATGGTGTTCAACCATTGCGTGCGCGCGATACGATTCAAGTAGAGTACGTAAGTGCAAACCCAACAGGTCCATTGCATGTTGGTCATGGTCGCGGTGCTGCATACGGTAGTGCTCTTGTAAACTTGTTACGTGCAGCGGGTTATAATGTACAATCCGAGTACTATATCAATGATGCAGGTAATCAAATCGACAACATGGCTATTTCCATTGAGTATCGTTTCCAAGAGTTACAAGGTGCTACATTAGTATTCCCACCTAAACGCAATGAAGACGGTTCTATGCCTGAGTTCGATATTCCAGAAGGGGCTTTAGTGTTCCCTGAAAATGGCTATCGTGGCCCAGATATTATTGAAACAGCGAAAGCGATTGCAGAACGCGAAGGCTTTGATAAATTAAATGCTATGAACGAAGCAGATCGTGTAGCCTTGTTTAAGGAAGAGGGCTTAAAAGAAAAATTAGCTCGCTTAGAGGAAACATTAAGAAACTTCCGCGTTACTTTTGATAATTGGTTCTCTGAACGTACAGTTCATGAAACGGATGAGATTCATCATTCCGTAGAGGCATTAAAGGCCCTTGGCAAAGTTTATGAAAAAAACGGTGCTTTATGGTTAAAATCTACTGATTATGGTGATGATAAAGACCGCGTAGTTATTCGTGATAATGGGGTTCCTACATATTTGGCGGCAGATATTGCGTATCATCGTAATAAATTTGATCGTGGCTTTAAAGAAATGATTGATATTTGGGGCGCTGACCACCATGGTTATGTATGCCGTGTAAAAGCGGCTATGGCGGCGTTCGGTTATGACCCTGATAAATTAACAGTATTGCTATTACAAATGGTAGTATTGTTCCGTGACGGACAACTTGTTAAATTGTCTAAACGTAGCGGTGATAGCGTTACATTAGATGAATTAATCGATGAAGTTGGTGTAGATGCATCTCGTTACTTCTTCTTGATGCGTTCCTTGGATAGCCAACTTGATTTTGATATTAATTTGGCAAAATCTCGCAGTAATGACAACCCAGTGTATTATATCCAATATGCTCATGCTCGTATTCACAGTATATACAACCAAGTGCGTGAAGCTGGCATCGCATTTGGCGATTATAGTGAAACTGATTTCACAACACTTACAAGTGAAATGGAATTAGAATTAATTAAGAAATTAGCTGAATATCCGGAAGAGGTCGTTCAAGCTGCTGAACATCGTGCACCTCATCGTATTGCTCGGTACTTATACGATTTGGCAAGCATGTTCCATTCATTCTACCGTCAAGGTCGTATCATTGGCGTAGATCCAGCATTACAACAAGCTCGTCTTGGATTAATTACAGCGATTGCCCTCGTTCTTCGTCAAGGCTTGGGTATTTTAGGTATTTCCGCTCCGGAAAAAATGTAATAGGTGGGAGGCATCATGGCAACTAAGTATATTTTCGTAACTGGCGGCGTTGTTTCTTCTCTTGGGAAGGGAATTACAGCAGCATCTTTGGGTCGCTTACTAAAAAACCGTGGTTTCAATGTAACGATTCAAAAATTTGACCCATACATTAATATCGATCCGGGTACGATGAGCCCTTACCAACATGGTGAAGTATTTGTAACAGATGACGGCGCCGAAACTGACCTTGATTTGGGCCATTATGAACGCTTTATCGATATTAACCTTAGTAAACGTTCCAATATTACAGCTGGTAAAGTATATTGGTCTGTAATCAATAAAGAACGCAAAGGTGATTACCTAGGTAGCACTGTACAAGTAATTCCACATATTACAAATGAAATTAAACAAAATGTTTACCGTGTAGGTAAAGAGGATAATGCTGATGTAGTTATTACAGAAATTGGTGGTACCGTAGGTGATATTGAAAGCTTGCCATTCATGGAAGCCATTCGTCAGGTGAAAAAAGAGGTAGGTCGTAACGATGTACTTTACATTCACGTTACGTTGGTGCCTTACATCAATGCCGCTGGCGAGTTGAAAACAAAACCTACACAACATAGTGTAAAAGAATTGCGTAGCATTGGGATTCAACCAGATATTTTGGTATGTCGTAGTGAGAAACATATCTCTGATGATATGAAAGAAAAACTTGCTTTGTTCTGCGACGTAGAACCTGAAGCAGTTATTGAAAATCAAACTTGTAGCTCTATCTATGAAGTGCCATTGATGATGCAAGATCAAGGTCTTGACGATATTGTTATCAAAAAGTTAGGTCTTGAAGATCGTCCATGTGATATGACTGCATGGAAAGAAATGGTTCATAAGATCTTGAATCCTAATAAAGATATTACAGTTGCTATCGTTGGTAAATATGTAGCGTTGCATGATGCGTATTTATCCGTAGTTGAAGCTCTAGATCATGCTGGTATTGCTACGGGTACTAAAGTGAATATTCGTTGGATTGACTCTGAAGAACTTGATGATACATCTGTAGATCCTAAAGAGGTATTTGAAGGTGTTGAAGGTATCATCGTACCTGGTGGATTTGGGTCTCGTGGTGTAGAAGGTAAAATTCGTACAATCCAATATGCTCGTGAAAACAATATTCCATATCTCGGCCTATGCCTTGGCATGCAATCTGCAGTTATGGAATTTGCTCGTAACGTATGTGGCATGGAAGGAGCAACCTCTAGCGAATTCGACGAAAATGCTAAGTACAAAGTAATTGACTTGATGAGTGATCAAGTTGATGTAGATAAAAAAGGCGGTACAATGCGTTTAGGTATCTATCCATGCAAAGTGGAAGCCGGTACGAAAACTCACGAGGCTTATGGAGAAGATTTGATTTATGAACGTCATCGCCATCGCTATGAGTTCAACAATGAATATCGTCAACAATTGACTGATGCAGGCCTCGTAATTTCTGGTACATCTCCAGATGGCCGTCTCGTTGAAAGTATTGAAGTAAAAAATCATCCATTCTTCATTGGTACACAAGCACATCCAGAACTTAAATCTCGTCCAAATAATGCACATCCATTATTCCGTGGTTTCGTAGATGCAATCTTAGAACTAAAAAAATAGATTAAAGCGATGGAATCTATTTTATCTATTATAGGTTTATTTATATTAGCTGCACTCAAACTAGAGCAGTTTGTATATGGTAAATCGGGAAAAGAACAATCTACAACTGGTCACATAGCACGGAGAGGGCTTGCTAATATAGCGGGTTTAATAGCTTTTGATCACGCTACTGTGAACAGTAAGTCTGTTGTAGTACGTAAAAAGAAGAAAGATGCTCAGAAATGAGCATTTTTCTTCTTTTTTTTGCCTACATCGAAAATGTTGAAAAAATATATCGATAAATTTAAAAATAACGCTTGCAATATTGAATGATATTTGTTATTATATAGACAAAGATAGATATAGATATGGTGTTAAGTACACCAATGTAAATATATTCGTTACATATGGAACTCAAATAAGGAGGACATAACATGTCTATTATTGGTAAACAACTTCCTGAATTTACACTTGATGCTTTCAAAAAACCTGAATTGGTAAAAGTTAGCACTGCAGACGTGTTGGGTAAATGGTCTGTATTCGTATTCTATCCAGCAGACTTCACATTCGTATGCCCTACTGAGTTGGAAGACGTACAAAATTCTTATGCAGAGTTGAAAGAATTGGGTTGCGAAGTTTACTCCGTATCTTGTGACTCCGAATTCGTTCACAAAGCATGGTCTGATGCTTCTCCAAGCATTAATAAAATCGAGTACTACATGTTGGCTGACAAAAAACATGAATTGGCTGATTTCTTCGATGTATTCCAAGAAGAATCTGCTATGGCTTACCGTGGTACATTCGTAGTAGATCCAGAAGGCTTCGTGCGTACAGCAGAAATTCATGATATGGGTATCGGCCGTTCCGCTGAAGAATTAGTTCGCAAAGTACAAGCTGCTCAATTTGTAGCTAAACATGGTGATCAAGTGTGCCCTGCACGTTGGAAACCAGGTAAAGATACTTTGAAACCAGGTCTTGATCTTGTAGGTAAAATCTAATTAAGAAACTTATACTTAAATGCTAGAGTAATCTAGACAACTCCTCAAATGACATAAACACGGGCGCGCATCGTTTTCCTGACGATACGGTAAGTCCCAATACCAGATGAACCCTCTCCAATTCATCATGGTAAACCTCATATAACAAACTACAAACTATACGCAAAAGGACTGGCCTTCGGGCTGGTCCTTTTGTGTTATAAGATTATCCTTACTTCGTTGTGTTGCGAATTAACAAAAGTATTATAACTTGAGCTTTCTACGAGGCAAGTTATTAAGTTAAAATATAGGATAAACTCAATAAATATAGAATGAGTAAATATCCCTTTATAAAAGTAGGAAATAAGTTCTTGCATTTTTATAGTGAGTGGTCTATAATGAAATTAATTCCTATTAATATGAAAGGTTTTATAAATATAATATAAGTACTTTATAATATGGGGTGTGTTTAACACTAACGTTTACAAAGAAAGGCAAAATATATGAGGATTTCCACAAAAGGTCGGTATGCATTGATGGTCCTCATCGATTTGGCAGAGCAAGGTCAAGATAAACCTGTCTCCTTGCGATCTGTGGCAGAACGACAAGGCATATCTGAAAAATACCTAGAAGGTATCGTAGCTCGTTTAGGCGCTGCAAAACTAGTGGATAGTATCCGCGGTAAGTATGGCGGCTATCGCTTATCTAAAAGTCCTAAAGAATATACAATTATTGAAATTTTGCTTGCTACAGAGGAATCTATGGCTATCATCTCTACCCTTGATGAAGGGGTGAGTACTGATACAGTGATCAACGAACGGACTGTTGGTTTCTGGGCAGGATTACAAAACTATATTCATGATTATTTAGAAAACGTAACCCTTCAAGATGTAATCGATGGGACCTATGCTAAACTTGATACAAAATATGATAATTGGGATGGTTCTATTTAATAAGGAGTGACCACTATGTCTAAAATTGCAAAATCTTTTGTTGAATTAATCGGTAAAACACCATTATTAGCTGCTACACGTTTTGGTAAAAAATATGGTGCAAACGCTAATATTTTCGCAAAATTGGAATACTTCAACCCAGGCGGTTCCGTAAAAGACCGTATCGCAGCAGCAATCATTCAAGCTGCAGTTGAATCTGGTGAATTACAACCAGGCGGCACAATCGTAGAAGCTACATCTGGTAATACTGGTATTGGCTTGTCTGCTGTAGGTGCTGCGCTTGGTTATAAAGTTGTAATCGTAATGCCTGAAACGATGTCCATTGAACGCCGTAAATTAATGCTTGGTTATGGCGCGCAACTCGTATTGACTGACGGTTCTCTTGGCATGAAAGGCGCTATTGCAAAAGCTAAGGAAATCGTAACGGCTACAGCCGGTGCTATTGAAGCAGGTCAATTCGTAAATCAAGCTAATCCAGCAATTCATTACAGAACAACTGGACCTGAAATCTGGCAAGATACTGATGGTACTGTAGATATCTACGTGTCTGGTGTTGGTACAGGCGGTACGTTGACAGGTGCAGGTCGCTACTTGAAAGAACAAAACCCTGATGTACATGTGGTTGCCGTAGAACCAGCAGATTCTCCTGTATTGTCTAATGGTAAACCAGGCCCTCATAAAATCCAAGGCTTAGGTGCTGGCTTCATTCCAGATACATTGGATACTAACATTTACGATGAAGTAATCCAAGTTTCTAACGAGGATGCTTTTGCTACATCTCAAGCTTTCGGTCACACAGAAGGCGTATTGGTAGGTATTTCCTCTGGTGCTGCGCTTTGGGCGGCTCAAGAATTGGCAAAACGCCCTGAAAATAAAGGCAAAAATATTGTAGTAATTCTCCCTGATACAGGCGAACGCTACTTATCTACAGCATTGTTCCCTGAAGTTTAATCGCCTATCATGGTGAAAGCATAATAATTGCTTTTACCTGGCTCAAACACATAGATGCCCCCTGTATTTTACAGGGGGCATCCTTTTTTGATTGAATTCTTTTATTATTATAATAGGGTGATGTACTGATTAAATAATGGTGCAGATTATTCATAGTCGGAGAGGGACTTTCACAATAACATTTATAATTGAAAACACAAAAAAATTTATAATTGTATATGAAAAAGGAGCTACTAGGTAGCTCCTTTAGTATTTTGGTATTTAATTGTAATTATCTACCGTTTTTAACGATATTATCCATCCAGTTGAATAATTCTTCTAAATCGTAGTCACCAGAGTGATCTACATCAAATGGTGTTGCCATATCTACTCTGTACCCAAGGTTTTGAGCACGTGTACCTACGATTAAAGGAATTGCAACAGATGTATTGCTGTCGGCTGTGCCATAACGAATACGATAGAATCGTGCATTTGTCGCAGCAGGAGAACCAAGATAGTTCATTGGATTCATCATAGTAACGATCTTAGCATTTTCTACATATACATCTTGGTTAGCTGTTGAATCGTGTAATGCAGCAGTAATGGTAAAGTGATTATTATCTGTAGTACTTGTACCAAATAGATTGTTTTCACCTGTATCATTAGCACGAGAGTCAAAGGCACCAGGCGCTTTTGAGCGACTTACAAAGTGGTTATATGCTTCCCAGTTAATGTCTTTGATGGCCCCTGTTTTATTATCTCGTACAAGGTATGTATGCTTGGATAAATCAGTACCTTGAGCTGCTGCTTTATTAGCGGCAGCAACGATAAACTCTTTTACATAGTTTTTGAAAGTCCCGTTACCATTCTTGTCGAGTTTTAGTATACGACCTAGAGAGTCACGTAATTGTAAGTTATTTACGTAATCAGGGAAGTGTTCGCTGAGTATTTTAGAGTATGATAAATCGTCTGTATTCAAGTTTACACGTTGCATCGTACGTTGTGGTGGAGCAGAGTTGCCACCTACATTAGCTTGTGGTAATTCGCCTTGGCCCATAGTTACTTTGTTAAAGGCTGTGATACCGTTATAGCTCCATTCGTAAGCCATATCTGCCGCATCAAGGTTAGTGATAGGGGCATATGCAGATACTGCGTATACATTAGTTGCCGCTGTAGCTGCACCTAATGCTTGTAAATATGGTTGGAAGTCGGAGCTGTTACCAGTTGCACCTTGTAATAAGGATACACCACCGCCTGCACTAGTACCATTTGTGATAATGCGATTTGCATTACCTGGCATAGCAGAATCGTTAGCGTGTAAGTAGGCTGTAGCCGCTTGTAAGTCAACGATTACTGCAGGGGCCTTACCGATAAAGTTGCCATCGGAAGCTTTATTGGTACGACCACGAGTAGATGGGGAAGCTACTACATAACCACGGGATAATGCGTAAAGAACACTGTTAGGTTTTCCATTTTCTACCTTAGGCGTCATAGCTTGGCTCGGCATGTAACCACCTACTGCATTTGGCATGAAGATAGGGGCTGTTTGGGTGTTGTAACCATTGATGGTGCCGTTGTTGAAATATTCCTCTGGTACATAAATGTTCATGTATTGCTGATCTATGTCGATTGGATTAGCCACGTAAGGGATATACTCGAAGGCGCGATATTTAATTTCCTTATTATCTACTGTGGTAGACATGGATTCATAATTTTTCGCGTCGAAAGCAAGACTAATCTTTGCAGACGCATCAGCTTGCAATGGAGGTTCAATTGGTTGGGAGAGAATATTTTTCTCTTCTGTTACAGGAGAGCCTTTTGTGGAAGCTTCATTACGAGCATTTACATAAGATTGCGGTAATTTAGTTTCTTGAAGCTGTTTAGTCTCTGCCTCAGATTTAGCTTTTGCTTCGGCTTCAGATTGAGCTTTAGCCTTAGCCTCGGCTTCAGCCTGAGCTTTAGCAGCAGCATCTGCTTCTGCTTTAGCTTTTGCCTCAGCTTCAGCCTGAGCTTTAGCTGCAGCTGCCGCTTCTTCTTTTGCTAGTTGTTCAGCAGCTAAACGTTCTTGTTCTTCTTGGATCGCAGCTTGTCTTGCGAGTTCCGCTTGTTTAGCAGCAATACGTTCTTGTTCCGCTTTTATAGCAGCTTCGCGTTCAGCTTTAGCTTTTTCGGCCGCGATACGTTCTTGTTCTGCTCTAATAGCGGCTTGGCGTTGCGCTTCAGCTTGCTGAGCGGCGATACGTTCTTGTTCAGCTTTAATAGCCGCTTGCCGTTCTGCTTCAGCTTTAGCGGCAGCTTCAGCACGTTGGCGAGCCGCTTCTTCAGCCGCTAAGCGTTCTTCTTCAGCCTGTTGAGCGAGGATGCGCTCACGTTCTGCTTTTAAAGCCGCTTGGCGTTGGGCTTCAGCTTGTTGAGCGGCGATACGATCTTGTTCAGCTTTAATAGCCGCTTGACGTTGCGCTTCGGCTTGTTGAGCAGCGATACGTTCTTGCTCGGCTTTAATAGCCGCTTGACGTTGCGCCTCGGCTTGTTGAGCAGCGATGCGTTCTTGTTCTGCTTTAATAGCCGCTTGGCGTTGAGCTTCGGCTTGCTGAGCGGCAATACGTTCTTGTTCCGCTCTAATAGCCGCTTGGCGTTGAGCCTCAGCTTGTTGAGCGGCGATACGTTCTTGTTCCGCTCTAATAGCCGCTTGGCGTTGAGCTTCGGCTTGCTGAGCTGCGATACGTTCTTGTTCTGCTTTAATAGCCGCTTGGCGTTGAGCCTCAGCTTGTTGAGTTGCAATACGTTCTTGCTCTGCCTGTTGCTCGGCAATACGGCGTTGTTCCTCTTGGATACGAATGCGTTCTTGCTCTGCCGCTTGACGGCGTTCTTCTGCAATATGCGCTTGCTCAGCTTGTTGGGCCGCAAGACGTTCCTGCTCAGCACGTAAAGCCGCTTGGCGTTGAGCCTCGGCTTGTTGAGCTACCACACGTTCTTGTTCCGCTTGTAAAGTTGATTGCCGTTGGGCTTCAGCTTGTTTTTGAGCAAGTTGTTGTTGATCAGCTTGTGATAAATTTTCTTGTTGGGATGCTTCTTCAGCGGCTAGTTGAGCTAGACGCTCACGCTCAGCTCGTTGAATATCTCGAATTGTAAGTCTCTGTTTTGCTACCACGGCTTTTGTTACTGTAGTATTTGATACAGTTAATGGAGCTATGGATTCTTGTTGAATAACAACAGGTGTACGCTGTACTTGTGTAGTTTGTACTTGTTGCTTACCATCCACTGGTTTCTCTACAGTAACAGGTTCAGTTTTTCGTTGTACATTTATCAAACTGTGCATTGCTAATGTAGGTTCCATGACAGTTTTTGTATCTTTATTGACAACATACTGCGGTTGAGTTTGAACCTGTTGTTGAGATTGCATTGGTACTACTTGTTGCGGTACTGCTTGCAATGGTGTAACTTGTTGAGTTTGTACAGGGCTAACCGTTGCTGGTTGCATCACGTAGGATGGTTGAGGTTGTGCCATCGGTGGTGTTTGTTGTTGTACAACGGTGGCCGGTTGTGGTGTAGCTGGTAAGACTGGCTGAGTTGCCATTGGTTTCACGACTGGAGTTGCTACACTTGTAGGACTCTGTGTCGTTGATTCAGCACTGGTACTCGTACCTACTAAATCATTCATGTTAAGTGTAGGCTCTGCATGGGCAACACCACCCAGTGCAGCTGCAGCAAGAAATGCAGCAGTAACCTTACAATTTTTGGATGATTTCATGAATTAGCTCTCCGAACTAGATTTCTAATAATAATTTATAATTTTAAAGTTTATTAATATTTATATAGTTTAACATAAATCGATGTAATTGTACAATTTTGAGGACTTGCTTCGACTTTTGAAAGTGGTCTAGATTATAAAATATAAAATAATATTAATTATTTTTGAATATAAGAAAAGGACTAGATCACGTATACTTCTGAACTGTTGTTCCAAAATTGTGTCCAATTTTAGGTCAGTTCAGAATACGTATATTCTAGTCCTTTTACTATATCTACTGGTGTGACACCAGTTTTCACCATCGATAAGAGTCATTAATCAATTAGTCGCTAAATGTTAACTATTAGTTACTAACCGCTAATCGTCGAAACTCATCATAAACAATCAACAATTATCAGCCATCAATCAATCATATATAAGCTATAATTGATGGTTAATTTTAATGATTTATTTAGTGATACTATTTTTTAAGCTTGGCTTTACAAGTGCTAAGATGAAGCAAGCCACAACGGAACCGATTGCGATGGATGCAAGGTATAGAAGTGGATTACCAATTGTTGGTACTACAAAGATGCCGCCGTGTGGAGCGCGTAGTGTGCATTCGAAGAACATAGATAACGCACCGGCTGTACCAGCACCGATAATACAAGCTGGTAATACGCGAACTGGATCGGCTGCTGCAAATGGGATGGCACCTTCTGTGATGAAGGAAAGCCCCATGATGTAGTTTGTAATACCAGATTTACGTTCAGCCTCTGTGAAGCGGCTAGGGAAGAATGTAGTACAAAGAGCGATTGCCAATGGAGGAACCATACCGCCTGCCATGACAGCCGCCATAATACCGTATTCGCCAGTTGCAAGAGCACCAGTACCGATAACATAAGCCGCTTTGTTTACAGGGCCGCCCATGTCAACTGACATCATAGCACCAAAGATAAGTCCTAATAATACGCGGCTCGTTGTGCCCATGGATTGCAAGGAGTCCATCAACCAGTGGTTAAGTGCGGATACAGGAGGATTGATGATAAAGGTAATAGCGATACCGATGAATAATACGCCAAGTACAGGATAGAAGAGAACCGGTTTTGTACCTTCTAAGGCTTGAGGCAAACCAGATACTAATTTCTTAACTAATAATACCAAATAACCTGCTGCGAAACCGGCAATCAATGCACCTAGGAAACCAGAGCCACCTTGGTTAGCCAATAAGCCTCCAACGAAACCAGCTACAAGACCTGGACGGTCTGCAATACTCATGGCGATGTAACCTGCTAATACGGGTAACATGAAGCCAAAGGAAGCACCACCAATTTGCATTAGGAAGGCCGCAAGAGGCGTACCGGAACCAAAGTTTTTAGGATTTGCTGGGTCGAATACGTCGAATAAGAAGGCGAGGGCAATTAAGATACCGCCACCGATAACAAACGGCAACATGTGAGATACGCCGTTCATCAAATGTTTGTAGATTTGGCGACCGAAGTTATCTGCCGCATCGAATGCTGCTACTGCGCCATTTTTGTCAGATGGAGAAGCGTGGTATACAGGTGCTGTACCAGCCATAGCTTCACGCAATAACTCTTCCGCTTTATTGATGCCGTTTGCAACCTTAGTTTGAATCATAGGTTTGCCATCAAAGCGTGCCATCTCTACTTGACGGTCAGAAGCTATGATAATGCATTTAGCGTGCTCGATTTCTTCTGCTGTAAGAGCATCTTTCACACCAGATGCACCATTCTTTTCTACTTTTAAAGAAACACCCATTTCTTTAGCTTTGCGTTCTAAAGATTCGGCAGCCATATAGGTGTGTGCAATGCCTGTAGGGCAACCAGTAACAGCTAGTACATCATAATGTGGGTTATCTACAGAAATTTTAGGTGCTACCTTTTCAATTGCCTCTGTAGCCTTTGCTTCGATAGCATCGGTAATGCTGGTTGCTTTTTGATCCTCTGTTGGTTTGATAAATCCTTCTATAGATGGATCAAACTTGCCTTGCTCTTTAGCTGTTATTAGCTCCAAGAAACGTTCTACCGTTGGAGCTGCGATGAGGGCTTCTTTGAAATCAGGGTCAATCACCATAGTTGCTAGTTTGCTTAATACCTCTACATGAGTGTCAGCGGCGCCTTCTGGAGCTGCAATCATGAAGAATAGGCGGGAAGGTTGACCATCAAGCGCTTCAAAATCTACACCGTTAGGCACGACCATAGCGGCTAGGCCTGCTTCTTTTACCCCTGCAGATTTAGCGTGTGGTGTGGCAATACCGTCGCCAAGGCCTGTAGAACCAGACTCTTCACGAGCGAACACTGCTTTTAAATATTCTGCTTTATCTGTCAAGTGGCCGCCTTTGTCCATCAATTCACCTAAGGTGTAAATGGCGTCAGCCTTTGTGACAGGATCTGCATTCAGCAGGATAGATTGAGGTTTTAATAAATCAGTGATTTGCATATGTGTACTCCTTGATGCACATAAAATATAAAATTATTTAACTCGTACTTGTGAAAGTAGTGCTTCTACTTCTTCAAGGGTTGCGAGGTTTTCAGAGTAAGCGGAGGCAGAGCCACTGGAGATACCCCAATAGAGCGCCTCTTGTAAGTCACCCGTCTTTTCATAGCCCGTAATAAAGCCGGCTACCATGGAGTCGCCAGCACCCACGGAATTCACGAGAGTTCCTTTAGGGGCAGGACTGGTATATACAGTGTCGTCAGCAGCGACCAAGATAGCTCCATCACCAGCCATAGAGATGAGCACATGTTGTGCGCCTTTCTCTTGCAATGCTTTTGCTGCTTCTACAAGCTGATCTTTTGTAGATAAGGTACGCCCAAAGATTTCGCTAAGCTCGTGATTATTTGGCTTAATTAAAAATGGTTTATAAGGCAAGACTTTTGTGAGTAGATCCTTTGTAGCATCGACTACGATGCGAATATTTTTATGTTGTAAGCGCTCCATAATGAGTTCGTACATATCGCTTGGTAGGCTAGAAGGAATGCTGCCAGCAAGGATTAAGGTGTCCTTTTTGGTCAACGCATCAAGCTGTTTGTATAGAGCTTCTAATTCGTCGGTAGCAATGATTGGGCCGCGGCCATTAATCTCTGTTTCCTCATCAGAGGCTTTTACCTTAACATTGATGCGGGTTAATCCTTCGCGAAGCCGGATGAAATCTTCTTTCACGCCGAATTTCTTGAGTTGTGTTACGATTTCTTCGCCTGTAAACCCTGCGATGAAGCCGAGTGCTGTCGTATCCATGCCAAGATTGTTGAGCACGATAGATACATTGATACCTTTGCCGCCACCGAGAACGTATTCTTGGATGGTGCGATTAATAGTACCCGTCTTGAGGTGATCAAGGCGCACGATATAATCGAGAGCTGGATTAAAGGTAATGGTATAAATCATACAATTTCCCCTTTTGAGATAATACTAATTAGCGTATGATTGGTTGATCTTGCTTCCGTAATCGTAACCAATAGATGAGTGGTACTAGATATAGGAAGAAGGCAAATGGTACATAACCTGTTGAACTTGTACCCATCATGACAATGGGCACGTAGGCAGCGATATTCCATGGTTGTAATGGAGCGATGAGAATGCCACTATTTTCAAAGTCTAGCATTACATCTTCGTCTTGAATACCTCGCTGTGCGTAGGTAATACGCATAATAGAGTGCGTCATAACTACCGCAATAGCTTGGCTGCATCCAACCGCACCTGTTAAGAAAGCAAGACCTACATTGGCAGCAAATACATCGCTCCGTGTTTTAGCTCGCTCTAACAGTTGTCGTATATCGTTCCAGAAGCCAACCCCTTCGAGCATGCCTGAAATGGCAGTAGCCATAAAAATTGAAAGGGTAGGAATAAACATCGTTTGTAGACCGCCGCCATGAATGATATTAGCTAGTGGATTGTAGTGCGGTAGTTCAAAGCCTGTTAAGGTATACCATCCCAACTCTGAGAGGCTCACATCCTGATTGGTATAGGCTAGAATGGCCGCCGCTAATGCACTGAGTCCGATAGGCCAACGGATAGATACTTTCAAAGGCAATAGGCCAATGACGATGATGACTGGAATCCATAAAGTCCAATCGATATTAAAAATAAAGTGAATTGTATCGGATAGTAAACTATTTTCGTAATTGAGTGGGTACCACTGAGATAGTAATAGATACAGCACTGTAGAGATGATGAGTGCTGGAATACCATCTTTAAACATGATGGGAATATTTGTCGATACCTTTGTATGGGTCAAGGCCGCTACAAGAGATGCACTAGAGGATAGTGGACCGTTTCGATCACCAAAGTAAGCACCTGCAATAATGGCACCGGCCACAATATTTTCTGGAATACTTCCAGCTCTTGCCATCGTGATGAGTACGATGCCTATCGTGCCTACAGTGCCTAGTGCAGTACCTAACAACATACTCACTATAGCTGTTATTAAAAAGGCACAGACGATAAAGATGGATGGATCAATTAAATCGATACCTGTGGCGATAATCATAGGAATAACGCCTGCTGCTTGCCACATGGCGATGAGCCAACCGATGAGAAGGAAGATTTGCATCACTACGATGGATGTTTTCGCACCTGTCCAAGATAGGTTTAATAATTCTTTTAGTGTATATCCTTTGCGGTAGAACACGTAGGCCATGATGCTCCATACGACAATCAAGGCATAACCAATAGCGATGCTATTGGCTACGGCGATGAGGATGACGAGAATGGATGCAAGTAGTCCCAAAAGGGGCTCTATATTCCGTGGCATGAGTGTGCGGCCCTGTTGGTACCTTAGGAACGCATTTAATATAAGTTGTAACCACTTCATTTTAATCGATAGGAAGTTCTGTTTCGAAGACTTCCTCAGCCGGGCCTGTCATGAGCACCGTGCCATCCTCCAAGTATGAAATATGCAATGTTCCTAAATAGAGTTCCACATCTACTTCGCGGCCTGTTAAGCCCTTTTCAAAGGACATAACGGCAGAGGCACAAGATCCTGTTCCACAAGCTAAAGTAGCGCCAGCGCCGCGTTCCCATGTGCGCACCTTGATGTGTTTGTCGTTTACCACTTCAATGTAGTTTACATTGGTGTTGGCAGGGAAGGCATCGTGCTTTTCAAGGATAGGGCCTTGTGTTGTAACAGGGGCTTTTGTAATGTCGTCGATGAATACCTCCGTATGAGGCACACCGAGCAATACAGAACTCACTGTTACGGTTTCACCGTTTACATTGAGGTCTACGTCGATAACCTTGTCCAGGTTTACATTCATAGGAATGTCTTGGGCCTTAAAAAATGGTTTGCCCATGTCTATAGTAATTTGTGTGACTATACCGTTTTCGATAGTCAATGTAGGCTTCATTACGCCAGCTAAGGTTTCAATGGTGAAAGTCTCCTTCGTTGTTTCACCGTGTTCATAAGCGTATTTGGCAAAGCAACGGATGGCGTTGCCGCACATTTCTGCTTCACTACCATCGGAGTTGATGATGCGCATGCGCACATCACAGGTTTCGGAAGGAACTAGGATAGCAAGACCATCAGCACCAATACCCGTGCGACGATCGCAAAGGCGGATGGCGAGGTCTGTGTAGTCTTTAGACGTCCCTTGTGGGTCGGCAAAGAGGATGAAGTCATTGCCGAGACCGTGCATTTTCGTTAATTTCATAAAGTCTCCTATCAATAAGTAAGACTTTCACCATGAAGCCCGTGAAAGTCTCATATGTTTATTATTATATATTCTATATTATAATATTATATCATAAATAGGTCCTAAGCATGGCATGGAATCGTATAAATTTATAGCTAAATAAAGGGAAAATAAGGAAAGCTTACAGCGTTTATTAAGAGTTATAGTAAAACAAAAAAATGCCCCATATGGGATGGTTATTTAAGGGAGTATAGGTATTTGGATTACTTTATTGTTTAACAGAGAAATGATAAAATAAAGAGTAATGTAGTTAATCGTAATAGAAAGAGGAACACATATGCGAATTCAAGGGATTTCTGGATCTCGTGGCGTTGCAGTAGGCAATGTATATAGATATATTCAAGAGGAAATTGTCATTCCTGATTACAATGTAACGGAAGACAAGGTAGAAGAAGAAATTGGCAAGTTTGCAACTGCTATGGCATCTACCTTAAAACAATTGGATACTATTCGTAAAAAAGCGTTGGATGAAATGGGGCCAGAAGAGGCGGCTATTTTTGAAGCGCATATGCAAATTGCTCAAGACCCATCCTTATCTGACGGAATTAAATCCCTTGTTGAGTCTAGCCATATGAATGTGGTAGCGGCTACGGCTCAAACAATTGAAACCTTTGCAAATATCTTCCTTGGTATGGAAGACGCTTACATGCGTGAACGAGGTGCAGATATTAAGGATATCGGCGATCGTTTGATGCGTAATATGCTAGGCATGAACCCTCGCGGTTTATCACATATTTCTGGCGAGGTTATCTTGGTGGCTCATGATTTGGCACCATCTGATACGGCATCCCTTGATAAAGCGGTAGTAAAAGGTATCGTTACGGCAGCAGGTGGCCCTACATCTCATGCGGCTATCATGGCTCGCACCTTAGAAATTCCTGCAGTTATGGGCGTTGGTGATATTGAAAGCTTTGCAGATGGCGATAAGGCAGTCGTTCTTGGTACGGATGGTATCGTGGAAATCAATCCATCTGATGCGGATTGGACGGAGTATACAAATCAAGCGTTGGCGTTCCAAGAGGAGTTAAAACGGTTGCGCGAATCCGCTAATCTTGAAGCTACTACTATTGATGGTCATCATGTAGAGCTATTTGGCAACATTGGTAAGGCGAAGGATGCTAAACATGCGCTCACTATGGGCGCACAAGGTATTGGTTTGTACCGTACAGAATTCCTTTACATGGAAAATGACGAATTGCCTGCAGAAGAAATACAATTCGAAGAGTATAAAAAGGTAGCCCAAGATATGAAGGGGCAGCCTGTTATTATCCGTACCATGGACATCGGTGGAGACAAGGAATTGAAATGCCTTGATTTACCAAGTGAAATGAACCCATTCCTAGGGTACCGCGCTATTCGTATATCCTTAAATCGTCCAGATATCTTTAAGGTACAATTGCGTGCCTTATTACGAGCTAGTGCGTTTGGTGATATTCACATCATGTATCCTATGATTGCTTCCGTTGAGGAAGTGAAGCAAGCGAATGCTATGCTTGATGAATGTAAAGAGGAGCTGGCGGCTGAGGGTAAGGATTTTAACAAGGATATCAAGGTTGGCATCATGATCGAAGTACCAGCGGCAGCTGTTATATCTCCAATTCTTGCTAAATATGTAGACTTTTTTAGTATCGGTACGAATGATCTTTGCCAATACACATTGGCAGTAGACCGTATGAACGAAGCAATTGGTAGCTTGTATCAACCATTGCATCCAGGTGTGTTACGTCTTATTAAGCACGTCATTGATGCTAGTCATGAACAAGGTAAATTTACAGGCATGTGTGGTGAGCTTGCTAGCGACCCTGTGGCGACCATGATTCTGTTGGGCCTTGGCCTCGACGAATTCTCCATGACGGCTTCTTCGATTCCTCTTATTAAAAATATTTTGCGTTCTGTTTCCAAAACAGAATGTGAAGAGGTAGCAAATAAAGCACTTACTATGGACACAGCAGAAGAAATTACAGAATACGCTAAATCTGTATTAGCTGAAAAAGGTTTATTATAATTTTACTTTTGTTAAATAGGATTATTACATAGCAAATAGGATGTAATATACTTGAATTGAAATGCTTGATATTGATACAATATATCTATTAGAACGTATGAGATAGGCTCTGCCTATCGAGATAGAAAGAGGTTATCATGAAAGAATTAACAGTAGAAATTACTAACGAATCTGGTTTACATGCTCGTCCTGCTACAGCCTTCACACAATTGGCTGCTAAGTTTGCTTCTAAAGTGACTATTGCTGCCAATGGCAAAACAGCGGATGCTAAGTCTATCTTAACTGTATTGACTTTGGGTGCTACAAAAGGTACATCCGTTACATTGACTGCTGACGGTGCTGACGAAGATGATGTACTCGCTGCATTGAGCGAATTCTTAACAACTAACCACGATTAATATTGGGGTAATAAAAAGGACCCTACATTTTGAACTGCACCTCCCAAAATTATGTCTAATTTTTGGGTGCAATTCATTTGTAGAGTCCTTTTTTATTTACCCATATTTGCAAAGCGTTCTACAGCTTTTGTAAAGTCGCTAATGGTTTTTTCTACGTCACCATGTTCGATACCATCTCGTACGCAGTGGTTGATATGTCCTTCAAGAATTACTTGTCCTACTTTATGTAGTGCAGATTTAGCTGCATTAATTTGGCTCAACACATCTTCGCAGGGAATGTCTTCTTCAATCATTCGATCAATAGCTTGCACTTGACCTAAGATTTTACGCAATCGACGATGCAGATTTTCTGAATCCATACACTGTTTCATTTTACTCCTCCATAGGCATGTTTTTATCATCTCATACATTATACTCTATTTAAAGTTTTTAATACAACTTAATAAGTATAACTAATATGCATTAATCGGTATATATAGATATAGGGTATCATGCCATTATTAAGATATATTAAATATATTTGTAGTATGAGTGGACGTAAAAACTAGTGTTTTACATATCTTCTTATTGATTGATGTGATACAATACATTTAATATACTTTATATTTGTATATGTATATAAGGTATTGTATAGATAGCTAGATTATAAACCTATAGTTACATGTGTTTATATTACAGACCTTTAAGAAATAGGTGAAAGAAATGAAAGTATTTCGCTACCTTCGAAATCTAGTTGTGTTCGTGGTGGTCATGATTTTGGCTATGTTTATATATGACGGATACCATAGCTTTCAAGGGACAAATCGTGAGAGTAAAGCTCATACAATTGTTGAAAAACAAATAGAACAAAGTGAAGACACGCTCAGTCGTACGGATCGAATTATACGACTGTTTACATTTAGAGATAAAGTACAGATAGCTCTTAATCAACGTGTTTCAAAAGAACATTGGGTGAAAGGGGATGTTATTCCTGAGTATACAAAAAATGCACTAATCGCTATTGAAGATAAGCGGTATTATAAACATGGAGCTATTGATGTACTCGGTATTATTCGCGCCTTGTACACAAACACTATAGCAGGTGAAACCTTGGAAGGCGGTAGTACTATTACACAACAACTTGTAAAAAATCTGTTCCTTTCCTCGAAGCGTATCATGAGTCGTAAGGTGGAAGAGGCCATCCTCGCTAGTGAAATGGAACATTACTACTCTAAGGAAGAAATCCTTACCATGTACTTGAATACCGTATATTATGGTCATAATTATTACGGTATCTACGAAGCAGCTCACGGATACTTTGGGACAAGCCCAAGCCGATTAACATTGGGGCAAAGTGCTTTGCTCGCAGCATTACCCAATGCACCGTCCTATTTAGATCCTTATACGAACTATGAAGGTGCTAAAGCACGGCAAAAGCTGGTGCTCGAACAAATGGTAGACCAAGGCATGATTACACAAGCCGAGGCAGACTATGCGTACGAACAGGACTTGGAGCTTGTGGAAGAATAATTAAATTACTATTTTAGAATCTCTGTTAGCTGATTAATAATTGGCTAATAGAGATTTTTTTGATACATTTGTGTTATTAAGATGATTTTTTAGAGAGAATTTCGAGCATAAGGAGCGTAGATATTGGATAATGTTGAATTAAAGCGTTATGAAAAGGGTAACTTTTCTTCTATCTATATAGGTGTAAAACCTATAATTAAGTTTGCCATGCTTAGGCTGGAGAATTTTATAGCCTATTATTTAAGAGGTCCTGGAGGAGTAGATTATAAGTCTGAATTGCTTGATGTAGATTCCTATGCTCGTGAAATCTTTTACATTGAACAAGCTGATGCTTATAAAATTGAAAACTGGATAGTTTATTATGATGATGAACATGATTGTATGGCTGTAAGACATTGCTTTTGGGATAAAGCCTTGGATAGAGGGTTAATAATGGCTGATGAATCGTTGCGAGCTACTGTTAGAGAAGAATATATTGTTGATACAATTCCACATATTTGTAATCAGACCATTGTCAGTGTAAATGTAATGGCGAAACATAATATCCTAAATGCTATAAATGCTTTTGATACAGCAATATCTAAGATGAATATATTGGAGTTATTTAGAAATGTAGATTACTCTACAGGTAATTATAGAATTTCTAGATCTTATGATTTAGATGTTCGCATTGAAGCTATTATTAATGAAGAACAAAATGAGCTTTACTCGATTATAGGTGAAATTAAGTCTTTTATTATTGAGACTTTAAAAGAACCCCTTGATACAACTGATGATTATAAGATAGCTTTAGATTACCAATTTTCACCTATTGATATAATTTAAGGCCATATATTCCAAAGTGGAAATTAAAACTATATAAATAATGATTTGCTTGAACTAATAAATGATTTACAGGTATTAATAATTAGTAAACACAAAAAAAGCTATAACATATGCTGGTTTAAAATGTTGGAGCTTTATTACTCTCGAATGGTTACGTTCCGAATAATATTATATAATTGTATAAAAATAATACTTGCATTTATAATTATACAGGTGTATACTATTTTTTGTCAGAAGGAGAAAATGCTTGTCGGTAATAGAAGATACCACGGTACTTTCACAATTATCTGATACTGTATTGATTATATGAGTCTAAATAGATAGTGGTTTATGAGGTGTTATCATGGGTAAAGCAAATAAAGTAGTACTCGCATATTCTGGTGGCTTAGATACTTCTGTTATCATTCCTTGGCTGAAAGAAAATTATGGCGCTGAAGTTATTGCAGTGTGTGTAGACTTGGGCCAACCTGAGGATTATGATGCAGTTGAGAAAAAAGCGATCAAATCTGGCGCATCTAAAGCGTACATCGTTGACGCTAAGGAAGAGTTTGTAAAAGATTATGTATGGCCTACTGTAAAAGCTGGTGCAATCTATGAAGGTAAATATTTATTAGGTACATCCTTCGCGAGACCTTTAATTGGTAAAATTCTTGTAGATATTGCAAAAAAAGAAGGCGCTGATGCAATCGCTCATGGTGCGACTGGTAAAGGTAATGACCAAGTTCGTTTTGAGTTGACTATCAAAGCATTAGCTCCTAACATGAAAATCATCGCTCCTTGGAGAGAATGGGATTTGAAATCTAGAACAGACTGTATGGAATATGCTGCTAAACACGATATTCCAGTTGTAGCTACAAAATCTCATCCATATTCTATGGACCAAAACGTATGGCATTTGTCCCATGAAGGCGGCGATCTTGAAAATCCAGCAAATGCACCTAAAGATGATGTGTACTTGGTAACACATACACCTGAACAAGCTCCAGATGAAGCTGGTTATGTAACTGTATCCTTCAAAGAAGGTGTACCTGTAGCTGTAGATGGTCAAGAAGGTACTCCATTACAAATATTAGAAAAACTCAACGAAATCGGTGCACACTATGGTGTAGGCGTTGTAGATATCGTCGAAAATAGATTGGTAGGCATGAAATCCCGTGGCGTTTATGAAAACCCAGGTGGCTCTATCATCATGTATGCTCATAGAGAACTTGAATACCTATGCCTCGACAGAGCTACATACCACTACAAAGAACTCATTGCTAACAAATACGCTGAACTCGTATATGATGGCATGTGGTTCGCACCATTGATGAACGCGTTACAAGCGTTTGTTGACGAAACTCAAAAAACTGTAACAGGTGAAGTAAAACTTAAATTGTACAAAGGAAATATCATTTCTGCAGGTAGTACTTCTCCATATTCTTTGTACAGCGAAGATTTCGTAACATTCGAAGAAGATGATGTATACGATCAATCTGATGCAGAAGGTTTCATCAACTTGTTCGGTTTACCTCTCAAAATTAATGCATTGATGAAAGAGAAAGCAGGTAAATAATGGCTAAATTGTGGGGCGGGCGTTTCACAAAAGGCACTGATAAAGCGGTAGAGGATTTTACATCCTCTATCGCTTTTGATGCGCGGATGTACGCCGAAGATATTGCAGGCAGCAAGGCTCATGCGACTATGCTGGCAAAACAACATATTATCTCCGACGCAGATCGAGATGCTATTTTAGTAGGTTTAACGAAGATTAAAAATCAGATTGATAAAGGAGAGTTTCCGTTCTCCGTGGCTCTTGAAGATATTCATATGAATATTGAAAAACGCCTTACTGATGATATCGGTGAAGCTGGTGGTCGTTTGCATACAGGCCGCAGCCGTAATGACCAATGTGCAGTAGACTTGCACATGTACGTGCGTAAAGCTATTGTGGAAATGGGTGAACTCATCGTAGATATGCAGAAGGCTCTCATCGAAACAGCTGAAAAGTATAGTGATGTTATCATGCCTGGCTATACGCATTTACAACGGGCTCAACCTGTATTGTTTGGGCATCATATGATGGCCTATTTCTCTATGTTGGAACGTGATTTTGATCGTTTGTTGATGGTATTCAAACATGCTGACATCATGCCACTTGGGGCCGGCGCATTAGCTGGTTCTACATACGGCATTGATCAAACATATACGCAAAAGCTTTTGGGCTTTTCTCGTATTTACGAAAATAGTATGGACGCCGTATCTGACCGTGACTACGTAGTTGAATTCTTGTCCTTTGCATCTCTAGTAATGATGCATTTGAGTCGTCTTAGCGAAGAGTTGATCTTGTGGTCTACCAATGAGTTCAATTTTATTGAACTTGATGATGCTCACTGCACGGGCTCTAGTATTATGCCGCAAAAGAAAAATCCTGACGTTTGCGAGCTGGTTCGTGGTAAAACAGGCCGTACCTATGGTCATTTGTTAGGCCTTTTAACAACTTTGAAAGGCTTGCCTCTTACATACAACAAGGATATGCAAGAGGATAAAGAAGGTATCTTCGATGCTATTGATACAGTACACTTCGCATTGTCCATTAATGCGGCTATGATTCGTGGTATGAAGGTCAATGGGGCTCATATGAAAGCAGTCCTTGATGACGACTTCTCTAATGCTACGGATATGGCAGATTATCTTGCGAAGAAAGGTGTCCCATTCCGTGAAGCCCATGAAATCGTAGGTAATGCGGTGCATCATTGCATCGAAAAAGGTTGTGTACTTCTTGATTTATCGATAGAGGACTTCAAAGCAATCTCTCATCACTTTGATGCGGATATTCTTGATGCCATTTCCATTGAAGCTTGTGTTGCAGGTCGTAATAACTATTCTGGTACGGCGCCAGAATGTGTGGAGCGACAACGCAATAATGGTAAAGCTATTATCGTTGCTGAGGAAAAACAAATTGCTGAATGGAAAGCAATCGTTGAATCTGTACAAGAGTAGAGCTTAGTGCGGAATAAGCAGTAGATAAAAATAAAGAATAGTTATCAATAAAATCTGAAAAAATAAGATCGATATACATATAAGGATTTCATTAAGGGACTAATATTGCCTATTATACTTATATGTATATCGATTTTTTATTTAAAAGCTAGACGATACCTATAAATCCCAAAATTCTAATTGATAATTCACTATTAAAATGATGCATTTGTGTGTACACATATAGTGGACTGTGAGGAAATAATAGTCTTGTACTAGGACACTATAACCGTGATAGATAGGAAAAATTACATCTATACACAGAATAAAATAGGGTAAAAATATACTTTGCCACAATTAAAATGAGTTCTGTTCAATTTTGATGATAAATTACCTATGATTTATTCAATTCGTGTAATATAGCTTGTCCGCCAATAAAGTACTTTTATTTTGGTTTCATAGGTGTTATTATTTAACTCGTAATAAGAATAAAAACGGTAAATTCACATTCAAGCCCATCACAGCACGAACTGGATTTACTTAGCGGTATATATATTTTAAGTGAATTATGGACGAGAAAAAATTCACCTTAGTGAAAGGGGATTGATACATGAAAACCACCGCTAAAAAAATGTCTGTATTCCAGCTAACCACAATGGTAGCAGCCAATATGCTAGGAGCTGGGATCATTATGTTACCAACTAATTTGGCTCAAGTTGGTACTATTTCAGTTTTATCTTGGCTCGTGACAGCTGTGGGTGCGCTTTTACTAGCGTATATTTTTGCTCAAGCGGGTATGTTCTCCCAAAAACAAGGGGGCATGGGCGGTTATGCAGAACATCGCTTCGGTAAAACTGGACATTTTATGGCGAGCTATGCTTACAGCATATCTCTCATCATTGCTAATATCGCCATCGCGGTATCTGCCGTAGGTTATGGCGCAGCTTTCTTTGGCGTTGACCTCAATGCGACACAAACAAGTCAGGTAACAATTGTGCTCTTGTGGTTTGCAGCGATTCTAAACTTCAGAGGGAATCGTTTCACAGGTCGACTCAGCAATATGACTATTTGGGGCTCTATTGTTCCGGTTTTATTAATCGGTACAATCGGCTGGTATTGGTTTGATCCATCTATTTATTGGGCGGCATGGAACCCAAATGATCTTCCGCTTTATGATGCGGTAAAACAATCTATTTCCCTAACTTTATGGGGCTTCCTAGGATTTGAGTCCGCAGCGGCTAATGCTGATGCTGTTGAGAATCCAAAGAAAAACGTACCTATCGCAACTGTGGCGGGTACATTAGCAGTGGCCGTGGTTTATATCTTGTCCACAAACGTTATGGCAGGTATTGTGCCTAACGTTGATTTATTAAATTCTAATGCACCATTCGGTTTGACATTCGTATACATGTTCAATGATACAATTGCAAACATCGTTATGGCTGCTATGGTTATTTCTTGCTTTGGCGCTTTGCTTTGCTGGCAATTCACATTGTCTCGCGTCTTCAAAAGTGCAGCAGAACATGGTTACTTCCCTAAAATATTCGCTCGTGTAAATAGCAAAGATGCTCCTGTTCGTGGTGTATTGATTTTACTCGCTGTTGAAACATTACTTACTTTATTCACTGCAAGCGAATCCTTGCGTGAGCAATTTGAAATCTTAGTAAACTTAGCGGTTGTAACTAACGTAGTACCGTATGTATTGTGCATTTTGGCAGTACCTACAATGATGCGTATGGCTGGCGTAGCTGAAAGTCGTATTAAACGCTCTAATTACTTGTTCGGTATAGGCGTTCTTTATTGTTTATATGCAATCTACGCATGTGGTTTTGATGCTATGGTAGGTAGCGCAGTGGCAGTAAGTATAGGTTTGGTGATTTATGTTTTGCGTAAAGCGTGGGATACACGCAGAGCACACCGCTTACAACAAAGTATTGATTAACTGAATACATCTCGTCTTATTAGAGGCTATTACTTCGGTAATAGCCTCTTTTTTATGATAATTATAAATTAGACTTATAATTCATGAGTGTCTAATTTGAAAAAACTTAAAGAGCATTTTTATTATTAATCAAATTTTTGCTGTGCATAAAAAGATTTTATAATAAAGTTTTTACGTTGCTTTGTTATTATTAAAATTAATATATATACCGTCTTATACAGTAAATATAATAAAAAATTATTTATATAAGTTAATTTATATGGTTTTATGCAGGATTGTGAATTTAATCACTAATCAATATTTTTTATCAGTATAAAAATTATATTGAAAATACGTGAAATATATATACCCATAAGGGGTATATGTATTGTAAATAGAGTGTTAATATAGTATATTTATAATCGATAAAAATGAATGAACTAGTGAGTGTCGGTATTTACCGAGCGTAAAAGAGGAAAATGGGTGAAAAACCCATACTATGCAAATAGCTGTAATGAGGAGTAAGGTTTCATTATAGGGTCACTGGGAAACTGGGAAGGCCGAAATGTTGCGATGAATCAGAGTCAGAAAGCCTGCTCTAAAGGCATGGTATACATATGCTGTGCTTAATTTGGGTTAGTCAGGCGACTAACCTTTTTTCGTTCCCTAGCCTTTAAGCTTCATCGCTATATAAAAAAGCTAGTACCATTAGTTTGTCATTTGAATTGTTGTTAGTGTTTAGAGAGTTTAGGAGGCGCCTATGGGCAAACGCTTTGTCAAACAATTGGGGCAATTTATTGTTACCTTGTTTGGCATCACATTTTTGACATTTTGTCTCACCTATTTAGCACCAGGTGACCCAGTAACGATGTTACTTGAAACGGCAGATACTATCGTATCTCAGGAGCTTATCGATGAAACTCGAGCTCAGCTTGGGTTAGATAAACCATTTGTAGTACAGTATGCAAACTGGGTCGTCAATGCCGCACAAGGTGATTTAGGGATGAGTTATTCTGCTAAAAAACCAGTAGTAGATCGTATGTTGGAGGCTTTACCAGGTACATTAATGTTAGCGGGTACGGCTTTAGTATTTACGCTGCTCTATGCATTGCCTGCAGGTATTATAAGCGCCTTAAATCGTAACAAATGGGTTGATTATGTGTTGAGATTTCTATCCTTCGTAGGCGTATCTATGCCTACGTTCTGGTTAGGTCTTGTACTGATTTACATCTTCGGTCTTAAATTGGGCCTTGTACCGATTGCATCCTCTCGAGTGACTGCGTCTGGTGTTATTTTGCCCGCTATTACTTTGGCAGTTGTTGTTGGGTCTAAATACATGCGTCAAGTGCGGCTCGTTATCCTTGAGGAAATGCAAAAGGATTATGTTATTGGCGCTCGTGCTCGCGGTGTTAGTGAGATAAAAATTTTATTCGGTCATATTTTACCTAATGCGGTGTTACCACTCATCACTATTCTTGGTGTTGTTATTGGTTGGTTACTAGGTGGTGTGGCAGTCGTAGAAATGGTATTCTCTTGGCCGGGACTTGGGAATATGGCAATTTATGCTATTACTATGCGCGATTATCCATTGATTGAAGGTTTTGTGTTGTGGGTTGCTTTAGCATATATGTGTATTAACGCATTGGTCGATGCATCATATATCTTATTAGACCCTAGATTGAAAAGGGAGAGAGCATAATGGCAGAATTTATTCAAAAACATAAATTGTTCTCTTTCTATAGTGGGTTGATGATTATCATTGTTCTCATCGCTATCTTTGCACCCTGGCTTGCACCGGGCGATGCTTTCACCTCAAATATAAATCAGGCATTGCAAGCACCAAGCAGCCAACATTGGTTTGGTACAGATAAATTAGGACGTGATGTATTATCTCGTATCATTTATGGTACTCAATTATCCTTGTTCATGGGCGTATCCATCGTCGTTATCATGGTGAGCATTGGTACTATCATCGGTGCTATAGCAGGATATTTTGGCGGCAAAGTCGAAATGGTCCTCATGCGCCTAGCTGATATTATGTTATCATTCCCTGGTATCGTATTGGCTATTGCTATTGCTGGTATTCTAGGTGGTAGCATTGTAAATACGATTTTAGCCTTATCTGTTGTAGGTTGGGCAAAATATGCTCGTATTGTACGTTCTATGACGCTCAAGGTGCGCGGTGAGGAATATGTAACGGCTGCTGTTATGATGGGCGCATCTACGACGGCCATCATCAGACGTCATATCATTCCTAATATTATGCCTCTCGTTATTACAACAGGTGCATTAGATATCGGGGCTATCATGATTGAGGTAGCAGGTTTATCCTTCCTTGGCTTTGGTGCTCAGCCACCGACTCCAGAATGGGGTCTTATGCTTAACGAGGGTCGCCAGTACTTGCAAACGAGTCCATGGCTCATGGCATTCCCTGGTATGTCCATCCTTATCGTGGTTGCTATTTTTAATCTTTGGTCCGATTCCTTACGTGATGTAGTGGATCCTAAAAACCAAGGATAATATAGTATATCTATTCATGTTTTGAAAGCTTTTGGTGGTAATTTCTCTTGTAAAAGCTTCTATGTGAATAGGTATAAATAATGGTTTTTCCATCACTGACTATTTTGGATTATCATAGTCTTGATGTTTAAATGTTTTTATGTTTTGTATGTAATTGTACAAGGAGATTTTACATGAAAAAATCTTGGAAAAAGGCCCTTTTAGCAGGTCTTAGTATTGTAATGATGGGTTCCTTCATAGCTGGTTGTGGGTCTGATAATAATGGTGCTGCTAACAAAGATGTATTAAAAGTAGGCGTTACTAACTTCGCATCCACATTAGAACCTACAGAAAACTTCTTCGCATGGGTTGTAATGCGCTATGGTGTAGGTGAAACATTGGCTAAGTTTGACGAACAAATGAAACCTCAACCATGGATTGCATCTAAATGGGAAGTATCCCCAGACCATAAAACGTGGACTTTCACAATCAATGATAAGGTGAAATTCTCCAATGGTAAAAAAGTTGATGCAGCAGCTGTAAAGGCGTCTATTGAACGTGCTTTTGCAAAGTCTAATCGTGCGAAAACATTCTTCGAATATGACTCTATGGAAGCTAATGGTCAACAATTAGTTATTCATACAACAAAAGAATATCCTAATATGCCTGGCCTTTTAGCGGATCCGTTGTTCCTAATCGTTGACGTTCAAGCTGAAAAAGATGGCCGTAACTTTGCGAAGGAAGGTCCTATCGGTACAGGCCCATATGTAGTTAAATCCTTCACTAAAGAACGTGCTGAAATGGCTGCGAACGAAAACTACTGGGATGGTACAGTACCATTTAAAACTGTAGAAATTCCTTCCATCGATGACCCTAATACGCGTGCTTTGAGCTTACAATCTGGCGACGTAGATATGGCTGTTAACATCGGTCCTGGTGAAATTGGTTTATTCCAAGGCAATGATAAATTCAAAGTAGATGAAATCGCATCTCTTCGTGTCGTATTGGCCCGTATTAATCAAAAAGGTATTCTTGGGGATGACAAAGTTCGTGCTGCAGTTATCTCTGCAACAGACCGTAAAAACTATGCTGATGTATTGTTAAAAGGTACATTCATTCCTGGTTCCGCTCCAATTCCACCATCCATGGACTATGGTTTCAAAGACTTGAAAGATCCAAATGCATATAATCCTGAACGCGCTAAACAATTGTTAGCAGAAGATGGCTGGAAAGATACAGATGGCGATGGCATCCTTGATAAAGATGGCAAACCATTAACATTCAACTTCGTAGTATATAACTCTCGTGCAGAATTACCACTTTATGCAGAGGCTGTTCAAGCAGACCTTAAAAAGGTTGGCATCGATATGAAAATCAAAACAGTTGACTATAACTTGATCGATAAAATGGGTCAAGAAGGCGACTATGATATGCTTATCTCCAATATCGTAACAGCTAATACAGGCGATCCAATCTGGTTCTTGGCTAACTACTGGCACACTAATAACAATGGTTCCAACCCTCAAAATGGTTCTGGTTACTCCAATCCACAAGTTGACCAATTGTTAGATGCAGCTGAAACTGAATTCGACCCAGCAAAACGTCGTGATTATGCAATCCAAATTCAACAATTGTTGATGAATGATGGCGCTGCATTATTCTTAGGTTACCCTAAAACTAATATCGTTACAGGTTCTTACTTGAAAGGTGCTGTAATGTACCCAAGTGATTACTACTGGATTACTAACAAAATTACAAAATAGTGAGGAGCTATAATGGCAGAAAACATACTAACTGTAGAAAACCTTAACATTGCGTACCAAGGTGTGCCTGCTGTTATGGATGTGAACTTTACCTTGGAACGCGGTAAGGTATTAACCATCGTAGGTGAGTCCGGATCCGGTAAAACTACCGTGATCCGGGCCCTCATGGGTTTATTGCCTGTAGGTGGTGAGGTAACAGAGGGTACAATGCTCTTTAATGGTCATGACCTTCGTACCCTATCTAAGTCTGAATGGAGATCCATACGTGGCAAAGACATAGCCATGATTTTCCAAGATAGTGGTAGTGCATTGGATCCTATTGTTCGCATTGGTAAACAGTTTAGAGAGTTGTTTACATCTCATATTGAAATCTCCAATGATGAATGTGATCGACGAGCCATTGAGTTATTGGAATCCGTAGCCTTACCTAATTGTGCAGATATCTTGCGCCGTTATCCTCATGAGTTATCTGGTGGTCAACGCCAACGTGTGGGTATTGCCATGGCATTAGCTTTGGACCCAGCATTACTCATTGGTGATGAACCTACATCTGCTCTGGATGTAACAACACAATCTCAAGTGGTTATGCAAATGCTTGAACTAGCTAAAGAGCATAATTCAGCAATTGTAATGGTTACGCATAACCTTGGTGTAGCAGCGTATATGTCCGATTATATCATTGTTATGAAAAAGGGCCGTGTTGTAGATGCTGGTACCCCACAAGACATTTTGGAAAATCCATCTAATGAATATACGAAACAACTAAAAGACGCTGTGCCAACATTGGGAGGAGGTCGTTATATTGACTAATTACGCAGTAGAAATTAAGAATGTATATAAACGATTCCCACTTCCTACTGGTGGTGAGCTTGAAGCATGTAAGGATATTAATATAACTCTCGAAAAAGGTCAGTCCCTTGGTATTGTAGGGGAATCTGGCTCTGGGAAAACAACATTGGTTCGTATGATCATGAAGATGCTTCCTATTACGGAAGGCGAGATTTATGTAGATGGTGTAGAGATTCAACATATGAACTCTGAACAAACGAAAGAATATCGTAAAAAGATTCAAATGGTATTTCAAGATCCATCTGCAGCTTTTAATCCACGTATGAAGGTCAAAGATATCATCCTCGAGCCACTCTATAATTTTGGTCTTCTTGAAAAGGGAAAGGAAGAGCAAATCGCAGGTGACTATTTGGAAATGGTAGATTTACCACGTGAGTTTATGCATCGTTATCCTCATGAAATGTCTGGTGGTCAACGCCAACGTGTTGCCATTGCTCGTGCTATCGTTTTAGAGCCTGAAATCCTCGTATTAGACGAGGCTACTAGTGCTCTAGATGTATCCGTACAAGACTCCATTGCGTACCTTTTAGCGCGTTTACAAAAAAAGAAAAATTTAACATACCTATTTATTGCTCATGATATTGCCTTTATTCGTACGATGTGCCACAAGGTGGTCGTAATGTACAAAGGTGCTATCGTTGAAGAGTTAGATGCTTTCCACTTGGCGGATGCAAAGCATCCATATACAAAGGTTTTATTGAGCTCCATCTTTGAAATTGGTCAAGATCATAAGCCACTTACCTTGGATGAGGCTGCATTAGAAGCTTAGAGAGCTTGTTTTAAAACTTTTAAAAGTATAGCTTTGAAACGTAGAGGCTTAGAGCGGATAGGTAAACTTAAAATAGCAGTTAGTTTCAAGACTAACTGCTATTTTTTATGTATAGTTAAGATATGAAATTTTTTAATAGATATATTGAAATATTTCTCAAATTATACATTGTGTTAACACCTAATCTATAGTATAGTTGACTGTATAAAATATACCCCTATGGGTATAACAAGATATGCTCATATGAAGTGATGTACATAGATTCTCTCTATATTAACTATTGTAAAAGCAGGTTATATTTACTAGATTATGTTAATACAAAACATAGTGAGTATCTGAGCATAAATAGATAGTTAATGTGTGTAGAAAGGTTAGGTGTATAAATGAAAGGATTACGCAAGGCTTTACTAATAGGTATGACCCTTGGTATGACCGTGCTCGGGACTGTTGGCTGTATGAATCAAGACTCTTCTTCGTCTAATGATGTATTAAAGGTAGGGGCTATTAACTTTGCTGGCACATTAGAACCAACAGAAAATTATTTTAGTTGGGCTGTTGTACGCTTTGGTGTAGGTGAAACGCTTATCAAGTTTGATGATCAAATGAAGGCAACCCCGTGGCTTGCTACCTCTTGGAAACAAGGTGATGATAAATTGACGTGGACTTTCACCATCAATGATAAAGTCAAATTTTCAAATGGTAATAAATTGACAGCTGAGGCGGTAAAAGCATCTTTAGAACGGACCTTTGCTAAGAGTAAACGAGCAAAAACGTTCTTTAACTATACGGAAATTACTGCTAACGGTCAGGAGTTGACCATCAAGACTGACAAGGAATATTATAACTTGCCTAACTTGTTAGGCGATCCATTGTTCTTGATTATGGACGTGACAGCAGAAGCGAATGGTCGTGATATTGCAAAGGAAGGTCCTATTGGTACTGGTCCATACGTAGTATCTTCTTTCACAAAAGAGCGTGCCGAACTAAAACGTAACGATAATTACTGGGACGGTAAGGCTGGCTTTGCTAAGGTTGAAATCCCATCTATTAATGATGCAAATACGCGTGCTATGGCATTACAATCTGGTGATGTAGATATGGCTATTAGTATTGGACCTGGCGAATATAGTATTTTCCAAAATGATAAGAACTTCACTATCTACGAAATGGCTTCCTTGCGTGATGTATTTGTTCGTATGAGTCAAAAGGGGAAACTACAAAATCCAAATCTACGTGCAGCCCTCATTGCAGCGGCTGACCGCGAGTCTTATGCGAAAAATCTCATGAAGGATACGTTTGTAGCTGGTGCGGCTCCATTGCCACCATCTATCGATTATGGTTTTAACCAATTACGGGATCCTAATAAATATAATGTAGAACGTGCTAAAGAATTACTGAAACGTGAAGGTTATGAAGATACAAATGGCGACGGTATTGTAGATAAAGACGGTGAAAACCTCGTACTTGATTTTTATGCCTACACAACTCGTCCTGAATTGCCATTATATGCGGAAGCATTGCAAGCGGACTACAAAAAAATCGGTGTAGATTTACGAATTAAAATCGTAGATTATGCGGTTATCGACACATTATCTCAATCTGGTGATTATGATATGATTATCTCCAGTGTTGTAACCGCTAATACGGGTCAACCAGTATGGTTCTTGAAACAATATTGGGGTATAGGCGTTGAAACTAATGGGTCTGGCTTCTCTAATCCTCGTTTCGATGAATTGTTGGCTCTTGGTGAAAGTAGTAGCGATCCAGTGGTGCGTCGTAATGCGGTTATCAATGCTCAACAACTGATGTTAGATAACGCTGTAGCATTATTCCTTGGATACCCTAAAATCAATATTGTAGGTAATAAACATATTGATGGTATTAAGATAACACCGTCTGAATATTACATCATCACAAAAGATTTGAAAAAGAAATAAAGTTTGATGCTTACATAAAAATAAAAGGACTAGCTTACACGGGCTAGTCCTTTGTGTTATCCAACTATTATTTTTTCTCTATTACGTCTAAGTCCGCCATATTAACTGCATTGGCCTTACCAATCATTTTATTATACTTGGTAAATAATTGCGTATAAGCTTCGCCATATGACGAGTTGATAATGATGTAGTTGCGTGCCTCTGCAACAAATTCTTTTACTGAGTCTTGATACTCTCTTACTGCATTTTGTACTTCTGGTGTAGTACCAGGTTGTAATTTATTGAGGCGTTGTGTAATTTGTTGTAAGTTTGATTCTACCTTTTGGGTGTCTGTATTCCCATCTGGATCAATAAGGTCAATAGTTTGTGCGGTTATGAGATTTATCTCTATAAAGTTAACCGCATTTTCCCGTTTTTCTCCCTGATACTCAGTCATGCGCTCGTTATAAAGCTCATTATTACGGTTATCTAAAGCTAAGTCTAATGCATTATATGTAGCGTAGAACTGTTCAGCTAACGGTACATATTGAGCGGCTAGCTCATCGCTGCCTTTATAATTATCCTTTTCGTAACGACGTTCCACATAGTAAGATTGCAACTGATCTGCAATAGGAATAATTTGATCCAGCACTACGAGGACATCATTTGTCGCTTGGTTTACATCTTCGTAGGGCGTTGAACTATCTTGTTTTGCTACCTCTAATGCAGCTTTAAGTTCCTTATATTTAGGTAAGGTAATCGTCGTATTATGAGAACCATTGCGCAACTCTTCAAGCGTTGGTTGTAATTGGCTAGCATAGGCTACACTGTACGAGTTATATGCATCTAATGCAATAATATAAGGTCGTATGGCGTTGATTTTATCGTCAACGGTTGATCGATATAAAATTGTCGTTGTATTGGATGATAAGAGTGTATACACCCCATAGATCCCACCACCGATAATAGCAGCACCAAGCACAATGGCTGCTATTAACTTGATGTACCCCTTTTTCAACTGCGCACGCTCCTTGAAAACACACTAACTCTTTTGGATCCATTTGGACAGACTAATGCCCTAAGAGTAATTATTTACATTATATCACAACTTTACGTGGCAAAAAAGACGTATAGATACGATAATTATAAGGAAAAGATGAAAATGTTAGATTTGAACATGTATTTATATTTATAATTAGCGATTAAACGATGAATGAGGCTGTAAGCTGTTATAAAAATATACTTTTAAAAGTAAAACTATATACTCTCTAGACGTTGCAGCTGCGGCTGGTATAATAGCAAGTATAGTATTCATTATATGGGGAGTTCGTTATGTCAGAATCGAATCATTTAATCAATTTTGCTACATCTTCGGAACTTATTGCTAATGGGGAAGGGCGTAATGTATTATCTGCTATTGAAGATGGATTACGCAATTGTGATGAGTTTTTAATATCGGTAGCATTTATTACTCCAGAAGGCTTATTAACATTAAAACCAATTCTTAAAGAGTTAGAAGAACGTGGCGTCCGAGGACGTGTGTTAACGACGGATTATCTTGGTTTTAATAGTCCACAAGTTTTGGAAGATTTAGGAAATTTAAATAATATTGAGTTAAAAGTGTATTGCACTACACAAGGTAGTGGTCATGGATTTCATACAAAAGGCTACATTTTTAGAAAAGATGAATCTTATCAGATTATAGTTGGTAGTTCTAATTTAACTATTAATGCATTAAAGAAAAATCGTGAATGGAATACTCGATCTGAAGCTCATTGCAGTGATACCTATGCTAGAGAAATCACGGAAGAATTTGACTTGTATTGGAATTCAAAATTTTCTATTCCTTATGAAGATTTTATTCCTTGGTATAAACCAAGATGGGTGCGTCCAGAGCGAACTTCACAAAGGACTGTAGCAGAGCAATTTAGAAAAATAGATTTGCTTCAACTGGAACCTAATAGTATGCAACAACAGTTTATTGCTAACTTCAATGAACTAAGAGCTAATAATGCTAAAAGAGGTCTTTTGATCTCTGCTACGGGTACCGGCAAAACCTATGCGGCAGCTTTTGCTATGAGAGAAATGAGGCCTAAAAGAATATTATTTTTAGTACATCGTGAACAAATTGCAAAACAAGCGATCGCTAGTTTTGAGCGGATTTATAATGATCCATCTATTACATTTGGTTTAGTTTCTGGGAATGCTAAATACTATAATGCGACTCATGTATTCTCTACAATGCAAATGATGGGCCGTAATGATGTAATGAAACAGTATGCTCCAAAGGAGTTTGACTGTATTATCATTGACGAAGTACATCGCGCAGGTTCAGATAGCTATCAACGCATTATTGAATATTTTGAGCCTCAGTTTTTATTGGGGATGACGGCTAGTCCGGAACGGACAGATGGCTATGATTTGTATGAATTATTTGACCATAATATTATTTACGAAATCCGATTACAACAGGCTTTAGAAGAAGACTTACTATGTCCATTTCATTATTTTGGCATTAGTGATTTGTGGGTGGATACTCAAGAAGATATTTCTGATATGGAGGTATCCTTTTCAAACTTGTCTACAAAAGAGCGGGTAGATAAAATTATAGAAAAGATTCGCTATTTTGGACATAGTGGTAGTCGTGTAAAGGGGCTAGTATTCTGTAGCAATCGAGTTGAGGCAAAAGCGTTGTCTGATGCTTTTAACGAGCGTGGTGTTTATCGCACTGTATGTTTAACTGGTGAAGATAGCCAAGAAATTAGGGAAATAGCAATTGCTCGATTAACGGGAACTGGTGATTATCAGGGACGTTCAGACCTACAATTAGATTATATCTTTACCGTAGATATCTTTAATGAAGGTGTTGATATTCCAGAAATCAATCAAGTTATTATGCTACGTCAAACTGAAAGTCCGATAATCTTTATTCAACAACTCGGACGTGGTCTTCGTAAATTTGAAGATAAAGAATATGTAGTTATCTTGGATTTTATTGGGAATTATACTAATAACTTTATGATTCCATTAGCCTTATCAGGTGATAGGAGCTATAACAAAGATACATTGCGTCGTTATGTACAAGCTGGTAATCGTATTATTCCAGGTACCTCAACTGTACATTTTGATAAAATTGCAAAACAACGCATTTATGAATCTATTGATACGGCAAGATTTTCTGATATGAAATTAATTAAAGAAGCCTATTTTAATTTACGCTTCAAATTAGGTCGTATTCCTAAAATTTCTGATTTTGCTGATCATGGTTCGATTGATGTTAGTAGAATTTTCAGTAAATTTAAGTCATATCATCATTTCTTGATAAAGGTTAAGGATAAGGACTATGATATATCCTTTACACCGGTTCAGGAGAGAATGCTACATTTTATATCTCAGAAATTAACGACCGGTATACGTGTAAGAGAGCTTCTATTGTTGCAAGCATTACTAGATGGTCGTGATGATGTGATTAATTATGTTTCCGAAGAGCTATTTGATAGTTATAATGTAGACCTATCGGAATATGGACGTGTTAATCTCATCAATATGATGACAAATCAATTTGGTGTTCAAGTAGCACAAAAGACATTTGCCGATAGTGAATTTATTGAATTTTCCAATGGTAGATATGGTATATCTCGAATCTTTAAACAGGCTTTAGAGGATAATAATTTTAAGGAACAAGTTCAAGAGCTTATTGCTTATGGATTAAAGCAGTTCAATGATAAGTACAAAGATAATATTTATGGTAATACACCATTTGCATTATATGAAAAATATACGTATGAACAGGTTTGCCAATTATTAGAGTGGCCTCAAAACGAAGTTCCTCTCAACATTGGGGGTTATAAATTCCATAAAGAAACAAAGACATATCCCGTTTTTATTAATTATCATAAAGCAGATAATATTCAAGATACCATTAAATACGAGGATAGATTTGAGAATCCAGGATTACTAAAAGCTATTTCTAAAAATAAGAGAACCTTTGCTTCTGATGATGTACAAACCGCGTTTAATGCTGATGAACTAGGTGTTGCTATGCATTTGTTTGTGAGAAAAAACAAGGATGATGAAGAGTCTAAAGAGTTTTATTATTTGGGACCGATTCATTCTACTGGTCAGGAAAATGCTAAAGAAATTTTTATGGTTAATGGTACTGCGGCGGTAGAGTTAGAATATGTACTCGAAGTACCTGTACGGGATGATATTTATGATTATATTGTTAATGGATAAGGATATTTATGAGTGAACAACGAAAACACATTGAAGTTGTAGCAGCTATTATAAAAAAGGATAATACCATATTAGCAACTCAGCGTGGATATGGTGATTTAAAAGATGGTTGGGAATTTCCGGGTGGCAAAATTGAACCTGGTGAACCCCATGAAGTAGCTCTTATTAGAGAAATCAAAGAAGAACTAGAAGCTGATATTAATATTCAAGAGCATATTATTACTATCGAATATACCGGTTATGAAAAATTTGATTTAACAATGCACTGTTATTTATGTTCGTTGAAAAATGATTCTAATATTACCTTAGTAGAACATGAAGCTGCTAAATGGCTATCTAAAGAAACCTTATATTCTGTAGATTGGTTACCTGCTGATATTGATGCGGTAGATGAAATGTATAGGCGTTTATAAGCTTAACATTGAATTATCTAAAAGTCCCTATCAAAGATAGGGACTTTTTATGTTTACTCTAGTTGTTACATCGCAAGAATAAATAACTTTCACTATACCAAAATAAATTGTATATCCCGTTGTAGTCGTATATAATAATATTAAAAGATTTGTATTTTTCGATATAATCAAAGAAAGGAGTACAATATGTCAAATTTTATCACTCCTAAAGAATTATTAGCTTGTCTCGATGAGGTCATTATTTTAGATGCTAGAGGGTATCAAGATTATAAAAAAGGCCATATTAAGGGGGCTTATGCGGTAGATTTAGACAAGGATTTGACTGGTCCTTTAGGCGAGCATGGTGGTCGTCATCCATTGCCAGATATGGAACAGTTAGCTCATACCTTTGAGTCTTATGGCATCACTCGTAACTCAAAGGTTGTAGTATATGATTCGTGGCTATTTTTAGCGGGTCGTCTTTGGTGGACGTTACGTTACATGGGCTTAACAGATGTACGCGTTTTGTCTGGTGGTATTGAACGTTGGGTTCGAGAGGGCCATCTCTTAACTAAAGAGCCGACCCCGTTACTTGCTAAACCATCTATCTTTAACTACGAGTTGCAAACAGATATGGTTATGAGTCGCGATGAGGTGCTCAAGGCTAGTGAAAGCGGAGATCATGTTATTATTGATGCTCGTGCGCCATTCCGTTATGATGGATCTCAAGTGGATACGATGGACGGCATGACAGGACATATTCCTGGGGCTGTTAATCATTTTTATGAAAGTGGCTATACCGTAGATGGTCCTAAATCCTTGAAAGATTTAGAGGCTGAGTATTACAACGAAATCTACCAAAATAGGCCAGTTGTAACGTACTGTGGGTCTGGTGTGACTGCCTGCAATGCGTTGTTAACCATGAGTGAAGTAGGCCTTGAATCTGCTTTATATGTTGGTAGTTCTAGTGACTGGGTAACGTATGAAGGCTTCCCGCTTAGCACAGGTGTAGAAACATTAAACTAACTTAGGAGGGCGAATGAATCTATTAAAACAATTACTAACAGTCGTTGCCTTTGGTTATTTGTGTTATCACATCTATACCTTTGGACCTGGTATGTTTAATGTAACTGTATTAGTGATCCTTATCTTGTCGGCGGTGGCTAACTATTTCCGTGAGAAACGTGAAAGTGATCTTAAGGCCAACGAAAACGCCCGCAAGGCTCGTGCTGAAGCAAGACATGCTAAGAAACATAAAAAGCAGTAGTATCGCTAACATATAATCCTTAGATTAGCTTACATTAAGCAAAAACTTGACGTATATTCTATGTGAAAGAGACTTTCACCAAGTTAAATACGGTGAATACTATTAGATTGATGCAAAGTATTGTAAAGGAGTAAGAATTGAAATTAATTTCTTGGAATGTAAACGGCCTACGCGCCGCTGTAACAAAGGGATTCATGGAATCCTTTAATGAATTAGATGCAGATATTTTCTGCCTGCAAGAAACAAAATTGCAACCCGATCAAATTTCTTTGGAGTTGCCAGGGTATGAGCAATATTGGAATAGTGCAGTTAAGAAAGGCTATAGTGGTACGGCTGTATTCACGCGTATTAAGCCATTGTCCGTAACGAATGGCATCGGTATTGAAGAACACGATCAAGAGGGCCGTGTTATCACTGCTGAATATGATAATTTCTATTTGGTATGCTGTTATACACCGAATAGCCAACGTGAATTAGCTCGCCTTGATTATCGTATGACTTGGGAAGATGCATTCCGTAATTATCTACTTGAATTAGATAAGAAAAAGCCTGTCATTCTATGTGGTGATCTCAATGTAGCACACCAAGAAATTGACCTAAAAAATCCTAAGACGAACCGTAAAAATGCAGGCTTCTCCGATGAAGAACGTGCAAAGATGACAGAACTCTTAGGGGCAGGTTTTACAGATACATTCCGTCACCTTTATCCAGATGCTATTGAACAATACAGCTGGTGGTCCTATATGGGGAAAGCTCGTGAACGGAATACAGGATGGAGAATTGACTATTTCATCACATCCAAACGCCTTGATGATAAAATCCAAGAAGCGAAGATTCATCAACAAATCTTTGGCTCCGATCACTGTCCAGTAGAATTGGTTATTGATCTATAAAATTTTAGTGAATGTAAAAGCACAGCCTCATCTACGGATGAGGCTGTTGTGATAGAAAAGGAGATACTATGGCTCAAAAACAAAAAGCTGTTGTTCTATTTAGCGGTGGCGTAGACAGTACTACTTGTTTGGCCCTCGCCATTGAACGATTTGGTAAAGACAATGTGGTGCCCTTATCGATTCAATATGGTCAAAAACATAGTAAAGAATTAGAAGCTGCCATAGCTATTTTAGAGTACTATAATATGAAAGGTAAAACGATGGATGTTACCAAGCTATTTGCCTTCAGTAACTGCTCTTTATTAGTACAATCTAGTGAAGATATTCCACAAGGTTCCTACAAAGAACAACAAGAGGCAGAAGGGGAAGGTACGGTAAGCACTTATGTACCGTTTAGAAATGGTCTATTCCTATCTGCGGCAGCATCCTTGGCACTATCTCTAGACTGCGGCTATATCTACTACGGTGCTCACAGTGATGATGCGGCGGGCAATGCATACCCTGACTGTACAGAACAATTCTACAAATCCATGGGCGACGCCATCTTTGAAGGATCCGGTAAAGAATGCTCCTTAGAAGCACCCTTTATTAACTCTAATAAAGCAGACATTGTAAAAGAAGGCCTACGCCTCGGCGTACCATACCACCTCACCTGGTCCTGCTACGAAGGTGGAGACAAACCATGCGGACACTGCGGTACCTGTATCGACAGAGCCAAAGCCTTCCACGCAAACGGAGTCGAAGACCCAGCACTATAATTCCCATAAACTGGCTTAGACAAGTAGTCGCCTTTTAGGCGGCTACTTTACATATATTCTAATAGAGTAGCATGTATATGTGATTTAAGGCGGACTTGTACGTCACTAGTATTAGGGTATAAGTAGAGTTGCTAAATTTGAAGTGGTGGCAGATACCTTTTCAAAGAGCGACTTTGGCAGGTCGAGGCCTTCGGCCGATGACCGGTTCGCCAGTGGAGCGATGAGGAAAGGTATCTGCCACCACCCCCACCTTACAATCTTGATACTAATCGTAGATGATCCTACAAGTCCGCCTTAATCCCAATTAATTGCGAAAATATTAGATATATGATATATTAGTACTGCCTAAAGGCGACAACTAAATAAGACAGTTTGAAACCATCCTGTCTCTAAACAAAACTACGGAAATTCATAAGCATTGTAAGCATGGTAGTTTTGCCATGCTTTTTTTATTTTGAGGAGGTGAGTGTTATGATTTCTACACGCAAATTGACTATTTCTGCCATGGTTGTGTCATTGTACATCGTTGTATTGTATGTAACGCAAAGCGTTTCCTTCGGGGCGTATCAAATTCGTATAGCAACATCATTATATGCACTTGCTTATGCCTTTCCGTTCTTGGTGATTCCCATGGGGATTGGCAACCTCATTTCTAACTTCCTATTCGGTGGTCTTGGCATCCTCGATATGATGGGAGGCTTTGGTGTGGGCGTATTGACGACTGGCATCATCGTAGGAATGCGCAAGCTTGGCCTCAGCGCTTGGTGGGTCATGCTTCCAATCGTATTTGTGCCAGCACTATGTGTACCAATGTGGCTCAGTCCATTACTTGGAATTCCGTACTGGCCATTAGTGTTGAATCTTATCGTTGGTCAAACCATTCCAGCGATTCTTGGTTCTGTATTGGTGAAAGCCTTAATCAGTCGTCCTAGCATGGCTGCCTTATTAGGTGCTTTCAAATAAAACTAAAGAGAGGGCGTTAATTTCCATTCATATGGAGCATTAACGAATACAAATAAAAAGGCGTAAGCTCAAATCGAGCTTACGCCTTTTTTATGGCTAAAATGTATGGAGGTATGGGAGTTTAACAGTTGTAGCCACGCCATTTAGTTTCAACTACGAGTCGTTCAAGAGCAACCATGTACGCTGCTTGACGAGGTGGTACATTGTATTTATGTTGCATTTCCCAAACAGCTTCGAAGCTATTTTGCATATTTTTAGTTAATCTTTCATTAACCTCTTCTTCAGTCCAGTAGAAGCTTGCTTTGTTTTGTACCCATTCGTAGTAGGATACAACTACGCCACCACCGTTGGCAAGCACGTCAGGAATGATATCAATGCCCTTTTCATAGAAGTATTTATCCGCATCATTAGTAGTAGGACCATTAGCTCCTTCCAAGATGATCTTAGCTTGGATATTTTCCATGTTGTCTTTATTTAATTGGTTCTCAAGGGCTGCCATGTACAATACATCCACTGGTTGAGCCAATAACTCTTGAGGCCCAATTGTAGTCATGCCTGGTTCGCTGTAACCTTCTAGGGAACGACCGTGGGAGTTAGCATATTCGTATGCTTTTTCAACATCGAGACCGTTAGGATTGTAGATGTTAACACTTACGTCGCCGATAGCCACAACTTTTGCACCTGCTTGTGCAATGAGACGAGCACCTACGGAACCTACGTTACCAAAGCCTTGAACTGCAACTGTAAGGTTTTTAATATCTAAGTTTTTCTTAGCAAGATAGCTTTGCAATGCGATGAGACAACCGCGACCAGTCGCTTCATTACGGCCTAAGGAACCGCCTACTTCGATTGGTTTACCTGTAACGATACCTGGGCTCCATTCGCCTTTTAATGTGCTGTATTCGTCAGCAATCCAGCTCATGATTTGGGCATTCGTATTTACGTCTGGTGCAGGAACGTCAGTATTAACACCAATGATAGGTGCAATACGGCGTACGAAGTTACGAGTTAAGCGTTCTAACTCACGAGGGTTTAAAGTTTTTGGATCGACTTTAATGCCCCCTTTACCACCGCCATAAGGAATGTTAGCGATAGCGTTTTTAATAGTCATCCATGCCGCAAGTGCACGCACTTCATTTTCGTCGGAATCTGGATGGAAGCGAAGACCGCCCTTAGCACTACCACGCAATGTGGAATGTTGGCATCGATAGCCTTCGTATACGCGAACTTCGCCATTGTCTAGTTGAAGAGGAACTGCTACTTTTAGTTCCCGTTCTGGGTGACGCAATACTTCGTATTCACTACGAGTATAGCCGAGCTTTTCAGCTGCTACGTCTAATGTGTTTAACATGTTTTCATATGGGTTATAACCGCTCATAATTACCTCCCGGATAACAGAGTAAATTAATTAGTGCTAATTTTTCACATACTTAAGTATTCGACATTATAAATAGAATACCCTTTATATTTTTATAAATATATTCTATAGTTTTTAACCTTTAAAAGTAGGAAAAATATAGATGGTTACTGTGATATCTGTCACTTTAAAATCTCTTGGTGGAGGATAGTCTTATCTATGAAAATGGATACTTTTACAAAAAATAAAAATCTATATTCCGAAGAATATAGACCCATCTGTATGTATTAATAAAGTATTTTAAAGATTATACGAAAAAGACTGGTGAAAGATACTTTCACCAGCCTCATAGGTCAATATATTTTATTTTTCCACTGTATCTTCAATCGGAGTAGGAGGTACGGAGGAGTCTGTAGTTTGACCATCGCCCCACCATACGATGCCATATGTGTGATTTAGGATGGAACGGTTAAATACAGGCGTTTCAATACCTGCTTTGCGTTGTTTGATATAGTCGTCAAGGGCAAGACCTGCTGTGCGCCCCATGCGTACGATGGAACTTACGTTAGTTAATACTAAGAAAGCCATGAATAAATCGGCTAGATTCCATACGAGATCTAGAGAGGCAACAGAGCCAACAAATGTCATAAGAATTACGCCAATACGGAACAAATGTAGGTAGAATCGTTTATTTGTTAAGTGGCTGATATTGATTTCACCGTAGTAATAGTTACCAATTAAGGAACTAAAGGAGAACATAACGATGAAAATGGCGACGGCTGTAGGCGCCCAAGAACCAAGTTGTTGAGCTAGATTATGTTGTACAAGAGTAATGCCTGTTAGACCTGTAGTGCTGTAATCACCCACGATGAGTACGATGAAAGCAGAAGCTGTACAAATGATGAATGTATCAAGGAATACGCCGAATGCTTGTACAAGACCTTGTTCTACAGGGTGGTTAACAGCTGCCGTAGCGGCTGCGTTTGGAACAGAACCTTCCCCGGCTTCGTTAGAGAAGAGCCCCCGTTTGATACCATTCATAACAGTAGCACCTAATAAGCCACCACCTGCTGCAACAGGCTCAAATGCGGAGGCGAAAATAGTATAGATTACATGTGGGAATTGGGTGATATTCATAATTACCACAAATAATGCAGTAGCAATGTATAGAATCGCCATGATAGGAACAATGATTTCAGATGCTTTTGCAACGCGGTTGATACCACCGAATATGATAATACCAAGAAGGACTGCTACTACAGCGCCTGTATAGGACACATCAAGGTTGAATACCTGGAGAGATGCAGCCAAAGTATTGGCTTGTACAGAATTGTAAATCCAACCATAGGTAATACTGATTAAAATAGCAAATAGAACAGATAATGCCTTGTTGTTTAGACCATACCGAATATAGTAAGCTGGTCCGCCATAGAAACCGCCCTTAGCAACAGGTTCTTTGTAGATTTGTGCTAATGTAGATTCGATGAAGCCAGTGGCAGCACCGATGAGTGCGATAACCCACATCCAGAAAATAGCACCAGGGCCACCAAGTACAACGGCAATAGCTATACCTGCGATGTTACCAACACCTACACGAGATGCGGTACTAACACAGAATGCTTGAAATGAGGATACATGGTTCTTTTCTGTAGAGCTACCTGCGCCGTTAATTACGAGGCGAATCATTTCTTTAATCATGCGAATTTGTACAAAATTCGTTGTCATCGTAAAGAAGAGGCCTGCGCCGATAAGAATAAAAATGATGAAATAACTCCATAAATAACCGTTTATGGTGGATATAGCATCATTAAGCATTGCTTCCATAAAAACTCCCTTTCCTATAAAAAAATCCATATTTCATAATAATCAATGATATTGTATCAATTTCTATAGACTATGTAAAACAAAAATCCTTCACAAATAGGAAGGATTTTGCTTTATATAGTATTTTGTAGGATGTTTTTTATGCCTTAGTAAATTCTTGTGACTCTTCCATTCCTTGCAACAAGGTTTGTTCAGAATGTTCCATGTGAATTCGAGCTAGTTTACGAGCTTGTGCGGCATTGTGAGAGGCGATGGCTTCCACTAATTGACGATGTTCCTCCCAAGTTTTTCTAAGACGACCTGGTTGGTTCATAGAAAAACTACGGAAGCGATAGGTTTGTTCTCGCAAGTTGTGAACGATGTCTGCTAATCTTTCGTTACGAGATGCGCGGTAGAGGACTTCGTGGAATTCTACGTCCGCAGCCACAACGGATTCCATATTTTTGTTTTCCATATGATCGCCGATTTCTACAAGCATTCTCTCCAGCGTTTCGATTTCCTCTTCTGTAATGCGTTCTGCTGCAAGACCTGCTGCCAGTTCTTCGAGGGCAGAGCGGATTTCAAATACTTGCGTAATATCCTTCAAAGAGATGTTGGCAACGTAGGTGCCGCGGCGAGGCACCATAACGACAAAGCCTTCTAGTTCCAGTTTACGTATGGCTTCACGAATGGGGGTACGACTTACGCCTAACTCTTCGGCAAGGGGAATTTCCATGAGGCGCTCCCCAGGTTTTAACACCCCATCTTGGATGGCTTGACGCAATGTTTCACTTACCACTTCTCTTAGTGGTTTATACGCATCGAGTCGTATAGGTTGTAACCGTTTTGTCATACTAAGTCCTCCTGTGTGCATGTTTTAGTAATGAGTGACAGCCAATCATGACCAGCTGCTTTAATCTCTTCTTGTAATTGCAAGGCTTCCATAGGTTTGTTAAGTAATACTACCATCGTAGGACCGCTTCCTGTCATGATAGTTGGGTAACCACGGCTAGTGAAAAACTCCTTACATATTCCTAGTTCTTCGTGATCTGGGAATAATAATTCTTCGAAAGTATTAGCGCTACTAGTGAAAGCAGATTGTAAATCATTATTCTGAAGATGATTCAGAACGGTATCGATTGTTTTTGCGGTGGCATTAGATTTACCGTTGAAGCGACCATAAGCAACCGCTGTAGAAATAGATACCTTTGGCTTTACTAGTAATAGCCAATGTGCTTCTGGCGATTGACTATAGGTTAACACTTCGCCACGACCTGTTCCGCGAGCTGTACCACCTTGTAGTAGGAACGGCACATCAGATCCGAGTGAGGCACCAATATTTAAAAGTTCCTCTTGTGTGAGCCGTAAGTCCCAAAAGCGGTTGAGACCTAATAACATGGCTGCTGCGTCTGCACTACCGCCACCAAGACCCGCTTGAATAGGGACGCGTTTTAATAGGTGGATGGCGGCACCGGCTTTACAACCCGTATAGGTCTGTATGGCGCGTAACGCTTTGAGCGCGAGATTATCTTCTCCATAGCTTACGAGTTTTTGCATGTAGTCAGGCAATTCGGGAGCGCCACCAGAAAATACTACGGAATGATGCTTAGCGAAATAAATAGAATCACTAAGGCGAATCGATTGAAATATAGAATCGATGTCGTGGTATCCATCGTCACGCTTGCCTGTAATAGCAAGCCCAATATTAATTTTGCTGCAACCGAGTTGCTCAAAACTTTTACTCATAATAGCCTCGTTTGTAATGTACAAAATATATGCAGTTTAAGTTTATATGTTTATTTTATACTGTTATAAAGTGATTGAAAATAACCATTAAGTGGTTTATGATGATTTTGTATATACCTGTTGTTTGATTATTAAAAGCATTGTAAACAGCGTATGTTTTAATTAGTTCATTATAGAATATTTATAGTGAAATGGCAATTTGGAGGGAGCTATGTTCGCCAAGTATAAAGATGTTGTCTATCAATGTGTCATAGTTGCTATTGGTTGTGCAATTTTTGGTGCTGGTTTAGATGCCTTTGTACTACCTCACAAACTGGTTAGTACTGGTATTAGTGGGGTAGGGTTGATTTTGTATTATCTAACGGGATTATCCGTTGGTTCTTGGAACGTTATTTTGAACGTCCCTATATTTTGGGCTGCTTGGAAGTGGCTTGGTAAACGCGTAGTGCTTAATACCTTGTATGGTACGCTCATGTTATCGTGGATGATTGATCTGTTTAGTTTCTTGCAATATGACATGATCATTAAGGATCCACTACTCAGTTCTATGATGGCAGGTATCACAACTGGACTAGGGCTTGGTATCGTCTACCGTGTAGGTGGTAATACAGGGGGACTTGATCCAATTGCACTTATCGTTCGTAAATATTATGGCCTTCAAATGGGGTCCATTAATAGCGCTATCAATTGTGCCATCCTCTTAGTTGCTGTCGGCGTTGTTGGACTTGAAGCGGTAGCTGTAACTCTTATCAGTGTGTATGTGTATACTATTATTACAAATAAGGTGGTAATCGGCTTTAATCAACGTAAAGTTGCTTTTATCATTACCTATCGCACCGATGAAGTATGTGAGTGTATTATCAATAAGGTTGGTCGTGGTGCCACTATTATTAATGGTATTGGTGCCTATACACGGACGCCTAAGCAAATTGTGATGGTTGCAGTCAACTTGCTGCAGGTAAATAAATTGAAAGAGGTTATTCAAGAAGCGGACCCAAATGTGTTTATCTTGATTACTGATGCCCAAGAGGTTATCGGGCAAGGTTTTACTCAACCTATTGTTCCTGCGGAAATATCTAAACAGCTGAAATCAAAAGATATAACTACCGAAGCGAACAATAATGTTGTAATAGATATAGATGAAAATAGTTGTAATAAATCAAAATAAAGAATTATGATAAAATCTCTGGATGTTGTCATCTTATATTAATTATGTGTAAATATAATATTTTATGAATGATACATACATTTTGGAAATAATTTAATGTAATTGATTGAATATCAAGGTTGTAAAATGAGAGGGCTTGCCCTCAAGATAAGATTAGAGGTTTCTATGACTCACAAATTAGCAGGTACGCCTGTACAAGAACAAGATATTATCGATGTGCAAACCCTTGTGGATGCATATTTTGATAATGCTCCGGATATTACAGATCCGACACAACTCGTATCCTTTGGCACATCTGGCCATCGCGGTACATCTTTAAATAGTACGTTTACAGATTTACATGTGGCCGCTATTACACAGGCTATTTGTGATGGCCGTGGCCAATTCGGCGCTACAGGTCCGATTTTCGTCGGTCAAGATACACATGCTTTATCTCAGCCAGCCCTTGTGACGGTTCTAGAGGTCCTTGCTGGCAATGGTGTAACTGCAATGGTTGATTCCGATATGGATTTCGTGCCGACACCATCTATATCTCGTGCTATTATTCGTTATAATGAAAGCCACGATGATAAGGCTGATGGTATCGTGATTACGCCGTCTCATAATCCTCCAGATAATGGTGGCATTAAGTATAACGCTACCAATGGTGGTCCTGCGGATACGTTGATTACTAAATGGATTGAAACACGTGCCAATGAATATGTTCACGCATATTGTGAATTAGAAGGATTTAAACGTATTAGTATCGACAATATTGAACCCGACCAACAGGTTCCATATGACTATAAAGGTCTATATGTAGAAGAACTATCTTCTATCATTAATATGGAGGCAATTCAAAGTGCAAAACCTAAGGTCCTCGTTAATGCTCTCGGCGGTAGTGGGCTAGGTTATTGGCGTGCTATTAAAGAGCGATATAATCTAAACCTAGATATTATTAATGATGAGTATGATCCAACGTTTAGCTTTATGACCTATGACCATGATGGTAAGGTACGTATGGATTGCTCATCTGAATATGCCATGGCTGACGTAATTAAACAAATTGGTAATTATGATCTCGCTGTTGGGAATGACCCTGATTATGATCGCTATGGTATCGTTAGTCCGCATGGGCTAGCTTCTCCAAACGCATTTCTTGTGACTGCGGCGGATTATTTGTTTACGACTCGTGGTTGGACAAATAAAGGGGTCGGTAAAACCGTTGTTTGTACCACTATGATTGATAAATGGGCTGCTAGTAAAGAGGTTCCTGTTTATGAGGTTCCAGTAGGTTTTAAATATTTTAGTTCCCTATTATTCGATGGTGAGATTGGTATTGGCGGTGAAGAATCTGCTGGTGCATCGTTCCTTAAAAAAGACGGTACCGTATGGACTACTGATAAAGATGGCATGGTAATGGCTCTCCTTGCGATGGAAATGTATGCCGTTATGGGGGCTACTGTTGACCGACTCTATAATAATCTTGTTGTAGGGTGTGGCGATCCTCGTTTTGGTCGTATTGATGCGCCTTGTACAAAGGAGGCCAAGGTTAAGTTGAAACAATTAAATGCAAGCTCCATTACGGCTACCGAAGTAGATGGTGATGCGATTACTAATGTTCGCACTACTTCTCTGTATAAAGATATGCCTATCGATGGTGTTCGTGTGGAAACGGAAACAGGATGGTTTGTAGCACGCCCATCTGGCACTGAAGATTTATATAAAATTTATGGTGAAAGCTATAAAGGTGACAAAGGTCTTATCGCATTGTTAACTGCTGGTGAAGAGATTGTAACAAGTGCTTTGTCTGACGAAGTGTAACATGTTGTTTTCACTAGAAAACTCATAAAGATTTCACTCATGAAAAATAATAAATGTGATATAATATATTAATATAGTTTATCGAATGCCCTATATTGTCAATATAGTTTGTAGTGCTTAGAGAAGGTGATGTTATGAAATTAGTTGTTACCGTTGTCGGTGTAGACCGCGTTGGTATCATTGCTGGGGTTAGTACCGTACTTGCTAACTACGGTGTAAATATTATGTCCATTAATCAGACCATCCTTGATGGCGTTTTTAATATGATTATGATGTGTGAAACTAAGGCTGAAGACATGAAAAACCTTACAGCTATCCAAGAGGCTTTGACGACTCAAGGTAAAGAACTAGGTGTTGAAATCCGTGCACAACATGCTGATATTTTCTTAAGCATGCATCGCGTAGGATAGGAGGCACTTATGTTATCTATCGATAATATTTTAGAAACGAATCAGATGATTCATGATAACAAGCTTGATGTGCGTACTATTACGATGGGAATTAGCTTGCTTGAATGTGCATCTAGTTCTGGTAAAGAGCTATGTGACCGTATTTATGACCGTATTACAAAAGAGGCAGAACATCTTGTATCTACAGGGGAAGATATTGAGCGAGAATTCGGCATCCCTATTATCAATAAGCGTATTTCTGTAACACCCATTTCTCTAGTTGCAGGAGGTAGTGATTTAACATCTTATGTTCCTGTGGCGGAAGCTATGGATCGTGCTGCAAAAACTGTAGGTGTTAATTTTATTGGCGGCTTTTCTGCGCTTGTAACAAAGGGCGCCACTCGAGCTGACCGCATTTTGATTGACTCTATTCCTGAAGCGCTGGCAACTACGGATATCGTTTGTAGCTCTGTTGCTGTAGGCTCTACTAAAACTGGTATTAACATGGACGCAGTGCGAGACATGGGAATCATCGTTAAGAAAACTGCAGAGCTTACAAAGGATAATGATGCTCTTGGTTGTGCTAAGCTCGTAATATTCTGTAATCCTGTAGAGGATAATCCATTTATGGCGGGTGCTTTCTTCGGGGTAACAGAAGGGGATAGTGCTATTTCTGTAGGTGTATCTGGCCCGGGCGTTGTAAAACATGCGCTTGAATCCGTTCGAGGTCAATCCTTTGACGTTGTAGCAGAAACGGTTAAACGTACTGCTTTTAAAATCACGCGCGTAGGTCAATTGGTAGCGCAAGAGGCATCTCGCCGCCTAGGTAAACCATTTGGTATTATTGATTTATCTTTGGCGCCAACGCCAGCTGTAGGTGACTCTGTAGCTCATGTTCTTGAAGAAATGGGCTTGTCCTCTTGTGGTTGTCATGGCACTACAGCGGCACTAGCATTACTTAATGATGCGGTGAAAAAAGGTGGTCTTATGGCTTCCTCTCACGTAGGTGGTCTTAGTGGTGCATTCATTCCTGTCTCGGAAGATGCAGGCATGATTGATGCTGTATCCTGTGGCAGTTTGACACTTGATAAATTAGAGGCCATGACATGTGTTTGTTCTGTAGGGCTTGATATGATTGCTATTCCTGGAGACACTACTGCTGATACCATTTCTGCTATCATTGCAGATGAATCAGCAATTGGTATGATTAATAATAAGACAACTGCGGTTCGTGTAATTCCTGTACCTGGTAAGACTGTTGGAGAGGTTGTTGAATTTGGTGGATTATTAGGTTATGCTCCTATTATCGAAGTGAGTCCATATAGTGCAGCCGAGTTCATTGCCCGCGGTGGCAGAATTCCTGCTCCTATTCGTAGCTTAACGAACTAATCCGTTTTTACAACCTACTTGTTGGAGGTGTCTTATGAGTGAATATGTGCTCGATTATGTGTGGGCCTTTGCAGTAGCGCTCATCATAACCTTTGCACTTACCCCATTGGTAAAACGCTTTGCCGTTGCTGTTGGGGCAATAGATAAGCCTGATGCTCGAAAGGTGCATCATGGTGCGATTCCACGACTTGGTGGATTAGCAATCTTTCTCGGTTATGTGGGATCGGTTCTTTTTAACGATTCCATTCCGCATGATCATAAATTGTTTGGGTTTGTCCTTGGTACAGTCATTTTGGTGCTAGTTGGTATTTGGGACGACATTAAACAAATTGAGCCAAAAACTAAGTTAATGGGCCAAATTATAGCAGCCGCTATCCTGGTGGCTTATGATATTCGAGTAGATTTCATCAACCTTCCTTGGGGTGGTGTAGTATATCTCAAGTATTGGGCTATTCCATTGACTATTTTCTGGATAGTTGGTTTTACAAATATTGTAAACCTCATCGATGGCCTCGATGGCTTGGCTGCAGGTATTTCCTTTATCGCATGTATCGCTGTTTGTGCAATGACATTGCAACTTGGTCAAACTGATCTTGCTTGTATCTCTCTTGCTTTAGCAGGTGCGACTGTAGGTTTCTTGCGGTATAACTTCAATCCTGCAAAAATATTCATGGGTGATACGGGATCCATGTTATTAGGCTATACATTAGCAGCTATTTCCGTTATGGGCGCTGTGAAGACAGCTGCTATGATTGCTCTAGTGGTACCTGCCATTGTGTTAGGCTTGCCTATTTTGGACACCTTATTTGCCATTGTGCGCCGTAAAATCAGTGGACGTCCCATCTTTAAACCCGATAAAGGTCATGTTCACCATCGCTTATTGGCACAAGGGTTAACACAAAAGCAAGCTGTATTGTTGATGTATGCGGTAACAGCGCTTTTTGGCGGTGTATCTGTTATCGTTGCAGAGGTTAATGCTTGGGTCGGCGCGACCCTAGTATTAGTAATTTTCTTGTGTAGTATCTATATTGCACGACGCCTTGGTGTTATCATGCATAGTGATGCGGCAGGGCATCCGTTACCACGTCCTACAATTGAACGCAGCGACTCGGATGATACCATATCCTTTGATCGCGATGAATTGGCTAAAGCCTTGGAGAATACTGATGATTCTCATAAGGAATAACCATCTGTGGGGCGCTTGGCGCCCCATTTTTTCTATCCTACTACGTTGGAGGCAACTATGTTAAAAGTTATGACAATCTTTGGTACAAGACCTGAGGCTATCAAGATGGCTCCTCTTGTAAAAGCATTACAAGCAGCACCAGATATGGAACCTATCGTAACCGTTACGGCACAGCATCGAGATATGCTCGATCAAGTACTAAACTTGTTTAATATTACCCCAGACTATGATTTAAATATTATGAGCCAAGGTCAAACACTATATGATGTAACTAATCGTGCTTTGATGGGCCTTAAAGATGTATTAGAAGAAGCAAAACCTGATGTGGTACTCGTTCATGGTGATACTACAACTACCTTTGCTGGGGCATTGGCTTCTTTCTACCAAGAAATTCCTGTAGGTCACGTAGAAGCAGGACTACGGACAGGTGATATTTACTCTCCATTCCCTGAAGAGATGAATCGAAAATTGACGGGTTCGATCGCGACGTATCACTTTGCGCCTACTTCTAGTTCTGAAAGCAATTTAAAAAAAGAAAATATTAATACAGAACATCTTTATGTAACGGGGAATACTGTTATCGATGCTCTTGATACGACGGTACAAGACAGCTATGTATTCGATGATGCAGCTATTAATGCTCTTGATCCTAAAAAACGTACGGTTCTTGTTACCACACATCGCCGAGAAAACTTAGGTGAACCTATGCGCCATGTATATCAAGCCATTCGAGATTTAATCAATGAATTTGAAGATATTCAAGTTGTTTTCCCTGTACATAAAAATCCTAAAGTTCGCCAAGTTGTACAAGAGGAACTTGGTTCTGTGGAGCGTGTTACATTAATTGACCCTCTTGACTATGAACCATTTGCAAACTTGATGGCTAAATCTTACTTGATTTTGACTGATTCAGGTGGGATTCAAGAGGAAGCCCCAGCTCTTGGTAAGCCAGTTCTCGTATTACGTGATACGACAGAACGTCCTGAAGCGGTAGAAGCAGGCACTGTTCGCCTTGTAGGTACTGATAAAGATGCGGTACATAAAGCCGCTTATGAATTATTGAGCAATGCTGAAGCGTATAAGTTAATGTCTAATTCTGTTAACCCATATGGTGACGGAAAAGCCTCTGAACGCATCATTCAAGCGTTGCGACATGAATTCTTAGGTGATGCGCGTCGTCCTGAACGTTTTGGTAAATAATATGGATAAGGATTTTGTGAAAGCCCTCGCCATGGCAACATCAGCGGGGGTCACACTGGTCTCCTGTATAGGAGGTTTTATTTGGCTAGGTTATAAATTGGATACTTGGCTTCAAACGGAACCACTCTGCATGGTCATATTTGGCCTAATAGGAGCTATAACAGGGTTTTATATGTTGTATAAACAAGTTAAGTAGTGAGGTATGTATGAATCAATATATAAAATTCATAGTGCGCGTGCTACTGACTTGTTTTTTTATTGCCTTTTTAGGTGTAATAATACAGGTTGCATGCGGATTACAACACTATGTATGGGGATGGCTGTGGGGCATTTTTATAATGGTGCTCTACTTGCTTAGCCTTGCACTACATGGTCAAGCAATTATATTAGGTGATCCTTATAAGGCTGTTCGTAAGGCGCGTAGACAGATGGTGTGGCGTCTTATGCTTGTTGGATCTTTAGTCGTATTAGGTTTGAAGATTCCCCATGTAGAAGCAATTAGTATGTTTGTAGCGATTGCACTTATCCAGCCTGCACTTTATATAGTGTATTGGCGGTTTAGTGGACGGTTCTAATTTTTATTATTTTAATTAAGAATTTTATTGCATTTAAATTAATGTATTGTATTCCAATTAATGTATTGATGTGGATTTTAATAAGACATGGAGTCGTATTCTAATAATGCATTGAATACATTCTATTTATGATTATTTGGAATTGTTTACCCTTCAAGTGTTGATTATATATCTATAACGATGTATGATGATACATATATATTATATTTATATTAATGTAAATATATTAGGTTTTTATTAGGTTTATGGAAGGGGTTGAGAACGTGGAATTACATGCGGGACACCATGAGGTCGTGCAGTGGTTGGGGTTGACATTTAATATGGATACTTTAATTGCTACATGGGTTACTATGGCTATTGTAATACTGATAACAGTATTAGCCACCCGGGGACGTAAATTGGTGCCTGTAGGCTTGCAGAATATAGTGGAATCTATATTAGAAGGCTTAGAGGGGCAATTAGCTCCGAATTTGGGTCGCCATTGGCCGATGGTGAGTTCCTTGTTATTTACGTTTTTCTTATTTATTTTTGTAGGAAATGAGTTAGGCTTAATGCCAACATTCAAGGCTTTAACATCACCAACATCCGATATTAACACTACAATTGCATTAGCTTTATGTAGTACATTAGTGGTATGGGTTATGGGGGTTAAAGTTAAAGGCTTATCTTATTTTAAGCATTTTGTACGACCTTATAAGGCTTTGTTAATACTCAATATTTTCGAGGAAATTGCTAGACCTGTTACACTTGCTTTCCGTCTATTCGGTAACATTGTGGCAGGTGAAATTTTGTTAGAAGTATTATATAACTTGCCTTGGTTTGTGCCGGTACCATGGGTTTGGATTGCTTTTAGTCTATTTATTGGTATTATTCAAGCCTTTATTTTTACCGTTCTTACTGCATCCTATTTGGGGATGGGGCTTAGTGAGGAACATTAATTAATTTATATGGAGGATATATTATGGAAGCTCAAGGTTTATTCGCGTTAGCAGCGGCAATTGCAGTAGGTTGTGGTGCTATTGGTGCAGGTATCGGTGATGGTCTTGTATCTAGCAAAGTTATTGAAGGTATTACACGCCAACCTGAATTGCGCGGTCAATTGATGTCTACTATGTTCGTAGCGATTGGTTTGATCGAAGCGATGCCTATCATCGGTGTAGTAGTAGCATTTATTTTGTTATTCAGATAATAACGAGGAGGAATAACCTTGGTTGACTTAAGCCTTGGAACGATTCTTGCTCAAATGTTGAACTTTTTTATATTAGTTTGGCTATTGGCTCGTTTTGCATATAAACCATTATTGGCTATAATGACAGAACGTAAAGAACGAATTGCTAAAGACTTAGAAGCTGCAGAACAAGCTCGCGCAGAAGCAGAGGGGTTTAAAGCTGATTATGCAGCTCAAATTGCTAATGCTCGTATAGAGGCACAACAAATTGTTGAAAAAGCAGTTCAAGAAGCAGAAAATACAACACGTGAACAATTGTCAACAGCACGCGAGCAAATTGAACAAGAAAAAAATCGTGCTCGCCAAGATATCGCTATTGAACGCGATCGTGCTATGAACAGCTTGCGTAACGAAGTGGTATCTTTATCTGTAGCTATGGCTGGTAAAGTTGTTGCTAAAGATATGAACAGCGAAACTAATACAAAATTGATCGAAGACGCTATTCGTCAACTTGATAGTAAAACGATAGGGTTGTGATACGATGAGCATAGAAATTGTAGCAGATAAATACAGTTCAGCTATGTTTGAATTAGCTCAAGAACAAAATATTTTGGAACTCATGGAGGAGCAATTAGGTTATGTAGCGTCCGTTATGGCGGAACAGCCTGAACTTCGTTCATTCCTTGAAAATCCAATCGTTACAGAAGATGCAAAGATTAAGTTAGTTGGTTCTATCTTTGAATCTAGTATCGACAAAGTTGCTTTACATTTTATCTATGTGATGATTAAACGTGGGCGCCATCGTTATATTGCGCAGGCCATTGCAGCGTTTATTCAAAAATCACGAGAGGCTCGTGGCATTTTGGAAGCTACTGTAACTGTAGCAGAACCAATCACAGCTGAGGTAGAAGCATCTGTACAAGCTAAATTACGAGAAGTAACAGGGAAAGATGTTATTTTATCTGTGCGCCAAGATCCATCAATTATGGGTGGTATCGTTATCCAAGTAGGAGATAAACGCATTGATGGTTCTGTATCTCGTCGTTTAGAGGAATTAGAAAAATCTTTATTAAGAACGAACTCTATTAGATAGGGGTGAATGGGTATATATGAAAATGAAGCCTGAAGAAATCACTGCTATAATCAAACAGCAGATTCAGGACTATGATGTTGACCTCAATGTCGATGACGTGGGTACTGTTCTCGACGTAGGGGATGGCATCGCCCATATTTATGGTCTTGAAAGAGCCATGGCCGGTGAGTTGCTAGAATTACCACACGGCGTATATGGCTTGGTTTTGAACTTAGAATTAGATAATGTTGGTGCCGTACTATTAGGTGATGACTTCTTGATTAAAGAAGGAGACCAAGTGCGTCGTACTGGCAAAATTATGGACGTTCCTGCTGGAGATGCCTTGATTGGTCGTGTAGTAAATCCTCTTGGTCAACCTCTTGATGGCAAGGGTGCTATTCAAGCTACAGAACGTCGTCCTATCGAACATCCAGCACCTGGTATTGCGGATCGTCAATCCGTAAATGAACCATTGCAAACAGGTCTTAAAGCGATTGATGCGATGGTACCAATCGGCCGTGGTCAACGTGAGCTTATCATCGGTGACCGTGGTACAGGTAAAACTGCGATTGCCTTAGATACTATTTTGAACCAAAAAGGCAAAGATGTTATTTGTATTTATGTAGCTATTGGTCAAAAAGAATCTACAGTTGCTCGCGTAGTGCAAAAGCTTGAAGAAGCAGGCGCTATGGAATATACAATCGTAGTTTCTGCGAGTGCTTCCACAGGTGCACCTCTTCAATACATTGCACCATATGCTGGTGTTGCCATGGGTGAATACTTTATGTACCAAGGTAAACACGTATTATGCGTATATGATGACTTAACAAAACAAGCGGCTGCATATCGTGCTATGTCCCTATTATTGCGCCGTCCACCAGGGCGTGAAGCATATCCAGGTGACGTATTCTACTTACACAGTCGTCTATTAGAGCGGGCTGCGAAACTTTCATCTGAACTTGGTGGAGGTTCTATTACAGCGTTGCCAATCATTGAAACACAAGCAGGTGACGTATCTGCATACATTCCAACAAACGTAATTTCCATTACTGATGGTCAAATTTTCTTGGGAACAGATATGTTCTATTCTGGTATTCGTCCAGCTGTTGACGTAGGTTTGTCCGTATCCCGTGTAGGTGGTAGCGCACAAACTAAAGCGATGAAGCAAGTGGCGGGCCAATTGCGTTTGGACCTTGCTCAATATCGTGAGTTGGCTGCTTTCGCTCAGTTTGGTTCCGACCTTGATGCGGCTACACGCGCTCAACTTGATCGTGGTGAACGCTTAACTGAAATGTTAAAACAAGGTCAATATGAGCCTATGAGTGTAGCGGAAATGGTTATCAACCTTTACGCTGGTACTAAAGGGTACTTAGCAGATATTCAAGTGGCAGATGTATTGTCCTTTGAAGCTGAACTTTTACGTTATGTAAAAGCAAATTACCCTGAAATCATCACTAACATTGAAACGTCTAAGAAAATTGACGAAGAAACTGAAAATCTATTGAAGCAAGCAATCCCAGAATGTGTTGAAGCATTTGGCTCTACACATACATTAGTGTCTCGTAAGGAGGCGTAATGTATGGCTAGTGCACAAGATTTGCGAAAACGCATAAAAAGTGTTACCAATACGCAACAAATTACAAAAGCGATGAAGATGGTAGCTTCTGCTCGTCTTCGTAGGGCACAAACAAAAGCGGAAGCTACTCGTCCTTACGCAGAAAAGATAGGGCAAATCTTGCGTCATATGTCTAATAGTGATTTAGAAGGCTTTGAAAGTCCTCTCTTAGATGTGCGACCTGTAGAGCGTACTTGCTATATTGTAGTAGGTGCAGATAAAGGTCTTGCAGGGGCATTCTCGTCTAATGTGTTGAAATTTGCTATGGAACAATTATATGGTAAATCTCCTGATACATACCGTGTTATCACGGCAGGCAGAAAGCCTAGAGACAGCATGAAATCTAGAGGTATTCGTATCGATAAGTCTTATGCGGGCTTTTCTGATAAACCATCCTATGAACATGCGCGTACTATCATGCATGAAGCACTTTCACTATATGAACGTCATGAAGTAGACGAAGTCATCATGATCTATACACGTTTTGTAAATTCTATGACGCAAATTGCACAGGCTGAGCGCTTGTTGCCAATAGAGCAACCACAAGATGAGGTAAAAGGCGAAGCGTATGATTTCATGCCATCCGCCGTATCCGTCTTGGAGGCGTTGCTGCCAAAATACTTAGAAATTACAGTTTATAATGGATTGTTGCAATCTGCAGCTAGTGAATTGGGTGCTCGTATGACGGCCATGACATCGGCTACAGATAATGCAGGGGAACTCATTGAGTCCTTAGGCCTTGAATACAACAAATTGCGTCAATCTAGCATTACAAACGAAATTTCTGAAATCGTTGGTGGCGCTAATGCCTTGCAATAGATAAGGAGACATCTGTCGATGAGTAATAATATTGGTAAAGTTGTGCAGGTCATCGGCCCAGTTGTAGACGTGCGCTTTGATGCTGGTCATTTACCAGCTATCTACAACGCCATCCACATCTACCATGACCACAAGGCACACGATAGACAAAAAATCGTAGTAGAGGTTATGCAACACTTAGGCGACGATACAGTTCGTTGCGTTGCCATGAGTTCTACTGACGGTATGACACGTAATATGGAAGCGGAAGATACTGGTGCTCCAATTTCCGTTCCTGTAGGGGAAGGTGTATTGGGTCGTATCTTTAACGTACTTGGTGAAACTGTAGACCATGATCCAGCTCCAGTTGTGGCTGATGAAAAATGGCCTATTCACCGTCCAGCACCTAAATTTGATGACCTTTCTCCAGATACACAAATCTTGGAAACAGGTATTAAGGTCGTTGACCTTATCGCTCCATACGTAAAAGGTGGTAAAATCGGTCTTTTCGGTGGTGCCGGTGTAGGTAAAACCGTATTGATTATGGAATTGATTCACAATGTTGCTACAGAGCACGGCGGCTATTCCGTATTCTCCGGTGTAGGGGAACGTACTCGTGAAGGTAATGACTTGTGGAACGAAATGAAAGAGTCTGGCGTTATCAATAAAACAGCCCTCGTATATGGACAAATGAATGAGCCACCAGGGGCTCGTATGCGCGTAGGTCTTACTGGTCTTACAATGGCTGAATACTTCCGTGATGTGAAAAAACAAGACGTGCTCTTGTTCATTGATAACATCTTCCGCTTTATTCAAGCGGGGTCCGAAGTATCCGCCCTCTTAGGTCGTATGCCATCTGCCGTAGGTTACCAACCTACATTGGCTAATGACGTAGGGGCATTGCAAGAGCGTATTACATCTACAAAAGAAGGCTCTATTACCTCCGTACAAGCTGTATATGTACCTGCCGATGACTTGACTGACCCGGCTCCAGCAGCGACATTCGCTCACTTGGATGCGACAACAGTATTGTCTCGTTCCATTGCGGAACTTGGTATCTATCCAGCGGTGGATCCTCTGGACTCTACAAGCCGTATTTTGGACCCACATGTACTTGGTGAAGAGCACTACGCAGTAGCTCGTGGAGTACAAGAAGTATTGCAAAAATATCGCGATCTTCAAGATATTATCGCAATCCTCGGTATGGAAGAATTGTCTGACGAAGATAAACTCACTGTATCTCGCGCTCGTAAGATTCAACGTTTCTTGAGTCAACCATTCTTCGTAGCAGAAGTATTTACCGGTTCTCCTGGTAAATATGTGCCATTGTCCGAAACATTGAGAGGCTTCAGAGAAATCTTGGATGGTAAACATGATGAATTGCCAGAAGGTGCATTCTACATGGTTGGTACCATAGATGAAGCCGTTCAAAAAGCAAAGGAAATGCAAGAGAAGGGGGAATAATCCATGGCGGAACCTATGACCCTACAGATAATTACACCTGATGCGATTGTATTCGAAGGCAAATCTACATTCTTTGTAGGTAAAGCTATCGATGGTGCTTTTGGTATTTTGCCAAACCATGCACCTATGATTATCGCATTAGACTTGGCACCTTTACGCATTGATCAACCAGATGGAACATCTCGTGAATATGCTGTATTTGGGGGCTTCTGTGAAATTGAACATAATAAGGTGAGTATTGTAACCCCTGACTGTCAAGATCCAACATTCATTGATGTGGAACGTGCTCGTCGAGCTAAAGAGCGTGCTGAAGGTCGGTTATCAAATCCTACACCTGATATTGATGTAGAAAGAGCGGAAGCAGCATTGCAACGTGCCTTATTGCGCTTGCATGTTACAAAAATGTTATAAGAAAAAGGCTAGCCAGCTGGCTAGCCTTTTTATCTTTCTAATTTTGATTATAAAACGCTCACACCTTTTAAGGAGTACGCAGTATTCTTAGGTTGTTCTACTTGAAAATCTAGTACAACAGGTGCCTCAGAATTGATACCAGGTGCTTGGTAACGGTCACGGTCTGTTGGAATTCGTTTATATGGTAATTTATCAAGTAATATAGTCATAACTTTGTTCCAAACTGATTTATGTGTTGGCATAGTCAAAGAGTCATCAGTTTGGTTGAAGCCCGTACGAACAGTATGGATTATCTTATCGTTTACATCATAATAGTATAAAAGGGCATTAACCTTTGCGGCGATATAAATTTCATGATTATCCTTATTATACGGATCTGGGCTATTAATAGTATTAACTTGTACATATACGTCTTGTAATGGTACAGGCATAATAACGATTTCAGAATTTTGGGCCTCTGCAATTTGAGCAAGATCAGCGGCTTTAATTTCTGCAGTTGGTGTGTTAGTACTTACGATGGTTGTATTATAGTAAGGATATTTAAGTGTATTTGATAAGCGATCTGTCATGTAGCGACCAAATTGAGCTGTGTTTTCATTGCGCAAATTTGCTGGTACAACAATAGTAACTTTACGGCTCGGAAAGTTTTCTAAGTGTCCATCATGACTTGTACTAGAAGTATTAATTGTGGCTTTTTCTGGAGCTCCAGAAATCGGTGTAGATGTTGGTGTTGCAGCCACTTTTATGACAGGCTCCATATTCGTTTCAGGGGCTAATGTAGGAGCTTCATTACTTGTGCTACTTTGTATAGTGCTAAGAGCTACAGGTTGTGTTGTATTTGGTGTTAATTGACTCAAATCGATCATAGCGGCACTGGCTGTTGTAAATGCAGTTGTGAGTAGTACAGCAAGTACTGTAAGTAGTGGACGTTTATAGAGTCCGAAGTTATGTAACATAATTCCTCCTCTTAATAAAACTCTTTTAAAATTACAAATTATACAATTTATATTATTATATCATATATACAAAAAAAAGAAGCAAGCTTAATAGCTTGCTTCTTTAGTCTGGTGGACGATGACAGGATCGAACTGCCGACATCCTGCTTGTAAGGCAGGCGCTCTCCCAGCTGAGCTAATCGTCCATGGTGGTGACCCGTCCGGGAATCGAACCCGGGATACCGCCGTGAAAGGGCGGTGTCTTAACCGCTTGACCAACGGGCCAAAATGGCTCCTCGAGTAGGACTCGAACCTACGACCGATCGGTTAACAGCCGATTGCTCTACCGACTGAGCTATCGAGGAATGGTACGATTGTTATTATATGTTAGTTTAATTATAAAAGCAAGCATTTTTTTTAGAACACTATAAAATAGATATTGTCAATTATGACTAAAAGACATAACTTTATAAATAAAATTAGTTATCAATAATTTTGATGAGAGAGTCATTAAAATTAATAAAATCTATAGAGCTTATTAACTATAGATATTTACTGCGTTCTAAGGTGATTGTATGGCTCTAAATGAATGGGAGTTAGCAATATAAGTATATTGAAGATAATCGGTATACATATGCATTATAGAAAAGTTTAAAAGATTTAGTTGAAAAGTAGTATCAGTTAAGATGAAAGTGTATTTATCTTATTAGATATAGTCTATGTTTGTGGTTCATTTTAAACCAAATTTATATATAAGAAAGTAGGTAAAAATATAAGATATTAAAATCTTATTGATATGTGATAGACTATGACTTTTATCACAGAATGGGGCTTTTTTAGTGACTGGAGAATAAAGTCTATGTAGGCTATTGAAAAACCGAAATATATACAAAAATATTCATGAAAACAATTCTCAAAAACTGGAAAAGCATTGAGAAAACTGTATAGGTGAGACGTTGAATCCCCTTATATTGTGTGCTACGATTTATGTATAGAGTTAATCTCATCGGTTTGAGATAGATATTCTTTCATATGTTTGAGAATTTTATTTTATCTCATCGGTATTAGAATTAATATTCAACTATTTTCCTGAGGAGGGATTATCTTGCGCGAGATTCAAGTATCTGAAATCACAAAAACAGTCCGTCAAATGTGTATGGACGCAGCTTACCACTTGCCAAAAGACATCTATGAAGGTTTGAAAAAAGGCCGTGAAACAGAAGAGTCTTCGGTAGGTCGTATCGTTCTTGATCAAATTATTAAAAATGCAGAAATTGCCGATGCTGAAGATCGTCCATACTGCCAAGATACTGGTATGACTATGGTATTCTTAAAAGTTGGTCAAGATGTTCATTTCGTTGGTGGTGATCTTACAGAAGCTATCAATGCTGGTGTTGCAGCTGGTTATGTTGAAGGTTATCTTCGTAAATCCGTTGTAGCTGAACCATTGTTCAACCGTAAAAATACACAAAATAACACACCTGCAATCATCTACACTGAAATCGTTCCTGGCGATAAAGTAGATATTCAAGTAGAATTAAAAGGTTTCGGTTCTGAAAATAAATCCGATGTAGCTATGCTCGTACCTGCTGATGGTGTGGAAGGCGTTAAAAATGCAGTCCTTGAAATCGTAAAACATGCAGGTCCTAACCCATGCCCTCCAATTGTACTCGGCATTGGTATTGGCGGTACTATGGACCAAGCAGCAGTTATGTCCAAAAAAGCGTTGCTTCGTGACATTAGCGTACCTCATAAAGATGCAGACTATGCAAAATTAGAAGAAGAAATCATGGAAATGGTTAACAAAACTGGTATTGGACCACAATTGGGTGGCACTACAACTTGTATCGGTGTAAACATCGAATGGGGTGCAACTCACATCGCAGGTCTTCCTGTTGCAGTTACTATCATGTGCCATGCTGCTCGTCATGCTCACGTAGTACTTTAATCGATAGGAGGTAAAAACAATGGCTGAATCAATTCGCATTAATACTGAAGAATATAATGAAGAGTTTTCCCGCAAATTAAAAGTTGGTGATAGCGTTCTTATCACTGGTAAAATTTACTCCGCTCGTGACGCTGCTCATAAAGTTATGACTGAAGCTTTAGCGCGTGGTGAAAAATTACCAATCGACTGGACAAATAAATTCGTTTATTATCTTGGACCAACACCTGCAAAACCTGGTGATCCAATTGGTTCCGCTGGTCCTACAACTTCCGGTCGTATGGATGCTTACACACCAACAATGCTTGATCAAGGTATCAAAGGCATGATTGGTAAAGGTTCCCGTAAACCAGAAGTAGTTGAATCCATGAAGAAAAATGGTTGCACATACTTCGCAGCAGTTGGTGGCGCGGCAGCATTGATTGCAAAATCCATCAAAAAATATGAAGTACTTGCTTATGGTGAACTTGGACCAGAAGCTTTGGCTGAATTGACTGTTGAAGATTTCCCTTGCATCGTAGTTGGCGATACTGAAGGTAATAACTTCTACGAATTAGGCCAAAAACCTTACAGAAAAATCTAATATCACCATTGAGTGATTGAAAGAGGCTTGCTAAAGCAAGCCTCTTTTTGTTGTTAAGCTATAATCATAAGATGTTCATCCGTTACGTGTAGAGTTTAGTCTACCGATTCTGTCGGTTTTATGATAATATACATATAGATTTTATACATTCAATTTGAGTGAGGCGATAACATGACTTCTGTAGAAACTATTCGTCAGTCAACTCGCAACGCGATGGCTGAATTACTTGATTTAGCAAAGGTTCGCGAAGGTCAATTATTCGTTGTTGGCTGTTCCACTAGCGAAATTGTAGGTAAAAAAATCGGCACTGACTCTCACCTTGATGTGGCTCAGGTCGTATTTGATGAAATATACAATGCTGTTAAGGCTAAAGGACTTAACTTGGCGATTCAATGTTGTGAACATATTAATCGTGCACTTGTTATGGACCGTAGCGCTATGACATGGGAGGAGGAAGTTAATGTTGTTCCTCAACGTCATGCGGGTGGTGCCCTGGCTGTGGTGGCGTACGAACATTTTGATGATCCTGTGATGGTTGAATTTATTCAAGCTGATGTGGGCATCGATATTGGAGATACTTTCATTGGTATGCACATGAAACACGTTGCAGTGCCTGTACGTCTTTGTGTGAAAGAAATTGGGAAAGCACATGTGACCGCTTGTCGTATTCGTCCGAAGAGCATTGGCGGTGAGCGTGCTGCATATAATGAAGCATTGATGTAGGGGGATAGTATGTCAAACCTAATACCGTATTTTGTATTAGCCGTCGTGGCATTGGGATTCTTTGCTGTTTGCTATGCTGTATTTAGCGGTGGTGATGGTGAAAGTAAGGCAAAAGAAAAATCCTATAAAAACATAAGTAATAAAAATAATCCTAAAGCGCATAATGATGTTATATTTGCAACGGAGTCGCAAGAGGGCAATGTAACAATCACACATACGAGTGGAACTAATGTATATACTGCATCAATTCCGGATACAGTTGAAACGGTGGTCGGTGAAGAGCGAGAACCGGCTGAACCTCTGGTTGATCCTATAGATACCTCTTATAATAAAAGAAGTACTCTAAAGTCTAATTCAAGTCATGTTTCAGAGGGAGAATATGCGTTAGCATTAGGTTCGGATAATGGAACACCAATAGGTTCGGATAATGGCACACCAATAGGGGATGAAACCATTGTGATGACAGCTGTATCAGATCTTAAGCAAGCTAATCAAGCCAATCAAGGTGTTACTCCGTTGGTGGATAAAACTATTGTCCTCGATGTTGTTACAGATGAACTTCTCAATAGCGCTAACTCTGTTGAAGATACAATTGCTATGGGTGAATCTGTGGAAGCCTTTGAAGCTGATGAAGCGGATAGCATAGATGCTACACAAATGATAGGTGGTGCAAACGAAATACAAACCGCGGAAGGTCCATCGGTATTAGATGAAACGCGTTTGTTTGATGCTTCTGAAATTGAAGCACAATTGGCGGCAACAAGTTTAGCTGAAGAGGAGGAACCGCATGGTCAATGGGCAAAAACGGCACATGAGGATAAATGCGTTGAGTTGGCTATAGCACCATTTGTTCATTCCTTTGGGGTGTTACATGGTGATACGCAACACTATGTAGAATCTATTACAAGAGATGCTTTAGCGGCTCTCAATATTACAAAAATTGTTGAAGTGAATGCATTACTAGAGAATATTGTTATTCAAGAAGCGTTGATGAGTATGCAAAAGGCATATGCCGCTACAAATACAGAGTGGATGAAGTCCGCTGCGTTAGGTGCTTTTCTAGATGTGGTTCAATCTCCTAAATCTAGTACGCCATACCTCGTAGCTTTTGATGCATTACGTGTATTACCTCATTTAACATTAGGTCACTTCCAAGTTATGGCCTTAACATTATTGTTACAATATTCTAGAAATTCTAATAACTATGGATTGATTCACTTCCAACATTATGTGGAAAAATATATTGAGCCATTCATCTCTGATTTACCTCGAAATGATTCCTTCTATCGCCAGCTGGACTACTTACGCTGTACACAAGAAGAACAAGAGCCTATCACTTTATGCCAAGTGTTGTCGAATTCATATCCGTTTGTATTCAACTATCGTGGTTTCTCTAAGGAAGAACTCTTCCGTGCTACAGATGGTCATGGTGTGGATCCACGTTATGTGGTGCGTAGCTTGAACTCCAATCTTTATAAATTAGCCTTGGTAGATGAGTCTTTAGCACCACAATTCTTTAGACAAACACGAATTTCTAATGCTATGGTTCAACGTGATCTTTTAGCTCTGATGAAGAGCAAACCTACTGCTTTCAGGGGACAAGAGGCGCGTGATATCATGGATGATATTTCACCGGTTCTATTGGACTTAGCTGATGTCTTTGATAGCACGCCAATGTCTAAAATTAGCTTAACATTGTTAGGCCTTTACTTAGGTCGTGCTCATGTGAAAGCAACCATTGGTGAAGAATTTGATTTGTCTCATTGGTTCTAATTTACAATTTTAAGCACTATATAGTTTGAAAAATTATATTATATAGTTATTATATACTTAAAACCGTTATATATTTTATGAGTCGTGTAATAAAAAAGTCTCTCAAGATAATCTTGAGAGACTTTTTAGTTTGTTAAATTTAATAGACATTAAGTATTAAAAGGTGTTAAAGCCGAATTCTTCAATGTCTTCAATATTTTTAATTGTTACGGTGCGCCCTGTAATATCAATGAGACCTTCATCGCGAAGGCGTCCTAATTCACGGCTAAGGGCTGTGCGAGATACATTGAGAACCTCAGCCATTTGCTCGCGGTTGTGGGGTAATTGAATTGTGTTAGAATGCTGACGTTTATAAATATCTGTTAAGTACGCAAAAATCTTTTCGCGCATCCCTTTTAATGTGAGGTAGTGGACTTTTCTGGTTAATAGAATTGCTTTTTCAGATAAATCCTCTAATAGATTAGATAGGATTTTAGTTTGGCATTGATGACAATCCGGTAATGTTTTAATAAAGGTTTCAAGGGGAATAAACATAATTTTAGTTGCTTTTGTTGCTTTAATGGTAGCAGGCCATAAAGGCTGTTTGCTAAATAGTAGTGCTTCTCCAAAAATATCTGATTGCTCTAAGTTTGCCATAATAACCCGTTGCCCCATTACATTTTCACGAGTCAGTAAAGCGCTGCCTTCAAGAATGACACCAATACCCTCCATAGGATCTCCAGCGAGGGCTATAAAATCATTTTTTTGGTAACTGTGGATGATAACTTTGGCATTATTTAAATAGCTACGCAGCTCTGGCTCTCCTAATGTATTGAATAAAGGACATTTCACGAGGGTGGGCATATATTGATTAATGATATCGTTTGAAAGTATTTGTTTCATAAGCACCTCCGGTGTGATAAAGTCTATAGCAATTAAAAATGATTATTGTATAATAAAAGTATAAGACTAAATGGTCTACCTGTTCCATAAGGGAAGTCAGGAAAATTTTTGAAAAAGTTTTTATTTGTTGCTCAAGCTACAGAAATTGTATCATCTTTACGTTATACTTTCAAATGTAATCAATCAGACAACTGATAAAACATCAGTGTAATGTATAGGTTTTATATTATCTAGCTTGACTGCGAGGAAGTCTCGCAAAGGAGGATTTTTAAATGAGTATGTTCTGTTATCAATGCGAACAATCTGCAGCACCAGGTGGCTGTACTGTACAAGGTGTATGTGGTAAAACTGCACCAGTTGCTAACTTACAAGACGAATTAACTGCTGCCTTAGTTGGCTTGGCTCGCGCTTTAGACGTAAAGGGTCATACTAAAGAAGGTATCGATTATATTATGCGCGGTTTGTTCATGTGTGTAACAAACGTAAACTTCTCTGAAGACCGCGTTCAAGAATTCATTGACGAAGTAAATGCTTACCATGCAAAAGTGGATAGCGCTCAACAAAATTTCGATTGGGAACAATTGTGGAAAGGTGAAGAAGACATCGTATCCCTTCGTTCCACATTATTGTTAGGTATGCGTGGTATGGCTGCATATGCATGGCATGCTGCTCGCCTTGGCTTCCACGATGCTGATGTTGACGCTTGGTTCGTTAAAGGCATGGTAGAATTCGCTAAAGATCACAGTGCTGAAGAATGGCTTGATCTTTTGATGGAATTTGGTCAAATTAACTTGAAATGTATGGCTGTTCTTGATAAAGCTAATACTGAAACATATGGTACACCTGTACCAACTACAGTTCCTTTGACTGTAGAACCAGGTCCTTTTATCGTTGTAACTGGTCATGACCTTCATGACTTGAAACAATTATTGGAACAAACTGATGGTAAAGGTGTAAATATCTATACTCATGGTGAAATGTTGCCTTGCCACGCTTATCCTGAATTGAAGAAACATCCTCAATTGAAAGGTAACTTCGGTACAGCATGGCAAAACCAACAAAAAGAATTTGTTGATGTTCCTGGTGCATTCTTGTTCACTACAAACTGCATTATGCCACCAAAAGAAAACTACAAAGCTAATATCTTCACTACAGATATGGTAGGTTTCGATGGTTGTGCACATATCGAAGAAAAAGAAGATGGTACTAAAGACTTCTCCGCAGTTATCAACCGTGCTATCGAATCGGGCGGCTACAAAGAAGCTCAAGAATTCACTGGTATCAACGGTGGTCATGAAGTAACTACAGGTTTCGGTCATGGCACAGTATTGGGTATTGCTGATAAAGTAATTGATGCTGTAAAAGCTGGCGCAATCAAACACTTCTTCTTGGTAGGTGGTTGTGACGGTGCTAAAGTAGGCCGTAACTACTACACTGAATTCGTTAAACAAACTCCAAATGATACTGTAGTATTGACATTGGCTTGTGGTAAATTCCGTTTCAACGACATGAACATCGGCGAAATCGGTGGTATCCCTCGTATCCTTGATATGGGTCAATGTAACGATGCTTACTCCGCTATTCAAGTAGCAGTAGCTTTAGCTGGTGCATTTGAATGTGATGTAAACGACTTGCCATTGACATTGGTATTGTCCTGGTACGAACAAAAAGCGGTATGTATCTTGTTAACATTGTTAGCATTGGGTATCCGTAACATTTACATCGGACCTTCCTTGCCTAAATTCTTCTCCAGCAATGTATTGAACATTTTGGTAGAAAAATTCCAATTACATCCAATTACAACTCCAGAAGCTGACATGAAAGCTATCTTGGGCTAATAGGATCTATTAATCTGTTAACTACAGTCCTACGTCCCCTCTCTTTTATGATTTAGGACTGTTGTTATAAATAACGCACCTAGGGTTATCCTTAGGTGCGTTTTTTTACTATTATTGTGAAAGCTATCTATCGAGTGTTTGTTTATTGATGGGGCCTGACAGTATTGCGACAACTAGATTACTAATGGGCATAACCTATCTCATGCCTCCATACTCAGCGTAAGTCGGCCCTCAATAGGTTATGCCCATAAGTAAAACGTTTCTGAAATATAAGTCCCATCAATATACAAACTCATAAAATAGCTTTCATCAGAATAGTGAGGTGAGGGGGAGATGTCGCTGCATAAGTATAGTCTTTCCTTTTTATAACTGTAGATATGGATGCGTCCCATCAATATACAAAGTTTTAGAACAGCTTTCACAAGAATAGTAGTCCTCTGTAGGCAAACAAATATGCCTCTAATGTGCATATAGACAAGGCTCGATATTGGTTGCTATACTATAGGTGAAATAGGATTTTCTCACATTGTTTATGTGTATATAGAGGCGTGTATGAATAGTATTTTTGATATTATAGGGCCTGTCATGATTGGCCCGTCTAGTTCGCATACAGCTGGTGCTGCGCGGCTAGGTAAGATGGCGCGGTGCATATTCCGTTCCACACCTAAAAAGGTAGATTTAACCTTATACGGCTCTTTTGCTAAGACCTATAAAGGCCATGGTACAGACCGTGCCTTGATTGGGGGCTTATTAGGTTTTAAAGAGGATGATACGAATATTCGTGTTGCTCAAAAATTAGCTGAAAAAGAGGGCATGGAGTATAACTTTATCGAGTCTCCTCTTGATGTAGGTCATCCTAATGTGGTTCGTTTTGATATGTACGATGAACATAATCGTCATATGACTGTGATTGGTCGTTCTCTTGGTGGCGGTCAAATTATGATTACCGAAGTAGATGGCAATGATATGTCTATTACTGGCGATGAGTTTACTCTTGTTGTATTCCATGAAGATAGACCTGGCGCCATCTCTTTGGTGAGCCAAGCATTAAGTGAGTCCGATATTAATATCGCTACCATGCGCGTGTTTCGGAAGGGTAAGCACAAGGATGCAGTGATGGTCATTACTACAGATACGGTGGTAAATCCTATTACCGTTCAGTTTATGCGCGAGTGTCCAGGCATTCAAGATGTCATGACCTTTGAAGCTTTATAGGAGGGCGAATGATGAGTTATGCATATGATACAATTGCAGATATTATTCGCTTAGCAGAGGAAAATAATATTTCCTTCGGTGACGTAGTACTGCGTTATGAGTTAGAAAATTATGACCGCAGTGAAGAAGCGGTTATTCGTGAAATTGAGCATCGGTTAGATATCTTTGAAGGTTCTATTCAAGATGGTATAGATTATGCGGAGAAAACGGCCTCTGGTATGTCCGGTGGACAGGCGGCACAGCTTAATGGTCAAACGCCAAGATTTATGAGTGATATTGCGTATAAAGCAATGACCTATGCTATTGCTGTTAATGAAGCAAATGCGAAAATGTTCCGCATTGTTGCTTGTCCTACTGCAGGCTCTTGTGGCGTTATGCCTGGTGCGGTGAAAGCTGTAGCAGACCATTACAAGTTAGATAGAGAAACAGTAGTAAAAGGTTTCTTGGCTGCTTCTGGTATTGGCAATGTCGTGGCGAATCGTGCTTGTGTGGCTGGCGCCGTTGGTGGTTGCCAAGCAGAAATTGGTACGGCCGCTTGTATGGCCGCCGGTGCCATTGTAGAAATGATGGGTGGTGCGCCTCGTCAAGTAGGCCATGCTATCGCATTGTGTATGAAAAACTTATTGGGCCTTGCCTGTGATCCAGTAGCAGGGCTTGTAGAGGTACCGTGCGTTAAACGTAATGGTTTCTATGCAGTTCATGCCATTACTGCATCTGAATTGGCTTTGATGAATATTGAAAGTCAAATTCCACCAGATGAAGTTATTGAAGCAATGAATAATATCGGTCGCGCTATGCCAGCAGCATTGCGTGAAACAAGTGATGGCGGCCTTGCGGTAACACCGACGGGTACAGCTATTGCAGAACGAGTGCAATCCTTATAGGATTGCACTTTTTTCATGCTTTCATTTGTAGTAAAATAAAGGTTAGACTAGTTCAGAAAGGAGTGTGCATGATGGAACAAGCCAATCGAATATTGACTGTATTGGAAGAAGCAGGTTATGAAGCCTATATCATTGGCGGAGCAGTGCGTGATATTTTGATGCATCAAAAGCCTCATGACTTTGATATTGTGACGTCTGCACGTCCTAATACGGTAATTGAAGTCCTACGCGGTCAAGATATTCAAACGACAGACTTAGTAGGAAAATCCTTTGGCGTAGTAGTAGCTACACTAGAAGGAAAGCAATATGAAATTGCAACGTATCGCACTGAACGATATGGAGCGGATAGTCATCGACCAGAAGAAATCGCTTATGCCGATACCTTAGAGGAAGACGTGTTGCGTCGTGACTTTACGGTCAATGGTATGGCTATGAATCGTTTTGGTGAGGTCATAGACCTAGTAGGGGGACGCCGAGATATCAAGCATAAGACATTGCGAACCATTGGGAATGCACAGCAACGCTTCGAAGAAGACGCATTGCGATTATTTAGAGCATGCCGCTTTGTGGCAAAGCTAGATTTCTTACCTACCGAAGATTTATTAGAAGCTATGCCAAAGGCATTTCATCGTGTGCCTGGGTTATCTCTCGAGAGAGTCCGTAGTGAACTGGACCGACTCATGTTAGAGCCCGCTGTGGCTAAGGGCCTTGATGTATTAGTACAATCTCGCTTGGCCGAGTGTTCTTGTCGCGTTGTAGAAAATGGCGTCGCTCGTGAAGTGCCTATTTTACCAGAGCTATACCATCTTGTGAATTTACCACAAGAAAAAGACTTTCACGAATTTGATGGTTGGTATCATACATTAGCCGTTGTATCTCATACAGAACCAGATTTAATATTACGTTGGGGTGCACTGTTACACGATGTAGCAAAGGGTATGCCGGCGGTACGAGCTGTTATTAACGGACGTTTGACGGATCGTGGCCATGATACATTAGGTGCTGAAATGACAGAAACCTTGCTTACTCGTTTAGGTTATCCTAAGGCTTTTGTGCGCCGTGTAGCTTGGATTGTAAAAAATCATATGCGCTTTCACTATTTTGTACAAAATGGGGAAGCTAATGAGAAAAAGTGGATCCGTAAAGAGGCTCGCAGCGGTGAGTTTCGAGATAGTCAAATTATGCGAACTGCATGGGAGCAATTATCTAAGGTTTGTGCTGCTGATGTGTTAGGCTGTGGGAAGCCTTATGCATCGACTGATGGAACCTTAGCCTTTGGTGAATGTATGGCAGATCTGAGCCTAGAGATGCCTATCCATACAAAGGATTTAAATTATGATGAACGTGTTATTAAGCTTGCAGGGAATAAAGTGGGGGAAGGATTGCAGTATTTATTAGGTCAGGTACAAAATGGAGTGATTACCAATGAACCAGATGCGCTATATGATGCATTAGACCATAAGTTACGCCGTCCAGTGGAGAAATGATGAAGTTATTAAATAAAGCGTTATTACGCATGAGTGATTGGAGTCGCACTACATGGTGCCTTGCCATACTCATGACCGTTGCTTTCGTCCTTATCGGTCGTTTAGCACAGTTACAGGTCTTTGATACCTTTGACCTAGAGAAGAAAAACTTATTACAAGTTCAAGTAGATAGAAAATTACAATCGCCGCGGGGTACAATCTATGACCGTAATGGCAAGCCATTGGCGATGAGTGTAGTTACAAAATCTTTATATGCGGATCCGAAGATGATTAAACAGTCTCCTCAAGAGATTGCGGAGCTCATCTCACCGTATGTAACGATGTCAAAAGAGAATATTGTAAAAGCTTTGCAAGAGGATACCGCCTTTGTCTGGTTGAATCGTATGATGGATGCAGACAAATCAAAAGCGGTACAACAAGTTATTAAGGATAATAATATTGCAGGCCTTAATTTCGTTGAAGAATCTAAGCGCTATTATCCAAATGGTGTCTTAGCGGCACAAGTATTAGGCTTTGTCGGCACTGATGATAAAGGGCTTGATGGTCTAGAAATGGTTCTCGATGACGAATTAAAGGGGGGCGTACAACAAGAAATTGTAGCTACTGATAATAAAGGGAATGCCATCTTTGGTTCCGTACTATCTAAATTTTTACCAGATAAGGGTAAAAGCGTAACCTTAACCATCGATGCAACAATTCAATTTATTGCAGAACGCGCTCTTGATAAGGCGATGGTTGATACAGGAGCTAAGCATGCCAGCGTTATCGTTATGGATCCAAAGACCGGTGAAATATTAGCGATGGCCAATCGTCCAAGTTATGATCCTAATAACTACAACCAAAGTGGTGAAGAGGCTTTCAAAAATATTGCGGTTACCAATTTATATGAACCAGGTTCTACATTCAAACCTATCATTGCATCTGCAGCTCTTGCAGCAGGCAAATGGAAGTTAGACACTGTGTATAACGATAAAGGGGCCTTCGCTGCCAATGGACATATCATTAGAAACTGGAATGGTGAGGGATATGGTCCTGTTCGTTTGCTAGATATTTTGAAGTACTCTATTAATACTGGTATGGCTGAAATTGGTACATTAACAGGGGCAGATATTCTCTCGAAATATGTACGTGATTATGGCTTTGGTTCTGAAACAGGTATTGAATTGCCTGGTGAAGGAGCAGGTATTTTGTATAATCCAGAGGATATGAGTAAGCTAGACGTTGCTACAATGTCTATCGGTCAAGGTATTGCGGTTACACCATTACAAATGGTTCGTGTCTTTGGTGCCCTTTCTAATGGTGGGGCTATGATGAAACCACATATCATCAAGTCTTATAGTAACTCTCAAGGCGATGTAACAAGTACGACTGAAACATCTGTTGTGGGACAACCAGTTCCGGCGGAAACCGCTAAAACCATTGTAGATATTCTAGAAAAAGAAGTATCCGAAGGTGGCGGTACAAAAGCGATGGTAGAAGGTTATCACTTCGGCGGTAAAACTGGTACGGCGCAAAAACTAGATACCAAACATGGCGGTTATCTCGACGGACAATACATTGCGTCCTTTATTGGCTTTGGCCCTGTAGAGGATCCAAAATTTGTAGTTCTTGTCGTTATTGATGACCCACAAAAGGGTTCTTATTATGGTAGTCAAATTGTAGCCCCTGTATTTAAGGACATCGTATCTCAACTTGTACGGTATTACCAAATGAGTCCGTATGTTAAAGAAAGTACACCAGTAGCTGTTAAAGCTGCTAATACATTACCTGAACCAAAACCGGGAAGTGATGGTTCTGTTACATTGCCTAACTTTACTGGTTTTACCTATGGTGAAGTGCGTGATTGGTTACATAAGGCGGGACTTGCCTTTAAACCGGATGGAACTGGTACGGCTACATCTCAAGATGAAAGTAGCGGTACAACTGTTCAGGCTGGTACAGCAATTACTGTTCATTTCCGTAGATAAAACGAATTCGGTCATAATTAGAAATTATAGACAGTTCGTTATATAATAGAATAAGAGACTTAGGTGCCTCTCCGGAGGCACCTTATTTTATAGATAGTTTGAATGAATGGAGATACTTATGATCGAATTACGCGGTAAAGCAGTAGCAGACGCTCACAAGGCGATTTTACAAGAAAAAGTTGCAGCAGTTGGCGACTCTGTAATTACTATGGCAGTATTACTCGTTGGTGAAGACCACGGTGCTCATATGTACGCTACATTTATGGAAAAGACAGCCAAGAACTTTGGCTATGGCTTTGTGTTAAAACAATTACCTGAAACGGCTACACAGGATGAAGTAGTTACAGCATTGCAAGAATTAAATAATGATGCGGCTGTTCATGGGATTTTACCGTTAATGCCGATGCCTAAACACATTGATACAGAGGCTCTTATCGATATGCTAGATCCTAAAAAAGATATCGATGGTCTAACTACGTATAATATTGGTCTTGTAACTGCCGGTAAAGGTGGCTTTGCCCCTTGTACTGCCAAGGCGTGCATGGCGATTTTAAACCACTATGATATTCCTGTAGAGGGTAAACATGTGGTAGTAATCGGTCGTAGCCAAGTGATTGGTAAGCCGGTAGCTCTTATGACACTTGGTGCACATGGTACGGTTACAATGTGCCATTCCAGAACCCCTGATTTGGCAGAACAAGTAAAACGTGGCGATATCGTTATTGCTGCAGCGGGTCGTGCTCATATGATTACAGCAGATATGATTAAGCCAGGTGCTGTTGTTATCGATGTAGGCATTAATGAACTAGAAGGTAAGACGGTAGGCGATGTTGATTATGAAGCGGTAAAAGATATTGCATCTGCCATTACTCCTGTACCAGGAGGTGTTGGATCCGTAACAACGACAATGATGCTAGAAGCGGTATACGAGGCATATCATGCATGAGATGTCTATAGCAGAAGGTATTCTTGATGTAGCGCTCGATACCTTACGTCAACATGATGCGACAGTCATTCATTCTATTCAACTAGACTTAGGTTTAATGAGTGGGGTAGAACCGGATTCATTGCTATTTTGTTGGGAAGCCATTACGAAGGGAACACCTGCGGAAGGCTCACGCATAGAAATCAATACAGTTCCTATTGAAGGAAAGTGTTTAGATTGTGATAAAATATTTTTTGTAAAAAATTATACGTTTATTTGTCCTTATTGTGACAGCCATTTCGTACAAACTATAGGCGGTCGCGAGCTACAAGTGACCTCTATAGATATCGATTGATAGAAAGGTTAGGGCATGCAAGTTCAAGTTAAAACTAATGTACTGGCAAAAAACGATGCTATTGCAGAGTCCTTACAACAGTTGTTTAAGGAAAAGAATATATTTGTATTTAACCTGTTAGGTTCACCTGGGGCAGGTAAGACCTCCCTTTTGGAGGCAACCTTACAAGATTTAAAAAAGGATTATCGCTTAGCCGTTATTGAAGGCGATTTATTTACGGCAAAGGATGCCAAGCGCATTCATGAGTTGGGTGTGCCTGTTATCCAGATTAATACGGTTGGTGGGTGCCATCTCGATGCACAGATGATTCAAGATGCCTTAGGTGATCTTAATCTTGATGATCTCGATATGATTATTATTGAAAATGTAGGCAATTTAGTCTGCCCTGCGGAATTTGAGATTGGTGAAAGCATGAAAGTAACGATTTTATCTGTTACCGAAGGTGAAGATAAGCCCCTTAAGTATCCGTTAATCTTTAAAGAGTCTAAGGCCATCCTTATTAACAAGATTGATTTATTGCCTTATGTGCCTTTCAAAAAGGAGCAGGCAATACAAGATATCCGTAATTTAAATCCAAATGGAGAAATTTTTGAAGTAAGTTGCACGGCCCACAACGGTCTTGAAACATGGTTGAATTGGTTGCGTGCACAGTTGGAGAATAATCGATGAACTATTCTATGAAGAGCCGTATTGTAGCAGCCCTCCTTGTGGGCTTGTGTGCTACTACAATCAGTTATGCAGCAGAGCCTGCCATTTCCACTGTTAACCCAGTTGCAGTAGAAACTACTGATGACACTAACGTTGTAGCTCAAGATTCCGCTAATGCGAGCAATGATGGTAGTGTAGATGGAACTGGTGAGGTTGATAGCTTGTCTTACCTTGATAATGCACCAGTTAGAGTTGTTAAGCTAGACCCAAAAACGAAACAGGAAGGTTCTAAAACTGGATGGCTCGCAGAGCAAATGGCTGTAACTGAATTTGGTGATTCTATACAATTCTGGCAAGCGGCTAGTGAGAACGAAGGTCCTTTGCCGAGTATCACTCAGAATAATTTAGCTGATATTGGTAAGTCTTATACGGCAAACAGTTTACCGCCTTTAGGTTCTCAAGATGACTATGCTATTGGCACATACCGATTGGGGAATCAGTTTGAAGTCCCAAAAGATGTAGAAAAAACTGAGGTACGTGATAACTTTACTACGTATTACATGAAAGATGTAGCAGTAACTGTATATACTGGACCTGCTCAAGAATTGTTGGTTAACAATCAATTGCGCGGTCAAGGGGCGACTTACTTCTTTGAACCAAATACTATTACAAATATTCATAGTACGAAAAAAGGCGCTAATACAGTACGTGACATTGGCCCTGGTAGCACACGGATGGAATTGATATTTGCCTATGGCAGTCCTAATGCGATGTGGCGTGATAAGAAAAATGAGACGTATATTTTCCTTTATGAGGGGCATTCCGAAAATTCATTGCCTCAAAAAAAGGAGTTTAAGAGTCCTGTAGAGAATACAAATAGTAATAGCCAACAACAATCTATGCTTGGTCAGCAAAAAGAATATATTGCTTTCACCATTAAACAAAGCAATATAGAGGCTGTAGACATTATTAGTGGACAAGTATGGCCTAGGTTTGGATTGCCGAAAGCTGAAGTGTATGATTTTGAAGCTGGTACACTTACGGCTGATGATTTTGTATTGCGTGGTTTCAAGTTGAATGACCATTTTGTTAATGATCCTAATAATGATTGGAAACATCAAGGCATATTGTTTGGCTCCACATTTATTGGCTATAATGAATACGGTGTGAGTGTAGATAAAAAAGATCTTATCAATCGCGTATTATTAAATGTTTATACGCCTACACGTCGTGGAATCGCGATGGGTGATACCAAATATTTATTGCTCTTTGTGTATGGTATGCCAACTCGTATTGTTGAATCTACAACAAAGGCGGGGACGTCTACCGTATATGAATATAAAAATCCAGCGGCAAGCAACTCTTATTTACAGTTTGCCCTAGATGATAAAAACCAATATATCAAATCCGTTATGTTATCTGACCGTCCTGTAAAATAGGATAGGTCACAGCGAGGAGGCAAAGGGTATGGTTACTGTACAAGATGTAAAAGAACGTTGGGAAAAGATTCAAGGTGATGATGAACGTATATTGTTTATCGTTGGTGGTCCAGGTTCTGGTAAAAGTTTGCTAATTCGTGAATTGTCTGAGCAGAAGGGCTGGAAATACTTGGAAGCTAAGCAACTCATCGAGGAAGAGTTTTTGCTCGTGCCTCGTGATGAACGGCCTCAATTAGCGGAAGAAGTTATTTGCCGTGCTCTTAGCCGTAGCGATACGGAAGTAGTCTTGCTAGATGGCATTAATGTATTCTTTGCACCTATCTTAAATCTAAAACCATTTGAGTTGTTAAAAACTATTAGTAAGAAGTATCCTATTGTCGTTGGCTGGCGTGGACATATTGAAGGGGATCAGTTGTACTTAGAACATAACAATAATCCTAAACATGCTGTAGTTAGTATTGCACATCCAGATCATGTTATTGCAATCGACTAAATGTATGTTTGAACATATTGGTTGAATATAGGGAAAACTATAGATGTATAGAAGGAGATAGCGGGCTATCTCCTTTTTTAGTTATATAATTACAGTTATTAGGTAAAAAATATAGTTTTGTAATTTCCTATTATTTGATTTTAGTAAACCTGAAATATGGATGTTAGCAGACATGGACTGGTAAGGAATGAAACTATGTAAAGGTATATAAAGAATATACTAGTAAATAAAAGTTGATTACTGTATATATCCTGAAAACAAGGCATTTTATAGAGGATTGATAAAATATAAATTTTTTTTGACAAAATACTTGCATAGGGTATCGTTTCATGTTATTATGATTAAGCACTAAGGGTGACCACAGTGGACGAAAAACTTCAAAAAAGTTTTTAAAAGGTTCTTGACACTTAGTGTGCTAGGTGATACAATTCATCTTGTCGTAATGATGCTGGCGTAGCTCAATAGGTAGAGCAGCTGACTTGTAATCAGCAGGTTGTGGGTTCAATTCCTATCGCCAGCTCCATTTTATTTATGGAGGGATTCCCGAGCGGCCAAAGGGAGCAGACTGTAAATCTGCCGTCTTCGACTTCGAAGGTTCGAATCCTTCTCCCTCCACCATTCATAGCGGGGTGGAGCAGTTGGTAGCTCGTCGGGCTCATAACCCGAAGGTCGCAGGTTCAAGTCCTGTCCCCGCAACCATAAAAACCACAGTGAAATGATCGTTCATTGTGCTGGTGTAGCTCAGTCGGCAGAGCGTATCCTTGGTAAGGATAAGGTCACCGGTTCAATCCCGGTCACTAGCTCCATACATGGCGGCATAGCTCAGTTGGCTAGAGCAATCGGTTCATACCCGGTGTGTCCGCGGTTCAAATCCGTGTGCCGCCACCATTAAACCTCACCTTGGTGGGGATTTTTTTATTTCTTTACATATGACATGCTATTCTAAGACTTTGTATATATGGTATAATAATAGGTAAGGAAATCTTATATTCCATTGATAAATTAGGGTTAATATATTATATTAATACTAGAATGTAATTTGTTTTTGTGAAGGAGGATATAATCCTAATGGCAAAAGAAAAATTTGAACGTACGAAACCGCATGTTAACATCGGTACAATCGGTCACGTTGACCATGGTAAAACTACTTTGACTGCTGCAATCACTAAAGTATTGGCTGAAAAAGGTCAAGCTGACTTCCAAGATTA
>NZ_DBFBTX010000003.1:0-28952 GCF_048309325.1 Veillonella parvula
GACTAAAGGCAATATTACATCCGAAGGTACTGTAGAAGGTAAAGACCTCAAAGCGGGTGATGTAACTGTTAACAAGGACAACAAAGGTACTGTGAACGGTTTATCCAATAAGACTTGGACTCGTGGACAGGCTCCTGTGAGCGGTCAAGCAGCGACAGAAGACCAAATCCAAGCGGTAGATACTCGTGTGATGGCCGTAGAAGATAAGGTGGCGGACTTCGGTTGGTTGGCGAAGAGCAGTGCTACAGGTACAGGCCAAGCGACAGGCAATAATGTAGCGACTAAGGTTGGCGATAAAACGGAAGTAGAATTCCGTGCCGGTGACAACCTCACTATTGACCAAACAGGTACTACTTTCACGTATTCCTTGAATAAGAATATGACAGGTCTTGAAAGTGTATCCGTAGGCGATGTAGCAAATGATAAACCGGGCGTTGTATTGAACGGTGCTGACGGTACTATGGGCGTACGCGGTAAAGATGGTGCGAATGCATCTATTACGGCGGCTAAAGGTGCTGACGGCTTGACAGGTACTGGTGCTGGTAAAGATCGTATTGTTTATGAAACGAAAGACGCTAACGGCAATCCTGTAAAAGAAACCGTAGCAACAATGAATGATGGGTTACATTTCGCTGGCGATAACGGAAATACAGTTATCGACAAGACATTGAATCAAAAACTTGAAATTGTTGGTGGTGCTGACGCAACGAAATTGACTGACAATAATATCGGCGTTAATGCAAAAGACGGCAAGTTGCAAGTACAATTAGCTAAAGATTTAAATGGTTTGTCCAGTGTAGAAGTGAAGGACGATAATGGTGCATCTACTGTTATGAAAGGTGACACTATTAAGAGCAAAGATGCAGCAGGAAATACCTCTGTTGTAAATGGCTCTGGCGTGACTATCACACCTGCTAATCCGCAAAATCCAAATGCTGGTACAGTGTCTTTGACTACTGAAGGCTTGAATAATGGCAACAATCAAATCAAGGGCGTTGCAGCTGGTACAGCAGATACAGATGCAGTTAACCTTGGTCAATTGAAAAAATCTAATGCTCAGCTTGCTAATGCAATTGCTAATGTTGAAACCGAAACACAACGAGTAGGCGCTCATGCGGCGGCTATGTCAGCGTTGAAACCAATTCAATATGATCCATTAGAGCCAACTCAAGTGATGGCCGGATATGGTAACTATCGTGGTAAGAGTGCAGCAGCATTAGGTCTTGCTCATTATACTAATGAAGATACAATGTTCAACGTGGGTGTTTCCGTAGGTGGACGTCATAATATGATCAATGCCGGCTATACTCACAAGTTTGGTAACAGCGATGCTAAAAAAGCTGTATCAGAACGCTACAAAGGCGGTCCAATCAGCTCCATTTATGTGATGCAGGATGAAATGACCTCTTTGAAACAAGAGAATAGTAGACAAAAAGAAGTATTGGATAAACAACAAGCTGAAATCGAATCGTTGAAAGCTATGGTTAATAGTTTACTAGCAACTAAAGGCTAATAATTAAATATAGTAATTGAAACGATGATTTCGCTATAACATTCTTATAGTGTTATCCGATGTCGTAAAGAAAAAAGGTTCCGTAGGAAGTTGATGGACGATAAGCCTCAACTGAAATACGGAACCTTTTTTGTTGTTAGAATATAAAGTCAAAAATATTTTAAAATTTATCTTTTGACTTATTGACTTTTTGACTTTTAAGGGTTATTATAATGTCATAGGGTAAATAAACCCAGTAAAAATATTATTAGTCAAATAGTTAAACTCTATGATGTATGAGGGGGTAAAATATATGAACAACAACTTTAACAACTTTGGTAATGAATTTTCTAGCATGAATGATTTGTTTAATCAATTGATGGGTAATATGGGGGGGTATTCCACAGAACGACGTAGTTATAAGATTAATGGTCGCGAAGTAACTCCAGAAGAATTTGCGTTTTATCGTCAAACTGGTCGATTACCATCTAATGAGGAAATGCAAGCTGCTCAAGCTGCGCAACAAGGTAAAATTAAACAAGATGGCATCCTTGCTCGTTTGGGGACAAACTTAACTCAACAAGCTCGTGATGGTAAACTCGATCCTGTAATTGGTCGTAACAAAGAAATCCAAGAAACCGCAGAAATCTTGGCGCGTCGTACTAAAAATAATCCTGTACTTGTAGGTGATGCTGGTGTTGGTAAAACTGCAGTAGTAGAAGGCTTGGCACAAGCTATTGTAAATGGTGATGTTCCAGCAGCTATTAAAAATAAAGAAATCATTTCCATCGATATTTCCGGATTGGAAGCTGGTACTCAATACCGTGGTTCCTTCGAAGAAAACATTCAAAACCTTATTAAAGAGGTAAAAGCCGCTGGGAATATTATCTTGTTCTTCGATGAAATTCACCAAATTTTGGGTGCTGGGTCCACAGGTGATGGTCAAGGGTCCAAAGGCTTGGCAGATATCTTGAAGCCTGCTTTGTCCCGTGGTGAAATGACAGTTATAGGTGCTACAACACAAGATGAATACCGTAACACAATCATGAAAAACGCAGCTCTTGCTCGTCGTTTCAATGAAGTTAAGGTTAATGCACCATCTGCAGAAGATACTTTCAAAATCTTACAAGGCATTCGTCCATTGTACGAAGCGCATCATAATATTGAATTGCCAGATGCGGTGTTGAAAGCAGCTGTAGATTATTCCGTACAATATATTCCACAACGTAGCTTGCCTGATAAAGCTATCGACTTAATCGATGTAACAGCAGCTCACTTGGCATCTCAACATCCTGTAACAGATATTAAAACATTGGAAGCCGATATTGCAGATGCTAAAGCAAAACAAGAGGAATATGCTCAAAAAGAAGACTATGAATCTGCGATTAATGAAAAAATGCGTATTCAAAAGTTACAAGCAGAGCTTGATAACCATACAGAAAATCAAAAGGTAGTGGCTAAGGTTAACGATGTAGCAGAAGCCGTTGAAAGAATGACAGGTATCCCTGTATCTCAAATGGGAGCATCCGATATCGAACGCTTGAAAGACATGAAATCTCGTTTAGAAGCTCATGTAATTGGTCAAGATAAAGCAGTAGAAGCTGTATCTAAAGCAATTCGTCGTAACCGTGCAGGCTTTGACGAAGGTAACCGTCCAATCGGTAGCTTCTTATTCGTAGGTCCTACTGGCGTAGGTAAAACAGAATTAGCTAAACAATTAGCTTTAGATATGTTTGGTAACAAAGATGCAATCATTCGCTTGGATATGTCCGAATATAGTGATCGCACAGCCGTATCTAAATTGATAGGTGCTACAGCTGGTTATATTGGTTACGAAGATAACTCCAACACATTGACGGAACGTGTTCGTCGTAATCCTTATTCCATCGTATTATTCGATGAAATCGAAAAAGCAGACCCTCAAGTTATCACATTACTTCTACAAGTATTGGATGATGGTCGCTTAACAGATGGTCAAGGTAATACAGTAAACTTTAAAAATACTGTTATCATCGCTACATCCAATGCAGGTTTCGGTTATGGCAGTGACAATGATGATGAAAATAAAGTAGATGTAATGGAACGCATCGCTCCATTCTTCCGTCCAGAGTTCTTGAACCGTTTCAACGCAGTTATCGAGTTCAATCAATTAAGCAAAGAAGATTTGAAAAAAATCGTAGATTTGATGCTCGACCAAGTTAATAAGACTTTGGCTAAGAAAGACATCACTCTTGATGTAACAGATGCAGCTAAAGAATTGTTGATGGAACAAGGGTATGACAAAACTATGGGCGCTCGTCCATTACGTCGTGTTATCGAATCTGAAATCCGCGATAATGTAACTGACTTCTACTTGGATCACATAGATGCTAAACACTTGCTTGCTGATGTTAAGGATGGGCATATTGTAATCTCTGAAAAAGCAGATTCCGATAATAGCAAAGACCAAGATAAGGCTGAGAAATAAAGAATAGACGTAAAAGTGTCAGAATAATCATTTGACAAATCTGAATAAAGTAGTAATATTAATAGCATAATTATATAGTGAGTATGCAAGGGAGCCTATTATATAGGCTGAGAAAGGGCTGCGAGCACCTGACCTTTATACCTGATCGGGATCATGCCCGCGTAGGAAGCACGCTAATACTTAATATGGGTATCGATCATTTTGTTCGATACCCATTTTTGCATACCTAACTATATATGTCTTTTATATAGGAGGATGTAAAAATGTTTATGACACAATTGGAATCGGCTGTAGCTGGCGTAGTTACGAAGGAAATGAAAGTAGTCGCGGAAAAAGAACGTATGGATGAAGAGGTGTTATGTTCCCTAGTGGCAGCAGGAAAGGTTGTTATTCCTTGTAACAAGCAACATACTAGCATTTCGCCTGAGGGGATTGGTAAGCGTCTAAGAACTAAAGTCAATGTTAATTTAGGTACATCGAAAGATGTCACTGATTATGATAGTGAGATTGAAAAGGTTAATCGAGCTATTCGACTTGGAGCTGAGTCGATTATGGATCTTTCCACTCATGGTGATACTCGTATTTTTAGACGCAAATTAATCGAGACATCGCCAGTAATGATTGGTACAGTGCCTATCTATGATAGTGTCATTCATCATCAAAAAGATTTGGGTGAATTAACGGCTCAAGATTTCTTGGATACTATTCGATTACACGCACAAGATGGTGTAGATTTTATTACTATTCACAGCGGTATTACAAGAAAAACAATAGATCAAATTAAGAATCATAAACGGATGCTTAATATTGTTAGCCGCGGAGGAAGCTTGGTGTTTGCATGGATGAGCATGACAGGCCATGAAAATCCATTCTATGAATACTTTGATGAAATCTTAAAGATTTGCAAAGAATATGATGTTACTTTGTCTTTAGGTGATGCTTGTCGTCCAGGTTGCTTGGCGGATGCAACTGATGTGTGCCAAATTGAAGAGCTTGTAAGGCTTGGTGAATTGGCAAAACGAGCGAAACAATATGGTGTACAAGCTATGATTGAAGGACCTGGGCATGTACCTTTACATCAAATACAAATGAATATGGAAATACAAGAGTCCTTGTGTGATGGAGCGCCCTTCTATGTGTTGGGGCCGCTCGTAACAGATATTGCTCCTGGCTACGACCATATTACGGCTGCCATTGGTGGGGCTGTAGCTGGTATGCATGGGGCGTCATTCTTGTGCTATGTTACACCAGCGGAACATTTAGCCTTACCAAATGCAGATGATGTAAAAGACGGAATTATGGCTTTCAAAATAGCGGCGCATGCTGCAGATATTGCTCGTGGTATTCCTAATGCAAGAGATATAGATGACACTATGGCTAAAGCACGTCAAGTTCTCGATTGGGAGGCACAATATGCTTGTGCCCTTGATCCTGAACGGGCTCGTTCTATTCGTGAAAGTAGAGCACCGGAGGAAGATCATAGTGAAACCTGTTCGATGTGTGGCAAGTTCTGTGCTGTACGCAGTATGAATAAAGCTTTACAAGAAGAATATATTGATATTTTATAAGCTTTTTCATATGGGAGGTCATTATGGATTTGATTGTTAATGGAGAGCCAAAGTATGTTGTAGGTGAGCAACTTCATTTGATTCTTGATGAATTAGGCTATTCTGGTAAACACTTTGTAGTTGAGCTTAATGGAGAGATTCTTAGTAAGGAAGCATATACAACCACTAAATTAACGGCTGCTGACAGATTAGAAATCGTTAGCTTTGTAGGAGGTAATTGATATATTGGATACATTTACTATAGGTAATATTGGGGTAGGGCCTATTTTTTCTACACAGACAAAACCCAATGCTAATCCTGTAGGAATTTCTTATGTATATTGGGCAAAGCAATTTAGTAAGTTTCCTATTGTTGCTATTGGGGGGATTAAAATGACAAATACTGATACCGTTTGGCAAGCGCATCCCGATTTTATTTGTGCCGTTTCTGAAATAACAGAATCGGATAATATACAAAATACTATTTATGAGCTCATGATGGGATATAGTAGGGTCAGATAAAAAAGAGTATACATACAAACCACAAGATTTTAATCTTGTGGTTTTTGTATTTATAAAATAATTTTGTAGATTTGATAAATATCCTTGCTAAGATATAGGTTTATTTAGTATAATCGTATCATTAAATTCGATATTCTATAGAATTTATAAAATAGATGAAGATGGAGAGGTAATAGTATATGTCTCATTATGTAGATTTAAATAGTGATTTAGGCGAAAGTTTTGGTAATTATACATTAGGTATGGATAGTGAAGTATTAAATCACGTAACAAGTGCTAATATTGCTTGTGGTTGGCACGCTGGAGATCCTCTTATTATGGATGCGACTGTCCGCATGTGTAAAGAAAAGGGCGTAGCCGTAGGGGCACACCCTGGTTATCCAGATTTGATGGGATTTGGTCGTCGTGCGATGGCAGTAAATCCTGCGGAGGCAAAAGCCTATATGATATACCAACTGGGCGCACTACAAGCTTTTTGTGATAGCCATGACCTTATTTTACAGCATATGAAGTTACACGGTGCCTTTTACAATACAGCTTGTGTTACGCCTGTAATAGCTGATGCAATTTTAGATGGTTTACAAGCAGTAAATCCCAATATTGCGGCCATGGTATTGAGTGGTAGCTATATTGCTCAAGAGGCACAGCGACGAGGTATTTCTGTTATACAGGAGGTGTTTGCCGATCGTGGCTACACAGAGGAGGGAACATTGGTTCCTCGTACAGAAGTAGGTGCTTTCATCAAAGACCCACAAGAGGCTTTAGACCGAGTTCTCATGATGGTTACAAAGGGTAAGGTTGTTACTAATACGGGGAAGACCATTGATATTGTGACAGATTCCATATGTGTTCATGGAGATAATCCTGAAGCGATAGCTTTCACAAAGTATATTCGGGAAGGGCTATTAAAAGCTGGTATAACGGTGGCGAATTTTCAACACCGATAACACTATTAAGAACATTAAAATAAATGCTTAATTAATACTAACAGAAAATACGAATATAAGTATTAAAAGCAAGTATGAGCTTTAAGCAATAAGTATGACATAGATTAATTATTATTTTGGAGGTTCCTATGAAACCAATTACAGGTAAAGCGAGTTTCTCTGTCCTATTAGGGGCAGCTTTCTTAATGGCCACGTCATCTATTGGGCCTGGCTTTATGTTGCAAACAGCAGCGTTTACAAATGAGTTGAAAGCAGACTTTGCATTTGCTATCGTTATATCCGTTATTTTCTCTATTATTGCACAGCTTAATGTCTGGACAATTATTGGTGTATCCCAAATGCGCGGTCAAGATATTGCGAATAAGGTATTACCAGGCCTTGGGTATATAGTGGCATTTTTAATTTCCCTTGGTGGATTAGCCTTTAATATCGGTAATATTGGTGGTGCTTCTATGGGCCTCAATATTATATTTGGTATCGACACAACAACAGCAGCGGCTATTAGTGGTATTTTGGGCATCTTACTATTTACATCTAAGAAGATGGGTGGTGTTCTAGATAATACGGCTAAAGTACTCGGTACGGTTATGCTCGTCCTCATTGCTTATGTAGCATTTTCAACGAATCCCCCGGTAGGGACAGCAGTGACTCATGCGATAGTACCTACGAATTATCCGTGGCTTGCTACGATAACTCTTATTGGAGGGACCGTAGGTGGCTATATAACATTCTCTGGTGGTCATCGCCTTATTGATGCTGGTATTACAGGTCAAGAACATTTAAAGGATGTACGTCGTGCAGCGATTATGGGCATGTCTGTTGATGCGCTAGTTCGTATATTATTATTCTTAGCTGTTCTTGGTGTGGTATCTATGGGATTTGTACTAGATGCTAAGGATCCAGCTGGTTCTGCTTTTCTTTTAGGAGCTGGTGAAATCGGGCATAAATTATTCGGTATAGTGTTCTTCTGTGCCGCATTGACCTCTGTAGTAGGGGCTGCCTACACATCAGTATCCTTCTTAAAAACATTGTTTAAGGTGGTAGAACGAAATGAAAAATTGACTATTATGGCATTTATCTTTATTTCCACATGTATCCTGATTTTTATTGGTAAACCAGCATCTCTATTGATTTTAGCCGGTTCTGTAAATGGGTTAATATTACCTGTTACATTGGCAGTTATGCTTGTCGCAACTCATAAATCTGAAATCGTAGGAACATATAAACACAATAAACTTTTATATTATACAGGGTGGATTGTAGTGCTCGTAACATCTTATATTGGTGTTACATCTTTAAAAGGTATTGCTAAGTTACTAGGTTAATTAATTATCTGTGAAAGCACCATTACGTTCGTCTTGAATGTGATGGTTCTTTCTAGTTATAGCAGGAGGTACATATGAAACCTACAATTTCACCTGTAGGGGATTGCGCTATCTCTATTGATTTTGGTCAAGTAATAGATCCAAAGATTAATCGACAAATCCGACAAGTTATAGAGCAGATTAAACTCTTACAGCTAGATGGAATTATTGAACTAGTTCCTACATACTGTGCATTGCTTGTTCAATATGATGCAATGGTATATACGTATTCCGACATTTGTGGAACTATTAATCCTATATTACAAGAAACTGTAACAGACAGCGCAAATGAACGTGTTACGATTGTTGAAATCCCGACCATATACGGTGGCGAGTATGGTCCAGATCTAGGTTTTGTAGCCTCTCACAATCATATAAGTGAAGCTGAGGTTGTATCCATTCATAGTGGTACTGATTATTTGGTTTATATGTTAGGTTTTATTCCTGGTTTTACTTACTTAGGTGGAATGGATCCTCGCATTGCAACTCCGCGGTTGTCTTCGCCAAGAACTTTGATTCCTGCCGGGTCTGTAGGTATTGCAGGAGAACAGACTGGCACATATCCATCAGATTCTCCAGGGGGATGGCAGATCATTGGGCGTACACCTGTGACTATGTATGATATGTCTAAAAAACAAGCTGCATTATTAAGAGCAGGGGACTACGTTCGTTATGTGCCCATCGATGATACTGAATTTTATCGTATTAAATCTTTAGGTTCAGCTTATGTTCCTGTTGTACATGAAGTAGAGGTAGGTGATTTGCGTGGCTTTAAATAGTTTTAAGAAAGCTTCAATCCACGTAGATGGACCAGGGATGTATACAACGATTCAAGATGCAGGACGAGTCGGCTATCAACAATATGGTATGCCTGTAGCGGGGCCTATGGATAGTGAAAGCTATCTATTGGGGCAGGCTTTAGTAGGAAACAAGGAGCTTTTAGGTGCTTTAGAATGCACCGTGCTACCGCCTACACTAACGGTTCAAGGTACATGTATTGTTGCTTTTACAGGGGCTGATATGCACCCCACTATTAATAATATAGTCGTGCCTCGATACATACCTTTTATATGTCATGAAGGAGATATTATTTCTGGTAGCTTTAGCCAATGTGGCGTGCGTATGTATATTGCTTTCTCCGGCGGTATTGATGTTCCTACTATTAATGGTAGCGTATCGACTCATACAAAGGCTAAGATAGGTGGTCTTGAGGGGAGACCGTTACAAGCAGGTGATCAGTTTGGCATTAAAGCATTTACTAGAGACGAAGTGAATGTGTGCGACTTCTATGATGGTCATAACTTATTCAATATCGCCTTATATAACCGCGGCGGCCGTGAGTGTCACGAACCTTTGCGTGTTGTTCTCGGAAATCAAGCAAAGTATTTTACAGAGAAAGGAATCAAGACCTTTGGTAGTAAAATATATACATTGACTGTACAATGTGATCGCATGGGCTTTCGCTTGGATGGCCCTGTTATAGAGCATATAGATGGTGCAGATATTATCTCCGATGGCGCTGTATTTGGTTCTATCCAAGTTCCTTCTGATGGAAACCCTATAGTGCTCATGGCAGATCGGCAAACAACAGGTGGCTATACAAAGATTGGTACTGTGATTACGGCAGATTTACCTAGGTTAAGCCAATTACCAGTGGGGGATGGAATTCATTTTGATATCATATCTGTCGAAGAAGCACAAGCGATATATCGTACATATATGAAACGCTTACATAAGCGCATACAATTAGCACACGAACAAAGTGTATATGCCTTTAATTTAACTTAATTGATTTTCCCTATTTAATTATATAAACTAGCAATAAAGCTATCTTGTAGATTGTTATTTCTATGAGATAGCTTTTTGTTATGTAATGTAAGATGAATTGATGAGGTGGTGGGAAAATATAATCTTATAAAACAAGTTTAAAATAATGATTATGAATTTATATTCATTTTATCTCTTCGTTATGGTATAAAATAAGCCCGTATTTTATATAAATTTGTGATATAAATCACTATAAAACGCATTAATGCTGCATTTGTACGCCGCGTAGAATTATGAATAAAAAATGAAAAAGCTTGATAGCGTATTAAAGGTTTTGATATACTTATAATATTGAAGATTTTGGAATTCTCGTATGACTTACCATATGATAAAACATCGAGGGAGCATTACTATTACTATATTTTATAGGAGAAAGTATGAATAAGATTTTTAAAGTGGTTTGGAGCAAATCAAAAAACTGCTACGTAGTAGTATCTGAGTTCGCTAAGAATAATAGTGGCAAAAAGAAAATTGTTGTAGCAGCAATTTTGGCTGCATTAGCAATGACTAATGCTAGCATCTCTATGGCGGCAAATACTTTGCCTACAAATATGCATGCAACAGCAGTAGGCTTGGGGGCTGGTGCTTCTGTTACTGGTGATAAAGCTGTAGGTTTCGGTCAAAATGCAGCAGCTGCAGGTGGATATTCTATTGCAATAGGGTCTAATTCTAGTACCAGTGTTAACAGTCCACAAGGAATCGCTATTGGTGGTGGTAATACTGCTAATGAAGGTGCAAGAGTAATTGGGGAGCAAGCAATTGCCATTGGGGGAAATACAATAGCTCAAGGTAACTCTTCTATTGTTATTGGTGGCGATGATGTAGTTAAAGCCGATGGTGTAAAAGTTATTTACACTACGAATAATGGTGAGAATAAAACTGGGGATTTGCGTAGTGCGGTTCAAAGCTTAACAGGATTTGATATGAGAAACCCACTATATACATCGGCAACGGCTGGTGAATCCGGTATCACATTAGGCATGAAAGGTCAGTCAGGCAATGTGGGCATTGCCATTGGTACAGGTGCAAATGCGAAGGATCGTTTATCAGGAACTTCTAGTGGGGCTTCTGGTCAAGCCAATAATGATGTAACAAATGCTATTGCTATTGGCACAGGGGCTAGGGCAAATCGTGATAATGCTATTGCCATCGGTGGTGGTTCTAACACTGATGTAGGCGGTACAAAACAATCTAGCTATACTTTGCCAAATAACGTTGTTGCTTCCTGGGCTGGTGGTGATAAAACATTGCCAGGTGACGTTGTATCTTTTGGTTCTAAAGGGTATGAACGTCAGTTGAAACATGTGGCTCCTGGCGAAGTAAGTGCTACTTCCACAGATGCAATTAATGGCTCTCAACTTAGCGCTATTGTAGACCAAATCGCTTATAAATATATATCTATAAAATCTTCTGATGCTGCTAATAAAGATAATACTGGTGCTACGGCCGATAATTCTATTGCTATTGGCCCAAATGCCGCAACAGACGCATCTGCGAGTCGTTCTGTAGCTGTTGGTGATGGCGCTAGAGGTAAAGTAGTAGATGGTGTAGCTGTTGGTTCAAAATCTATAGCTGATATTGCTTCAGGCGTAGCGGGATATAATGTTAATGCTAGTCGTACAGATATATATGCTGGTTTAAGTGGTGCTGCCCTAACGTCTAAATTAGGTGGTGTTGCTGTTGGTACGATAAACCAAACACGTCAAATTAACTATGTTGCTGCTGGTACTGCTGATACAGATGCAGTAAACGTGGCACAGTTAAAGAGTGTTAATCTAGCTTTTACAGGTGATACTGGTACAGGCGATGTGAACCTTGCTAATAGTAAATTGGCTGTAAATGGTGATAATACATACATCAGCACTACAGCTAATGGTAAGAAAATTACAGTTTCTGGTAAAAAGCAAGACATTACTGTAGCAAATGGTAGCGCTACAGCGACTGCTGGTATGGCGGATTCTGCTAACGTAGCTAATGCGATTAATCAAGCGATTGATCAAAATAAATATGGTTGGAATCTTTCTGCTAATGGTGAAGCTACACCAGTAGCGGTTGAAAAAGGTAATACAGTAGATTTTTCTGGTGACGATAATGTTGCGGTTGCTAGAAATGATAAGAAAATCTCTGTAGCTTTGAAAAAAGATCTTTCTAAATTAAACAGTGCTTCTTTCAATAATGCTGGCGGTAATGAAACTGTTAAAATTGATGGTGATAAAGGTATCAATGCTGGGAATTTGAAAGTTGCTAATGTAGCAGATGGTGTTGCTGATAAAGATGCTGTCAATGTATCTCAATTGAAAAAAGTTGATGATAAAGCTGAAGCTAACAAAATTGCTATTGATACAAATAAAACTGCAATAGCTAAAAATGCAGGCGATATTGCAACAAACAAAACAGATATTGCTGCCAATAAGGACAGTATTGCTGCGAATACGCAAAAAATTGCTGACAATAAAACAGCAATTGACAAAAATGCGGGTGAAATTGCTACAAACAAAGGGGATATTGTTTCTAATAAAGCTAATATTGCCCAAAATACTGCTGCTATCGGTCGTAAGATTTCTTTAGGTGGTAACTCTGGCTCTACCGATGAAAAATCCTTGAGCACAGGTGATGTGAAATTTAACGTAAAAGGGGAAAATGGTCTTACTACTGTTGCTAATGGCGACGATGTGACTGTTAAACTCGATGATACGACTAAAGGCAAAATCGATAATGCAACTGATCGAGACTTGAGCAATTTGACTCCTGACGGTAAACAACAAGTTAAGAATTTATCCGCATGGAATGTAGTAGCTAATGGTAATACTGCTGAAAAAGTTGAAGGTGGCAATACAGTTAAGTTTATCGATGGTGATAACATTTCTATTACTCAAAATGGTAAGGACTTCACCATTTCTACTAAACAAGATGTAACTTTTGATACGGTAACAGCTACTCAAACGATTACAGCGCTAAAGGTTAAAGCGACAACTGGGGTTGAAGCTCCTCAAGTAACAGGCTTGACCAACACTGCATGGACTCCGGGACAAACACAACCTGTATCTGGTCGTGCCGCTACAGAAGACCAATTGAAACACGTTGATGATCAAGTAGCGGAAAATAAAGCCAATATCGCTGATAATACAGATAAGATTGGCAAAAATGCTGATGCCATTGCAGATAACAAGCAAAAGATAGCTGCCAATAAATCTGCAATTGATAAAAATACTGGCGATATTGTTACAAACAAAGGGGATATTGCTTCTAATAAAGCTAATATCGCTCAAAATACTACTGCTATTGCCCGTAAGATTTCCTTAGGTGGTAACTCTGGTTCTACCGATGAAAAATCCTTGAGCACAGGTGATGTGAAATTCAATGTGAAAGGTGAAAATGGTCTTACGACTGTTGCTAATGGCGACGATGTGACAGTTAAACTCGATGATACGACTAAAGGTAAAATCGAGAATGCAGCTGATCGAGATTTGAGCAATTTGACTCCTGATGGTAAACAACAAGTTAAGGAGTTAGTAGCTTGGAATGTAGTCGCTAATAATGAAACGGCTGAAAAGGTTGAAGGTGGTAATACAGTTAAGTTTATCGATGGTGATAACATTTCTATTACTCAAAATGGTAAAGATTTCACCGTTTCCACTAAGAAAGATGTAACCTTTGATACGGTAACAGCTACTCAAACGATTACAGCGCCAAAAGTGAAAGCGATAACTGGGGTCGAAACACCTCAAGTAACAGGCTTGATTAACACTACATGGGTTCCAGGTCAAACACAACCTGTATCTGGTCGTGCAGCCACAGAAGATCAATTGAAACAAGTTGATAATCAAGTGGTAGAAAACAAAGCCAATATTGCTGATAATACAGATAAAATTGGCAAAAACGCTGATGCCATTGCCGACAATAAACAAAAAATTGCTGACAATAAAACGGCAATTGATAAGAATGCAGGTAATATTGCTACTAATAAGGACAATATTGCTGCGAATAAAGCTGATATCGCAGCCAATACAGATAAAATTGGTAAGAATGCTGATGCTATTTCAGATAATAAGCAAAAAATAGCCGATAATAAAACTGCAATTACTAAAAATACTGGCGACATTGCTACAAATAAAGGGGATATTGCTTCTAATAAAGCTAATATTGCTCAAAATACTGCTGCTATCGCTCGTAAGATTTCTTTAGGTGGTAACTCTGGTTCGACTGATGAAAAATCTTTGAGCACAGGTGATGTGAAATTCAATGTTAAAGGTGAAAACGGTCTTACTACGGTTGCTAATGGTGACGATGTGACTGTTAAACTCGATGATGCGACTAAAGGTAAAATCGAGAATGCAGCGGACCAAGACTTGAGCAATTTGACTCCTGACGGTAAGCAACAGATTAAGAATTTAGCAGCTTGGAATGTAGTCGCTAATAATGAGACGGCTGAAAAGGTTGAAGGTGGTAATACTGTTAAATTTATTGATGGTGATAACATTTCTATTACTCAAAATGGTAAAGACTTTACCATTTCTACTAAGAAAGATGTAACTTTTGATACGGTAACAGCTACTCAAACGATTACAGCGCCAAAGGTTAAAGCGACAACTGGGGTTGAAACTCCTCAAGTAACAGGTTTGACTAACACTGCATGGACTCTAGGCCAAACACAACCTGTATCTGGTCGTGCAGCTACAGAAGACCAATTGAAATACGTTGATGATCAAGTAGCAGAAAACAAAGCCAATATTGCTGATAATACAGATAAGATTGGCAAAAATGCTGATGCCATTGCGGATAACAAGCAAAAAATAGCTGACAATAAAACAGCAATTGATAAAAATGCAGTAGATATTGCCACTAACAAAGACAATATTGCTGCGAACAAAACAGATATTGCTACTAATAAGGATAACATCGCAACCAATAAAGCTAACATCGACAAAAACACGACAGCTATTGGCCGTAAGATTTCTTTAGGTGGTAACTCTGGTTCTACCGATGAAAAATCCTTGAGCACAGGTGATGTGAAATTCAATGTGAAAGGTGAAAATGGTCTTACTACGGTTGCTAATGGCGACGATGTGACTGTTAAACTCGATGATACGACTAAAGGTAAAATCGAGAATGCAGCGGACCAAGACTTGAGCAATTTGACTCCTGACGGTAAGCAACAAGTTAAGGACTTAGCAGCTTGGAATGTAGTCGCTAATAATGAGATGGCTGAAAAGGTTGAAGGTGGTAACACCGTTAAGTTTATCGATGGTGATAACATTTCCATTACTCAAAATGGTAAGGACTTCACCATTTCTACTAAGAAAGATGTAACCTTTGATACGGTAACAGCTACTCAAACGATTACAGCGCCAAAGGTTAAAGCGACAACTGGAGTTGAAACACCTCAAGTAACAGGCTTGACGAACACTGCGTGGGTTCCAGGTCAAACACAACCTGTATCTGGTCGTGCAGCCACAGAAGACCAATTGAAACATGTTGATGATCAAGTATCAGAAAATAAAGCCAAGATTGCTGACAATACAGATAAGATTGGTAAAAATGCAGAGGCTATTGCGGATAACAAACAAAAAATAGCTGATAATAAAGCTGCAATTGATAAAAATGCAGTAGATATTGCTACTAACAAAGATAATATCGCAACTAATAAAGCCGATATAGCAACTAATAAAGATAATATTGCGACGAATAAACAAAATATTGCAGATAACAAAGCGGCCATCACTAAAAATGCTGGCGATATCGCAGCCAATAAAGCTAATATTGATAAAAATACAGAAGCTATTGGTCGTAAGATTTCCTTAGGTGGTAATACTGGTTCAACCGATGAGAAATCCTTAAGTACAGGCGATGTGAAATTCAATATTAAAGGGCAAAATGGTATTGTTACTGAAGCTAATGGAGACGATGTAACTGTCAAATTAGATGATGCTACGGCTAATAAAATCAATAATGCAGCAAATACGGATTTGAGCAACTTAACAGATGCTGGTAAACAACAAGTTAAAGATTTATCCGCATGGAACGTAGTAGCTAATGGTAATACTGCTGAAAAAGTTGAAGGTGGCAATACAGTTAAGTTTATCGATGGTGATAACATTTCCATTACTCAAAATGGTAAAGATTTCACAATTGCTACTAAACAAGACGTAACTTTCAATACTGTAAAAGCAAATCAAACTATTACAGCACCAAAAGTGAAAGCTACAGAAGGTGTAGAAACACCTCAAGTAACGGGTTTGACTAACACTGCATGGACTCCGGGTCAAACACAGCCTGTCTCTGGACGTGCCGCCACAGAAGATCAATTGAAACATGTTGATGATCAAGTAGCAGAAAACAAAGCCAACATTGCTGATAATACAGATAAGATTGGTAAAAATGCTGATGCCATTGCGGATAACAAGCAAAAAATAGCTAATAATAAAGCTGCAATTGATAGAAATGCTGCTGATATTGCAACTAATAAGGATAACATCGCAACCAATAAAGCTAATATCGACAAAAACACGACAGCTATTGCTCGCAAGATTTCTTTAGGTGGTAACTCTGGTTCTACCGATGAAAAATCGTTGAGCACAGGTGATGTGAAATTTAATGTGAAAGGTGAAAATGGCCTTACTACGGTTGCTAATGGCGACGATGTAACTGTTAAACTCGATGATGCAACTAAAGGCAAAATTGATAATGCTGCAAATCAAGACTTGAGCAACTTGACAGATGCTGGTAAACAACAAGTTAAAGATATATCTGCATGGAAGGTAACAGCTGCAGGAGGTACTGTTGAAAAAGTACAAGGTAGTGATACCGTAAAATTCCAAGCTGGTGATAATCTTGTAGTTAACCAAGATAGAACTACTTTCACATATGGCTTGGCTAAAGACTTAAAAGGCCTAAACAGTGTTATTGTAGGTGATGAAAACGGTGTATCTACTAAAATCACTCCTGCAGGTACAACTGTGAAAGATGCAGCTGGCAACTCTACTACAATTAATGGGGGTGGTATGACTATTACTCCTGCAGATACAGCAGCTAGCCCTGTATCACTTACTGTAGACGGCTTAAATAATGGTGGCAACAAAATTCATGGAGTAGCGCCTGGCACAGCTGATACTGATGCAGTAAATGTTAGCCAATTGAAAGCATCTAATGCTGGTTTACAAGAAGCTGTTAACCGTGTTGGTACTGAAACACAACGTGTTGGTGCTCATGCAGCAGCTATGGCAGCGTTGAAACCAATTCAATATGATCCATTGGAACCAACACAAATTATGGCTGGTATTGGTAACTACCGTGGTGAAACTGCGGGTGCCATCGGTATTGCTCACTACCGAACTGAAGATACTATGTTCAACGTAGGTGTTTCACTTGGTACTAGCCATAACATGGTAAATGCAGGTGTAACGCATAAATTTGGTGGTAGTCGTGAAAGAAAAGACGCTATTCCAGAACGCTATAAGGCGGGGCCTATTAGCTCTGTTTATGTAATGCAAGATGAAGTATCTAGTCTCAAAAAAGAAAATAGTAATCAAAAAACGGTTATTGCTAATCAAGCAGCGCGTCTAAATACATTAGAAGCTGAAAATGAACGTCAACGTCAAGAATTGGCTGAAACTAAACAAGGCTTAGATGACTTGCGTGCCGTAGTACATCAATTATTAGCTTCTAAAGGTTAAGAGTTGAGAACTAATTTTGATAATAGTCTAAGATAGTTATTTCTCTGTAAAACTAAAGAACCTCTTATACATTGTTGTACTTGATAGGGTATATACATTTCGTATAAGAGGTTCTTTTGCTATTTTGATATGTATTCTTATTTAAAATGCATAACATATGAATGACTTCTCATATGTTGTGTGATATAATACAGTGGAAATAAGAGGTAAAGTGATACCTCTATTATGTATGATCTTGCATGAATAGGAGATAGGATGTTAGACCGTATACAACGATGGCTTTCAATAGACACCATGTTGCCTGTTGCAGAACGATTAGGAGCTGTAGGAACTACAAAGCAGCTATATGGTAATTATTTAAAAATAGCTTGGCCAGCTACATTACAAGGCTTGATGTTACAATTTATGACTGCCATTGATTTGGCGATGGTTGGTGCCTTAGGTGCGTCAGCTCTTGCTTCGGTAGGCATTATGGGTCAACCTGAGATGGTAATGCTCATCTTTTGTCGAGCCTTATCCATTGCTGTGACGGCAATTATAGCTCGTCGTCATGGTGAAGGCGATGTAGATGGTATGAATGCCGTACTCAAGCAATCTATTTTATTGAATTTTTTAATTTATGTACCGTTATTATTGATATGTTTCTTGAACTTAGAGCATATTCTACGTTTTACGGGTGCTGAAGATGGCTATATTGAAACAGCCGTTTGGTATGGTCGTTTCATAGTTATTAGCTTAATATTTCAGTCCTTTAGCCAAATCGTAGGGGCTGCACTCATTGGATATGGTAACACTAAAGTTATTTTTAAATCTAATGTAGTAGGGAATATTTTGAATACGATAATGAATTTCTTCTTGATTTATGGTATTGGTTTCTTCCCTGAACTTGGCGTTATGGGGGCAGGTGTATCCACTATGATCAGTAGTGCTATTATTGCATTATTGTTGTTGCGTACGATTTCACAACATACTTCTACTGGATTAACATTGCGCCATCCATCGAAATGGACTTTTGAAAGGCCCGTATTACATACAATGTTTCATGTCGGTGGCAGTTCTTTAGGAGAACAGTTCTTTGAGCGATTCGGTATGTATACATACACTATGATTGTTGCTTCCTTAGGTGCGGTACCTTTAGCAGCACATTACGTATGTATGAATTTAATGGATATATTTTACTATTTTGCGATGGGTCTTGGATTTGCAGGTGCATCTCATACTGGGCAAAGTCTGGGACACAAACGACCAGATATTGCACGTACTTATGGTAAAATTGGTGCTCGTATTGGTTTAGTCGTGGGCCTTGTAAGTGCATTAATCTTTATTGGTCCTGGTGATTTTTTAGTACAGTTATATACTCGTGAAAGTGATGTTGTCACACTTTCAGCCACTTTGATGGGCATTATGGCTATCGCTGCATTCCCTCAAGCATTACAGCAAGTGTATTCCGGTGTGTTGAAAGGGGCAGGAGATACATATTACATCATGAAATATTCTCTTGTAAGCGTAGCAATCATTCGTCCTATTATTACTTATTTATTGTGCATTACACTAGGTTTAGGACTTTTTGGGGCATGGTTATCTTTGTGCTTCGATCAGTCTCTAAGATTATGTTGTTCTTATTTGAGATTTATTCGAGGAACATGGCAACATAAGGTTGTTTAATGAGATGTAAATTCTTTTTCACATTGAAAGTTTTAGAAGGATTCATGAAAAAGAAGTGAATAAACTCTTGTCTATTAAAAATTTTTGATGTACAATACGTAATGTGAAAAAAATGACACATTGGGGAATGTGTTATCTGACCAGAAACTTCTGATTTCACGTATATATGTAAGGGATATACATATGAAATGATAAAAGCTTCCTTAGTGCATAAGGGAGCTTTTATTCGTTCAATTATAGTTAGATCTATTAGTATATATAATAATGATTTTGATGAACTTATAAGACCAGTAATTTTATTATTGTTAGAGAATCTTAAAAAAGATAAATAGTATTATAATTACGGGAATGTAATATGTGTAGAGAATCGCAGTAATTAGGCAATAGAGAGGGTTTAAATATTTATATTTATAATATTTATCGATAGATATAACTAAAAATTCATCAAATATTCATGAAGAATGTTGAATTATATTGAAAAAATGTGTAAAATATAAGCATATTATTACCAAAGCCTAAGTATTATAAGGGCTGTTTTTGGAGGGAATTATAATGAATAAAAAATTATTAGCTTTATTGGCAGTTGCTGCTGTAGGTGTGTCCGTAGCAGGTGCAACTCCTCAAACTCAATTCAATAAAGGTGAGTTTCAAGTTGATCTTGGTGCGTCTGATTCTAAAGCAAAAACTAAAGCTTGGACTTCTGATGCAAAATGGAACTTTGATGGTGGTGTAACATACGCTTTCACAGATAAAACAGCGTTGCAATACCAATACCATGGTTTGAACGATAAATATAACGGTATGAGCTATAGTGACAGAATGCAAGAAGTTAATTTGGTTCAATCCTTGAACAAAAATTTCGCAGTATATGGCGGTTATGCTCACATTTCTGGTGATGCATTCCCTAAAGCAAATAATATTGCTCAATTTGGTGTAATTGGTAAAGCTAACCTTGGCTCCAAAGTAGACGTTTATGGTAAAGCGGGTGTAGGGACTAAGAGAACTACTACTTGGGAAGCAGGTTTAGGTTATAAAGTTAACCAAGACTGGGATATTAATGCAGGGTATCGTTATATCAATACTAAACGTGATGATAAGTCCAATATTTCCTTCCAAGGTCCAGTAGTTGGATTATCTTACCGTTTTGGCGGTCACAAATCCGTAGCTCCTGTATACACTCCAGCGCCAGCTCCTGTATACACTCCGGCTCCAGCTCCTACTGTAGAAGCGCCTGCATATAAAACTCCTAAATTGGATTACTATGTACAATCTATCTACTTTGACTCCGACCAAGATGTTGCTCGTGCAGACCAATATCCAAACTTAACAGCTGCTGTAAATGCTGCTAACCAATATTCTCAAGACCAAGTTAAATTGATGGGTAACGCTGATACTGATGCAAATCCTCAATACAACATTGCTTTGTCTGAACGCCGCGTACAACATGTGGCTCAATATTTAGTTAACCATGGTGTATCTGCCGATCGTCTTATCGGTATTGCTAATGGTGATGTTAAACCAGTTGCAACTAACTCTACAGCAGCAGGTAAAGCTGAAAACCGTCGTGTAGACGTTTATATTCATCGCTAATCTCTAGACTAATCTAGATTAGGCCTACAATAAGTCCACCTTCAATCATGCTCTCTTGTTTATCGAGAATTCGAGCATGCGATAAGGTGGACTTTTGTGTTATACTAAAATTGCATACAATCCTAGGTCATACAATGTTCATTATGCTTTGGTAATGTATGCGATGTGAGAATCGTATAGTTATATAGGTGTAGCTTATTAATAGTGTTATGTGAAGTAGGTTATTATGAAAGAATTCAAATATTACAAACAGCTCATAGGAGCTATTATACTAGCGGGCATTATGATTATGATGGCACTACGTATAAGTGATATTGCTAGTGGTCTTGACGCTATCTTTACGGCTTTTGTTCCGCTCATTGTGGGTGCTTGTATTGCTTTCGTATTGGATATTCTAGTCGTTCGTTATGAACGATGGCTATGGCCTAAGTGTGACTCTGGATGGAAGTATAAAATACGTCGCCCGTTGAGTCTTTTGCTATCCTTTGTAACAATTAGTGTTATTGTGTATTTTATTGCTCGGATGGCTTTACCTCAATTGATTCATTCTATGTCGATTATTGTAGCTGCATCACCGCAATTGTATACGGATTTCCAAACATGGATGCAACATATTACAGAAACCATTCCAATGGCGTCGAATCAAACGATTATAGATGCCCTAAGTGGAGAGAATATTGCTAAATATACTCGTGAATGGGGGACAAAAGGTGGCACATATATTGTAAATGCAATGGGCACCGTATTGTCTTGGACTTTGAACATAGGTCTTGGCTTAATTTTTGCTGTTTATATGTTGCTTGATAAGGAACGCCTTATGTTACAAGGTAAACGTATATTAAAGGCTTATGCATCAGATGAGTGGGTAAGTCGAGTTAGTTATGTAACTCGTGTAGCAGTTCAAACATTCAGTAATTTTTTTGTAGGTCAGTTTATAGATGCCTTGGTTCTAGGCGTGATGGTAGGTATTACTTTATGGCTATTTAATATTGAATATGCTACAACGATTGCCTGTGTAATTGGTCTAACTGGTTTGATTCCACTATTAGGTATTTATGTTGGTGGTATCATTGGAGCCGTTATGCTACTTACTGTTAGCCCTATGGATGCTCTTATCTATGTAATTATTCTGGAGATACTACATCAAATTGAAAGTAACTTTATTTATCCTAAAATTGTAGGTAACTCTGTTGGATTACCAGGTTTGTGGGTATTTGCTGCTGTTATCGTAGGCGGTAGTTTGATGGGGGTTACTGGTATGTTGATCGGTGTACCTTTAGTGGCTACATGCTATAAATTGATTATGACTGATGTAGATGGACGACTTGCATCTAATGAAGGTTTATAGTATATTGTCTAAATGATATGACTATTTACATATTTTTCGTGTTGCTGAATATAGCATGAACTTATAGAAATTCTAGTGTACTAATAGTTTGATTAATAGAAACATGATATCTAGTAGGAGGATTATAATGAATAAAAAGTTGATTTCTATGGCATTAACGGGGGTATTAGCAGTGGGCATGTTATCCGTTGCTACACCAAGTGTGGCAGATGCACGCAAAACAAAGCCTGAAACAAGTACGGATATTTCTGTAAAACGTGCACCTGGCGAGTCCATAGTTATGACTATGAGCCAAATTGGAACTATTTTCCAAAATCGCTATCCTAATGCGGCGCTTCATTCTGTAGAGCTCAACTCTAATGACTTGAACTATGGTTATAAAGTAGTTGGTTATAGTAAGTATCATCAGTACAAGATGAAAATTGATGTAATCACTGGTAATGCTTCTGATATGGAAGAGGGGGGCAAACCTAAGAAAGTTATTGGTGAGATTTTCAATAAAGATAAAGTTATTGAATCAACGCAAGCAGAACGTGTTGCAAAACAACAACTTGGAAATGATGCTGTTATGAAGGGCTGGAAAATTGAAGCTCATAATGGTAAAGTTTTATACTATGTGACTATGCATCAAGATGGTAAAAAAGTAGTTGTTACAGTAGATGCTGAGACAGGTGCTTATGTAGAACAATCTAAATCCTATAAATTACCACCTGAGCCAGATCAAGGCTTCGATGGTCGTAAAACAAATCTCGTTTGGGGTTCTGATATAGATATGGGCCGCTAACCTATCTATTGATGATTAATAAGAAAAGAGCCGAAGGCAATGCCTTTGGCTCTTTTTTGCGATTCCGATACTATAAAATATCGGTTGATAGTGCTCTTATGTTAGAATATTTTTTTTACAATAGATATGTTTGCAACAAAAGGACTGCGCCTAGGTTTAGTCCTTTTATTATTTATAACTATAGTTGTATTACCAACGATTTTCGTAGTACACTTGTGTCCACATGATAACCTCGACGAGGGATGGATGTGGGCTCATAGTTTCGCCTACAGTGATAACGGATCTAGGGTCCATTTCACGAGTAATACCTTTTTCACGTAAACGTTTAGTGCGTTCAGAAGCAATTTCTTCGTTGATTGCTGTCAACGGAGTTACACCACTATTCATAAGGTTCACATAAGGCTGGAAGAGGATAGAGGCTTGAGGACCTACGACATGCATACCAAGGATATGGTTGGTGTCTTTATCTACCACAATTTTTACAAATCCATCGTTTATATCTCCAGGGTTGATACCCATTGCATAGCCTTTTGCAGTGGAGGAGTAGAAGTTCTTCCCAACTCCTACATTGTAACCCGCTTTGATAGCTTCAGCCTCTGTGAGACCTACACTACCAACTTCAGGATAGGAGAAAGTAACTTTTGGTAATGTATCATACCTTGCCCAACGGTAATCATCTTCACTTGTTGCATAGAAGAGATTGTGAGCAATGATATCTGCTTCGTAGTTTGCACGGTGACGGAATGCCGGCTCCCCATTGACATCACCTAAAGCGTAGATACCATCAACGGATGTTTCTAAAAATTCGTTAGTTTTGATCCAGCCTTTAGGCCGTGTTTCAATACCAGTATTTTCTAGGTGAAGTTCTTCCACAGCTGGATGGATACCTGCAGCTACAAGGATTTCTTCAACTTTAGTTTCTGTAATTTCGCCAGTAGTACGATCTTTAGTAACTACTACTTTAAGGCCATCCTCTTGGCGGATTTCAACAGTGTCTTGGTTTAGAAGTACGTTAATACCACGTTCTCTGTAGTTGTTAAGCAAGTGTTCCGATATATCTGCATCTTCTTTAGGAACTAAACGTACATTATGTTGTAGAATTGTTACTTTTGTACCAGCGGAATCAAATACATGAGCGAACTCAACACCAATCGGACCCGCACCAAGTACAGCAAGGGATTTATATGGCTGTTTAGGGAATTTATCACCAAAGAGACTTTCACTAGTAAGGAACCCTGATTCTTGAAGACCTGGTACATTAGGTACATTACTATAGCCACCAGTACCAAGGATAATTGTAGGCGCTGTAATTTCTACAATGCCAGACCCATCGTTAAGATGGATGTTCATCACTTTATCAGATACAAAGCTTGCTGCACCACGATACACATCTACGTTGTCATAGGCATTGTAATAATCATAGATGCCTGCAGATTCGTCAATTTTATGCCAAGTACGCTTGGACACAGTATGCCAGTCCATAGTAGCAGGTCCAACGTTAACGCCAATTTTTTTGAATTCTTTTGTTTCTTGAATTGCATTAGCTGCTGTAACCATAACTTTTGTAGGAATACAACCGCGAGTTAGACATGTACCACCAAATTTACCTTTTTCTATGACTGCCACTTTAAGGCCTTTTTTGAGCGCAGCATCAGCTACGATGGTTGCGCCGCCTGTACCAACTACAATAATATCGTATTGTTTCATGTTGATTCCTTCCTATATATCTACTAATAGTTATTATCATTAACTATATTATACCACTACATTGAAGAAAATCAATATAGTTTGTTAGTGATTGGTGAAAGTTTATATTTAGTTTATCCAAATACATAATATTATTTCCAGAAAATTAAGAGGCGCGGATATATGTAACTTTCACAAAGTCCTATAAAAGAATGTACAATTAGTTTACAAAAAAAAGACGGTCCCAAAGGACCGTCTAAAAAAATTTTAGTTCCAATCTTGATGATAACCGCGTTTTGCATAATCAGCAGTAGCAGTGAAGAGGATATCTGTGCTAGAGTTAAGTGCAGTTTCCGTGGAATCTTGTAATACCCCGATAATAAAGCCTACGCCTACAACTTGCATTGCTACATCATTGGATATACCGAATAGGGAACAAGCCAATGGAATGAGTAACAAGGAACCGCCTGCAACACCGGAAGCCCCACATGCACCTATAGTGGCAATAACAGATAATAGGATTGCGGTAGGAATATCTACAACGATACCTAATGTATGCGCCGCAGCTAATGTCATGATTGTGATTGTAATTGCTGCACCACCCATATTGATTGTAGCTCCTAATGGAATGGATACGGAATACATATCTGGATTAAGTTTCAATCGTTTGGCTAAATCAAGGTTTACGGGAATGTTTGCAGCAGAACTACGTGTAAAGAACGCATAGATTGCAGATTCTCGTAAGCATTTGAATACCAATGGGTATGGATTACGACGAAGGTAAATAAAGGATAAAATTGGATTGATTACTAGTGCTACAAAGATCATAGAACCAAGTAATAATACGAGTAATTGAAAGTACCCAATCAAGGCTTCGATGCCGTTAGTAGCAATGGATTCTGCTACAAGGCCCATAATACCAAGAGGGGCGAATCGAATGATCCAACCTACTACAGTAGTAATAGCTTGTGCAATGGACTCCATAACTTCCTTCGTATTCATCGGTGCATGGCGTAAAGCACCACCAATGATAAGTGCCCAACCTAAAATACCGATGTAGTTAGCAGTCATTAATGCTTTTACAGGATTATCAACTACATTTTTTAGTAATGTTGTCATAACCTCTACGATACCTTGAGGTGGTGCGGCATCGGCTGCACCTGCTGCTAGGTGTAATGTAGTAGGGAAAAAGAAACTTACGATTACTGCTAAAGCCGCAGATAGGAATGTACCTAGTAAATATAAGGTTATAACAGAGCCCATACCTGTTTTTTGTCCAGAGCGATGTTTACTAATCGCAGCAATTACTAAGAAAAATACGAGGATAGGGGCGATACCTTTTAGCGCCCCAACGAAGAGGACTCCTAATAAAGCAAGTTCATTGGCCACATCGGGCACATAAAGAGCAGTTAAAATACCAATAATCAAACCTATGATAATTTGTTGGATTAGACTGACTCTATTGATTGATTTTACAAATCGATTCATAGTACACTCCAATACTTATATAAAAACAAATAAAATCCCATGATAAAGTATCCTTTCAACATGGACATATGTCATTATACAACGAACATGAAATGGTGGCAATAGATATTATAATCGATAGTCGTATATATTTATTATGAATATAGGTAAAAAATAGATATGTGTGTTTAGTTTTATATTATGTAGCGGAAAATACTAAATACCAGTGTTTTTAGTAGGTATGTATATATTACATAGTCATTATATAGAGTATATATATTAGGATTCTTTTTAGCGTTCCTATAGTGTGGTATACTATGCCATATATAATTCTTGAACATAGTTCTTGATTTGTGAAAGGTCCATAATGAATACTAAAGAATTTAAAACGTATGCAGATAAAGAGAAATTTGTACAAGGCGTTTTTTCTAATATTGCAAAAAACTATGACTTAATGAATACGGTGTTAAGCTTTGGACAAGATTATTTTTGGCGTAAATTCTCTGTAAAAGCGATGAATATCGGTCCTCACCAATATGTACTTGATGTGGCATGTGGCACTTGTGTATTTACGAAGGAAGCATTACGTCAAGAGCCCACTTTGAAGGTAGAGGCATTAGACTTTAATAGTGAAATGCTAAATCAAGGTCGTGTTCGTATTGAGGCTGCTGGTTTACTTAATCAAGTAAATTTAGTACAAGGTGATGCCATGGCCTTACCATATGAGGATAATACATTTGATGCTGCAATGAGTGGCTTTGCAATGCGAAATGTTCCAGATATTAAGCAGGTATTGTCTGAAATGCAACGCGTGGTAAAACCAGGGGGGAAGGTTGTGGTGTTAGAACTTGCAAAACCAAGTATGTTTGGGTTTAAACAGTTATATAACTTCTATTTTTCATATATATTGCCTATTATAGGAAAATTGAGCAAAGATAACTCTTCCTATGCATGGCTTCCAGAATCTTTACGTAGATACCCGCATCAAAGTGAGATTTTAGAAATCTGGAAATCTCTTGGATATGAAAATGCCACCTATCATGAATTGACAGGCGGCATTGTAGCTGTACACGAAGGTGTGGTACCGGAAAATTCTATTGTAGATAATAAGTGATGTTAGCGTCTTGTGAAACTATTAAAGAGCCTTTTTCTACAGGCGTAGTAGTTTCGAGAGCTGCTTTTAGCATTACTGGGTTACGATAGTAACCAGAGTCCATTGTGCTAGTTTCAGTTGTGCTAATGGAAACAGTTTTTACTGGTCCCAATGTACGACCGAGGGCAGCTGCGATAACTTCTGCTTTATGGCGACCGTTTTGAATCGCTTCTGTAGTTAAAGAATCAGATAATTGTTGAGACACATCATTTTGGAATGAAAGGTTGTTGATGTCGTTAGCACCAGCGCTAACAGCGGCATCGACAACCTTTCCTACGTTATCAAGGTTATTGATCTTAACTGTTACATGATTTGATACATTGTAACCTGTATTGATGCGTTTGCCGTCTTGATAGTCGCTCGTTGGATTGATGGAAATGCTAGATGTATAGATGTCTTTTTTTGCAACACCTAAGTTAGCTAATTGACTAATTAAATTACTCATAATACGATCATTATTAGATTTTGCAGCATTGATATTGGTATTTTGGCTTGTAATACCAAGTGTTAAAATCGCATAGTTAGGTGCTACAGATCGAGACGCTTGACCAGTAATATTAATTTCTGAAGTATCAAATGTGCCCTGTGGTGCAGCTAATGTGGTAGTTCCCATAGTAGCACATATAGCAGCTATAGCTACAGCTTTTGATAATAAATGTTTTGATAGTTTCATACTCAATCTCCTTACAATAATGTAATATTCATATTGGTAAACGCTAATAAAAGAAAACTAATTTGTGCTGGAAGTTCTTTATTACAGCTACATTGTACATGATTAATTGTGTAAAATCAATTATTAGGTTTATGATTAAAAATGAAAATAAAATGAAGATTTTGTAAAATTGAGAATTGGGGGTTGCGATTATATTTTCATTGTACTATAATATGCATACAGTCGTTTGAGCGGCTGTTTCTTAATGAGTGTAGCAATACACTTAGAGGTTTAAAATGAACTTCAAAAAAGATTATAAAATGTGTTGACATGAAAGTGGTCATAATGTTATTATAATCAAGTCGTCAATTACGACAGTACTTAATAATGAAGTAGTGCAAATTGATAACAGATCTTTGAAAACTGAACAATGATAGGTAATCAATCATATGATTGAACATATGCCAGAGTGCGGGTTTTGACATAGTCAAAACCAACCATAATTCAAAGTTACTTAAAAGTAACGATAACAAATAATGAGCTATTCAAATAGCTTCAAGGTATCTTGGAGAGTTTGATCCTGGCTCAGGACGAACGCTGGCGGCGTGCTTAACACATGCAAGTCGAACGAAGAGCGACGGAAGCTTGCTTCTATCAATCTTAGTGGCGAACGGGTGAGTAACGCGTAATCAACCTGCCCTTCAGAGGGGGACAACAGTTGGAAACGACTGCTAATACCGCATACGATCTAATCTCGGCATCGAGGAT
>NZ_DBFBTX010000004.1:0-454322 GCF_048309325.1 Veillonella parvula
TTTAACTGCTTTTTCTGTCACAGTTACTGTTACATCATCACCAGCTGCAGAAGTCGTTACAAGGCCCGCACCTTTTACATTAAACTTCACATCACCTGTACTTAAGGATTTCTCTGTTGTATTACCTGTATCGCCACCTAAAGAAATCTTACGAGCCAAGGCTGCCGTATTAGTTGCAATATTACCTTTATTTGTGACAATTTCTGTAGCATTCTTCGTGATATTATCGGCATTCTTTGCAATATTATCCTTGTTCTTATCGATATTATCCTTATTCTTAGCAATAGCATCTTTATTTGTTGCTACTTGTGTATCAACGGCTTTCAATTGATCTTCTGTTGCCGCACGACCACTAACAGGAGTTGTAGTACCCGGTGTCCAGGACGTATTAGTAAGCCCTTCTACCGCAGGTGTTGTCACCTTTGTCGTAGCTGTTACAGTATTAAAGTTTACATCATTTTTAGTCGCTACAGTAAAGGTCTTGCCATTTTGAGTTATAGCAATATTGGATCCATCATTAAATGTAACGGTATCTCCACCTGTTACTGTTTCAGCATTACTATTATTAGCCTTCACCTTCCATGCAGATAAGCTTTTAACCTTTTGTTCACCATCTGATGTAAGATTATCTAGCTTATTTGTTGCAGCGTTATTGATTTTAGCCTTTGTATCATCATTGATATCAACAGTTACTACTCCGTCTGCAGCAGTTGTTGCAGTCGTCATAGCACCGTTTTTAAAGTTCAAGCCTTTCTTTAAAGTAACAATCTTATCTGCACCATCATTATCCTTATAGGTCAAGTTAGTAGTCTCAGCTACTTTAGTTGGATCGATACCAACTTTGTAAGTTGCTGTATCTTTATCTGCACTTACCTCTGGTGTAACAGTAATCGCACCATTAGGATCTGCCGCAGCCATTGTAACCGCTTTAACAGCTTCTTGTTTAACTGCTTTTTCTGTCACAGTTACCGTTACATCTTTACCAGATGCAGTCGTCTTAGCAATACCAGCACCTTTAATATTTAAAGTACTATTAGCAAGATTAACATCACCTGTACCAGTATCTCCAGCTACTTTCAAATTCACACTCTTTAACTGTGCCACATTTACAGCATCTGTATCAGCTGTACCAGCAGCCACACCTGTGATTTGACGTGTATTAGTCTCATTACCTACAGAAAAGGCACCTAAAGTAGATGTCAACGCTTTACCGGATAAAGATCCATATTTATCGGTTCTAGAGTCATTTACATTATAGCCTGCTACACCGCTAGCTATGCTTGCTTTAGACTGTGAACCTACAGCAACACCATTCGCTACAGTAACAGTTGCACCAGTACCTAAAGCAGTCCCTTTAGTAGCAGCAGTTGTTGTAGAAGCATCCGGACCTATAGCCATAGAATCAGTCGCTTCTGCACCTTTATTAGATTTATTCCCAGCCAAATCAGATTTAATAGAAATATATTTAGATAAAGTCTTCTCAGCTATAGCATATAACTGAGAGCCATTCACCGCATCTGTAGAAGTTGCACTGACACTACCAGGAGCTACATTTTTAAGCTGACGTTCATACCCAGGAGCACCAAATGATACAACGTCACCAGGCAACACATTTTCACCACCGGCCCAGTGAACCGTATCTCCATTACTCATAGTATAGCTTGTTTGTGCCACACCTGCTGCATCAGTATTAGCACCACCACCGATAGCAATGGAGTTATCCCGATTAGCTTTTGCACCGGCACCGATAGCGATAGCATTAACTACATTACCAGCCTTACCATCTAGTCGAGTAGCGGAATCCGCCCCCATGCCGAGAGAAAGACCCAAGTCACCAGCTTTAGTTTTCATACCAATGGCAGTCCCTGCATGACTAGCTGTAGCAGTTATATATTGAGGCAGCTGGATATTTGCCAAATCTATAGATGCCTGTCTCAATGTCCCCGTTTTCGCTTGTCCAGTGTTAATATCTGTATAGGTTACAGTTTGGGCAAACGCTACCTCCACATCATCACCACCGATTACGATAGAGGAATCCCCACTAGCTACAGTATTACCACCGATAGCAATAGATTGAGAACCTGTCGCCTTAGCACCACTATCATCAGAAGCTCCACCGATAGCAATCGCCTGATCTTGTGTCGCACGAGAATGACCACCGATAGAAACACTATTATTACCACTAGCAATAACCCCAGAGCCAATACCGATTGCCCTATACCCGTCAGCGGAAGAAGACCTAAATTCGCTACTTGTCCCAATAACAATACTGGATTGATTACTAGTAGTTGCATATTGACCAATTTTAATAGAGCCTTTGTCAGTTAGTTCCGTCGGTAAGGTGGACCCCATAACATGAGCTGCACTACCAGTTAACGCTAACACGGCAAAAACGCTTGTCAATACAGCTTTCTTAGCACTGTAGTTATTAGCAATCTCAGATACAACTACATAACACTCTTTGCTTTTACTCCAAATTACCTTGAAAATCTTATTCATTAAATACTCCTATTTCAACAACTATAACCTAAACGTCCATTTATAAAACCTCATAACTTACATATGAAGGCTTATAATTAATCATAATATCTATATTATATAAAATTTTCAATATAACAATCAAGCAAATTTCATTCTTTGTTCATATATTCTCATCATATGAGAATGCAGTATTTACAACATTATTTTAGATTTTTTTATATTTTTACTACTTTAAAAGTACATTTTTTTACTCATCTATGTGCTAATTTATGAAAATTTATTCATTTTTAAAAGTAATTTATCTTTTTACATATTATTTACGAGTAGTTATGCAAAAAACGCAACAAAAAGCGGATAGCTCATTACGAACTATCCGCTTATTTCTTTGGTGATCCAGGAGGGATTCGAACCCCCGACCCACGGCTTAGAAGTATTTAAGACAATGCCTCAACCATGCGGTTTTCGGGTTCGACCCTATCTGTGATGGCATATTTAAAGGTACAATTTCTTTATTTTTTATCGCAATCACGAGAGATCTACGCACACTAAATTACATTTATAGAAACAGCTACAATTCTAGTTACTCTCATCCATAAAATCCTACTATATATTTTTATCTTGGGCTATTACTTTGCCAATATTAATATATTTATCCTTAATTTCCAGACGAAGGCTTTTCCACTCTTCTTCCCATCGTTCAATTTTAAATTTGATACCATAACACTTTACAATACGATTTTCTAATACTTCCGCTTTATCAGCTAATTCTGTCATCGACTTAAAATAATCATATTCAATAAAAAATAGCTTATCAGCTTCTTCATTAAGAGTAAATCTATGTTTTATATATTCACACTCACGACTCAATGCATGATATTCAGCGACCAGAGTCATATTAATAAGATTAACATGACTTATATTTAAACTCAAACTAGGCACAGACAATGGTTCTTGGATTTCCCCCCAGGTTGTATTCTCAGATTCGAATGAGTCATATTTGTTGCTTATTACAGCACCATTATGACTATCAAGAAAAGCAAAACATCCATATCGAAATTGCTTTAATTCATTAACTAAGCAAAATATTGCAAAATCCCGTGCCTTGTCTTCCGCTTTATTTTGAATCCACCATTCTCGAAAGATTTGACTAATAGTACCAACTACAGCACCGACAAGGGACGATAATAAAACCTCTTCCATAAGGACTCCTATTTACACACTAACAACTTATTTTCTACGCATAGCAACCTCATTCCACTCCAAGTGCTTTAAACACAGCATCCTCCGCACTTTGATATGGTATCAACTGAAACGCACTCATCAGTTCACTTGGTACTGTTGAAAAATCAACAAATGAGGTGCTTGGTAATAACACTTTTTTCGCGCCACTATCAAGACATACTTGAAGGACACTAGCTAGTTCATCAACAGTCATCATAGTGCCACTAATACTAATTTCACCGAGTACAACAAGAGAACTTTGCACTGGTTTTCCTAATGCAATAGAACACAATGCAATCAGTGTTGGTAGTGCGAGTTTATTAGTCATACCAATACCTTGCAAGTCTTGGTAGTTAATAATGTAATCCTTTGTAGTCGTACTAATGGAATTACTAACGCGTTTACCATTGGCTTTCAAGAAGTTAAATGCCGTATTCGTAGCTTCTTTACATTCACGATCAGAGCCTATACCAGTTCGTTCAAATTTACCACTGCCTGGAAGCATTTGGCTTTCTAGTCGGAATACACCAATCATGCCGCCTTTACCTTGTGAAACGGTATAAACTTGACCTGGATTACACATACCTTCAGGAATCAACTTACCACCACCTTGTTCAGGTACCGATACATAGTGTTCTTCAAAGGTTTCTTTATCCGTATACGAGAAATTCACATCATAGAACTCCATCCCACCAAGTTTCTTCAACTGCTCTTTTACTCGACGACGTAATTCTAATGCAAGCTGTAAAATTTCTTCTAGCTGTTCTTTATTAAACTGACCATTTGGATAGACAAGTTTCAAATACCCATCAACAATTTTACGCACCGCAATAGTATCGCGTTGATTTAAATTTGAACCTAAACGGAAGTATTGATCAATCGCATCACCATATTGCTCTTTACGAAGCTCTCGAACAAATTCAGCTAAGTAATCCGTTATAAAACCATAGTCATTAGTAAAATGCTCTGGTCTAAATTTAGGTATTTCCCAACCTGGAATATAGCAGTGCATACGATCAAGAAATGCTGTATCGGTTCCCATTTCCGGAGGGAACGGTTCAAACAAGCTCGATGTTTTCAATAATACATCTACGCTTTGATTGATATTTCCAACAAACACCATGGATGCAGATGCTGCTTTTTCTTCTTTACCACGTGCGAAGGAACCTGATGCCATATAGTCTTTCATAATCTGTATGCCATCTTTATCCTTAAAATTGATACCAGCTACTTCATCAAATGCCACACAATCCCATAGCCCTACAAGACCTACAGTTTTACGGCCCATATTATAGAACAGATTCGCAACTGTTGTTTGTCCACCAGATACCAATATAGAATTCGGCGAAATTTCTTTAAATAAATGAGATTTACCTGTACTACGCGGTCCCAATTCACAGAGGTTAAAATTGTTTTCAACCAATGGTATCATTCGTGCTAGTAAAAGCCACTTTTCTCTGTACCTTAATACATCGGGTTCCATCCCAATGGATCGTAATAGAACATCAATCCATTCTTCTTTTGAAAATGCTTCACGCCCAGATTTTAACATGTCGATATCTATATGCGGCATTTGAATAGGGGTTAGTTTCAATACTTGAATAGGTGTCCCATTTTTCTTATCTTCTTCAACATACTCATATTCCAATTGAATAATACACCAAATACCACCACATAATAGGCGATCATACTTAGTAGGATATGACTCATCCACAGGAATTCCTTTTAGGCCTAAATTTGAAAATTCTGCTTCATAGCAGTCTTTTTTTATGTTCAATTGCACCGTAATTTTATCTATTACCGTATGACTACCACTTTGACGTAGCATGGATAAAATCTTTTGTGCTTCATCAGGTCGCACAAAATTATCGGCTAGGATTCTTTTTACCTTTTTTACGCCTTGCTCAATGATACCATCATCGTCAGAACTACAATATTGACCTAGTAAAAATTCTAGAACATATATAGGGACATTCGCCCCTTCTTTGATTTTTTTCGTTAAATCTTTACGAACAATTTTGCCATCAAAGTGTTGGCGCAACTTGTCTTTTATAATCTCACGAGAGCTTTCAACAACCTCTGTTGGCTCCATAATATTACCTCCCGACACTAACTAAAAAAATCAAATTCATCAACTGCAAAGGCAATATCTATTGTAAACTCTTCACGCTGAGGAGCCTGAATACCACTTTCATCCGCAATAACTAGATAATATAATTCGCTATTACTAAACTTTAGTGGTTTTAAATTGAAGGTACAACGGAACTTTCTATCAGGTGCATTGTCAGAAGTTTTATCTGCAATAATCTTTTGAACATCACTAACTTGATTACGTTCTGCATCTTCAAAATAAATCAAATAATTCGCAGATTCACGATTATCACTTACAGCTTCCCCTTGGTGAAAGTCTAAACTAAATATCATATTACTTACTTTACGACTAGCCGAAAGCAAGTTTAAAGGAACTGGTTTTGTATCATATTTCTGCTTATTTTTTTGGTAAGCTTTACTTTGATTACGTAAATAATGATATTCAACAACTGGAACAACCATTTCCTGTAAGCTAACACCACCATGTACAAAATTAAGTCCGCCACCTTTTTTCTTGATTCTAATACTTTCACGTGGAGAAAATGCATCATACTCATCTGCCCCAACTGCAAAGTTAACCGACATCAGATAATCTGGTTTTGCACCTTTTCGTGTAATCAAGTAACGACGATCCACTTCTACATCATCTGTACTAACAGTAGTTTTATCTACTTTAGAGTCTTCAGATAAAGGTGTATACGTATACAAAAATCCGTGATCCGCAGTCACAATAATGTTGGCACCACTAAAGTCATTGACGATAATACGAATCATATTTTTAATTTCATCAATCGCCTCTTCACACGCAGGGAATACTAATGATTCATTTGTATGACTGGTTTCATCAATTTTATCATGATAGATATAGACAACTTTTTTCCCTTTTACAAGACTTCTACGCTCTTCACGTTTTAATAGCACTAAATCTTTATATTTTACTGCAATGCTATCGGCATTTGTATCTTTCAATACACTATCACGATAACTAGCCTCTGTACTTTTTCCATCTGCATAAACAGCTAAGCCATTAGATTTTTCAACTACAGTTAACTCTTTATGGGGTAATAATGCTGCCATCCCAAATTTAGTCACTGTAGGGAAAATAGCACTGCAACTATTAAGTTTAACCTCAGCTTGAGTTTCCCGCCTTAATTGCTCAGTGAGACTTGTGGCTACTTCATAACGTAATGCATCTGAAATAATCACGTATATGTTGTTCTCAGAATTAGCAACCTTATCTCGATAAAAATCAACCTGTTGTGGCACTTCTAAAATACGACCATATTGAGCTAATTCTTCAGCAGCTGCAGTAGACCAATTTTCACTTAACCCACGCAAATACCAGTTTTCATATAGACCTTCTACTTGTTCAGCAAGATTCTTAAAGTCATCCTCTAAAATCTCATTTGTATTTTTGAGGCATTCAGAAAAATGACAATGAAACTGACGATAGTAGGTATCCATTTTATAGTAATCATCCGTATACTGTTGCCAAACTTTATAGGCTTCAACAGTATGGAATCCAGCTCCATGATCCAACATAAATTCTTGCATATTGGCTACTTGTTGTAACCCTTCATAATAAGGCCGAACTAACGAATACCAATTATACGTACGTCGTTTTTCAACCACTTTGCGTATTTTTTCCACATCAATAATTTGGTGTATTATATCATTCATCAATTGCGTCAAGATACACTTATCGATGCAAGGGAATATTTCACAATCAACTAGTGCTTCGACAGGTGTTTTAGCGAATCGTCTAGATAGACTAAGTTCAGCCTCTACTAGACGTGACAAATCATACAAATGACTATTATCATTGCTATTTATCCATTCTGCTATGAAGTTGTAACAGTATGCTTGATGAGGCATCGATATGAATACATCCAACCCCTCTAACCATTCAATAGAAAGTGTTTTTGTTGCTGCCGTGAGCAAAACATGCGCTATCAATTGATCTAGCTCAGGTTCCTCAGCTCGATAGCCCGAACCTTGTGCAACCATTGCCCAAAAAGCCGTTTTTACATCAAAACGTTCAAAGCTCTCATACAAACCATTATCATTAGCAATATATGACTTGAAAACAGCCTGTAATATTGCATTTGGTTGAAAGTCTTTTAATCCGCATAAGACAGCCATTACCCCGAGATGCAGTTGCGCGGGGCTTGTTATAGACTGTGACAAGTTAGAAATTTTGGTGCGATGAGCCTTTGTGTTAAAGAATTTCTTATAGCCTCTTACTAAATTACGTATGCCCACAGAATCCGCAATTCCCATTTCACTAATCCAAATGGAAATTAAATCAACACGGAACTCTTCACTATATAATTCAATAGGTAATAACCAATTCTCTTCATCAGAGTAACGTACAGGACAATACACCAAGTAATTAGATGTGGTATCGTCAACAGTCAGTAGTTTTTTGACAGCAAAATTATTGGTTTCTGTTAGCTTAATTAACTTAGCATTTTCCAATGAAAGTTCATCAAGTTTATCAATAAATTCCTGTTCTTCATCTTTCCAAAAGATAATTCTACGTTGATAGAAATCCTTTAAAGGTGCCGCAAATCGACCATTCAAATCTTTTGTTACTTGTTCAGCATCTAATACAGCCATAATTGGCACCTTCCTTTTATCATTTAATCTTCGCTAATACATCTTGGAACTTGGCATAATTAACCTTCACACCATCATCCAAATCAATTGCAATATATTGATCCGCCAAGTGATGAATCTTTTCTTCGTATGCGTGAATTTCATCACTTTGTTTTGTAAGGTTGCCTAATTTCTTACTTAACTGAACTCGTTCAGAGCCAGTTGCATTATTCAATCTATTTCCAATATCTTCTATTGCCGTTCTATATCGACTTTGTTGCTCATGAACATAATCTGTTCTCATACGTGCTAATAAATCTGGTTCATAGCGATGCATGTACACTAGAGCTTTGAACCCATTGTTTTTACCAGAATCAAACAACCAATAGATTGGGCGTTTTTGATACATCTTACAATGATCAGCGAAGAAATCCTTCAAGAAATAATTGCGAATTATTTCACGAGATGCTCCATTACCGTCTAAAGCATCTGCAATAAATTGCAAATTCTCTTCTAATGTATCTTTACCATACACAGTCTCAACGAATTTCACGAATAAACCAGTAAGATCATCATCAAAGTAATCATCATCACAAATTGGAATGATATTATCTTTGTCAGCTTTGAAAGTTTGATATCTGGAGGTGTCCCAGGTTCCACCTGCATATACTATGCCCTCTATATCAAGTGAATAGCGCCCCAGTATACAGCCGACAGCATATGAGATTAATGCTTTAATATCCTTTGTAGCATCAGGCCTATAAATAGAAATTAATTCTTCCTTGACTGTTGCTTCTATTTCATCCTGCAAATTATACATTTCAAGAAAAATCTCATTTAGCTTCTCTTCATTTGCTTTTAATACGTCTCTATTTTTTTTAGTGGTCTCCATCCAAGTATTATAACAATCTGAAATGCGACTAATTGTTTCACCGTTATTACGTTCATGGACATTCGCAACTAATGGGCTCCTATTAAATTCCCACGATATCTCAAATGCATCCCAATCGCTCTTGGTGATTTCTATATTATTTTTTACTAATGTTTCTACATTTGACTTATTATCTTCAACAAAAATAACAGGTATATTAGCAATATCACCACATTGATAGTTAATTGTAGGTGCAATAATCTCTAATATTGGTTCTACGACCTTAGAGTTACATAACCCCAATAAATAATACAAATATTGATCAGAAAAAACACTCATCCCTGCAACATCAAAAATATAACCCTTAGGCTTAAATCTAAAGGAAGGCGCCCCTGTCGAGATTAAAGACCATGTTGATGAGGGCTTAAAGATATATTCTAAATTTTGTGGTCGGGAACGTAATTTCCCTTTGTCATCAGTAAAATGTTTTATCTCAAACCCATCATTTTCCCAATTAACGACATAATCATTATTGCCATACCATTTTCTAAATTCTCCACCTTTATTATAAGGAAACCATTTTTTCTGACTATCTAATGCAGCTTCAGCACTAGATATATTAAAAGCTATACGGTTAAGATCTACTTCATACCACATTCTCAAAAAACGATTATTATCAGCAGTTGCGATACCTTGTTTGGAGTCTGCAATATCACCTAATCTTACTCCCATAGAAAAGGCATTATAAATTGCATCACTAACCCAATAAGCAATGGGAGAATCTGGAATTTTATCAAAATTAGATTTTTTTGTTATAAATTGATTCTCTCCACGCAAATACATTTCTTTTTTATCATCTTCTGTATTAGGAGATATCAATCTACAATATTTACCCATATAATCTAAAAAATTAGTATTACGTGTAATAAAACTAGTTGTTTGAACTACCTCTCCACTAATTTCAGAAAAAGCCCTCGCGCCCAAATGTATCATATTTACGATATCACTCTGCAACAACTTTGCTCTTAATAATTTGAAACTAGTTAAAAACATCCATGATTGTTGGGTAATCATAGCACTATAAAAATACTTCTTCGAAAATTCATTGCATCGCTCAATGAATACTGCAAACAAATCTGTTTTACTGTTAGGGTATTCTTCAGACAAATATTTTTGCAACTTGTCAGACATATTTCGTCGGCCCATATATGGTGGATTTGTTATTACAACATGATATTTACGACTCAATAAAATCGCTTGAAGTGCTAATGCCTTGATTCGATCTTTAGCATTTATATACCATCCAATCATAAATACATCATTCAAAGTCGATTCAGCTGTTAATTCCCATGCTGTCAAAAAGCCTTCATAATCTCGATTCTCAATTTTTAGTACTGAACCATATTCCTTTGCATCTTGAAATACCTCCAATAAATATTTCAAAGTTTCTCGATGCTCTTTTGATAACAAAAATTCTCCAAGCTCGTAATTATATTTTATATGATTACTCTCCTGAATTGCATAAACATGAGGTTGTGGTACTTTATCCCTTTGAAGTAAGCGGCTATCATATTTAACGGCAGTCATCATTATTTCAAAATAAGCTAATTGCGCTGCTCTGTCATCAATATCCAATCCATACAAATTCTTTTGAATAATGTTTTGAACAGAATCTCTGATAGAGTAACCATAGTCAGTATAAATTTGCATTAAAACTTCAAATAGATAGGCAAGAATATGTCCACTCCCCATACAAGGGTCAATACATAGGATATCTTCTGGCTTTAATTCACTAGCTTTAGCTCGAACAGCCGCTAATTGTGCTTCTACTTTGTCATCTTGTTTTGCATCAGATAAATAATACTCCCATTTAGGTAATACTTCACTATCAGGATGGCCTTCTAACCATAATCTTCCCAAGCTATTCTCGACCATATAACGAACAATCCAGTCCGGAGTAAATAACTGCGTAGCTGCAGGAATTTTCTCTTTTGTAATTTTTGCATTTGTCTTCAAATCCAAAAAAACTTGGTCCTTAGGTTCTGTATTATAGTATTGATAAAGCCAACCAATAATTTGTACAGCATCAACCCAGCTGTCTTCAGGTATCATGGATATCATCTGTTCTATTATGCTACCTTCACGAAGTTGATTATCAGGGAATAACAGTATTGTATAGTCGTTTTCTTCAAATTTACAGGAACCATCAATAGGTAAAAAGATTACCGGTAATGCTTTGCTTAATGACTTGCATTGAGTTAACAACAAGTACTTATATAATTCCTCGTTAGCATTTGACTCTTTCAACGTAAAGATTTTATCACGATCGATATCCTCCAAATCTAAATGTATTGCCTCTGTCAAAATCTGAGGTTTAAATTCACCTAACTCATTAGTGAATATTCGGAGTCGTGAAGGTAAATAATTATTCACCTCCATATATCTCAATGCTACAAAACGATTGAACCAAGTATATGCTACTTCTTCAATTACGGCATCTTCGCCTTTTTCAATCATTCGTTTAATTGCGGATTCACGTTGTGACTTTTCCATATCAGTAAAAACATAACCATTGAAACTGTCCGCGTCGATGTTAGAATTTACAGTTATGTCAAACTTTACCGCGCGTTGTCTAACCCGTTCAATCAGCTCATTACGTGCCCATACTGCATACTTTTTAATTGCGTTCTTATCCATGGATTTCTCCCTATTTGATTTGTATTCCATCGCAATCGTCTAATTGCATTTCCAACGATTTACGTATTAATTCTACATATGCATCGATATCATTTTTATTTTCTAATACGCTTGCTGGGAATACGATTTGTCGATGTACCGCCTTAATGTTTTTCTTTACTATTTTCTGACCTTCTGGCTTATTAACCTTATCTGGTTGTGGCTTTATTATCGCATTTATTTTGCGTTCAAACTGATCTCTGACATCCCAAAGTCCAGAAGTCATTCCATCTAATAATGCTAAACTTTGTTGTTTACTAATGCGTTCCTTTGCATCAACATAATAGCTATCAGCTTTTGACACAATTTCTTTTTGGATATTCTCTGTATCTGCTATTGTATGAATGGACTCTAGGCATTGTCGCACTATTTCATATAATGATTCACGTTTTTTTTCTAATAGAGCATTATGTCCTGTTCGCACACACTCCATAAGGTCATTTAATTCTGGTATACGACGATATACCGCTTTAGTATCATTCATCGTAATCAATCGAATTTGATTTAATGCCTGATTTGCTTCTTCCAAGTTTTCAAGATAAGTCAAATCATTACGCATATCTGTCTCTAATTTAACCGCAGCATCAAATATAGACACCTGATTTTTAAAGAAATCCTCTACATTTTGAAGGTCATCTTTACTATCCAAAAGTTCCGTCTCTTTGTCTAATACACGAGTAACTAATGCAATATTGTCTTTTTGTTGTGATAAAATCCCATCTAATAGAGTAATCGCTTCTTGTACTTTATTTTTCTCTGGGTATTTATGTCCGGCATATTTCTCTAACAATTGTTCGTAATGAGTTTTCTGCCTATTAATCTCTTCCGTAATAAATACAATTAATCCATCTTCATCACTAGGAATAGCACTTATTTCGAAATAATCGCGCAAAATACCCCTTATACGTTTTATATTACTCGCAGAGATACTTTGTCGCTTGGAAACACTAACTTTACCGCGTTCACTTTTTTTACGTAGCATATCAACCAATTTAGGGTTATTAGGTTGCACGGTTTCACCACTGTACTTCAACGTAAGTTTCTGTTGATTAATTAATAAAGCTACTACTGCTGCGATATCAATTTCTCTCCAGCCATAAGGAACCGCTTGGTACCGACTTTGAATATCGTCCATTGATGTAGGCATATGTTTTTGTTGTTGCATCTCTAAGTATTCTTCTACTTTAGCTGCCGCCTCAATATTATCTTCAGTACCTTCAAATTGCGGCGTTGTGCCTAATAGAATTTCTTTTATATCTGCATCCGTCTCTACATTCTTAGTTATTAGGGCCAAATCCGAATATACATGCGAAACAAGATATTCTAATGCTTGGTTGATTTTATTTTCACTAGAAGCGCCTTTTACCGCAACTTTTTCACCATCAACATAAAACGCCCCATTCAAAATAGCTTCTTCAAGCTTTGCTTTCGCTTGTAATTCATAATTACGAGCTTCTTCACTCTGCGCTTGAATTATATCTTGTACCGATTTTGCTAATTGCGTTACATTTCTTTGTTTTTTATATTTTGTTATTTTAGCTGCATTTTCAAGTAAATCAAAGTATGATGTTTCTGCAAGTACAATGATAGCACGCCCTTTGGATGCAGTCATTAAATATAAATCTTGAATAACACCAGGATCACTAGCAACTGTTAAAAATTGTAATGTCATGCTACCAGTAGTAGAACCAACTGCCGTATTATCCACCATTTGGTTAAAACTAAAATCATATTTGCCAAAGCGATATTTTTTAGAACTGTAAATATCACCAAATATAATATCCCCAATACGACTTACAACTGTTGCCGTATCGACAATAGTATTTTTAATTTCTCTAGCTATATCTTGTTCTTCATCGGTAAGGAAATTATATGTATCCCCTGTTCGACCAATGTAATTTTGGCCTTCTAAGCGACCTAGCGATTCTGTTACTTTTTCACGTAACGTTACTTTATCAACATCAATTTTATCTGCCATCAAAATAGCAATATTATCTATACTAGATTTAATGTCATCAATATAGCGAATGAGGTAAAGTAGTTTTAATACCTCTACATCATAAGCTTCAACACCGAGTTTGTCTTCGGCAGCACGCTCACATCGCTCGATAACACGTCTAATAGATCCATCCAAGAATGAATGTACGGTATCGTAGAATCTAAACAACGGAATAAGTGTATATTCATTTTCATTTTGAATTTGTTGTACGGCTTCTTTGAACCCAGACAACATAGACCGTTCCGCCCCAGAGAAGTGTTTGCCAGCATTACCGTGCTTCCTAACTTCAGAGAACACTTTCTGTATAATAATAAATTGATAAGGAACAAACGGATAATCCACGACAAATTCATTCGCACTGCTATAGCCTTTAATATCTAATACTGACTCCGAAAAACTGAACAAATTACGAAGCACAGCCTCATTTTTATCATAAACTGCTGTTAACGTTTCTGTAGCTTCAGGTGTTTTGCTTAAAATACGTTTCTGAATTACTTCATCGACCGCTGATGAAGATAGTGAAAGTCTTGTATTAAAGCGTGCTTGAATACGAGAGAATTCATTTTGACGTGTTTTGATTATTTCATCAATAGCCTCTTGGCCTGTACAAACGGCCCAAACATGTTCTCCACATTTACTGCCTATTTCTTCAATGATTGATTGCAAATTAAGCAATAAATCTGTATCTGCACCAATATATTGCCCTACTTCATCGACCATAAATAAAAGTCTAAAATTAGGGTCCTTGGTTTGAACATACTCTTTAATTTCAGATACTAATTTTTCGATGCTCATTTCAGTAGTTTCTGTACCATCAAACCAGTGATGTGCTGCAGTTTCACTCATGCCAAGAACTTCTGTTAGAGTTGCAACAACATCATCTTCGAAAAAGGCAAAGCTAGATCGTGTCGATACCCAGCTTTCACCATTTTTTTCTTCAAACACACGTCTAAATTCTTCTGTTTTACCTTGTTTTGCAATTAGTTGCTCTAGTTTTGCAACCTTTAAATCATCCCCATAGAAGCCTAAATGGTCGTAAAAAACTTTTGCAAATACACGTAATACCGCTGTCTTATCCTTTGTTATAGAGCCAGCAATATCAATATTAAATAGAATTGTTTCCGTTTTATGCTGAACTGATTTTTCAATCAAAGAAAATGTACCAGAGTCACCTTCAAATTTTTTGCGGAAAATTTCTAACGTAGGTTCTCCTGTTACATTTTCATTATCTAAAATATAAGATAAAATCTTCAAAAAATGAGATTTACCACTACCAAAGAAGCCTGAAATCCATACACCGATTTCACTGGTAGGCACATCAAAGGACTCACTATAATTGGTGAAAAATGTAATGAAATGTTTTTTTAGTTCTTTTGTTACTACATATTCCTTCAATTCCTGAGCCAAAAACTCATTGTCATCCTGTGTTACCTTTACAACACCATTGATATTACGATTAATATCATCAACGAACATATTTTGGATTTTCATACTATTTTACTCCCCTAAACTACATTGAATGCACGATAATAAGGATTCGCAGTTAATCTTTCAAACAATTTTACGTATCTACCATCAAATGTACCTGGATACATTACTAAAATTGGTGTTGCCCCCATCTTTGGTTGCAGTGCTTCTAGCAGTTTATGAATGCGCATAAATGGAAATACATCCCCAACCCCTGTTAAAAATAGGACTTCATCATCTTCAAATCTATCTTTACAGATTTTATCTACATACAACTCAACTAGAATCCCTTTTTCCAATTGTGTTAGCAAAAATGCTTTCCCCTTTTTTTCTTCCATCTCAGGAATGCGATTGAGTATACGCTTATCTTCGCAAATTTTTAAAAAAAGTCTATATAAATTGCATTCTTTGATTTTACATGCTACCTTTGTTTCACTGCTAATTTTATTAGAGAAGTGTCGCACCTCCATTTCATCTTCAGGATGATAGCAAAATATACGAATATTGACCTCATTACTTAAGCCTTTTCCTGCAAGGAAATCCTTATTTTGAAGTAACTCGCGCACTTGATCTAAGCGCGGACCTATATCACTCATGCTTATAATTCCCCTTTATCCAAAACAGTTAAATGCTATTAGTGCTGCGGTATCACCTTTATCACGAATAGCATTTTCTAAAATCCAGCTTATTAAAACAGGATTAAGCCTGTCAGATTTTAGATCATCAATATACTCCGTATCTACTAGCATCTTGTTGATTACTTGTCGAATCTTATTAATGGTTGAGTCACTCAGTGCTGCAATATAATCATCTTGTTCTTGTAGCCGTAAAAAGAAGATATTAATATCAGCTTTTGAAAAAGAGGTGTCTTTTAACCTATATTTTTCACCGATAACAGTAAGCATAAAGTCACTAATCAATCGATAGTGCTTCATCATCGCATACAAACAAACTTGTTTAGCAATATCTGATGGTTCATCTGCAATAGCTTTAACAAGATACTCATCATCCAATGTATTTAATCGACGAATACATGCATTCGCTATATTCCGTATAGATTTTTCTGTTGGAAATTGAAATATATTTTCGTCAACAATACGATTTACAATTTCTTCTTTACTCAATCCCTGTGCATAAAGTTTAGCTGTAGCACGCATCTCATGAAACAAAAACTGTTCACGAGTTAAAGCCCCACAACCAATATATGGGCTGTCAAGTTCCGATAGATTTTTCCATGCCATTTTTCTAGCCCTCCAATGTATAAAAATAGATTTTCGTATATCACATTTCAATTAGTTAATCAATATCTATTATATCTATTTATACGACTTATGTCATGCTTTATTACAACACTTTCCGATCCAAGTCAAGGTCCTGACATTACAATTTTTCTATACCTTAACCATAATTAACTTCATATATAGTCATAGTCAAAAAATCATAACCACCCGTAGAACGAGTGGTTTGCTCTGACCCTATAAGGGTCCTTCTCTAGTGGTGGCCCTCTAAAGAGGGCATTGAATGTTCTGACAACCACTCTATTACCACTGGCTGCCCCCTACTCGGGGGCTTTTATTTTGCCTATTTTACTGGCTCACCCGTAAATGGGTCGGTATACTCTTTAAAGTTTAATGTGTCTTGCGCTATATCTTCTTGTAGTTGATTGCAAATATACTCTTTTATCGCTCCTTCATATCGTCCCACCGTATCCACATAATATCCTCTACACCAGAAATGTCTATTTCCATACTTATATTTTAAATTTGCGTGTTTATCGAATATCATGAGGCTACTTTTGCTTTTTAAATATCCCATAAAACTCGATATGCTTAAATGTGGTGGAATCGTTACTAGCATATGGATATGCTCTGGACAGCATTCTGCCTCGATAATTTCTACATTTTTTCTCTTACATAAATCTCTTAGAATTTTACCTACATCAGCTTTTATCCGACCATAAATTATTTGTCTTCTATATTTTGGAGCAAAAACAATATGATATTTACATCTCCATTTACTATGTGATAAGCTTTTTACGTCATTCATTGACAGTGAACCTCCTATGTTGAAATGTTGTGGTTGCCAGACCAACTTCATTTTATCACTAGGAGGTTCTTTCCTTTTCTCTAAGAAATTTTACTGACCCCCAGTTTAACTGGGGGGTTAGTCATGCCTATTCGGCGTACAAAAAAAGTAGCCGCAAAGGTCATAAACCCTTGCAGCTACTGCATTTATTATGGTGATCCAGGAGGGATTCGAACCCCCGACCCACGGCTTAGAAGGCCGTTGCTCTATCCAACTGAGCTACTGAACCATGTGGATTCCCTATATAATTATCTATTATAGTATAAATTATGTACTATGTATCGTCAACTACACCCTATCTTAGTATACCCTAAAAAAGGCAAAAAAAAATGGAGCGGGTGAAGGGAATCGAACCCTCGCGACCAGCTTGGAAGGCTGGGGCTCTACCATTGAGCTACACCCGCAAATAAAAAATGGTCGGAGCAGCAGGATTCGAACCTGCGACCCCCTGGTCCCAAGCCAGGTGCGCTACCAAACTGCGCTATGCCCCGTCATTAATTACTTTGCTATTATAGCAAACCCGGTAGTTGATGTCAACCACTACTCTTGCTGAGTTCTTACTCTCTCGAGTATCGCTCTGCAACGAAAATTATTATATCATTGATAGAAACTAGTGACAAGTACTTTTTTACAACTTCATTAATTTTTTTACTTATACATTAATACATTCTTTAATATATATCTATCCTTACTTCTATTATCCTATACGCCTACGCCTCCATATCATTTTAATCTATAAATTATTCGCCCTAATAGTATAAAGCCAATCATATGCTAAATCGAGCATATAAAAACATGCACCCCTTTCGAGGTGCATGTTGTATTGTTCTATAGTTATATAAGATTTTAAAATGCTAGTAAAGCAAATAGATTAACCTTCGTAGCTACCATCTTCTACTACTTGAGGATTTTTTGCGATACCTTGTTTTACAGCAACTTCAGCAACTGCTTTAGCAACAGCTGGAGCTACACGAGGATCGAATACGGATGGCATTACGTTTTCTTCGTTCAATTCACTATCAGGAATCAAGTGAGCCAAAGCGTCAGCAGCAGCTAATTTCATTTCGTCAGTGATTTGAGACGCACGAACGTCGATAGCACCGCGGAATACGCCTGGGAATACTGCTACGTTGTTGATTTGGTTAGGAGCGTCGGAACGACCTGTACCAGCAACGCGGATACCAGCAGCTTTCATATCAGCATATGTAGCTTCTGGGTTAGGGTTAGCCATTGCAAATACGATTGCATCGTCAGCCAAGTTTTCCAAAATTTCTTTTGTGAAAGCACCTGCTGCAGATACACCAAGAAGAATGTCGGCGCCTTTAGCATTTTCAGCCAAGTTGCCATGTTTTTCTTCAAGTTTGAGCAAATCAATCAATTCAGCTTGCAAAGAGTCAAGTCGTTTGTAGTCTTTGTGCAATACGCCAGAGGATACCAACAATGTGATATCACGAGCACCTGCAAGGTACAATAAGCGAGCAATGTTTGCACCAGCAGCACCAGCACCGTTTACAACGATTTTAGCAGTAGCTAAATCTTTTTTAACTAAACGAAGAGCACCTTTTACACCAGCTAAACATGCAATTGCAGTACCGTGTTGGTCATCATGGAATACAGGAATTTCCAATTCTTCTTTCAAACGATTTTCAACTTCATAGCATTTAGGAGAGGAAATATCTTCTAAATTAATGCCAGCAAAGTTTTTTTGCAATAATTTTACTGTATTGATCAATGTATCAGCATCTTTTGTATCTACAACCAATGGAATGCAGTCTACATCACCGAATTTTTTGAACAATAAGGATTTACCTTCCATTACTGGCAATGCTGCTGCAGCGCCAATATCACCAAGACCAAGTACACGAGTACCGTCAGATACAACGGCAACCATGTTGGAACGGCAAGTTAATTCGAAGGATTCTGCCTCATTATCTTTAATACGCAAACATGGTTCTGCTACACCTGGTGTGTAAGCTACAGATAAATCATGAGCGTCTTTTAATTCATATTTAGTTCCTACAGTAAGGAAACCTTTTAATTCACGTTTTTTTTGTACAGCTAATTCACGTACGTCCATAACAATTCTCCTTTGTGGATACACTCGGACTCTTTAGAGTCGGTAATTTATACCTTTAACTAATTGTATTATACAAAATGCTAAATCATAATTCAAGTTTTTTCGATATAGTTTTTCGAATTTTTTAAAAACAACTATCATTAAGCTCCAGTAGTAATAAAGATTAAGCTCCAATAGTAATAAAGTAAATTATAAAAAAGTAGATAAACCATATAAGGCTTATCTACTTCAAGTCGATCTTCGTATTATACGATAAAAGCTGTCACACCAATGTTATAAAAGCGGTCTTTAAGCTTTTACAGATGGCAAATTGCGTCCATAGAAGATTTCCATCATTTCTTGTTTTAATTGATGTTTAATTTGCTTGATTTCACGATCGCTCAACTCAGACTCAGTGATGCCAAAGAGATAATTATCTAAATCAAATTCTTTTAACATCATCTTTGTATGAAAAATATTTTCTTGATATACATTTACATCAATCATGTTGTACATATTGCGAGTTTTCGCACTGATGTAGTTTTGAATAGAATTGATGCGATGATCGATATAAATTTTCTTACCAGATACGTCACGAGTAAAACCACGCACATGATAATCTAAGGTAAGAATATCAGAGTCAAAACTTTGAATTAAATAATTCAGTGCATTTAGTGGAGAGATTTGTCCACATGTAGAAACTTCAATGTCGGCACGGAATGTACTAATCCCTTTGTGCGGATGACTTTCAGGATACGTATGTACAGTGAGATGCGATTTATCTAGATGCATAACTACATCTTCTTTTTCAATTTCCTCTTCAGAAATCAAAATCGTAACAGACGCACCTTGAGGATCGTAATCTTGTTTCGCTACATTAAGGATGTTAGCGCCAATAATATGGCTAACTTCCGTCAAAATAGCCGTTAAACGATCCGCATTGTATACTTCATCAATGTACTGAATGTATTGTTTTTTCTCTTCTTCCGTACGAGTATAACAAATATCATAAATATTAAAACTCAATGTCTTTGTGAGATTGTTAAAACCATATAACTTCATTTTAGGCTTTGCTTTAACTGGTGTATCCATGATATGTCATAACCCTTTCCATGTATAGACTTACTATTTCTTTTGAAAGTTTCGCAAACGAAGCTTTCACCATATAACTAAACAATATCTTGTTTATACACAAACTCTACATCAAACTGTCCATTATCGTAGGTAACGATGGCAAAGGTACCACCGGAGCGATCACGAGCCAAAGAAATACTACCAGGATTTACAAATACAGCATCACGGGCACGAACCTCCCCATGATGATGGCTATGACCGGACACGATGAGTCGCGCACCCATGTCAGTTCCTAACTCAATCAGTTTTTGTATTCGATTATAATATGATACCTCATGTCCATGTGTCATGTAAATATAGGTATCTTCAAGAGGAATTAATTGCTCTCGTGGTTCAAGCGGTTGCACACGGTCGTTATTCCCACGCACGCTATATACAGGAATATCAGTATGTGCCTGCATATAGCGTGCGTCATCTCCAAAATCACCAGCGTGAAGCCACATATCGATGTCTTGATCAGCGGTAGCAGCCAAGACGAGATCGATATCCTCTAGATACCCATGAGTGTCACTTAAAATGCCAATTCGTTTCATTGTATTTAATCTCTAATGCCACTATATTATATATTTATATGAACTATACCATATAGTTCGAAAATATCAAAGCTTGTTAATTAATTCACGTAGTGCACGGCCACGATGACTAATCGTTTCCTTCTCTTCTATACTTAGCTCTGCCATCGTCTTTTTAAACTCAGGCACATAGAAGTACGGATCATAGCCAAAGCCATTCTCCCCTTTTGGCTCATCTTGAACGAGTCCATCACAATAGCCTTCCGCAGTAACTTCTCGGCCATCAGGATAAACAAGTGCTAAAGCGCATACATAATGACCTGTACGGTTACTTTTCCCTTGTAGTTCACGAATTAACTTCTCGTTGTTTGCATTGTCATCACCATGACGACCTGCATAACGCGCAGAATATACACCTGGTGCACCATTGAGGACATCGACAGTAATGCCAGAATCATCAGCAAGGCATGGGCGATTCGTAGCCTTCGCATAGTAACGAGCCTTCAACAGAGCATTTTCCATAAAGGTTGTACCAGTTTCCTCAGGCTCCTCAATGGAAATCACAGCTTTTACAGGTACACAATCGATAGATAAATGGGAAAAAGCCTCAGAGAACTCACGAATTTTTCCTTTATTGCCTGTAGCAAGCACAATTTGTTCCATTTTATACCTCCGGAGCTGTAGGATACTCTTTACCTACTTTATCTGCTGTCGCACCAAGTACTTCACGTTGTTTAGCCATGAGCTCATCTGTAGCAGCCTCTGCTAAATCAAGTAAAGCGTTGAGCTCATCACGATTAAATGTACCGTGTTCACCTGTACCTTGTACTTCAACCATATTACCAGAACCGGTACGGACTACATTCATATCTACAATGGCGGCACTATCCTCTTCGTAACAAAGGTCCGTAATGGGACCTTCAGGACCAATACCTACGGAGATGGCTGCACAGAAGTCAGTAATTGGAAATTTGCCAGCTCCGCCAAAGGTGAAGTCCACTGCATCAACGAGGGCTACAAAGGCACCCGTAATAGAGGCTGTTCGTGTACCACCATCCGCTTGAATCACATCGCAGTCGATAGTGATAGAACGTTCACCGAGTGCTTCAAGGTCTACGACAGCACGCAATGCACGACCGATAAGGCGTTGAATTTCTACAGTCCGTCCTGTTTGTTTTCCCTTTGCAGCCTCACGGCTCACACGAGTTTGCGTAGAACGTGGCAATAATGAGTATTCCGCGGTTACCCATCCTTGCCCAGAACCTTTTAGCCAGCGTGGCACAGAATCCTCAACAGTAGCTGTACAGATAACCTTGGTCTTACCACACTCAATGAGTACAGAACCTTCTGCATACTCTGTAAAATTCCGTGTTATTTTAATAGGCCTCAATTGGCCCGCTGTTCTATTATCGCTGCGCATAGGAACCTCACCATTCTAAAACTAAATATTAGAACGCCCCTTACACAAAGGGGCGTTATTTCTTATATTATATCATAATTTTTCTATTTTTCAGCATTATGAATCATATTATAATTTACGATTCTAACATGATAACTCGCATTATTATTTACGGAGATTAACATTATAATTCATATTGTCCGTCACCGAGTGGATCTACCACAACGTAACGGCTGGCTCCCCCTTCTGCTTTGGCTCGTTTTGCTTCTACAATAGCATCTTGACGCGTTCCTTCATCTGCTTGCCAAGGGATGAACATAGCATATACGCTTTGCAGTCCATACGGTCCATATTGTCCTCGTGAAAGTACACTATGCCAGCCTACCTTGTCTTCGTACATACGCACCTTTTCAAGGCGCTCCTCTTGTACGCCTGTTTCGTCATAGTACACATTATAATGATTAGACCAAATGTCACCTACACCTACGCGCTCGTCTTTGGCCATCTTATGCCGGTTAGCCCATTGTACCTTCCACTTAGCGATAAGCTCATCTATATAATTTGTTACACTTTGACTTTGTTTATATTTAACAGGGTCAAAGGCAGGTTCTACGACCTTACTGTAATCAAGGCCTGCCATGGATAAAATGATACCTGTATTCACATATGGCAATGCTTCCTGTACGGAATATCCCCCTTCTAAGACTGCTATATCTGCTTGTAATAAATCGACTAACTCTGCATAGCCCTTTGCAGTTACCTGCATATTGGCTAATGGATCGCTAAAGTGATTATCTTGCCCAGCCGAGTTAATGACGATATCTGGATTAAACTCTTCAAGGATAGGCAATACAAGCTCACGCATGACCTTCATCAAGCCTTCGTCACCCGTACCAGGCGGTAGTGGAATATCGATGTTACCACCGATGGCCTGAGGTCCACCAAATTCATCCATAAAGCCTGTGCCAGGATATAAAGTACGTCCATCTTGATGGAAGCTAATATACAACGTATCAGGATCATGGTAAAACACATCTTGAGAACCATCACCGTGATGTACATCAGTATCTACTACGGCAACGCGTTTAATTCCATAGGTTTGACGTATGTGTTGAATCATAACGGCTTCAATATTAATCGTACAGAAGCCACGAATACCATGAACCATAGCCATCGCATGGTGACCTGGTGGTCTTACTAACGCAAAGGCACGATCTACTTCACCGCGCATAACCGCATCAGCTGCCGCAATAGCACCTCCAGCAGATACTCGATGAGCTTCAGTCACCCAAGACTCTAAATTTGGAGCACCAACATGAACTCGCTCTATTGTATCCCAATCCGCTACTATTGGATTATATTCTCTAATATTCGGTATATCTAACAAACCTTCCTCTACAATTTGATCACGCGTATAGAGTAAACGCTCTTGTCGTTCAGGATGTGTTTCAGAAATTTTCCAGTCAAACGCAGGGAAAAAGACAAGACCTAAACTGTGATGATATTTAGCTTTATCAATAGTAGAATTCACGTCGTCATTCAGTTTCGTGTTCATAACTGTTTCTATAAGACCATGACGCTCACGATAGGATAGTCCTTTATTCCACATAGTGTTTCACCCCCGCCGCTAGTTGTACTTTCACCGTAATTAAACGCTCCATAGATTGCCAGCCCTCTACAACAGGGAAATCCTCAATGCTAATGATCTCGATTTCTTGCGACGTATCTAAACCTAAACGAAAAGCCTCTTCACTAAGAGCCTCCTTAGCTCGTTCTACAACTTGCTCCGCTCGTTTTAAAGTACAATTTTGCTGTTTAATACCTAATTCCGGAATGACAAGTAAACGACGTTTTGTATCTACATGAGCAGTGAGTTCGATGGTAGATAGAGCTAGCGCAGCACCAATAGCATTCGCTACGGCTGCATTTTCTGGAATCGTAATAGGTAAATCCATATATTCTCCAATGCTCGCTCCGAGACTTGGAGCCGTGCCCCCTACTACAACAATATGTTCAGGCACAAATATATCAGGATTTACAATATCTGCCACCACATAAATAGGGCGTTTGTTCTCAACCGTTATGACCTCATCTACGCCACGTTGAATCGTTTCCAACGCATTTTGTAGGATTAGTCTTGCTACATCAGAGGCGGTCTTAATAAGAGTTAGTTGATTATTTGAGATATTTACATTATTAGATTGAAACGTAGCCTGGATAGCATCTGCTAAATCTTGTAAAGCTCGTGTTGCTAGATTAAAGTCGCCATAGTTCGCTTGACCGAGCACGATAAGTGCATCCCCCAAGGTAGGTTCTATACCCCCTAGAGCTACCGATGGTCCCACTCGTTCAGGACCTACGGTAAGATTACCATTTTTAAAGCGAACTACAGATTCCCCACCAATGCCGACAGAGGTAACGGCAAAGGATCGTACTGCACTTGGATACTCACGAATAGATACACCATTTTTTGTCATCAATGGTCTACCATGCTTCCAAAGAGATATATCCGTTGTAGTACCTCCAATATCTAGAGCCACTGTATGCTGATTACCTATAACGCCAAGAGCAGATAGTCCAAGAACTGTTGCGGCAGGGCCTGTAAAGGCGGTCTCTACCGGGCGACTCACCATGTGTTCTATTGGAAGAGAGCCTCCATCTGCTTTTAAAATGTGAAGTGGGGCCACTATATTTCGAGCACGGAGAGCGTCTTCGACATTTTCCTTAAATACCGTAAATACGAGTGTCACAGCGCTATTAAAGTAAGCGCTAATAGTACGCCGAGGGAAATTTAAAGAGCCACTTAATAAACTGCCATTAGAAATTGTATGATATGTGTTTTTCAATTCCTCTGTAATAGATAATTCTTCCTGAGGATTCCGTACACCAAATTTAGCTGATACAGCAGCCAAATCAGTACCACTACGTGCTTGAACCATGTTGGCTATGCCACGTACCGCATCAACAGGGGTATGCTCTACAACGATACCTCTATGATCTGTATAACCTTGAAGATATATAGGGCTTACAGGAAATATATCATCAACGTTTCGCCCAGGCCCTGTTACTACATAAAGGTCTACAGGCTTCTCCTTTCCTTCTACAATAGTGTTAGTCACCACGGTAGTAGATAAAGTTACCTGTTCAATATTTGATGCATCATAACCCTCCAAAACTGCATCTAAGGCCTCACCTATACCATTCATTAGATTATTCTTTGTAGTCCGCCTCTTGGCAGTTGCCACTACACGATGGCCATCAATGATAACAGCATCGGTAAAAGTACCACCTACGTCTAACCCTAGTAACATATAACCTCCTTATTAGTATTAATAAAGAATCTATACAAACTCAAAACAAAGTAAAGAAAACTCAATTTAAGCTAGCATATAATCTCTATTTGAACTAATATACAAGCCTTCTTCAAACCTGCGTATAGTCCGTATTCAGTCTCATTATATATAAAAAAGCTGTACCCATCTCTATGTGATGAGTACAGCCTTCTGTTATTTACCAGATACAGATGCGTAATTTTTGATGATAACAATCGGAGTCATTTGACTATCATTACCAAATGGATTATCAATCAGCAATTGTGCAATTTTTTTAGCGTCAATGCCACGACTTGTACCTAAAATAGCGGACCGTTTCAAGTCATTAACGTCAGCTACAACGGCACCATAACAACCTGTGCGAGATACAATTTTCTCAGCCACTTTATCAGGATCCTTTGGACCAAATACAATGTGCTTATCAAATGGAGGCATAGTCCCCGTTACATCATCGGTTAATGATGCAGCACGAGCAATTGCATAGAACACGCCAGGTTTACGGAAAATTTTAGCAATAGCACCTAAAATAAAAGCACCTAACACCTTCCATTTACCGTCCAAATTCATAGCCGATTGCATACCATAAATAGATGCCATAGAGCCATCTGGATGGATAAAACGATTAATTAAACGAGCTTGCCAGCACACATTTAACTCTTCAGGACGTGTAAAACGGCCTTGCGTAATAGCCACTACAGATTCAGCAACGCATACGATATCTTCAGGTCCAATATTATGACCGCCAAATTCAACGATAGCATCAACGATGTCATCATTATCTGTAAGAATACGTGTTGGCACACATACTAACTCTAATTCTGCCATTGTTATGCCTCCTTATTGAACCATTGCTGCTTGAACTTCTTCAGCAGTCAAACGAATACGCTGTTTATCGATATGATAGTCTGTCCGACCTACGATTTGGTAGTAAATATCGATGTCCATATAAGGGAATCCCTTAATATCTTCTCGAATATTGCCAGTTTTACCTGTTAATGTAACATATACACGAATTGTGCCACCTTTGCGTGGTTTGATAATTATAGCTTCAAAGTATCCATCTTGACGCGGACGATTAATATCCATAGCCCAAGCATTTACCTTAACTGCATCAAAATGTTCTTCAGGTAATAATGGACGTGGAAATAAGTCCATTATTGTGCCCAATTGGCGCCCTTTATTTACAAATGGTATATCACAGAACAACGTAATGGATTCAAAACTACGATCAGATACTTGAAAGTTCGTTGCTCGTTTCGCTAATAAGACAATATTTTCATTACCTTGTTTCAATACAAACAAACGGAATAATAAGTACAGAGCTGCAACAGCCACAATAATAGCTATTACTGCACTGAGGATGTTATAAAACCACATAGGGTATCTCCTTTATAATGTAATATGTTCAATGGTACGACGGCTTGTATCAAGGAAGGATGCACTCAATGCATCACCAAGTTCGACATCCTTTGTAAAATACAATGTCACGGTACCTACAGTATCTTGAGGATTGAAAAGATTTTTACTCTCTAGTCTGTGACGAACCAATTCACTTGTTTCAAAAGCAGGGTCAATGAACCGAATTCGACCTGAAGTAAGTTCCTCTAGTAAAGGTTGTACAAATGGGAAATGGGTGCAGCCCAAAACGACTACCTCAATTTCTCGAGATAATAAAGGTTCTAAATACTCCTTGCATATTTCACGAACAAAGTAATCATCTAAATGACCTTGTTCAATAAGCCCCGCCAATTCTGGACAAGGTTGTTCCCAAACCAAAACCTCATGATCAACTTCTAAAGCCACATGCTTATGAATATGACTATTTACAGTGGCTACGGTTGCCATAATACCGATAGTCTTGCTTTTACTTTTATTAATGGCTGTTTTCACACCTTGTGATACACCAATAACCGGCACAGATACAAGTTCACGTACCGCATCAAGAGCCACAACGGTGAAGGTGTTACAGGCAATCACCATCAACTTAACAGGCTGCTTTTCTAGCGTCTCCGCAATACGACACGCCAAATAAGTGATTTCATCATCACTGCGATTACCTACAGGATTATTCGCATTATCACCGATATAAATGAAATCTTCGTTAGGAAATTGTTCTTGTAACACCTTTAACACAGATAATCCGCCTACACCAGAGTCAAATACACCGATAGGCAATTGTTGTACATTACTCATGCGGCATCTCCTCAACAGCTGCTAACATAGGCAGATAAAAAGTATCGTCTAATCGCACAATTTTTCCTGTTAACTTTGACATAAAGGCGTTCTTAGTTTCTCCCGTAGCAAGTAACGCACCATCACTAGCACGGCGCATGCGATAGCGAAACACCATTTGAGCCCTCGTCATCTTAACCAAATACGTTTCGATGTGAAGTTCATCATCGAAATTCGCAGGTTCTTTATAATTGCAAGATACATTCATGATAGGAAATACAATATCCTCATTCATCATATCCCACAAAGTGACACCGATTTTACGAAGGAATTCAATGCGCGCCATTTCAAACCATCTAAAATGGTTACTATGGTGAGCAATCCCCATCATATCAGTTTCATAAAATCGTACATTTACTGAAGCAATATGCATAAATTCTGTCCTTTTTAAATAGTATACAATTTTTATTCTATATCTATTACTTTAGTGTGTCAAATAAATAAAGGCAGTTCAATCACTGTGGATCAAACTGCCTAAAATGGTAAAAGTTAGCGACTGCTACCAAATGGAAAGAATTTTTTTGCCTCTTCTTGATGACTCGTTTTGATATAACGATTCGCAATCTTAAAGGCTAATCCGAGTACTGCCACATCATCTACCCAACCTAATACAGCAATCGCATCCGGCACAATATCAATAGGTAATACCAAATACCCTAAGGCACCTGCAATGACCGCTTTTACATATTTGGGAGTATCCTTGTCACGAAAACAAAGGAACAAGGTTACTGCTTGTTGTACAAAGGCAAGTTTCTTACCATATCGACCAAGAAACCCTAAAAATCTTGATTCGCTAAAATACTTACCATACTTAATAATATTAAATGGATTCATAGTAATAATAATCCTTCAGCGTTTATTTACGCAAACCGTCAATTTTTTCTTTCGCTGTATTAACAGTGTTTGTAGCAACATCTTTTGCTGTCTCTACAGCATCAGAAGCTTTAGTTTTTGCAGTTTCTACTGCTACTTGTGCAGAAGCTTTTGCCACTTCTACACCACCTTTTGCGAATTCTTTGGCTACTTCAATACCTTCTTTAGCAGAATCAATTTTTTCTTTCGCTGCATCAGAAACCTTTGCTACAACCTCTGCTGCGTTATCATGGATTTGGTATTTTGTTTCATTATTCCATTTATTGATGGCAGGTGTTACTTTTTCATCGTAAACTTGCTTTAAAGATTCTTTAGCAAGACCTGTTTCGTTAGCAATCCCAGCCCATACGTCACGTTGACCTTGAGTGAAAGGAATGCTAGCACTTGCATCACGAACGATTTCAGAAGCAATAGCTTTGCCATTTTCAAAGAATTCAGCAACCATCGGTTTGTAACGTTCGATATCAGAAGGCATACCATCTTGAATCCAAATATGTGCAATTTTACCAATAGCATAAGTTAAACCGATAGCTACAGGAACGCGAACAGCTTTAATTGGAATTAGAAGGGATACTGCAGCTGTACCTACAGCTGTGCTAAGACCACCTACTAAACCAACTACAGCACCTGCTTGCAATTCTACATCATAAAGATGAGCAATGCGAGTTACCATGTACGTAGCATTGGCGCACAAAGCGACACTGCTGAATTTAGAGGATAATGCCAATGCTGCCGCACGACCTGCCCCCCAGAAGATAAATTGTTCAACTTGATAGTCACGATCTTGAGATCCATCCGTAAGGGGCTCAAGTGTTACGCCATTATATTCTGCCATAAGTATTCTCCTTTGTTGTAAACCAACTATAGGTCTTATTATTAGTATTATTATACCATTCTATTGATAGAAGTGAAATGAATTTTTCTAATTATCCATATATAACAGCTTCTAATATTTTCTATATTACCAACTTGTGAGTCCTCCATCGATTGTCCAGGCTGCACCTGTCACAAAAGACGCCTTATTACTCAACAAAAATACAATTACTTCTCCAATTTCATGAGGCTTAGCAATACGACCTAATGGGTAATGTTGGCCCATTTCAGCCTTAGCAGCCGCCGCATCTTGGTGGGCATTAGCAATCTGTTTATCTACTAATGATGTATCTACATCACCAGGACACACACAGTTTACACGAACACTGTGAGGTGCCATTTCAAGGGATAGAGATTTTGTAAAGCTCACTACAGCTCCCTTTGACGCACCATATACAGAACACGCTACATTACCTTGTAAACCTGCATCACTAGCGATTGTTACAATACTGCCCTTTGAGGCTCGTAAATAGGGAAGCGCCGCTTGACATAAGAATACAGTACCTTTTACATTGGTCCCAAACATTTCATCAAAAGCTGCTTCTGTAACATCAGCTAGTAACTCTTCTTCATAATAGCCTGCAGCTGTTACAAGAGCAGACACCCCACTAAATAAATCTACTGTTTCTTTTACAATTCGCTGACAGTCCTCAATTTTAGATACATCACCTTGAATATATTGTACCTTAGAGGAATAACGACGTAGCTTAGTTTTAGCCTTTTGACCAACTTTTTCATTTCGACCATTGATGACTACACACCAACCTTCTTTAAGTAAAAGCTTTGCCGTAGCAAATCCAATACCCGATGTACCACCACTAATCAAGGCCACTTGAACATCACTTTTATGAGGCATACCTTGCCCTCCTATAATGTTGAAATATAGTCATAGACTAATTTCAACAACATAACTGTCGTTACCGACAAGAATACAACTCGCACCAAAGATGAGCCCTTCGCAATTGCCAAATGCGAGCCTAAATAAGCACCTATAATTTGACCTGCCCCGGTGGCAAGACCATACGTATTATTGACGTGTCCTAAATATAAAAATACCAATAAAGATGCCAAATTACTAGTAAAATTCAATATTTTTGCATTAGCAGATGCATGTAAAAAATCAAAGCCTGTAAAGATAAATCCCATAATCAGAAATGTACCTGTACCAGGACCAATAAAGCCGTCATATATACCAATGCCAAGAGCAAAAGCCATACAAATATATAGCGCTTTTCCTGTTACCTGAGATGTACGATTGATTTCACCCCAGTCTTTTTTGAACACCACAAAGAGTGTTACACAAACAAGTAATATGATAATAATAGGCTTTACATATAGCGGTGGTAAAGAAACAACCGCCAAGGTACCAAGCATAGAACCCACAAAGGTAAAAGGCAGTAATTTGCGAACTAGGGAAAAATCAACCATGTGATTTCTTAAAAATGTAATCGATGCACTACCAGCACCAAAGATACTGGATAATTTATTACTGCCTAGAGCCACACTAGGTGGAAGATTTGTTAATAACATGGCAGGTACAGAAATGAGGCCTCCCCCGCCTACAATGGAGTCTACAAAGCCAGCAAACGCACCAGCTACGGCAAGTAAAACGAGTATAAGGATATCAAATGGTAAACCTGTTACCGCAATGAGCCACTCCATAATAAACCTCCTACAGATAGCACATCAACGGTCGCCAAAGGCCACCGTTGTCATGCTAATTTATTTTATTTTGCACCTAGACGATCGAGGGCCAATGTATAACCATCCGCACCATATACTAAACAGCGCTTTACACGACTAATCGTAGCAGTACTCGCACCCGTTTCTTCTACGATTTTCTCATAGCTATCCCCTGCGCGAAGCATTTTTGCTACTTGTAAGCGTTGAGATAATGCTTTTAATTCGTTAATCGTACAGATATCTTCAAAAAATGCATAGCATTCCTCTGTATTTTCAAGCGTTAAAATGGCGGTGAACAATTCGTCATTTTGTTGACTTCTCAATTTTTCATTGATACTCATAGGATCCTCCTACTTCTTATTCATCGCTTTAGACCAAGCATCACCAATCATTTGTACAACTTGTACCAATACAATCAAGATGATGATTGTAGCGATCATAATATCGGCTTGGAAACGTTGGTAACCATATCGGATAGCAATATCCCCAAGGCCACCACCACCAATAGCACCAGCCATCGCAGAGTACCCGATGAGGTTAACGATAAGAACCGTTACATTGTCAATAATTGTTGGCAATGCTTCTGGTAATAATACTTTCCAAATGATTTGTAATGGGCTTGCCCCCATAGATTGAGCCGCCTCGATAACGCCAAAATTGATGTCCTTAATAGACGTTTCTACAAGGCGTGCCAAAAACGGAATTGCCGCAATGGTCAACGGCACACATGCTGCAGTTGTACCGATGGATGTACCTACCACCATACGAGTAAACGGAATGATAGCAACCATCAAGATGATGAAAGGTACAGAACGTGTAGCATTGACAATGGCACCCAATACTTTATTGAGTGCTACATTTTCTAAGATATGACCTTTAGAAGTAACAACCAAAACAACACCAAGAGGAATACCTAATAACATTGCCATTACGGTAGAAATTATCGTCATTTGCAATGTATCAAGGGTACCAGTTATGAGTAGATTAATGATTTGCTCTGACATAACCGATCACCTCGCTTTCAATTGGTAACATTTTGATGTAGTCCAAACCTTCTTGCGCATTTTCTGGGTCACCATTCAAGATAACGATGAGGCGACCAACGCTCGTATTTTGGATGTAATCAATGCCGCCAAAAAGGATGCTTACATCTAAATTAAAGCGTCTTACAAGGCCTGCTACTACAGGCTCATCTGTTGCTTGTCCTGTAAATTTGAGACGAACTAAGGGCGCGGTCCCTGCAATCCATTGATCATGCAACTCTAGATGTTCCAATGCTTCTGGAGGTAAGTTATCACTCACTACAGAGCTAATAAACTCTTTTGTCGTATTTTCGCGAGGATGTGTGAATACTTCAATAGTACTACCTTCTTCGAGGATGACACCACCTTCAATAACCGCCACGCGATCACAGATTTCACGGATAACGTGCATCTCATGTGTAATGAGCACAATAGTGAGCCCCATCTTCTCATTAATATTTTTCAACAATTTCAAAATGGAATCTGTTGTTTGAGGATCAAGGGCAGAGGTAGCTTCGTCACAAAGGAGGACCTTTGGATTAGACGCTAAAGCACGAGCAATACCAACACGTTGTTTTTGACCACCAGATAATTGAGATGGATAGTTGTTCATACGCTCAGTAAGGCCTACAATATCAAGGATTGGCGTAATGCGTTCCTTGATTTCAGATTTGCTCATTCCTTGTAATTCCAACGGAAATGCCACATTGTCATATACGGTACGAGAGGACAATAGGTTAAAATGTTGGAAAATCATGCCAATATCTTTGCGCGCTTTACGCAAATCAGATTTGCTAAGTGTTGTTAAATCTGTACCATTTACGATAACAGAGCCAGATGTAGGTGCTTCGAGCATGTTGATGCAACGAATCAATGTGGATTTACCGGCACCGGATTGACCGATAATGCCAAAGATTTCGCCTTCTTTCACATTTAGGCTAATATCTTTCAACGCTTCCACACGAGTAGCGCCTTCATAGACTTTACTAATGTGTTCTAATTGTATCAAAATAATTTCCTTTCTTAAGGTAAATGTTTAACATTTGATGAAAGCAGCTTATCTATCAAGGTAGTCCTTCTTCCATCAATTTTTCTAGAGCTTCGCGTAGACGAAGTGTAATAGTACCTGGTTTACCACCAGATACTGGATTTCTGTCTAGCTTAGTAATTGGAATGACACCACCAATTGTATCGGTAAAGAATAGTTCATCCGCATCATCCACAAAGTTACGATCGAATTCTTTCTCAATAATGGTAATACCTAAAGATGGTGCTACACGGGTTAAGATCATTTGGCGCGTAATGCCTTTTAAGATATGATTATCCGCTGGATGCGTGTACAAGATACCATCTTTAACAGCAAACACATTAGATGTCGCGCCCTCTGTACAAATGCCATCACGGAACAAGATGGCTGTATAGGCAAATTTCTTTTCTGCTTTTGTTTGCGCCAAAATATTCGGGATCAAGTTTGTAGTCTTAATATCTACATGATTCCAACGTTCATCAGGTAAAGCTATCGCTTTTACACCTTCACCCAATTTATTGACTTCATCTAAATCCAAAGTACGGATAGACATAAGCATTTGTGGTTCTAATTTGGAGCGATCATAAGCATGATGACGTGGTGCTACACCACGAGAGATTTGTAAATAAATATAGCCCTCTTTGATTTCACTTTGCTCGATCAAAATTTCGTGCAATTCTGTCAAATCATCAGGAGTCATTTTTACAGGGATATCCATTTCACGCATAGAGCGATACAAGCGATCTTGGTGGTAAGACAAAGCGAAGCAACGGCCTTTTACGACGCGAACAACTTCATATACAGAGTCACCAAATAAATAGCCACGGTCATCAATGCTGATAACTTTAGCACCTGGTTCGACGAATTCACCGTTAAAATATGTTAATTCTTGCATAGGAGCACCTCTTTTTCTATTCCGTTACTCTATCAAGTGGTAATCATCATGGACTTATTATAACACAATTACTTTCAAATTTTCACACTTTACTTTGTGAAAGATAATAATTCGATATACAAAAATCCGCTAGGATACCATAGTTAAAAACTATATCCTAGCGGATGTATAACAAATATTATGTTTATACTAAATCAGCACTACAAAACTAACTAAAACTGCATACACCATTAACGTACTAGCACCAATTAGGTCTCTCAATAAAATAGTTCTCATACTAAACTAATGCCCCAGTATAAATTTACGGATAGATTTAGGCACATAATTAAGGCCCACTGTAGTCAAATAAGATAATGCTAACGCCATACCATACATAATTAGCACGTTGGTCACCGTATACAAGAGATTATATTTAGCCATCACACCAAAAATGATTAACAACCAAAATGGATGCGCTAAATAAATACCATACGATTTATCGCCTATCTCAGACCAAATGGACTCCATCGTCACGTTCATAGGTAGCCTTTGGAATAGGAACAAACTAAACATCGTTCCCAATCCTGTATAAAGAACGCCCATAGGACTCATTTGATGTACCGTATAAATTGCTTCCAACACAGTGTAATGCCATACGTCCATGACATAGTAATAAGAGCCAAGCATTAATAATATAGAGCTTACCGCACTGACGCCTAAAAGGTAACGATAACGCCACATATATTCGCAGACGATTTCATATCGTTCAGCACATACGGCACCTAAAAGGAAAATCCACACATAATGAATAACCCAATAGTTGAGTCGCATATCAAAAAGATATTTAAGAACTGGCTGATTGCTTAGATTTTCTGTTACCCAACGGCCAAGCATGTAAGACGAAACATAATCGATACCAACTTGGATGACAAATAGTAACACCAGCCAAAATACAGGCCGTTTTAAAATGACTTTCACCATGGCCCGCCATAATGGCATCATCACGTAGAACCATAGCAAAATAACCATAAAATATAGATGATACATAGAGGTACCAAAGAGTAGATTTATCGCCAACGGCCCTGGATGTAAATTGCCAAGGTTATGAGCTGTCATCCCTGTATATAGCAAGTAAAAGATGGACCACGTAATATATGGAAATAGCACCACCTGAATGCGGCGGTGCATAAATTCCTTATATGAGAATGGTCCCTCTACCGAGGTATGATAAAACAAGCCAAATGCAGAGAGGAAGAAAAACGCAGGCACTCCAAAGCGAGAGAGAATTTCTAACACGCTGATGAGTTCTAAATTTACAAAAGGATTTTGCAATGCGTAAGATCCTACATGAATGCCGATAACACCGAGCATACAGAGGCCTCGCATATAAGTAATTTCCGGTAAAAACGCTTTTTTCATAGCCATTGCCTATTCACTATTGACCAGGTGCCACTGCAGGTGTCGGTACCACACGTGGACCTTGAGACTCTGTAGCTGGTTGTTTAACTACAGGAGGGGTAGATGTAGGTGTTTGAGGCGTTGCAGCTTTTTCAGGTTGTGCGGCTTGTGCTGGTACAGCCTGACCATTTGCTTTAGCAGCCGCTTCTGCCTTAGCCTTAGCTTCTGCTTCAGCCTTAGCTTTTGCTTCAGCTTCTCGTTTCAAGCGTAATTCTTTTTCAAGTGGTACCACTGGTTTGTCATAAACAGTGATATCCGTTTCAAATAGACGTCCCCATGGGAATGTAGCTTTTACTGTACGAGGATTGATTTTAAGGTATTTTTCAGCGAAATCTTGAATGCGTTCACCTAAATAACTTTCAAGACGTTCATTTAATTCACCAGAGTAACGAACATTGTCTGTTCTGATAGAATCTTGCATACGATAAATATCTTTACGGATATTTGCTTGATATGCCCAGTTATCCAAATATTGTTGCGTCAACATATCACGATGACCTTCTGGACTCATAGATTTAAGCAATAATCCTTGAGCAATAGCGTAACCTACTGTGTTACTTGCTGTATTCCAACCATTATACGCACCGATTTTGTACAACAAATCTCGTTTATACATAGCGGATACCAATGTATTATCTGCGCCATTATTGAAAGCAATATCTGCAACGCTTACGTTCACACCAGAGTCAACAGCTTGCTGAATGCGATCTACGAAAGCATTTGTAGAGTTGGAGATCATTGGGAAGTTTTCGAAGTTTTCAGACTCGCCTGTACTCGTAGTAAGAGGTGTATTAACAGCCAATAATACAGTTGGTTTACCTTGTGTCACCATCGTGCCACCTACAGCCTCAACGTGTTGAGCAATTGTTTTATCAATCGTTTGATCTTCGTAACCTGGTAATGTTTTACCTCCGCCACCGAGTGGATAAATTACGGAGAATGTAGGTTTTTCTGTGCTCACATCGGTACGGGAACGCGCCATCAATAAGAGACCAAGTTGGTCAGCACCAGGGAAGCTACCGTATTTTTCAACAGAAATATCCTTGGAATATTTGTTAAGGTAACGACCTTCTAGAGCGGATTGAGATAATTGAGATGTATCATCATGACCTAATGCAAAGTAGTCGAATACACCACTGCGAGTTTCATCAATCAACTCTTTGTTGATTTTCATATTTTTTTGACGGCGGTCAAACCAGTCTTGCAAGTATTCCACAGGAACAGAGGCTTGTAGGCTCATCAATTTTTGAGTTTCTTCTTGCGTTAAAGAGCCAGAATCTAATTTATCTTGTAATGCAGCGATTTGGAAGATAGTTGGGCCATATTCCGCATAGTAGGCCGGTTCAGTACCACCACCACTCGCGCGTGGGGAACGCATTACGGTACCAAATCCATAGATGCGTACATTTTTATTACGCGCTTTTAAACCTTCAATACGTTTCAAGCGATTTTGCAATGTGCTAAGAGGAATATTATGTTTACGAGAATCTACAAGACCTCCATAAATAAGAGTATCTGTACTTAATACCATAACATCAGCACGACCTGCATTTTGCTCTACCCAAGCCATAATTTGATCAGCTTGACCTTGGTACGTCTTACCAGAAATCAAGTGTTGAGGTGGTGTCAACACAGTCATACCCGCCTCACGAGCTGTATCAACTGTATATTGCAAACTTACAGGACGATCATCTTGAGGTACATATAATACGGTTTCTGCATCAATTTTGATGGATGTACCTGTAGCAATGGCTGTAACCATTAATGCTACTTTCAACCATTTATTTGTCATAAAGCAAATCTCCTTCTGTGTACACGAGTACTCTCGACTCGAAAATTAACTCTTATATAATACTCTTTTTTTCTGACACTTTTATGAAATACTTAATAGTATAATTATATCATTTACCTGTTATTTCTCAAATGCAGTGCCTTTAGCTTTAGCGCACTTTGGGTAAGCTCCAATTATATTTAATAGCTAGTAAACGGATAACTAGTACAACGGTAAACGCACCATATACAGCCTCTCCAACCCAGTTAGAAATAACCATTAAGTAATAAACGATGCCCCCAATAACACTAGGTAGAGCATACACATCTTCTTTCAAAACAGACGGAATCCGTTGAGCCAGCATATCTCGGATAATACCACCTCCAACGGCAGTAATAGTTCCTAATAAAACAATGAAAATTGGCAACTCTGGATATAGTTTAAACCCTGCAGATGCTCCGGTTACTGTAAAAGATGCCAACCCGACTGCATCGGCTAATAAATAGCTTGCTCGGCTACGAGGGCCCATAGCATGCTTGCGATAACGGCTGTTATAGATAATAAATACGATAATTGTTACGGAAATAACCACAGTTACATATACAATATTGCGTAACGAATTCGGCGGAAAATACCCCAAGAGAACATCACGTACAATTCCACCACCGATTGCCGTAGCCAGTGCCAATACAGCCATACCAAATATATCCATTCTCCGCGCCACCCCAACAAGTGCTCCGGAGATAGCAAAGGCAATAGTGCCAATCATATCAAATATATACCAAATAATATCCATAATACCCTCACACAATCTATTCGCATAACTGCGCACACTATGATAGACTTTATGTAAGATATTATACATTAAGAGGTATGAGAATGACAAAGAACATTACACCTATAGAGATTAAAAATATGGATGAGCGTAGCCGTGATGAATATTTTATGGGTTTTGCCCTAGAGGAGGCCCACAAAGCTTATGCTCTAGGAGAAATTCCTATCGGCGCCATTTTAGTTCAAAACAATACAATCATTTCACGCCACCATAATCGCCGCGAATTAGATCACGATGCAACGGCTCATGCAGAAGTGCTCGTCATCCGCGAAGCATGCGATGTACTCAAGCGTTGGCGGTTGACTGGTTGTACCCTGTATGTTACGATAGAGCCGTGTCCGATGTGCGCTGGAGCCATCATCAACAGTCGTATTGACCGTGTTGTATATGGTGCAAGTGATTACAAAGGAGGCGCTGTAGAGTCTCTTTTCAATGTACTCTCTCACCCTGGTTTAAATCATGAACCCGAATTAGCATCGGGGGTCCTTGGTGATGAATGTAGTCAAATCATGAAAGACTTTTTTAAAGAGCGCCGTAAAACACGGAGGAGTACCCAAGAGGCTGAAGGGTCCGCACTCGAAATGCGGTAGGTCGGGCAACCGGCGCGGGGGTTCAAATCCCTCCTCCTCTGCCATATAAAATATATAAAGCGCTAACCATGGTTAGCGCTTTTTTGCGAAGGGACCACTACTATGAAAAAATATTACCCTTATCTCATTACGGTGAGTCATATGATTAACGACTCCTGTCAAAGTGTATTACCTGCCCTCTTGCCATTATTTATCTACACTTATGGACTTAGTTTAGAGCAGGCAGGCTTTCTCATATTAGCCAATACAGCATTATCTTCATTGTTACAGCCATTATTAGGTTATGTCTCTGACAAGATCAATCAGCCACGGCTAATCGCCTTAGGTGTTCTGCTCTCAGCTTGTAGCACAGGTGCCATGGGTTTTGTAACCTCTTATGAAAGCTTGCTTGTTTGTGCTACCTTAGCTGGTGTAGGCTCCTCTATCTTCCACCCTGAAGGAGCGAAAATCATGAATCGCCTGGGAGGTGGTAAAAAAGGTAAAGCCATGGGTACCTTCGCCATCGGTGGTAGCTCTGGTTTTGCCATCGGTCCACTCTTTGCGGGCTCTATTGCCTATACAGTAGGACCTCATGGACTGGCAGCTTTCACCATAGTAGGTCTTATTATCTCAACAGTTTTATTCGTCCTCATGCCGCGCATAGTAACTCAAGCACGCACTATCGACCAAGCGGTAGCTATGGAAAACCCTACACTAGTGGCTAAGCCGCTAAAGAATTACTGGAAATACTTTGGTATCTTGTTTATTATCATCCTAAGCCAATCAGTAAACTTCCGCGTTATCAATGCATTTATTCCTATCTTCTGGACTCGTGAACTCGGCACTAGCCCAGAGCAAGGGAGCTTTGCATTAACCATATTCTTTAGTATCGGTATCTTCATGACATATATTGGCGGTCTATTAGGCGACAAATATGGTCCCGTCAAAATCATTAGACTATCCCTATTGATTTGGTTGCCAGCTATGTTCCTATTAACAGAAGTGCCAACCTTCTCCCCTGTTATCATGATGCCTGTAGCCTATATGTTACTACTCATGATTGGCGCTGCTAAAGCTCTTAGCTACAGCCCAGTTATCGTACTAGGTCAAACCTACCTTGCTAAAAGCATCGGCTTTGCGTCCGGTATCACCCTCGGTGTGAGCCAAACTATCGGCGGTATCATCGCACCTGTAGTAGGTAACCTTGCGGATACCTATACTTTACCTGCCGCTATGATGACACTCGTACCATTCCTAGTAGTAGGTCTTGGGGCTTCATTGATACTTAAAGATCCTAAAAAATTACAATGAGAAAAGCAGTTGTTTCTAAATTTGAAACAACTGCTTTTTTAATATAAAAAACTTATGCTTCTTCATACACTAAATACATTATAGTATTCATTACCACAGCGAAATATCATACTATTCCAAATTATCGTATTATATCTTCTGCCTAAATCAAGATAATATATTCATAAAAACTAAATAGCAATATTTCTTTAAAATTATAATAGTAGAGTTCTTATTGAATAACTTTATCCATCATAACTCTCATACTACCTACACGGTATTTATACATGTTATCCCATAAATCAAGACAAGTCCGTTGTAACTCAACATTATTTGTCTTGTACGAAGCTTCATACAAATCAACCAATAACTCATCAATGAGATGACTCATTAACATATATTCTTGTTCATCACGATGATCAACAACAAATCTAATAATACTAATAACTATATCTGAAGCCGCTATCATTCTATTCAAATCATCTTTTAAGAACTCAATAAACTCTCGTAATACCTGACGATTAACATCATAAGCAAATATATTATCCTTAATGAAATCATAGTCTTGAGAAAGGCTTAAGAGTTTTTGATAAAATAAATTAGCTACACCATGAGATATGTTAAGACCTTGATTCATTAACTTTATATACCACAACTTAGCTTTTTCCCTAAAGACTTCATTAGAGAAATAAACATTAACCAATTCCATCATATCTAATAAATGACCATTACTATTTAGCGTCTCTACATCATTAAAATAAACCTCTGTTGATGTCATGTCACGCATATACATATCAACAACAAAATAGCTTGATAATCGGACTAAATCATCATTTAAAGATGAATAACATTTTCTTATTATAGTCTTAACCTCATTTTGGTAACCATCATTATATAAGTTCCATAACAAAGACAATCCATATTCTATATTTAAAACATTATAATGTTCTAATAATAGCTCAACTATAGATTTTCCAATAGATTTGTTCAAAGAATATTCTGCAATTAATATCTTACTATATAAATATAAATCAAAATCTTTCTTCGCTGATAATATCGATAATATATCTGTCTCCCAATCCTCAAGTACTACATATTTTTGTTTAATAAGAACAAAAAATAAGTTAATAAAACGACCTTTTATACTATTTACTTCTTGCATCCAAAAACTATCAGTTAAATCGAAAGAACTAATATCAGAGTCAGATAAGCATTCTAATTTATCTTTATCACAAAAATGTATTATAAAACTTTTTACTTCATCATACAGATATAATTCTGGTCGTTTTGTAATAATCTCAAATAAATATTTAGCATATAAATCAATATCAATTTCTAAAATATATTTTATAAATCTAAACAGCTCTATATCTGATAGTTTTGACAATACCTGCTCATCTGTTAATTTAAGAACTGCAGTTTCAACATACTTTATATTAATACTCTTTCCACAAGAGATAATCAACTCCAAAAACTGCTTGGTTTTATCTTCAATTCGATTTGCTACAGCACTAATAATAGTCGATGTACTATTTTCAATTAATAACCCTCTTTTATTCAAACGGTTTTTACCTTTATTGTCTATAAATTGATCACACAATAACTTTTTCCATGCATTTAATGATAGATTATTAAATGGAATCGATGAGTTTACAAAACCAGAAGTTATTCTTGATTTATTATACAAACTTATACCATTAGGATACATCCTATTCAACATCAATTTAATTGCTTTATATTCATCTGTTAATAACTTCGAATCAATACAATTAAAAAATATATATTGAAAAGCCCCCCAATAACTATTATAAACATTAAAATGATATCTATTTATGCTTTTCAAGCGTTCATTATGTACGCTCTTAATAAGATCTTTATTTGTATACTTTATTACAAGAGATAAAAAACGATTTAATAATTGTTGACTGATATTCCAAACGTGTTTAGTAACTACAACAGTAACCAGCTCCAAATAGGTATCACAAGTACTTGAATACTCAAATACCTTATCTCGTAAATTATCGCAAAAATATTCAAATATTCTATTACTATACTTACTAGATAAAAATGTAAATGCCCAAAGAGTTATTTCATTATATATATAATTATCTTGATTTCTAATCCGTTCTATTAACTGCCAGACAAATTGCTCATCATTATTGCACCAATCTACAAGAGAAGACTTAATAAGTTCCACTAACAGTCGTTTATATGTCATACGAAGAGGATTCGCAATCCAGTCTCTATCTTTATATCGATTAAGTTTTATTGGAATAATATCAATCAAGTCTTTAAGTTCTTGTTGAGATATAGAGATTTGTAAGTCAGTACATTCTACATAAGAAAAATTAACAGTGGCGTCATGTAATACCCCTATGCTTATCAACTTTATTAATCTTGAAAAGCCATAAAAGTTATTTTGTACTAACTGCTCTAACATTATATCTAAGCTAACAGTATCCCAATATTCATTGTAATACGCTATACGCAAATCAAAAAATGAATCACAATCTTTAATCCAATCCTTATAAAATATAAAACTTATATTAGATCTATTTTCAGGTAATTTATAATATATTTTATTAATCAAATCCGTACATAAAAGGCTTTTATTACAATCTACACTTTGCAATAAAGCTATCCCTCTATCAATCTCACCTTTTTCAAAAATGAATCGATCTAATACCCCTGAATTAATCAATAATTCAACTATCTCTAAGTTACCCTTTATAGCATCTTCTAAATAAACACCCCATGTAGTATCAAAAAATTGCTCAGAAATATAAGACTCTAATTTTGCATCAATACGTTCTAATTTTCCAAGGGTTTCAAAAAATACATATTTAATATAAAAGCGAATACCATCTGAATCTAATAAACTTTTTCCACAAGATAAAAATCCATCAACAGAAATCTCATAAAGTTGATCAAACATCATTTGTATTTGATACCTACGCCATGGAGTTTGACTATCTATTCCACCTATAACTGCTTCAATGCTTTTTCCATTTAACCATAATCTTAACATATCGCTAGCTATGAAATAATCAAAAATAGATTGATGTATATATGAATAGTGATTTTGATTAGAAACAAAGAATCCTTCAGACGCAAACTGATTCATAATCGTCTCGTAGGATTCCATTATAAAAGCTGGAACACTTAATGTATTTTGACTTTTACAATAATCAATAAATTTTTTATTACATTCTATAATTTCTTTATCAGAACATTTTATGCTATTGTGGATGTGACATTTAACCTGAGAAAACCACTTATATATAAGATGACTCTGTGTCTTAAAATTCTTCTCTTTATCATCTTGATTTTCTTGAATTTGATTCCATATATAGAGATTGATAAATCGTCCTAACAATAATCTCGTCCTATTATCTAATAGAGTAAAGTCCTCACCTATAATCGTATAAAGTTCCTCATTGGTTAATTGGAGTATTTCAAATTTTAAATAATTATCTCTGTGGCACAAGGACCGAAGAAATTCATTATGCTCCAAGTCATACGTTCGGGTTACAAGAACTATTCTTATTGGATGTTCCTTTCGAGTCTCATTAAGCTCCTCCACCTGCTTAATTATAGTTTTACAAATAGAGTACGCTTCACTATAATTAGTAGATCTCCATCGCATTGTATCAAATTGGTCAAGAATAATAACTGGCGAATCATTTTTAAACAACTGATCAATAACGTTAATGACATTAATCGGTAAGTTAAGTTTTTCTCTACTCCATGTATCTACACTTTTCTCAGGAACACAGTTTTCAACACTAACAGCTACAAAAGGTCGATTTAGGCTTTCAAACTCTTGTATTAAACCATAAATAGCACCTGACTTACCAACTCCAGCCTCGCCATGAACAATAGTAACAATAGCATCATTAAGTTTTTTATAGCAATCATGATAACAATCTCTATCTATAAAACCTCTACCCCAAAATAAAAATTTATCCTTAAACTGTTCATTCAGGGCCATAACTTTTCCTATAGTTTGCCCATCGGAACTTAAATTTCGTAACTGTAAATTATTTAATTCTAACCATGTTTTTATAATATTAGAATCAATTTCATGAGAATAATTACCTTGATCTAGTATGGCTTTAAGAAGACAGCTATAAACTTCTTCTCGATTTTTTAAAAAAAGATTTTCTATTCTAACAATATTGAGATTATGAAGTGCTTCATAACTATAAGTTTTAATATTTATCCGTTTGAGAAAGGATAGTATTCGATTATAATCCTCTTCATCTGCTTTGGTTAATTCTCCAATAAATATTTTAAAAATATCCTCAAATAATTTTTTTGTATTCTGACCTGCCTTCTCTATCTGACATGTATAAAAATCTCGACCGAAATTATTTGAATTTCTTGCACGCAAAATTAAATCAGTTAAACCTCTAAACGATATTGGTGATACTAAACTTACTTCATTATCTTCATTTTCAGATAAACGGCTTTTCCAACGGTCTAATATTTTATGAGACATCAAATCACTAAGACGCCAATAATCTCTATCACCATTACTTGCCTTACATTGTTGATAATTATTATGATTAGTTACAACCGTAATATCGACACCATCAGCATTGGGGCCTATAGGCTCCCAGATAAAAGATTGAATATCATTATTTATCACAGATAATACATTATATAAAACCCATTCATATTCATACCGATTACCATCTTTATCTGCTTTTCCACCACGCTCTAAAGACATAATATTCCCCCTAAAAGATTATATATTCTGACTTTAATTGTAGCATAGTTAAGCACCATAGAATACAATCCGATTTTTATTGTATATAAGAAAATAAAACCCCCAACATTGTCAACTTACAGCTAACAATATTGGGGCTTATATATTTAGCTAAATTAATGTTTTAGCATTTCATTCAAGATAACTACGTCCGTTTCTTTCATGCCTTGTGCCACAGCACCAATACTGCGGATAGTTTCATCAACGGAGTATGCTACAAGGCCATCGCCTTTTTGGTAGTTTTTGTTAAGGCGAGCTTGTTTATATCCCATAAAGGCGCCATCAAGGGAAATTGCAATTTTACCTGCACAGGATGGTTTCGCACCATCACATACGATACCAGATAAACTTGCAAGACCATTTACAAGAGTGTTCTCGATTATATCTTTACTATCACCTTTCAAAAAGGCTATGCCTGCTACGCTTACCACACCGGCAGATACAACGCCACAGTATGCAGACAATTTACCAATACCAGATTTAACGTAAAGCGTTAACAAGTTAGCAAAGACGAGAGCGCGATACAATTCATCATCACTTTTACCAAGTTCATCGGCAGTCGTAATGATTGGTACAGACACGGTTAAACCTTGATTACCAGAGCCAGAGCAGATAACGACAGGCAATGGGCAACCACTCATACGCGCATCAGAGCCAGCTGCGGCACGAGCCTTACATTTCGTTTCGAGAGATGGATTTTCTTCATCTAACAATAACAATTGTCCAATATTAGATCCATAATCATTGGACAGACCTTCCTTAGAAATTGCAGTATTATACTCAACTTGCTGTTTAATTTGAGGTAGGATACCAGAAATATCACCTGTTAAAGCAAATTCGTAAATGCTATCGAAGGTCATGGCATATTCTGTTTTAGCCGCTTTCTTAATTTCATTGACTGTTTCAGAGACAATCTCACCATCTACTGATACATAGGTTACATTCGTATGGTCATTTTCAATGCGAACAACCGCTGTATGTTCATCTGTTTCTGCAGTGATTTCTATATATAGATTATCTACGCCTTCAGCAAGTGAAACGGTACAGAAGTTAGCATCAAGCAATGTACCAAGCCATTTGCGATCTTCGTCTGTAGCAGATTCCAACACCTCTAGTTCACGCTCTGGATGACCTACAATAGCACCCAGTGTAGCGGCCGCCGTTAGTCCTTTTCGCCCCCCAGAATTTGGAATGACTACAGATTTTACATTTTTGATAATATTCGCGCTGCATCTTGCGTGAATATGGTTAGGAAACTCATCTAAAACAGAGACTGCCTTCGCAGCCGCATAAGCCAATGCAATTGGCTCAGTACAACCGAAGGCAGGACGCATCTCTGACTGTAACAAAGAAATATAATCCATCTTATACTTCCGCAATAATTTCCACTTCTACAATAACGCCTAATGGAAGGTCTTTTACTGCTACACATGAACGAGCTGGTTTAGAAGTGAAATATTTAGCATACACTTCATTAAATGCTTTGAAATCACCAATATCAGCTAAGAAGCAAGTTGTTTTAACAACTTTGGAGAAGTCTGTACCAGCTTCAGTCAATACGGCTTCAATATTTTTGCATACTTGTTCAGTTTGCTCTACAATGCCCCCTTCAACAACTGTACCAGTTGCAGGATTGAGTGGAATTTGACCAGAAGCAAATAATAAACCGCCAACCACTTTAGCTTGAGAGTAAGGGCCTACTGCTGCTGGTGCTTTGTCTGTAGAAATTGTTTTCATGATAAATCTCCTTTTATAAATAAATATAAATTAATATGACTATATTTAAGGTGCGAAACTCATGTTGATGCCTCAATATATATGACTTACCTCAATATATCACATATAAAATAAAAGTACGTATATAACCAATTATTTAATTGATTTGAATGCATTGTCAAATATTGGTTTGAAATAATCACGTTGTACATCAGTTGTTATACCTACATACAACACTGGTTTTCCTGGCTTCAACACAAATGCAGCATTTGCATAGAGTGGAGTTTGTACATTTCCATCTGCATATAACAAGCGAGAGCTTGCTGCATATGTTTGATATTTTGTACCAGCCACCGGATGTACTTGTTCTGCATTTTCTACGGTTAGAGTTTTAAGTGTTTTAGGCATAATCGTTGCTTTTTGGGGATCACGACTAGATACATTAATAGGTCCATTTAAAGGAACTACCGTTGTGCTAGTGGGAATCTGTTTATTTATTGTTCCTAATAAAAGTTGCTCTGTTACAGGATCAATTTGACCTTTATCAAGAGCGGCCATTGCCGCTATAAACATAGGGTCATTAGCCTTTTCTTTAGCCACTTGTTGCGCTATTTGTTTAACATCTACAGCCACTACGAATGCATCTTTTTGACCAGTTTTATCTGCCCCTTGCAATTGGTATATATCAAAATTAGTACCAAAGTTTTGGAAAAATTCCTTTGCCATCATATTCGACATCGTAGATTTTGAAGGTTCTTCATTTAATTGTTTTTCTACAAAATCACGTGTATTTGTTTTGGATGCAGAAACAACAGTTACATTGTTAGGCACTACCATGGATCCTGCAATTGTTTGTACATTCTTAGCAAAACCTACGCCAGATACAGTACCCATTAGGCAAGCTGCACAAGCCAATACTTTCAAAGATTTCATATTATTTTCCTCCCTTGAGAGATTGTGTTTGATACATATGATTCAACTCATTAGCCCAATAATCATGGCTAGAGTCATCAGACATTAAAAGCTGTAAAGATACACCTTTATCTGTAGGAACAGCATAACCAATTAAGGAATAGGTATTTCTAAAGCCATCATATTTTAGACTACCGCGTAAATCGCCTGTCACAGCTGTACCATAGCGTGTTTGAACAGGTTTATAGGCCACATGCGTTGCATCTAGGCTTACTTGTTTTGCCATAAAGTCTACATAAGAACGGACCTCTTCTATACTTTTAGGAGATGATTTCTTATCTGTGGCAAGCATTTTATCAAAGACACCTATAATTTGAGAAGGTAACTTATCATTTATCGTTTTTAGATCTTTAGCTAATTTAGCACCTTCAATAGTATTGCTCTTCAGGCCTTGTAATTGTTGTTGGGCCGTCTCTTTGGAGTAAGATTCTACATATTTAGAGATAGAATGCTTTAATGCGGCTTTTTCCGCATCTGACCCCTTCTCTAAAATAGTCTTATTCATACCTATAACTTGATCAATTGCATTTTTAGAATAGTTAATAACAATTAAACCACCTATATGATGTCCTTGTTTATCAGTACCTTGCAATTGATAGAAGGAGTAACCATCAAGAAAATCCCCCTTCACTGGTTCAACAGCTACACCAGTCTGTGCTTTCACAACATTATTAATAGTATCAACAGCAGATTTATTTGCTACTTTGAGAAATTTATCTTGTTCTTGATTACGCAATCTTGCATCAGTAGAAATGTGCACAACTTCTACAGCTTTCACAGTTGGGGAAGTACTGCCGTACATACCATAACCTAAATCTACCGCATCAGCGCATGCCACTGCCCCCATACCCACAGTTAAACAGATGGCACAAACCAATGTCATTAACTTTTTATTGAGAGTTCTCATAAGACACCTCACCTTTTTAACAATACACTATGTATAGATTGTTAGATAATCCGTGCAGTATATATTAAGAGTTTAAAAGATAATCTATACTGCATATATTAATTATTATACTATATCGACATATATAACTGTATAGTATAATTTACAAGCTTACCTTTCTGCTATACAATACATAAATAGACATGTAAAGATGATATATGTATGAGAAATGGAAAGGAGTGCACACTCGGTGTGTTTTTAATATGATACAAGAATTAATTCCCCTCACTAGGCCTCGCACATTAGCTGCTGCATTAGGGCCTACCATTTTAGGTGCCGCCTTTAGTTATTATGCATTTGGTGCTGCTCAGGGTACAGGTCTTGCCATTTTCCATACAGTGCTCATATTTTTAGCTGTTGTAACAGCCCAAATTGTAGCTAATTTATGGAATGAATATAAAGACTTTAAATCTGGACTCGATGCTGGTCAAAAGGTAGGTAATGCTGGTTCTATCACACGTGGCGTTATAACACCAGAGCTCATTATAACGATGATTAAAGCACTCATGTTTGTACCCATTATTATTGGTCTTTATTTATCTGCTACTATAACTTGGTACTACATTCCTGTAGGCTTCCTATGTATTCTAATTAGTTTCCTTTACTCTGGCGGTCCAAAACCAATTTCTCGAACACCATTTGGAGAAATTTCCTCTGGTATCGCCATGGGTTTTGCTATCGTACTCATTACAGGCTATGCCTGGATACGAGAATTATCCTTAGCCCTGTTAATTCCTGCAATTCCATCTACATTGCTAGTTGGTTCCATCATGTTGACGAATAATATCCGAGATATTCGTAATGATGAAAGCCATGGACGTCACACGTTGCCAATCGTGCTTGGTCGTGAAAGAGCACTCAGCTTAATGAGTATCTCATATATTTTCAATTTTATTTGGATCATTGCTTGGATTATAGTAGGCCATATGACATGGTTCGCCTTATTAGCGTTCCTTGCAGCACCACTAGCTTTCAAAACAATTCATACATTATCTAACAATACAGATGAGTTCCAATTAGATAAGGCTATGGGTACTACCGCTGGAGCCGCTATGATTTATCAACTAATGTGGGCGATTGGACTTATCATGGGCAAATTGTTTTAAAAATGAACATACTTATATTATAGGTTCTCCATAATTTTTAGTTATGGAGAACCTATAATAATTCCTTCTTGATAGATAGGAAATTATTTAGTACTATAGATTTAATATTTTATATGTAATTATTGTATAAGGAGTGTGTCTAATGAGAAAATTTTTAGCATTGGCAGCTACTGTAATCCTTGGCGGCGCTTTATTAATCGCAGGCTGTGGTAACGACAACAAACAAGCTGCTAGCGATGGCAAACAAGTATTAAAAATTGGGGCAACAGCAGTACCTCACGCAGAAATTTTGGAACAAGTTAAACCAATCTTAGCAAAAGATGGTATCGAATTAAAAATCACGGAATTCACTGATTACAACACACCTAACTTGGCTTTAGGGGACAAAGAGATTGATGCCAACTTCTTCCAACACGTACCTTACATGGAGGAATTCGCAAAAGCTCACAAACTTGACTTAGTATCTGCCGGTGGTGTTCATCTTGAGCCAATGGGTTTATACTCCCGTAAAATCAAAGATTTGAAAGATCTTCCAAAAGGCGCTAAAATCGCTATTCCTAATGACCCTACAAACGGTGGTCGTGCATTATTGTTGTTACAAAAACAAGGTCTAATTACATTAAAAGACTCTACAAACATCTTATCTACCGTACAAGATATTACTGCGAACCCTAACGAATATCAATTCGTAGAATTAGAAGCAGCACAAGTACCTCGTTCCCTTGACGATGTAGCCTTAGCCGCTATCAACACTAACTTTGCATTAAACGCAGGTCTTAACCCTGGCAAAGATGCATTGGCAATTGAAAATAACGATTCCCCTTACGTAAATATCGTAACTGTACTTAAAGGCAATGAAAATGACCCTCGCATCAAAAAATTGATGGCTGCACTTCATAGTCCTGAAATTATCAAATTCATCCAAGAAAAATACCAAGGTGCTATTGTTCCTGCATTCTAAGGTATACCAAAAAGAGACCACATCAACGTGGTCTCTTTTTTATATGTTATCGGCCCCAAATCTAAAAGGTAATAAACCTTCTAATTCAACAACTGTATAGTCCCCTCTTAAATTCGCCATTATAATACGAGGTATTTCAAATTCAGAAATCACCTGACGACAAGCACCACATGGTGCACAAGGCCCTTCCGTATCAGCAGCTACGGCAAGGGCTTTAAATTTTGTTTGCCCTTCCGACACAGCCTTAAATATAGCAGTTCTCTCCGCACAATTAGTTAATCCATAAGAAGCGTTTTCTATATTACACCCTTCATAGATGGTTCCATCTTCGCAAAGAAGGGCTGCGCCCACACCAAAATGTGAATACGGACTATAAGTTTTCTCACGAGCAACGATGGCGCGATCTATAAGGTTTTGAATTTCCTGTTCTGTCATATGAGTTTCCTTTTCTATCATATGGATCTCCTCATTCCACAATATCAAGAATCGTATCCGCCATGATTGGTGCAGTTTCGCCAAAGGTAATCGCCTCTAAATATGTCTTTGCAGCATTAGAAAGCAAGCTCTCATCAGAAGCATACAAGGTAGCTATACATTCACCTACTGTAACTGAGTCGCCTGTTTTCTTGTGCATCAAGATGCCCGCACTATAATCGATAGGACCATCCTTAACAGTGCGACCGGCTCCAAGCATAACGGATGCAATCCCACATTGTTCTGTATTCATATGGATAATATAACCGTCTTGAGGTGCTATCACATCATAGGTAAACTGGCCGATTGTCAATATACTTTCATCATCGATAACGCGGCTATCTCCACCTTGAGCATCAATCATCATACGCAATCGTTCTAATGCGGCACCAGAGTCGAGTGCCTCTTGCACACGACTGAGAGCCGTTTCATAGTCGCATATATGACTCAATACGAGCATGTGGGCAGCCATGATAATACATTCATGCGTTAAATCTTCTGGACCATGACCTTTCAACGTATCAATAACCTCGCGAATCTCCAAAGCATTTCCAATATCATGGCCTAGCGGTCGATCCATATCCGTCAAAATAGCCTTAACTGAACGGCCATTTTCCTTTCCAATATCTACCATTGCTTTAGCCAATTCACGAGCATCCTCTATGTTTTTCATAAAGGCACCACTGCCAACCTTTACATCTAACAAAATTGCTTGAGCACCAGAAGCCAATTTTTTGCTCATAACAGAGGATGCAATAAGAGGAATACTATCAACAGTTCCCGTCACATCGCGCAAAGCATATAGCTTTTTATCAGCAGGTGCAAGCCCTTCCGACTGACCAATAACAGCAAGACCAATTTTATTAACTTGATTGATAAAAGCATCTTTCTCTAAAGATACCTTTAAATTTGGAATAGATTCCATCTTATCAATAGTCCCGCCTGTATGACCAAGTCCACGACCAGACATCTTAGCCACCTTGCCGCCACAAGCAGCTACGAGAGGCGCAATAATAAGTGTGGTCTTATCTCCTACGCCACCTGTACTATGTTTATCTACGGTGATCCCATCAATATTCGATAAGTCTACCATATTACCTGATTGAGCCATAGCCAAGGTCAAAGTTCCTAATTCGCGAGCATTCATACCATTAAAAACTATGGTCATCAAGAGTGCACTCACTTGGTAATCAGGGATTTCTCCATTTACATAGCCATCTATGACAAAGCGGATTTCCTTATCTGATAACGGCAAGTTCGCCCTTTTCTTCAGAATAATATCATACATACGCATAGTTACACCGCCATTCTAAGAAACCACCTAAGCATAGCCTAGGTGGTTTTCTATTATACTTCTTCGTTCAAGTGATTCTTTAATAACTCTACAGCTGCACTGGCTCCAATTCGGCTACAACCTTCTACAATATAGGCTTTCATATCCGTAATAGAGCGAATACCACCTGCGGCCTTAATCTGTACATTAGGACCAATATGCTTTTTAAAGAGTCTAATATCTTCAAGGCTTGCGCCGCCGCTACCAAATCCAGTAGATGTTTTAATATAGTCTGCGCCACCATTTGTAATACATTTGCAAAGCGCTACCTTTTCAGAATCTGTAAGATAACAAGTTTCAATGATAACTTTTAAAATCTTATCACCACAAGCCTTCTTAAGCGCCTCAATTTCGCTAGTTACCGCTTCAAAATCACCTTGCTTTACATCTCCAAGATTAATAACCATATCAATTTCAGAAGCGCCCTCTTCAATGGCCTGTTTCGTTTCTGCCACCTTTACCTCTGTTGTTTCATATCCTAAAGGGAAGCCGATAACGGTACATATGTTAAGTTCTGGATATGCTTCATGGGCAGATGCTACAAAATCTGGAGGAATACAAACAGATGCGGTTTTATACCTTATACCATCCTCACAAACTTCTTTGATATCATCCCATGTAGCTGTAGGACGCAATAATGTATGATCTACATAAGCTAATAATTCTTTCCCCAACATAGTACCTCTCCTTACTAAAAGAACGACATTTGTTCTGGTTCTGGCTCTTTATGTAATGCATCTTGAGCAGAGCGATTTTTATCATCAATGAATGGTTCTAACGGTACACCTGTAGCCTTTAATAAATCTGGTAAACTATTAACGCCTTTCAACTTAGCAGCTTCTAATACAACCTTTGCACAAGTCTCTGCATCATCCAGTGCATAATGATGTTTAAACTCAACTCCAATGTATGCGGCCATTGTATTCAACTTATGATTAACTAAATCAGGCCATACCGCACGTGAAAGTTTAACTGTACATGCATAATCTAGTTCTGGCCAAGGGATTTTATAATAATCTAAAGTAGCACGCAATACGTTCATATCGAATTTCGCATTGTGAGCCACCATAATATTCCCTTTTAAATGGTTTTCATAAATGGCATTCCACAACTGATCAAAGGTCTTTTCATGAAGAACATCCTTCGGTTGGATACCATGAATTTCAATACATTCATCATCAAAACTCATAAACGGAGGCTTGATGAGGCTATATGCCTTTTTGGTAATTTGTCCGTCCTTTACGGTAATAACCGCCAAGGAGCACGCACTATTTTTAAATTTATTTGCTGTTTCAAAGTCTAATGCAACAAAATCTAACATAGGACTCCTTTCAAAATCTATATATAAGAATTATATTCATTTACTCTACTTATTATAGCATGAAATAGACTATAATCTACTGTTCAAAGGTGAGCAATAATCACCTCATTCATACCAATTTTAATTGACAGATAGACCCTCAGTATGTGAAAATTATTTAGATATGTATGTAGTATGGAGGTTGCAACATGGCAGATGACAGATTAATCGTTGCTCTTGACGTATCCACGATGGATGCAGTGAAAGAAATCGTATTATCCCTCGGTGATTCGGTTAGCTTTTACAAGGTCGGCATGGAGCTATTCTACGCCGAAGGAGCAAAAACAATTCGTTTTTTACAGGAGCAAAACAAACAAGTATTTCTTGATTTGAAATTGCACGACATTCCAAATACCGTAGCCCATGGCGTAGCTTCCTTAACACGTCTCGGCGCTAGTTTAATTACTTTACATGGTCAAGGTGGTCCTGTCATGATGAAAGCTGCTGTTGAGGCAGCTCGTGAGAGTGGCAAAGAACTAGGCGTAGAACGCCCAAAATTATTAGCCATCACCGCATTAACTAGCTTTGACGATGAATCTTGGACTGCTATTGGTGGTCAGCTACCAATTTCCGACCAAGTCATTCGCCTTGCAAAACTCGCTAAAGACTGTGGTATGGATGGTGTTGTATGTTCCGCATTAGAAGCCAAAATGATTCGTGAAGCATGTGGCGATGACTTCCTCATCGTTACCCCTGGTATTCGCCCTTCCTTTGCAACAACAGACGACCAAAAACGGGTTGCTACACCAGCTAGTGCACTACAAGATGGAGCATCTCGCCTTGTTATCGGTCGACCTATTACACAAGCCGAAAACCCTCGTGAAGCGGTTCGTTTAATTATTGAAGAAATGGAGAAAGTATCCAAATGATGACAGAACAAGAAGTAAAACAATTACTGATCGACACTCAAGCTATTTTAGAAGGTCACTTCCTTTTGACATCTGGTCTCCACAGTCCAATGTACGTTGAAAAATTTAATGTATTACAACATCCAAAATATACAGAAAAACTTTGTAAAGAATTAGCTGAACGCTTCCGCGATCAAAATGTAGAACTTGTTATTGGACCTATGACCGGCGGCATCTTACTTGCTCACGAAGTAGGTAAAGCGCTTGGCACCCGTGCTATCTTCACAGAACGCGAAAAAGGCGTTATGACATTACGTCGTGGCTTTAAAATCGAGCCAGGCACAAGAGTACTTATCGTTGAAGATATCGTAACTACTGGTGGTTCTGTACAAGAAGTAGTAAATGTTGTAAACCAATCCGGTGGTGAAATCGTAGGTGTAGGCCTTCTTGTTAACCGTTCTGGGGGCAAAGCAGAATTCGGTGTACCTCACGAAAAGGTACAAGCATTACTTAATCTTGAAGTTCCAACTTATAAACCTGAAGAATGCCCTCTTTGCAAAGACGGCGTAGCTATGACAGAACGCGGTTCTAAACACATCAAATAATTTTTTAACGACCTATATACATGCATAGGTCGTTTTTCATTAGGAAGTTAATAAAATATTCCCAGTCCATCAACTACTGTCTATATTTATAAATAGATACAAAAAGAGCTCCTTCACTGAGGAGCTCTTTTTGTTTGTGTGTAGTTATTGTGTGTAAGAGAGAGATTCTGATACGAATATATCACATAGAGTATGTGGCTCTATGGTGGCCATGAATGCACTTTCATGACCACGTACTCTATAATCTTATGAGAGAAATGAACTCATAAAGTATCGTTAGTTTTGTGTAGTTTGTGGTGCACCTTGATCAGTTTGTTGTTGTGGTGCATTGCCATTAGGTTGTTGAGGTGGTTGGCCTTGCATAGGCATTTGACCTTGCGGAGGCATTTGACCATTTGAGTGCATATGCTGACCATTATTTGGTCCCATGCCATCTTGAGGCATCATATGATTATTTCCATCCATCATATGTTTATCCATATACTGATTAGGACCATCATGTCTATGTGGTTTTCTAAACTGTTGTTCATTCGTTTTCATCCATTCACCGAAATTAGGTAAATCATTAACGGCAAAAGATGTACATGCCCCAACAGCACAAATTACGGTTAAAATCGCTGTTATTATAATTCGTCTCATAGGACCTCCTTAATCTACATTGCGGAAGTAACGTTCACGCACACCGCGAAGCTCTGTACCAACAAAGACGCATGTAAGTCCACCAAATAAACCTACACCACCAAGTGCCACTAAAGTTACAATGGACAATACTGGAAATGCAGTAACATTCTCAAATGGTTGCCATGAGCTACCTAGTAAGAACAAGATAGCCGGTGTAATAATGAATATAAGAGCACCTACAATATAGGATAAGGCACTTCCAATAGAGAGCAAAGTCTTAGATGCTTTTTTAGCCATCCCCGGTAATTGAGGTAAAAGACGCTCTTTATAATCATCAAATCGTGCATAAATTTCCTGCATATTAACGGATTTACTTTCACTACCATCTTGATTCATTGTGTCTGTAATGATACCTGCATCTACGTAGGATGCATATATTTCCTCTGGAGTCCCTAAGGATTTAATGATCTCACTATCGGTAAGACCCTTTTCATAACCTACCGCAAAATGCTCTTCATAAACCTCTATAATACTCTCCACATCTGCAACACGCGCTTTTTTAAATATATTACGCAATGCATCCAAAAAGCTATTTTTGTTCATTATTATCGACTCCTTTCAACAGCATATTGATAACAACAGAAAAATCATCCCATTCTTGACGCATCTTGTTATATGCTGCACGGCCTTCGTTCGTGATATGATAGTATTTCCGTGATGGGCCTGTAGAAGACTCCTTTAAATACGTTTCAACATACTTTTCTTTTTTCAGTCTGTTAAACAATGGATATATCGTTCCTTCAGATATTTCAATATATTCTGAAATGGTGCTTACGATTTCGTATCCGTAGCGATCATTTTGTGTTAATAATGCTAGCACCAGCATGTCCATAACACCTTTTTTTAATTGAACTTGCATAGTTCCTCCCTTTTAGGCTGTGCTTGCCTGCCAATGTGAAAGCTCTCTTACGGTCACTATCATGTACTGACAAATACATAATAACATAAGGTACCTCGGAACGCAAGGTACCTTGTAAAAAAATATTGAAATTTAATATATTTTTTCTTATTTCTAATCTATAAACACAGTTAATTTCTGCGTTTATAGGGAAAAATTTTTTCAAAAAAATTTTCTTATTTATGGTATTTTTTATACAAAATCTATTAAAGTACCCTATTATAACTAAAAATCCTCATCTAAAAGATGAGGATTTTCTAACACTACAAAAGAAAGTAGTGCATTATTGGAATACTTAATTAAGTTTTATTTACTAGATTCTAATTTGAAGACGCTTCCCCTAATTTAAGCTGTGTACTCTTCATTTTGCCGTTATGAGTATAGGATACCAAAATTGTATCTCCCGGGCTCTTAGCATCAATTTGTTCTTTTAATTCAAGTAATGTAGTAATATCTTTACCATCAATTTGTGCAATCGTATCCCCTTCTACGAGACCAGCTTGTGCAGCAGGACCATTAGGATCAAGTTGAACAACAAGAAGTCCATCACCTTCATAGGTTACATTATTGCGCGCTGCAGTTTGACGGTCTACAGCCCACACCCCAATATAAGGGCGAATGACCTTACCATTTTTAATAATAGAATCAACAATTGTCATCGCAGAATTAATTGGAATAGCAAAGCCCATACCTTCAATTCCCTCTTTAGAGATTTTAGAGCTATTGATACCAATTAACTCACCATCTGCATTAATAAGCGCACCACCTGAGTTACCTGGATTAATGGCTGCATCAGTTTGAATCAATGGGAATCGTTGACCTTGATCATCAATTGTACGTGCTAAGGCACTAATAACACCAGAGGTAACTGAACCTTTAAACTCAAGACCTAAAGGATTGCCAATAGCAATAGCTGGCTCCCCTACTTGCAAGGAGTCAGAGTCACCAATTTTGATAGGTTTAATATCTTTTGGAGGTTTAATTTTTACAACTGCTAAGTCCGTCTGTGAATCTGAACCTATAACAGTCCCCGTCACCGTACTGCCATCAGACAATGATACTGTAACCTCCCCATTTCTAGCCCCCGCTACCACATGTTTATTTGTTATAATATGTCCGTCATTATCGATAAGCACACCAGATCCGACACCTTCTCCAGCATAGATAGTACGGTTAAAAATATCCTTTTGAAATACTTGTGTTGTAATCCCTACTACAGCTGGCCCAGATTCTTTAGCTGCTTGTACTACATAGGTATTACGCGTTTCAGTAATAGGCTTAGTCTGTTTAGTTTGTTCTCTCACGTTTGTTGGTTGCGTATTAACAGGGCTGCCAAAGAAATAGTATCCTCCGCCTACCCCAATACCCAAAGCAAGAATACACGCAATTACTGTTTTCTTATATTTTGAAAATGTCATGTAGATCTCCTTATATTCTTCTTAATATTCTTCTACATCACCCATAACGTCTTAATGATGATTATAAAAGGTAAAATAAGAACCAAATCATAAATCATATAATTATGATACTTTATAAATACGCCACGTCTCACAATAATTCAAATCATCTCAAAATCAATTTTATAAAATTGATTTTGATGAACCTATTATAGTACGCCTGCTTTTACAATGCAAGATATCAATTTATAACTTTTCTTATGAAAGTATAATTATTATAACCGTATATCCTCCACTAGATAAATACCTAGAATCCTGAAAGAAGCTGTATAGAATGTATTCAAATATCTAAAATCTAAAAAACATAAAGGGCATTTACTAGCCGTCGCTAGCAAATGCCCTTTATGCATATAGTTTGAGAGTGTAAGGACTATTGAGAGAGAGAGTATATGTGATCTAGATAAGCTTTAGAGAGAACTTATTAAGAGAGAGAAGTTAAAATATTACTTATCTAGAGTCATAGTCAGCCTTACTTAAATAAGTATACATGGAATATCTAAACTATCAAAGTAACTATATAAACAATTCTTAAACCTTTGATTATATCTCTATAATAAAATCTCTATAAAGTCATATCTAATCAACAGCCACGAACAACGTGAGTATAATGTGAATGCATATTCTCGATACTAAACGAATTTATACCCTACACCCCACACTGTAATAATATGCTTACTATCGGATGGATTATCCTCAATTTCTTCACGTAAACGATTAATATGAACCGCTACAGTTGCATAATCACCATAGGAGTCAAGTCCCCATACACGAGAATACAATTCTTCTTTGCTAAATACAATATCACGGTTACGCATCAAGAACTCTAACAACTGGAATTCTTTCTTTTTGAGATGAACCTCTTTTTCATTCACCCATACTTTCATCATCTTAGGGTCGAGACGGATTTCACCGGATTGAATAGCGTTTGTTTCCATTGCATCGCGCTCTGTTAAACGTTTATATTGCGCCAACATAGCTTTGATCTTCGCAATCAATACAGATGGAGAGAATGGCTTTTCAATATAATCATCAGCACCTACGCCTAAGCCACGGATTTTATCGATATCGTCAAGACGCGCAGTTACCATAACGATTGGTACACGAACTTTGTCACGAATTTGACGACAAACTTCAAAGCCATCCATTTCTGGCAACATAACATCAAGGATAATAAGGTCTACAGGAGTATTTAATGCTGCTTCAATGCCATCTGTACCATTAGTCATAATCGTTACATCATAGCCCGCCACCATTAAATAATCACGCTCAATATTGGCAATATCCAAATCGTCTTCAATAATTAAGATATGTTCACTCATGATTCTTCTCCTTGCTTAGGAAACTCTAATATAATACGTAGACCATGTGGCCTTACATTTTCAATCACAACTCGGCCTTCAAAGATTTCCATAATTCGACGGATAATCGACAATCCTAGGCCACTACCTTCTTGAGGATTCGTACGAGACGAATCTACACGATAGAATGGTCGCATCAGACGCTCTAGAGATTCTGGCGGTACACCTGGTCCATCATCACTGATGACACAGTATACAAAATCATCATCACTCGTTACATCTATGACGCAATGACCAATATCGGTCATTTTATACTTAGCACTATTGTTCAACACATTCTGCAAAACACGTTGTAACAATTGTGGGTTAGCATTGATAAAAGGTGTTTCCGTAGCTATACGGGCCTTAATCTCAAGCCCCTTCGATTGATACGGAGCTAAATGATCTTCTACAAAGTCACGTACAAACTGACCTAATTCAATTCGCTCAGATGGACGAGATTCTTTTTTATAGTTCAATGTTGTTATGAGGAATAGTTCCTCTAACATAGAATCTAAATCATTGGCCCGTTTCAAAATAATCCCCATGTATCTTTTTTGTTGCTCTTCCGTTGGTGCAATACCGTCACGAACGCCTTCAGCATACGCTTTAATAGCCGTCAACGGAGTTCGTATATCATGGGATATACCAGCGAGTAACTCTTTTTGTTGCTCCTGTTCCATTTCAATCTGACGATTTGCCATTTCTAACGACTTTGTCATGTTCTTAACGTGAATCATGATAAATCGTGTAACAAATCGGTTAATAGCAAAAAATGTAACAATAAAGAGCAATATGGATACTACGATAATATAGAAAGATACGGATTCCATTAAGCTATCACTACCATGAGTAGCACGCCTAATCGCAATATGGTATACATAGGAATGACGTCCATCGTACTTTCTCATTTCATAAACGAAAGTATTATTGGATTGATATACAATGCCCTGTAATTCAGGGTTAACATCAATAAGACCAACAATGGCAGAAGCACTATAGATTTGTGGATTACCGTAGTTATACACCATACTTCCTTGATCAAGTACTTCAACATATACTTCCTTTGGATCAAGTAAGCTATAGCTAGGCTTAACCAAGCTATTAATTAGATCATTTTCTAACCCATAAAAGGTAATGGTTTCAGTTATTCGACTGACACTTTTAAACTGTTGTTCCTGCTCAATACGCAAATAGTAACCGGCATTGGCCAATATGCGCAAACCTGTAAAATATAGCAAAAATAAGATGATTGCTATTAAAATAGGTACAACAAACAGCACAACATTGGATATCCAAATTCGTATTTGTAAATTCACAGGATTACCTCAATATCATAAATAGTAGATACTCTCTATAGTTTACGCTATTTTTAATACTTAACGCAAGTAAAACACGCAAATATCCAACATATTTTTCACTATTCTTTCATACGTAGTTTATAATTGACCGATTATTAAAAGGTATCTCGCCCCTTTTAATATCTAATACTTTTCGTAAAAATTATATTTTCACACGCACCCATGTATCTTATGGCGATATGAAAATTGGTAATATCTGATATTTCATAGTTCCTTAGTCTCCCCATTTAATAGGAACTTGTCTATACTGTTTATAAAAAAGCTAAAATATAAAAAATAAAACAACTATTGAATCTCTTCATTTAATAAAACAAAATATATACTAGATTATACTATTTCTCTATGAGGATAGTTTAAATATGGTCAAAAAAAAGAGGATTCCTAAGAATCCTCTTTTAAAATTTGGATTAACGACGATTTGCATCGAAGAAGTTAATAGCAACTTCTGGGAACATAGCGTAAGTCAATACATCTTCGTCAGTGATGCCATTGTAGCCTTTAGAAGCTAAATCTTGACGGTAACCTTCCAATTCAGGTTCGATAAGATCTGCTGGACGGCAAGTAATAGGTTGTTCATCACCAATGATAGTTTGACGAATTTCATCAGAAATTGTACCAGGTAATTGACCATATTTACCACGAACAAGATCTTTAACTTCGTTAGGAACCATTTTGTAACGGTCGCCCATCATAACGTTCATCATAGCCATTGTACCAACGATTTGGGATGTTGGAGTTACCAATGGAGGGTAACCCAAGTCTTCACGAACGCGTGGCATTTCATCCATAACGTCAAAGAAGCGATCGCCCATACCCATTTCGTTCAATTGGTTTTGAGTATTGGACAACATACCGCCAGGAATTTGGTAACGACGAACAGCAGGGATTACATCACTAGCTGGTTTCAAGTTGAATTCTTCAGCGATTTGTTGTTTTACTTTACGGAAGTGGTCAACTAATGGAATGTATTTATCAAGGTCAAGACCAAGATCCCATTCAGTACCTTTGAACATTTCAATCATAGTTTCAGTAGCTGGTTGGCTAGTTGCATGAGCAAATGGAGAGATAGCAGTATCGATGATATCTACGCCAGCTTTAGCAGCTTCCCAGTATGTAGTACTAGCAAGACCGCAAGTGAAATGGCTATGCAAGTCGATTGGCAATTCGCCAAAACGTTTTTTGAAAGTAGAAACCAAATCATATGCATCAGCAGGTCCTAACAAACCGGACATATCTTTGATACAAAGGGAATCAGTACCCATTTCTACCAAAGTTTCAGCTACTTTCAAGAAGCTTTCAGTTGTGTGAACTGGAGAAATTGTGTATACCATAGCGGATTGAACGTGTGCACCAGCTTTTTTGGAGTACTTAATAGCAGCTTCCATATTGCGTGGGTCATTCAATGCGTCGAAAATACGGATACGGTCGATACCATTTTTTACAGCCGCATTACAGAATGCTTCTACTACGTCGTCGGAGTAGTGTTTATAGCCCAACAAATTTTGACCGCGAAGCAACATTTGCAATGGGGTATTTTTCAAATTAGCTTTCAATTTGCGAAGGCGTTCCCATGGATCTTCATTCAAGAAACGAAGACAGCTGTCATAAGTAGCGCCGCCCCAACATTCAAGAGCTTCATAACCAATATCATCTAAAAGGCCGAGCACTGGTTCCATTTGTTCGTAGCGCATACGTGTTGCCAAAATAGATTGATGACCGTCACGAAGAACGGTTTCGCAAATTCTTAATTTTTTAGCCATGTTAATCCTCCAAATCGAAATAGTCTGTGTATGTAACTTTATACACTCATTAAACAACTATCTCATACCTATTTTTTTTACGATTTTTTCGATGTCTGCTCACACTAGCCAAACGCGCTAAAATCGTAATACATACTTATATTAGACTACTTATAAAATTCTTTGTCAACAACCACATTATGCTATTTACTCATAATCTCATGTATTCAAAGATGATTTTTTCGTGATGAATATCACAAAAAACTGCAGAGGAACTAGAGTTTAGCATGTATGTTTAATCAAATTAATTTTTTTGTAATTGCTCATTTTAATGAGAAACTAAAAATTATATCGTAATAATTTTTGGTTATTATTAAATACTTTTCAAAATATATCGGTATTTATAAATGTAGTAATTCGATAAACGTCGGTATGTTTATAAGCTCATCAATTTTATTAATAACTAAGCCGATATTTTTAAATGCATAAACATGCAAAAGAACCTGCCCATTTACGGACAGGTTCTGACCTAATCTTTAAAATTTGAGAGTCCCCATTATACGGCTTACTTCTCAGGCTTAACCTTTTTAGGCGCAGTTTCTAGGACAATATTTTTACCTTCCCGTTTCACCTGAATAGAGAAAGCCCCTTCCCCTTCTTTAAAATACTCCATCTTAATATCAAGGAGCATTTTACCAATCATAGTCTCTACTTTTTCAGTTAAGAACTCACGGTAAAAAGCATCTTCTTTTTGCTTTGGACTTTGATGAACTACTGGTTTCTTAGCATCTCGCTCCATATTGAGCATAGTATCTTCGAAATTTTCTGTATCCTTAAAATTTTTCATCATATCCGCATCGGATAAACCTTTTTGAATTTTAAACTTTGCCATGTGTATCTCCTATCAGTTCAAAAATTGCTTTCTTTACACGTACTGGATCAATACCAGACATACAATATTGATTAGGCTTAGGACAACGTCGTTTTCGGCAGCCTAAGCAATCTAATTCATCATTTACGAGCACCTTAAATGTCCCCGTCAGAGGGCCCCATAATTTAGGGTCAGTAGGGCCAAAGAGTGCTACTACAGGCTTATTTAAAGCTAACGCAATATGCAGAGCTCCCGTATCTGCAGTAACTACTACATCACAACTTTCAATTAAAGCCCCTAATTCTTGAAGTGTCGTTTTCCCTAACATATTCAGAACAATTTTATCAATACCCTCATCTGTCAAAGAGTCCAGCAAGGGTTTGTATTGAGCAGCCTCTTTAGGGCCACCTAAACAAACAAATTTCGCTCTATATTGAAGGGATTTAATGAGAGAATACCATTTTTCCTGAGACCACTCTTTCGTTACCCAAGAGGTACCTAATACCAGCCCAATGCGTAACGGAGTTTCTACCACGCCTCGATGTAAAGAAACGTCATTATCAATCGACTTCCATTGATTTTCTGCCCAACTATGTAAATTTGTTGGCACCTGAAAATCCATGTGGTATAGCGTATTAGCATTAGATTCATTTAGTAAACAACTGCTCTCAATACCGTATTTATCAATGTTAAGCGATGTATCTAAATTTGCATGTTCAGTAATAGCCTTTGTTAACAACTGAGCTACCTCTACATAGCGTTTAATCACGTGTTCTGTACTAGGCTTCGTTTTATAGTTAGTAAACAGCCAATTCAACTCTTTTGTACCACCAAGGCCAAGTCTAATGGGGGTTCCTGAAGCTAATAGTACTAGCCCTGTTATGAGTCGCCCTTGCACATCAACGGCTACATCAAATTTATAAGGCTCTAATTTGGCCTTAAGATCCCACCACATGCGCCACATTGTAGGAATATGTAGTTTTTTAGAATGTGCCTCGTATTCATCCCGTTCCCAGGGAATTATTTTATCTACATAGGGATTGCCCTGCAGGAGCTCTACCATACTAGGCGTTACAATCCAATGCAACTTAGCATCAGGATACTGTTCCTTAATCCACCGCGCAGCAGGTGTAGCATGCAAAACATCACCTATGTAACTAAGGCGTACAAATAATATATTCATAGATATCCTTAGGGTACATACTATTATAGGAATAAAGCCTTTATAATGAAAGAACATTATAAAGGCTTTTTCTTAAGATTTCTTTTTACTACCACTACTATTTGATGATTTAGAAGATGTAGTATCTTCTGTTACCTTAGTAGTTTCTTCACTACCATTCTTAATGATGTTTTTTACATCTGATAATGTCAACTCATTAAATGTAGTAGGGTGGTTGTATTTGTAAACTGGATTGAAGCCTACACCTAATTTACCAGTGTAAACAGTCAATGCATTATTGTCCTCATCAACACGGGCGATATAGATAGTTTTGTCCATATCAACACCGATAAAGCGGAAACGCCCTTCAGGGTTGATAACACGCCATCCCCCTTCAATGCCGTTGAACATGAATACATCCCCAGTTCTCACATTATCGTAGAAGAAGTTATCTTCATCGTAGAATACACCGATATGACCGATATCAGTAGCTTGCATGTAAACGCGACGTGTATCGTAGTTAGCATCGGTACGATAAATGCGATATGTGTGTTCTTGAACTTTTACCTTCATATACACCACATTTGTCGCTTCAGAGTACGCAGCATCTACAATTTTACTGCCCCGAGGCAAGTCTTCAAGTTTCGTATCAACTTCGTGTTCTGGATCATCCGCATTAAGACGAGCCATGACAACATCTCTGGAGTCATATAAACCCATGACAGCATAGTTACGGTCTGGCATCCAGTTGAAGTAACTAATCGAGCGGCCCTTCAAATCGATATTTGTGGGCTTGCTTTCATTAGCCTTGTAAATTTTCAAAGAGTTCTCTGTAACAACGGCCATAAATTGACGGTCATAAGATACATACTTAGTACCTTCCTTCACATCAGGGAAGTTTTTAGTATCATCTTTTGATGCGCCTGCTACGTTAAACTCTGTAGTCGGTGCAAATATATATTGATCAAGGTATAGGTATACCCCACCTTGCAGAAGAATACCTACCGCAAAGGCGCTCAGTACACGCGTAAAAGGTTTCATCTGTCCTCCTATTTCACGATAAACGCCGTTGGGATCATGCGTTCCCCTAACAAATCGGCAGGTTTATTTACGACTTTACCATTTAGGTACAAAGTAGAACTAGAACCGCCATCTAAATTTGCTGCAATGTAGCAACCCTTTTCAAAAAGAATATCTTGTACGTCACGCAAGGTAGCACCAATGGAATACCCTGGTTGACGACCATCGATTACGAGAAATAGCACTGTACCATCTTTCTTTTGACCGATAGCAGTACGAGGACCTACGCCCCAGCCACCATCACCTTCGGTAATCATCTTCTTACCATCAACGATAAGAGGTGGACCAAAGGTAATACCTTCCATAGCCTTCATATCACTAAGCTGAGTTTTATCATAGTTACCAGCGATAAGATTACCAGATTTAGAGAAACCTACAAAGTCTACGTCTTCATCAGGGCCTACATCCTTACCGATAACGTACTCACCATCATGCAAGATGAAACCATATGGCAAACGGCCTGTACCAGTACCATTAGGGTCGTGGAAACCACCGCCATTAATCGCTGCTACAGCATTATTCATTTTTGCAATATTACTTGTAGTATCGCCTTTTTCTTGAATATTAGCCGCTGTACCTACTTGAATACGACGAGGATCAGGAATTTCTAAAATATAGCCTACATAACGAGCAGACTGGATTTTTTCAAGATTTAAAGTCTTATCTTCACGAGCATTAAACTTGAACAAATCTTGGCTTTTAACAACCCCTACAGTCCCCAAAATAGATTGTAACTCGTCTTCATTAAACAACCATGTAATGTAATGAGGATGGCGAGATTGTAAGATAGCACCAATTACAGCGCGCTTTACATTATTAAATGGTCCAAAGAGCACCACGAAGGGTGATGTGACAACGGTAAATAAGAACACCATAATGATGAACTTTACCCAATTCTTTTTGAACAATGTATTTCTCCTTATAAATCAGTGAAATGTTCAGTGCTAATGCGTTCTTCAAAATGCTTGATATCCACCGCATTACCTACCCAAACACGCAAAATATTATATGGATTATCACCAGTATGAGCCCAGCCAGATTTCATAGCCATCCCCATTTTAATACCAGCTTTCTTAGATGCTGAGTCGGTGAATTCATTTTTATCTCCATATGGATAGCAGAACCAAGGATTATCCTTAATGCCTACTTCTTTAGCAAGTGCCTCTTGGGCCTTTGTAATATTTTCAATTTGTTTTGCTTCTGACAATTGGCCCATTTCTATATGTTGGAAACCATGGTTTGAAATAGTAATACCATTTTTGTGCATTTCACGCACCTGATCCCAAGTTAGACGCGTCCCAACATCGCCAGGATTGATAAATACAGTCGCCGGGAATCCATATTCTTTCATAATTGGATATACGATAGAATATGTATCTGCATAACCGTCATCAAAGGTTAAAACAACAGGTTTTTCAGGCACCGCAGCACCATTTACAACATAATCATACAATTGATCCATCGTCAATGGATTATAGCCATTATCCTTGAGGAACTTCATTTGTTCTCTAAACAAATCCTCCCGAATAACTGCATCATTATCTTTGTCGTCGCCGACTTTATGATACATAAGAACAGGAATACCCGTTGGATGTACCATCTTAACTTCTTTTGCAGGCGGTACTGAACTAGTAGGTTCTGTTTTTTGTGAAAGCAATCCACAACCTGCCACAACCATTGCCAATACCAAAACTAACAGTGTTACCAACGGAATCCGTTTCATAGGTCCTCCTCTATTAGAACACAATTATATACAGAATATTATAACATTTCCATGAAGAATAGTAAAAATTAACGCTTTATTAGTACTTCATCAATCGATTTTCGAGGTCTAGGATACATAGTTTCATCTGGAATACCTATAGCAATGATTGCCTGTACATCGTGAGGAATATTTAAAAAGGTTTTGCTTTCACACTGCATAAAATACACATCATTCATCCATAGTGTACCTAACCCAATTGCTTTTGCCCCCAATAAAATATGTTCTATAAAAGCGCCAATAGCTTGTAAGTCACTTTTCTCCCACACGCGAGTATAGTCAGGCAAGTGATCATAAGGATTAAACACAAATAGCAAGTCACTAGCAGTTTGCATAGCCTTAAGACTAATCTCTAAACTACCAAAATGTTCCTTATGTTCTTTATATTGCTCTAACACCTGAAAGCCTAAATTCACAAAATGTTCTTTCTCCACTGTCGTCACATGAATAACCTGCCAGGGCTGACGATTTTTAGGCGATGGAGCTCGCATACCAAGAGATACTAACTCCTGAATTATGTTGACCCCTACTGATTGAGTTTCTTTATATTTACGTACGCTAGTACGAGAGTTTATAACTTCTGTTAATTCCATAATATTTCACCAAAACATCTAAATTCATATAAATCTTCGGTATCTAAAATCATTCAAAACTTCTACGATTATTTAGAGCTATATTGTAATCCGTTCAATAATGCTTTAATATTCTAATTATAATACATATTTCTAAAATTATGCTTATCCAATAGACAAAGGATTTCTTATGAAAAAACGCTTAAGCCTTATACAAATGGACGTCTATGTAAACGAAGTGGAATACAATTATGCGCGCGTCCAAGAATTACTTTCACAAGCCCTATCAGAAAAGCCTGACATTATCGTCTTGCCCGAAACATGGAATACAGGATTTCATCCATCTAAGGATTTAATCAATATTTCTGACAGAAATGGAGAAAGAACAAAAGCTTTATTAAGTACATTCGCAAAAGAACACAATGTAAACATTGTGGGCGGTTCTGTAGCCGTAGCAAAAGAGGATTTAGTATTTAATACATCCTATGCTTACAACCGTGAAGGCAAGCTCGTAGGAGAGTATTCCAAAATGCACGGATTTAGTCCTGCTAAAGAGGACCAATACTTCGCTAGCGGTACGCATACCACTCATTTTGAATTGGATGGCATTCCTTGTAGTACGGTTATCTGTTACGACATTCGCTTCCCTGAGCTCGTAAGAATGGCTGCATTATCAAATACAGAGCTATTATTTGTACCTGCTCAATGGCCTACTATGCGTTTACGCCACTGGCAAGTATTAAACGAAGTGCGAGCTATTGAAAACCAACTCTTCTTATGTGCTGTCAACGGCTGTGGTACAGTAGGTCGAGTTCAAAGCACTGGTCACTCCGCTGTATACGATCCATGGGGTACAAACCTCCTCGAAATGGACACTAGGGAGGGCATCTCATCTGTAGATATCGACCTCACCGTAGTAGAGGATATTCGCAATAAAATTAACATTTTTAGAGATCGCAAACCTGAACTCTACAAACTATAAAACAAAGGCACATTGTTTTTAACTACCATCTTAAACAATTCATTTATAGATGGTCTGCGCATAAAACAATGTGCCTTTTTATTGTATGGAATTCATATACATTAAAACTCAATAAGCTTCCACATCTCCTCTGGAACCTGTTCTAGAGGTTTATTTTTTGCAATTGCTCCTTTTAGAATATCAATAGTATCTTGCACATCTTGTTTATCCTTTGTATCAGGATCATGAAGGATGACACGATTTAAAGAATCTTCACCAAATTGTTTTACATATTCTTTTTCTACTTGATTAAGTTCACGGCGTAAATATTTCATAGATAATAACCTCCCAATATATTTAATCTAATATATTAAAAAGTACTTGTCTATAATTCAAATATTTTCTATACACATCTTCAGCTAATAATCAACAATTTAAATTATAAATTAATATTTTTATCTCATAAATCATTTACATGAATTCTATAGAAATGGTAGTATTAACAATGCAATAGGATTTAGTTATTAAGAAAGAAAGGTAATAACTATGTTTTCATTTCTACAACCTAAAGAGGCAAAATCATCAGTTCCACAAAGCATGATTATGAATCTATATTATAAATATAGATTGCAATCATTAATTGGTATTTTTATAGGTTATGCTGCGTACTATATTGTTCGTAATAACTTTGCCTTATCAACACACTTTTTATCAGATATCCTCCATATGAGCAAAACAGAAATTGGTTTGCTATCTAGTGGTATGCTTATCGCTTATGGTTTAAGTAAAGGCTTTATGAGTAGTCTTGCGGACAAAGCAAGTCCTGCCAAGTTTATGGCTTTCGGTCTCATTTGCTGTGCAATTATCAATATCTTTATGAGCTTTGCCGATAGTCTCGCCTTCTTCTTAGTTTTAGTAGTACTAAATGGCTTTTTCCAAGGATTTGGTGTAGGACCATCCTTTATCACCTTAGCTAAATGGTACCCAAAACAGGAACGTGGCCGTTATGGAGCTATCTGGAATATTTCACACAATCTCGGTGGTGGTATCGTAGCACCAATCGTAGCCGCCGCATTATATTTCACTACTACAGATTACTGGCAATTAGGGAGTTATGGTGTACCAGCGCTTATTGCAGTTATCATAGCAATTGCCATTTCTTTCTTAATCAAAGAAAGCCCTGAACGTGAAGGCTTACCACCAACAAGTGAAATCATCGCCGACACAGCTCATAAGGCACACAGAAGTTCTGAAGCACCGCATATGAGCACAAGAGAAATCTTTGTAAAATACGTATTGAAAAATAAAAATGCTTGGTATGTATCATTAGTTGACACCTTCGTTTACATGATTCGCTTTGGTATGCTTACTTGGCTTCCAATTTATTTATTACAAGTAAAGGGTTTCTCCAAAGCAGAAATGTCTGTTGCCTTTTTATTCTTTGAATGGGCGGCTATCCCTTCAACTATTTTTGCAGGTTACATTTCCGATAAATTCTTTAAAGGTTATCGCATGCCACCTGCAATCATTGCTATAAGTATTATCTTCTTCTGTATATTTGGTTATTGGCAAAGCGAGTCTCTCTTATGGGTTACTTTCTTCGCTGCTATTGTAGGTTGTTTAATCTACATTCCTCAATTCTTAGCTTCAGTACAAACTATGGATATTGTACCACCATTTGCAGTAGGTTCTGCTGTTGGTCTTCGTGGATTCATGAGTTACATTGTTGGTGCAAACTTAGGTACAACACTATTTGGTGTTTTAGCAGATAAATTTGGTTGGAATGCAGGTTTCTATCTTTTATTAGTAGCATGTGTTCTTTGTATTACATTCTGTGTATTGGCTCATTTTGGCGCCAAAGAATTAGATGCTAAAGAAGCTGAACTTGAACAACTTCAACCAGCTGAAGCTAATAGCTAACCCCTAACAAATAAATCCTATAGTAAAAAGGTCGTAATATGTATTAATACATGTTACGACCTTTTATTTACCCCACGAAAGGGACTCCTATATAACCGATGTGTTTTCATCAACGCATAGTTCTGGAAATAATGAAAGCACAAACCACAATGATACCAAGGACTATACTCCCAGCTACTATATAAGGCCATGTAAGTACATCCCGTACATCATTCAATATTTTTATATCAAAGATTGGCATATAAAGTAGTAAGTTCCCCAAAATCCAACCGATTGGTCCTATGAACTTTAGCTTCTTAATCGTATCCATTTTATCTAGAATAGACTCGGTTACCTCTGAATCCTTTTCGACAGATACGTATTCTTTATTAATGTAAAAGCCTTTTGAATATTCCGTTTCAAAAGCCCACTCTTGAACAGAAAACGTAGCAGTACCATCAGCATTTTCATACTCTTTATATTTAGCAGTATCAGTAGTACCTACGTCTACCTCACCCCAAGTGCCCGTTACCATCTCATAACCACTATCTATGAGTTTCATATCGGCTGGTAGTGCTTTTCCACACAACTTGGAAAACTGGTACGCATCTCGCTTCTTATCCCAACTGAGCCAAAACTCTGCATTATTCTTATGTCTAACTAACTTATACTCATACCCAATTTTTCCATGAGTATCAATATAGCGTATCTTGCCTAAAATCGTATATAGATCCCTTCGGATACGTAACGTCTCACCATAATTAAAAACCATAATCTTCTCTCATATTGAAAACTATATATAAATGTATATTACTAATTACTATGATTGTACACGGATTGTGAAAACCTGCCAACACTTCTCAGATTTAAAAGGAGAAGATAAACTCATTAAATGTATTTTAATATCAAAATAACGAAAAAAAGACCTACAGTAAACTGTAGGTCTTTATATTTTGGTGCGGTTGGCGGGACTTGAACCCGCACGAGCGTTAGCTCACCACCCCCTCAAGATGGCGTGTCTGCCATTCCACCACAACCGCATGGAATACAAATGGTGCCTCAGGACAGAATCGAACTGTCGACATACGGATTTTCAGTCCGTTGCTCTACCAACTGAGCTACCGAGGCATGATTTTTTGTAAAAAAAAATGGCGACCCCGATCAGATTTGAACTGACGATCTTCGCCGTGACAGGGCGACATGTTAACCGCTACACCACGGGGCCGCGTATCAACTCGCGTTGACTACTTGTACATAATATCATGGATTTTAGAGCAATGCAACTATTTTTTTAAAAAATATTATTACAAATCTATTAAAATAATTGATTATATTTGATAATCGTTATTTTATAGCTTTTATAAATGTATCTCTATAATATATTACAGGAATCCCCCTTATATCGTCATAATTCATCAGTTTTCACAATAGTACAATTTTCTCTACAAGCTTCACTAGGTATAGGCTTTACTAGAAATCATCCTATTCTTTACTCAATATGCTACAATATGTATATATTCAGTATGAAAATGACTCTATAGAAACATGAAAGGATTCGCTGTGAATAAGTTCAATTCCAAAGGTGTTATTATCGCTCTTATCATAGCCATTGTAGGAGCGATGGCCGCAGCATGGTACTTCTTGTGGTATGTGCCACATACACCGGCCTACACATTAAAAATCATTCACCAAGCAGTACAAGACAAAGATGCAGACGAAGCATTGCGTCACGTAGATATAAAATCCATTGTAAAAAATATTGTAGAACGAGAAGGCAATAAATATATCGATACATCTACCCCACTTGGTAAAGCTACAATAGCAGCTACCAAAACATTTGGACCAGCTCTTATCGAAGACGTAATACGAACATATATCGAAGATCCTGACAGCTTTAAATCTGAATCACCTACCAATAATACCACTACAGCAAATGATGATAATAAGTCTATGGTAGATCGTCTTGTAGAAGGTCGCCTATTTAAGGAACATGATGTAGAGGTTAAAAACCTAAAGTCAGAAGATAATGGTGATACGGCTACTGTAACTGTAACAATACAAAATAATAAAAAGAATATGACAAAAGATATAAGAGTTTTGATGCGTCATTTAGGAGATGGAACATGGGTAATTTACGATATTCCTGATATCGAGGACCTATATACTATCACTAGAAAATAAATATCTTTGTCTTTTCTAACATTTTAAATTGCAGATCTTAGAAAACGTAAAAAAGAGCTATGTCGTTTTTCTAGATGAGCCATTTACATTGTAAAACTAACAAAGGACAGTATCTACTGAAAAGTATATACTGTCCTTTTATTATCCTATGGTCTTAACAATCGTAAGTTCTCATGTAGGACGAAATTATACACAACTTAATTAGCAAATATAACTAAATCCATTGAAATGAGATTTTATCTATCAAAATCTACAATAGCCAAGGTTACAGTCACTTGTGAGATAAGACGTTGTGCATCATCTATCATATCAAAGCGCCATACGTGGGATGTTTTGCCTTTCACTAGTAGTGTTCCTAAGGCTGTTAAAGTTCCTTCGCATGTTACAGGACGTAGGTGATTCGCAGTTATAGACTGACCTACTCCAAATTTATGAGAGCCTACCAGCTCATTGCTCATCATACCTGCAATAATTTCTGCAAAAGCTAATGTAGCACCACCATTTAAATAGCCTTGCAGTTGTTTATGAAATTCATTTAAATTCATTTTTGCAATACATGTAGTATCGCTCGTCATACGAGGTACATCGATTTGTAAGGATTCAATTAGATTCATAGTGTTCGTTTCTCCATACAATAAGTTTCTAGCCGGTCATCAAAAACTGTTACACCTAGTCCATCACCATCAGGGACCTGCATAACACCATCTTTAAAGGTTAAATCTGGGAAAATAAGATCTTGTTCAAAATATCGATTTGAATCGGACAAATCCCCTGCCATATAAGAATCTCCTAAAGCGGCTAGCTGAACATGAAGCATTTTAGAAACCCCTGACTCTACCATGCTACCAATCCAATATGGAATATGACGTTCTCTACATAGATTAATAGCTGCTTTTGTTGGAATAAGCCCCCCCATGCGCCCTACTTTTATATTAAGCACATCAATCAAACCATATTCGATAGCATAGGACAAATCATCATATCCTAAAATGGACTCATCCAAACAAATTGGCGTATAGATTTTCCAATCACCATGATTAAGACGCTCCCACTTCCAATCTTTATAAGATTGAAGGTTTACCATCGCAAAGGGCTCTTCAATACAAGCTAGACCTAAATCATCATACTGACGGACCTTATCTATTTCTTGATATGAATAGCTTCGATTTGCATCAGCCGCTAAGACCAAATCCGGATAATGTTTGCGAACTAAAGCTACGCGTTCATAACCATCTATAGGATTTACCTTTAATTTAATCCGCTTACAACCATTTACTACATGATGCGCTACAACATCAAGTAATTGGTCTATTGGCACATCACCGACGACGATACCACTTTCAATTGTCTCTTGTAAAGGTTGATCCATAATGTAGGAAACAGAATTTACACCTATCCGTTCACAATGAAGATGAATAAGCGCATTTTCTAGAGCCGCAATAGCCATAGGCATATTATCTCGATTGCGCCAAAATTGTAATTGTCGTACATAGGTCATCAGTGGTTTAGGCCGCATCAAGCGCAAATTAAAGATATAATCGTCTACCATAGCTTTCCAACAGGTTTCTACGGTCTCAAATGTATAGAATGGCTCTGTGAAAGCTACGCATTCCCCATATCCTACATACCCTTGTTGGTCTTCAATGCGAACAACGATAGTCTCTCTTTCTTTCACCTCGCCCTTGGCAGTCTTAAAATTGAACTTCAGTGGCAATTTAAGGCGATATGTAGTTATACTTTTAAAGTTTAAAATATTATTCATAGGCGCCTCAATTTTATAATTTCAATTCATTACGCAATATTTTGCCAGTTCCATTTCGAGGCAATGCGGTTAATACTTTTACATATTTCGGAATCTTATATTTTGCTAAAGAGTCTTTCATAAAGACTATAATATCCTCTAGTGGCAAACTTTTACCATCATGAAAGGCCACAAAGAGGGCTGGCACTTGTCCCCATTTAACATCGGACACAGGCACAACGGCACATTCCTTCACCGATGTCAACGTATAGACTAAATCCTCTAGTTCCTTAGGGTAAATATTTTCACCCCCAGAAATGATGAGATCCTTACGACGATTCAAAATATAAACGAAACCGTCCTCATCGATGTAACCAATATCATCTGTATTAAAGTCTCCATCAATAGGTTCCTTGTTGATGTAACCAGTCATAACCATAGAGCCCGTCAAATGGATTTCGCCTACCCCATCTGTATCAGGATTATCGATACGAACCTGCATGCCAGGCAATGGCTTACCTACAGATTCTCGTTTATGAGGATACTCCAATACGGAGAAGGTCACGCTTTGACTAAAGGTTTCCGTCATGCCATAAGTCTTATAGATAGGCAAAGATTTCTTTTCACAAGCATCGATTAGCGCCATGGGAATGAATTCTCCACCGAGCAATATAACACGTAATGCATGGTGCGTAATATGTGGCTCTAATTGAGTCAAAATGGTAGGCACTAAGGACATCATATTGATTTGCCCAGATTCTATAAGTTTTAGAACTTGAGCTTCATCATATTTAGGCAAAATAGTGACAGCCGTCCCGTTGTAAAGAGACCTCATCAAGATAGATAAACCACTTACATGAAACAGAGGCAGTACCATTAGCCAATTATCCTGATCCGTTTTTCCTAGTACCTCTTGGGATGCTTGTACATGAGCTTTAATTTGCCCCCATTGAAGCGGTACAGACTTAAATTGCCCCGTAGTAGCGCTCGTATTCATGATAGCAGCTATGTCTGTGTCCACAAATACCCAATCAAAGGAGTCCTCGACCACTAAATCCGATAGAATATCTTCTAGAGCTTCAAACTCATTTGTAACAATTGAATTAGAGGCCTTCGAATCAACGAAATGAGATAATTGATTACGTCGTTCTTTACTATGTAATACGGTGGTAACACCTAGTTGATCCAATTGGTTTTCTATTTCCTTTGGCTTAAGATGTACATTAAGTAAAAGTACCTCTTTATGAACTAGCATAGCAGCCAACACATACATTGCCATGGTCACAGAGTTATCAGACAAGATAGCCACACGAGATGCGTCTAAAGGCACTAAATTACGAGCTACATGGAGTACACCACGGTATATATCGTTATAGGTATATTCATTTATACATTTACGATTAGGGTAGTGCTGTGCACCATAACGTAACCACTCCATCATCTCACCTCGTATCTAAACCTAATCACTAATACGTAATCACTAATTACCAATTACCAATAAATAGTAAATAATAAGTAATAACTAAAAAAATAATAATTGAAATATGATAAATAAAGAAATATTACAAGAAAGGCGCCTCCTATAGAGGCGCACTTGTCGTTTTAACCGTTAATATAGTCCGTCATATAGGACTGTATCGACTCCCAATTAAGGGAATTTAGGGAATTGTTTGAAGTTAGGTTTCCGTTTTTCTTTGAACGCGTCACGACCTTCTTTCGCTTCATCAATTGTATAGTACATCAATGTAGCGTCCCCTGCGAATTGTTGTAAACCTGCAAGGCCATCTGTGTCGGCATTGAAAGCGCCTTTCAACATGCGCAAAGCCATTGGAGATAATTCAAGGATTTCGCTACACCATTGAACTGTTTCTTCTTCCAATTTGTCAAATGGTACCACAGTATTAACCATGCCCATTTCATACGCTTGAGCTGCTGTGTATTGACGGCACAAGAACCATACTTCGCGTGCGCGTTTGTGACCAATCATGCGAGCCAAATAACCTGCACCGTAACCAGCGTCGAAGGAACCTACACGAGGACCAGTTTGACCGAATTTAGCATTTTCAGAAGCGATTGTAAGGTCACATACGATGTGTAACACATGACCGCCACCGATAGCATAACCATTAACCATTGCAATAACAGGTTTAGGGATGACGCGAATTAAGCGTTGTAAATCGAGAACGTTCAAGCGAGGCACATTGTCTTCACCTACATAACCACCGTGACCACGTACGCTTTGGTCACCGCCGGAGCAGAATGCCTCTTTATCTTCGCCCTTACCGTGGTTAGCACCAGTCAATACGATTACGCCTACTTCGTTATCTTCACGAGCTACTGTGAAAGCATCAATTAACTCCATTACCGTTTTAGGACGGAATGCGTTGCGCACTTCTGGACGGTTAATAGTAATCTTTGCAATGCCATTATATGTTTCGTAAATTACATCTTCATAATTACGATCCAATACTTTCCAATCAAATTTGCTCATGGACTTAACCTTTCTTCTGTAAAAAATCCAATACCGCTCGTTCAAAAACCTGCGGTTTCTCTATATGTACATTATGCCCCGCCCCGTCGACGATGACATGATTAAAACTTGGCAACTTGCCAAATACATCTCTTCCTATTGTAGTATATTTTGTATCTAATGCGCCACTCACATATAAACCTTTAACAGAGAATTTTTTTAATTTATCCCCTACATAAGGCATTACGCCCTGCCCTGACCCACGCAACGTACAAGCTAAGGCATATGGGCTATTATTGGAACGGCGTAAATATATTAATTCTTCTACCCCCTCTGAAAGCTGTTTTTGACTCTCAAAAATAGGTGCTTCCGCCCATCGTGCAGCAAACCAAGCACCATCATGCTCTTCGATATGAACTGCTAAGTCTTCATCCGCCTTGCGGCGTGCTGCTCGCTCAGCGTCAGAAGCGATGCCTACCGAGCCACTTTCAAGAATGAGACCTTTGATTTCACGTTCATACTCCAACGCATAGGAAAGTGCAATACGAGCACCCATGGAATAGCCCATGAGGTAATAGCTTTCACCAACCATATGATAGATAACTGTATGCAAGTCCTCTATCATTTGAGGAATGGTATAGGCCTTATCCTCATCAGGAATATCTGAATCACCATGGCCGATCAAATCGATACGGACCACGCGATACCCCGGCAGATTAATAGCATCCCAAGTATAGCTTGATTCAGAGAAGCCGTGGAAACATACAATAGGTTCCCCTTCACCTACCACAGTCAAACCGTAGCGATACTCTCCCAAGTCAAAATACATGCGCTGAGCTGGATTACACAAAGCATTATCTACAATACTGCAAAAATACTGACTCATAGTAATGCCTCCATATCAACTGAAACTTTTGTATATTTCCTATGTAACTGACGACTATATTCCCGGTCTGTTGGTATTTCAATAATATGAACGCCAGATTCCTCGCTAACTTTAGCTAATACAGGGACCAATTCATCAGGACTAGAGATTTTAGTGTACCCACAGCCATAGAGTTTAGCAACCCCACTATAATCTAAACCTTGTGACGTAGAGAACAAATAATCAAAATATTTCGTTCCCTTTTGCGGTAAATATTCAAAAATACCGCCTCCATCGTTATTATGCAAAATAATCGTCAAATTGAGATTGTGCGTTTTAGCAACCGCTAAACCGTTTAGATCATGGAATAAAGACAAATCACCCGTTACGAGATATGTAGGCTGATGATTCGTTGCAAGTCCAAGCGCAGTGGAAACTGTACCATCGATACCATTAACACCACGATTACCGTAAAGAACGGCATCGGACTCCCCAGAAAGCCAAAAGTAATCAAAGTCGCGAACGGTCATGCTATTCGCCACAAGTACTTGGCTATTGTCAGGAATATGCTGTTGCAACTCGCGTATCGTGCGTCCTTCAAAGCAACTTGGTTCTTCTATAGCTGTACTTAGTTGAGCTTTACCAGCTACTTCTAAACGTTGCCATCTATTAAGATATGCATTAGATTCGTTCTTTACAGCGAACAAATGCGTAAACATATCGATGCTTGCTTGCATGTGTATGGTGGTTTTCCCCATAGGGTTCATGGAGTCCATCGTGGGATTTACCTCAATATACTCCACATTATCCCAACTTGCCACCATTTGCTGTACCCGTTTCGATACAACGATTTGTCCAAACTGAATTACGCAATCTGGCTTTAGTACAGGCCATAGGTCTTTATCCGCTAAAAACGCATCATACGTAGAAATGACAACATCAGAGAAATGTTTTTTCTGAATCATATCTGTATCATTGTTACGATTGCTAGCAACTTCATGATTGTCATCAATAGTACCAGTCTTATGACAACGTCTTACATTGGACAATGGATCCGCCAAGATAGGAGCTTGTAAATTCTCCGCAAAGGAATGAATAGACTCAACTTCATCTACATCAATTTGTGGACCAGCTAAAATAAGAACTCTCTTATACTGTGCAAGCAATAGACTTCTATTCTGATAGCTAAACACATCACCGTAATTAGGTTTAAATACTTTGTAAGGGCTACGTCCCGCTTCAAAGTGCTTACGGTCCAGTTCAGGCACTAATGGCTCAAAGAGAGGTATATTGATATGCACGGGTCCTTTTTTAGTATCTATAGCTTTCATATACGCCTTGCGTGCTACTTGTCGTGGATATGTGTAGTAATGCTCATCTTGGGGCACCGATAATTCTTCATAATAGTTTACAGCTGTACCAAAGATTTTTTGTTGATCTACTGTTTGTGGAGCCCCTGTATGTAGCAAGGTATAAGGTCTATCGGCAGACAATACGATAAGAGGTACCCCACTATATTGAGCCTCTAAAATAGCGGGCAAATAATGAGCCACTGCGGAACCGGATGTACAAACTAACACAGTTGGTTCTTTATGAGCCTTTGCAATGCCAAGTGCCATAAAGCTAGCAGAGCGCTCATCTATATTCATATATGTTTCAAAGCCTTCATACTCCGTGAAAAGCATAGCCATCGTCGTGGAACGAGAACCAGGGCTAAACACAGCATGCCGGACGCCGAGTTGGTAAAACTCATCTACCAAGGCAGCAATATATTCGTTCATTATATTCCCTTTCAACAACTTCTAAGGGTTTGGAAATTTATCATAACGCATCCAAAATGGTGCGCATTTTATTATTAGTTTCTGCATATTCTTCATCCGCATCAGAATCGGCTACGACGCCACATCCTGCATAGGCATAAAGAACATTATCCATAATGAGGGCAGATCGAATAGCAACGATGACAATGCCGTCCCCCATATCTTTCATAAAGCCAAAAGGTGCTGCATACATGCCGCGTTCATGAGCTTCGTACTTTTGTAGCAATGCCAACGCCTTTTCTCGCGGTTCACCACCGAGAGCCGGTGTAGGATGGAGCAACTTTGCCCATTCTACGAGGGATTTTGTGCTATCCTTAGCAGTAATAATGGTGCGCAAGTGATAGAGATGAGCTAACTCCATGATGCCCGTTTCACCTATGGTAACATCAGGTGTTATAGTCTCCATTGTTTTCACGATACGATCGCGCACAATATTATGTTCAAAGAGATTTTTCTTATCTGTTAACAGTTGTTCCTTAGTCCACGCATTTGGTCCATGTTTAGGAGCTGTACCCGCTAAAGCATAACTAAGAATTTCACTACCTCGATGGCGAACTAGAATCTCTGGCGATGCGCCCACAAAGGTACGTCCATTCTTTTCGTAACCAAAGATAAAGCAATTGGGATTATTATCTACTAAATTTTCCAAAATACTTGCCACATTGTATGGTGTTTCACTAGTAAACTGTACCTCTCGAGAAGAAACGACCTTCGTCATTTCACCACTACTAATGCTTTCAGAAATAGCATTCATCAATCTATTCCAAGCAGCCTTATCATCACTGGTTTCCTTGTAGTTATGGCGAACTCGAGGCACCTCGAAATCCGTAATAGGGACGCTTTCACCAGCGTGCAAGTAGAAAGACTCCCCATTTTCTACGATGTAATAATGGGTGAAAGCAATCATTTCATGACCCATGCCAGCCCATTTAGGGTCCTTAGAGTTCTCAAAAAAAGTATCTCCATAAAACACGTAAGCGTAATTATGGCGATCTTCATCATCTTTGACCGTCGCCAAACGTTTAGCGCCTACAACGATGCGGTCACTTTGACGATCCACCCAAAATACGCGTTCTTCGTTTGGAAAATTCAGCCAAAAGGCTACCGGACTATTCAGTTCTAACGGTTCTTTATTATATATCATAGTTGTATATCACTATTAAGAAATAAAATAGACTATAGTAAAAACACCTAACGTGTAGAAGATTTACTTCTACACGTCAGGCGTCATCAATAAGTTTCCAAATTTTTGAGATGAGCCTAACGCCATCACACGTCGATGGGCCCTCTTTATATCTAATTTATTATATCATAGGTAACAGTTAAAAGGTAGAAAATAAAACCTCTACACCGCATGCGTCGTGCATGAATGTAGAGGTTTTCATTATATTCAAAATGTTGTTACTTTATTTAAAAGCCTTAGCCCCAATATCTGTACGATATTGCATGCCTTCAAAGTCGATATGCTCTATACGTTCATAGGCTCTATCAAGTGCCGTTCTAAGGTCTTTGCCAAGTCCGACAACACCAAGCACACGACCGCCATTAGTGACATAATTTTCACCAACAAGCTTTGTACCAGAGTGGAATACAATGGTTGTGTCATATTGTTTAATATCCCCACTGATGACATCGCCCTTAGATGAAGTTTCAGGATAGCCCTTAGAAGCAAGGATAACGCAAGCCGCTGAGGAATCTTTCCATTTCACCATATTAGAGGTTAATGTGCCCTTAGCACAGGCCATCATAATCTCACCTAAATCACTATCGAGCAGCGGCAATACAACTTGTGTTTCAGGATCACCAAAGCGCGCATTGAATTCTACCACCTTAGGACCTTCGTCAGTAATCATAAGCCCCGCGTAAAGGCAGCCTACATACGGCATGCCTTCTTTTTCCATAGCCGCTACCATAGGTTCTAAGATGGTTTTCATCGCTGCGTCCCGCAATGCATCTGTAAGAACGGGGGCCGGTGCATAGGTCCCCATGCCACCTGTATTAGGCCCTTTATCACCATCAAAGATACGTTTATGATCTTGAGAGGCAATCATAGGAACTACGGTCTTGCCATCTACAAAGGCTAATAAACTAGCCTCTTCACCTTCCATAAACTCTTCAATAACAACGGTGCTGCCTGCGTCACCGAATCGATTACCGCTGAGCATATCTTCTACGGCTACATTCGCTTCATCGATGGTCATGGCTACTACAACGCCCTTCCCTGCCGCCAAGCCGTCAGCTTTAACAACAATAGGAGCTCCTGTTTGAGCAATAAAAGCTTTTGCTTCATCTACCTTGTGGAATACACCATACGCAGCAGTGGGAATGTTGTATTTTTTCATGAGGTCTTTAGCAAATACCTTTGATCCCTCTAGTTGAGCGGCTGCTTTAGATGGGCCAAAAACTGGAATTCCCGCCTTATTAAGTACATCTGCTAAGCCCGCTACTAAAGGAGCCTCAGGCCCAACAACAACTAAATCAACTTGATTATCTTTCAAAAAGCTAATTAAATGATCGCTTTGTTGCCAATCGATGCCAACTAGCTCTGCACAATCTAACATAGCCGCGCTGCCAGGAATAGCATATACCTTTGTTACGCTAGGGCTGATGGACAATCGCCACGCCAATGCATGTTCACGGCCGCCGCTACCGATTACACATACTTTCATAAGTCCTCCATCGGCGCCTAAACGCCATCAAATCCATAATAATATAAACACATAACAGGGCACTCCAAACATCAATAATTGTTGTGACCGTTCAATAGATATTTTGCCCTAATAGTGCTTAACAATCCGCTAAAAATTCTTAACTAGTTAATGTTTAAAGTGACGAATATTTGTAAATACCATAGCGATGCCCGCTTCATCAGCCGCTTTGATGGACTCTTCGTCGCGAATAGAGCCACCTGGTTGAATAATAGCTGCAATGCCATGCTTTGCCGCTGTTTCTACGGTATCGCCAAATGGGAAGAATGCATCGGATGCTAATACAGCGCCTTTAGCGGCTTCCCCGGCTTGTTCAAGAGCAATTTTTGCAGAACCTACGCGATTCATTTGACCGGCCCCAACTCCAAGAGTACGCTTTTCATTAGAAATCAAAATCGCATTGGATTTTACATGTTTTACGAGTTTCCATGCAAATTCAAGAGCTTTCCATTGTTCCTCTGTTGGTTGTACCTTCGTAACAACTTTATAATTGGCGCGGTCTTCTAGGATATCGTCTTCTGTTTGCACTAATAAACCACCAGACACCTTTTTCACTGTCACTTGGCCAGATTCCGGCTTAGATAGTTCAATGAGGCGAATATTCTTCTTAGCTTCAAGGATTTCTAATGCTTCTTTTGTGAAAGCAGGTGCCATAATAACTTCTAAGAAAATTTTGCTCATTTCCTCCGCTGTACTTGCATCTACTTCACGGTTTAAGGCTACGATGCCACCAAAGGCGGATACGGAATCAGCTTCGTAAGCATTTACATAGGCATCATGTAATGTAGCTGCAGTAGCGGCACCACATGGGTTCGTATGCTTAATGATGCATGCAGCTGGCTCAGTAAACTCCCATACCATATTCCATGCCGCTTCCATGTCTACAATATTATTATAGGAAAGCTCTTTGCCATGTAATTGTTTCAAGGCCCCCATGCCATGAGCTGTACCAATTTCTTTATAGAATGCGGCTTGTTGATGCGGATTTTCCCCATATCTAAGATCTGTTACCTTCTCATAAGCACTCAAATATTCTGGAGGTGTAGGGCCTTCATTCAAGATTCCACTCATATAATTAGCGATGGCCACATCGTAAGCCGCCGTATGAGCAAAGGCTTCTTTGGCAAGTCCAAAGCGATATTCCTTAGTCAATTCACCTTGATCCTTGAGCATCTCTAAGATTTCATCGTAATGATTTGGATTTACTACGATACCCACAAAGGCATGATTCTTTGCTGCAGAACGAACCATCGTAGGACCACCAATATCGATATTTTCGATGGCCTCTTCTAAGGATACATTAGGTTTTGCAATGGTTTCGCGGAACGGGTAAAGATTGACTACAACAAGGTCGATTGGTTCAATACCATGTTCTGCCATAGCTTGTTGATGCTCCGCATTATCACGGATCGCCAAAATACCACCATGCACCTTAGGATGTAATGTCTTTACGCGGCCATCCATCATTTCAGGAAAATCAGTCAAAGACTCTACCGATTTTGCCGGAATACCTGCTTCGGTTATGGCTTTAAGGGTCCCACCTGTGGAATAAATGGTTACCCCTAAATCAACTAAACCTTTCGCAAAGTCTACAATACCTGTTTTATCAGAAACACTAAGTAATGCATTTTTAATCATCTAACGTCTTCCTTTGCTTACACATCAATCTTCAATATATACAACACGACCTTTTATAGTGAGCTTATCCTCACAAAATAGTCGTAATACCTCTTTATATGTTTTATGTTCAATAGGCAATAATCTATCACTCAGAGTATCCTCTGTATCCTCCGGTAATAAAGGAACCGTATTCTGCATAATGATAGGTCCTGTATCCATTCCGGCATCAACAAAGTGTACCGTACAACCGGTTACCTTTACGCCCGCATCAATAGCTTGTTGATGTCCATGTAGTCCCGGAAAGGATGGCAACAAGGCAGGATGGATATTTAAAATTCTATGCTCATAGTGCTCAATCAATGGAGCCCCTACAATGCGCATATATCCGGCCAAAACGATACCATCTACCTTATAGGGCTCTAACGCATCTAACTGAGCCTGTTCAAAGCTAGCTTTAGAATCATAGTCGCTACGCTCGATGACAATGAGTGGGATATTCCAAGGTTTAGAACGTTTAACAATCCCTGCATCACCGTGATCTGTAATGATAACTACAAACTCACCATTAATATATCCTTCTTGCATGGCTTTATAGAGGGCTTCCCCATTGGAGCCTCTACCGCTTGCGAATAGAGCTAGACGTTTTTTAACTACGGAACTAGTCATTAAATACCGCCCCTTTTACAACAACTGGACCTTCGCCTTTAACGATATGACCAATTTCATAAACCGCTTCATTACGACTTTCAAGATTTGCCTTTACTCGATCCACATCCGCAGCGTCCACTATGAGGATCATGCCAATGCCCATGTTAAAAGTACGGTACATTTCATGCCAATCTACATTGCCCCATTCTTGTAGCTTTTCAAAAACTGGAAGGCGAGGCCATGTATCACAATCGATCTCTGCCGTTACTCCCGTAGGTAAGACGCGAGGAATATTTTCATAGAAACCGCCGCCCGTAATATGAACCATACCTCTAATTAAATCTTCTTTAATCAACGGTAATACAGCTTTAGGATATAAGTGCGTTGGCGTTAATAATTCTTCTCCCAGTGTTTTGCCAAATTCAGGAATATCTTGATCAATGGAGAAACCCTTATGATCAAATACAATTTTACGAACTAACGAGAAACCATTAGAATGAACCCCAGAAGATGGTAACCCAAGGATAACATCTCCTGCCTTGATACTTTCACCAGTAATCAATTTAGGACGATCTACGATACCAACGGCAAAACCAGCTACATCATAATCCTCATCATCGTAGAAACCTGCCATCTCAGCAGTTTCACCGCCTAGTAAGGCGCAGCCTGATTCTTCGCACGCCTCAGCTACACCGCGTACGATATCTGCCACTTTTACAGGCTCTAGTTTGCCAACCGCAATATAATCGAGGAAAAATAAAGGTGTAGCACCTTGTACGAGGATATCATTAACACTCATAGCTACACAGTCTTGACCGATAGTATCATGTTTATCCATCATGATAGCGAGACGTAATTTGGTGCCCACCCCATCTGTACCAGATACGAGCATAGGATCAGACATAGCATGACCAGCTAAAGAATAGAGTCCTCCAAAACCACCTAAATCACCAACAACACCTGGTGTATACGTCCGTTTAACAGATTCTTTCATCAATTCTACGGCGCGATTACCTGCATCGATATCAACACCTGCATCGCGATAGGTTAAACTAGTTTTATTCGAGCACATATTTGACCCCTTCCTCTTGGTCCGCAGGAACCGCTACACTATAATCACCATTGAAACATGCAAAACATAAATCATCTGGCTTTACATCAGATACAGCACGACATAGGCCTTCACGAGACAAGTAATGTAATTTATCAGCCTTGATAAAATCTCTAATTTCATCCACTGTATGAGTAGCTGCTATAAGTTCTTTACGCACTGATGTATCAATGCCATAGTGACAGGAATACTCAATAGTTGGAGAACTAATACACATATAAATCTCTTTAGCACCAGCTTCTTTTAGCATTTTTACAATGATACCACTCGTAGTACCGCGCACAATAGAATCATCAATAAGGACGATACGCTTACCTCCAACAATATGTGGCAATGCATTTAGCTTCATACGAACAGCTAATTCTCGTTCCTCTTGATTTGGTTTAATAAAGGTACGGCCGCTATAACGGTTCTTAACTAAACCTTCCGCAAAAGGGATACCCGATGCACGAGCATAACCTAATGCAGCTGTTGTACCGGAATCCGGAATGGACATTACGATGTCTGCATCATACTTAGTTTCGTTATATAGTTCGCGGCCCATATTTAGCCGAGATTGATATACGGATTGACCATCGATATGACTATCGCCACGTGCAAAATAGATGTATTCAAAGACGCAAAGTTTTTTGTCGATTTTTTCTGGTTCCGCATACATAGTACTACGCACACCAGAGTCATCGATGATAACCATTTCACCAGGATCTATATGACGAATAAACTCTGCCTTAATCGCATCAAAAGCACAACTTTCACTAGAGAGCACATAACCATTTTCAGTTTTACCTAAACAAAGTGGTCTAAATCCTTGAGGGTCTCGTACACCTACTAAAGAGTCGTTCGTAGTAATGACTAAAGAGAACGCCCCTTCAATTTGACGCGCCGCATCGGCAATGCGTTCCGCTTGTGTTTCTGCTTTAGAACGAGCTATCAAGTTTACGATAACCTCAGAATCCATCGTCGTTTGAAAGATGGAACCATCGGCTTCTAGGCGTTTTCGAATAGATAAGGCATTCGTTAAATTGCCATTGTGAGCCACCGCAATTTGACCGCCTTGGTAGTGAATAACCAAAGGTTGAATATTACGCGGATTATTAGACCCTGTCGTAGAGTACCGCACATGTCCAGTCCCCATATAGCTTGGCAATGCTGGTAATTCTTTGATAGCCTCAGTCAACAAGCCCATGCCTTTTTTCAGTTCTACATCATGACCATCGGTAACAGCAATACCCGCACTTTCTTGACCACGATGTTGGAGAGCAAATAGCCCCCAATATACATAGCGTGCTACATCAACGGTCCTATCATAGATGCCGAACACACCACACTCTTCGTGCCATTTATCAAAAACAGAATCGTAGTTCATCTTCCCCCCTATTAGGCACGCTCACCTGTAAGGCGGAATAACATTTCCTTATATGCTTCTTCAATATTACCAAGATCCCGACGGAAACGATCTTTATCGAGTTTTTCACCAGTTGTAGCATCCCAGAAACGGCATGTATCAGGAGAAATTTCATCACCCAATAAAATTTCACCATTATGGGTACCAAATTCTAATTTAAAATCTACAAGGGTTACATTTTTAGTAGCTAAGAATTTTTTCAAAATATCGTTTACCTTTAAAGTAATTGTAGAAATTACGTCAAGTTGCTCTTGAGTGGCCCAACCAAGTGCTGTGATTTGGGATTCATTGGCAAATGGATCGCCTAATTCATCATTTTTGTAGCAGAATTCAAGGATTGGATGTTTAAGTGGTGTACCTTCTTCAATGCCAAAGCGTTTAGCCATAGAGCCAGCCGCAATATTACGAACAATAACTTCAAGAGGAACTATTTTCAATGCAAGTACTGTTTGGTTGCGATCATCTTCACGACGAACGAAATGAGTTGGTACGCCTTCTTTTTTCAACAATTCAAAGAAGAAAGAGGAAATTTTATTGTTCAAAACACCTTTTCCAAGAATGGTATCATGTTTCTCGCCATTAAATGCAGTGGCATCATCTTTGTAATGAACGATGTACTCATCTTTGTTATCTGTTGCATATACTTGTTTTGCTTTGCCTTCGTACAATAATGTTAATTTTTCCAAATCGATGTTAGCCATGATCTTTCTCCTTTATCATAAATTAATGATACAAACTAATTAATGATACAAACTATGTAATAGATATCTAAATAAACTGTTTTTCTTAACCAATATTTAATCGCCGATGATTTACATGATTAAATATGAATAGCACCTTGTAATTCTGCATTGTCTGCTAAGACTTTTTCAGCCATATCTTTACGATATAGTTGATATTGTTCTTTCAGGTCTTTATTGAAAGCTGCTCCAATTTGTACTGCAAAGAGCGCTGCATTTTTAGCACCATCTACAGCCATAGTTGCTACAGGCATACCAGATGGCATTTGAACGATAGCAAGCAAAGAATCAATGCCTTTTAGAGCCGTTGCATTAAGAGGAATGCCGATAACAGGTAATGTAGTGAAGCTCGCCACCACACCAGGTAAATGAGCCGCCGCGCCAGCACCAGCAATAAAAGCGATAGCCCCTTCATCTTCAAGTCGTGTGACAAAGTTCTTCACAGCCTCTGGGGTACGATGAGCTGAGGCAATAACCATTTCATAAGGGATTTTGAATTCATCAAGTACGGCAGATGCCTTTTTCATTGTGTCTAGGTCAGACTTGCTGCCCATGATAATACCGACCTTCATAGATCCTCCTAATAAAAAAGCCCAGCCAAAACAGACTGGGACAAATACGCGCAAATAGCCTCCGTAGACTTGCTTTGAATTTGTTGATTTGCATAGTTCACGGTGCTACCTCCTTCTTGTACTCAAATTGTAACACCTAACATTTACAAAATCAATACTATTTTCGAATATTTTTTTATTAAATATTTTTATTATTCGTTATATTCCGAACTATTATAAAAATATAGATTGCATCGTATAAATTAATTTTAAATAAATCTATAAAATAAAATACTGCCTATTCAATCTTATAACAACACAAACTTATTCTATCGATTAAAATATTTATATGTTTTTTCTTATCCATACAAAAAGAGGATAACCCATTTATAAACAGGTTATCCTCTTTTCATAATTCCGAACATTAGATCACTTAACTTGTATCTATTATTGATTAGTGAGTACCACTTTCAAAGGCAGCCTTCAATTCACCTACAGATTCTGGAATATAATCTACGATAGAAGACATCAACGCATACATCAATGCAGGCTCGAACGCATCATCACCACACATATATACGCAATCCAAGTATAGGCTAGAATCTTGTTCATCAATATATAGTTTGTAATTTTTATATGTCGCATTGTCACGATTAATTAATGCATTCAAGGCATTCATATTTTGTGCTGTTACCTTTTCAGGGCCTAACACTAAACGAACTACACTATAAATACTGTTATCGAGAATGACGAATAAAGGCATATCCCATAAAGGAGACTTGATATAAGAACGATATACTACTGTACCGTCTTCATCATCAAAATCCTTCCGTTCAAAAGATATGATTTCTTCTTCTTTCAAAAACTTATCAAATAATAAGGATTTAGGATTCATAACAACCTCTATTAAGCTAAGCCAGCTACTTTAAGAATATCTTTATGTACAGCATCTAAATGCGGTTGAATAACTTCAAGCATAAGATTCACTACTACAGTAGGATCAAATTGTTCATTCAAACATGGTATAGACACATCCATATAAATGTTATTGTCTTCATTGCTCACGTAATATTTAGATATCTTGTAATCTTGATTTAACGTGTTAAGTTCTTTCAATACCGCAGGAATCACTTTTCTATCAATAGATGTTGTTGTGATAGCGATGCGTACATAGGTGAACGCAGAATCGTCTACAACGATGAACACAGGCAAGCTATGCTCATGAACATCCAAACGACCATGATATACAACTGTGTTAAGATCGTCTGTCATTTCTTCCTTTGTAAACCAAGTGTTACCGCCTTTATTAAGGTCAGCAACGAGTAAGTCGAATTTTTCTGCTTTTTTATTCATAATTCCCTCTAACAATAATCAGACTAATTAGTCTTCGATAAACACACAACCATTATCTTTGAATTCTTTAATGCGAACTAAAGACTCTACACGGTAGCCCGCATTTTCCAAGCGTTCACGACCAGGTTGGAAGGACTTTTCGATAGCAATCGCAATGCCAACTACTTCATCACCTGCGTCTTGAACCAACTTAGCAAGGCCCATAGCCGCCTCGCCAGACGCCAAGAAATCGTCGATAATCAACACTTTTTCGCCAGCTGGTAAGAATTTTTTAGAAATAGTGATATCATAATTCTCTTCTTTTGTATAAGAGTACACAACACTATGATATACATCATCTACCATAAGGATGGATTTTTTCTTACGCGCAAATACCAATGGCACGTCTAGTTCAAGCGCGGCCATCAACGCCAACGCAATACCAGATGCTTCGATGGTAACAATACGTTGTACACCTGCATCACGGTAACGATCCGCGATTTCTTTACCAATCGCCTTAAACAATTGTGGATCGATTTGATGGTTTAAGAACCCATCTACTTTCAGCACTCGATTATTGAGGACAATCCCCTCTTCACGAATGCGTTCTTTTAATAATTCCATGTGCTCATACCTCCGCATAACTATCTTTAAATTTTAACGTAAACAACCCCTTAGGGTCAACCTATATCTAGTAAAAGTCTTATAATATACCCCATAAATATCATTGCAAATAAGACTTAAATATTTCATATATGAATTATATAACTCAACTGCTTTATAGGAATATAATATAGCACGGTAAAACTCACACTAATATATAAAAAGACACACTTTAAGAAATTTTCCTAAAGTATGTCTTTAAACATGTCTTTTTCTTATAAAACTTTATCTCGAGTACTTTCACGATTAACTAGCAAGGACGTAAATCTTGCAGCCCCTTCAGATTGAGGAACCAAGCGAGAACGCACAAGCACAATGTCGCGTGTTGGTACCGGAATATCTGTATCGATGCGCACAATAGTCCCTTCTTGCATTTTTTGTTGTACCACATGATTAGGTAACATGGAAATACCCATGTTGATTTCTACAAGATCTAGTAATACATCGACGCTACCCAATTCAAAGCGAGGCTTACGACAAGCACCATGTGTTACATCGTCAAAGAATGTACGACTAGCAGAGCCTTTATGCAAGAGTAAAATAGGCTCGTTAAGAAGGCGCCCTTGATCAAAGAATCCTGCCCCTTTATAGTCAGGACCGCCAACAAAGACATCTTGAATGGTAGCTAGCGTAGTTACCTCTAACTGAGGATTATCTCTCAAGCCCTCATAATCATTAACCACGGCTAATTGCGCCTCTTTATTGAGTACTAATTCTACACAATCAGGAGACGGACGATTAATGATATGTAAGCCAATTTCACTTTCTTGTAATTGCCATTTGTGGAAATAAGGCAATAGGAAATGGCGACACAAAGTATCTGTGGCAGCCAAATTTAAACTTTCATAAGCTTGACTAACCCGTTCTTGTAATTGGGTAACACCATTATCAAGAATGGAGAAAGCTTTAGCTACCGTATCAAACAATTCTTTACCTTCTGGCGTGAACCCTACAGATTTTGTAGTACGCACGAAGAGAGGCATATTAAGTTCTCCTTCTAATTGTTTAATACTTTGACTGATGGCGGATTGGGACACGCCTAATTCTTTTGCGGCACGGGAAAAAGATAAATATAAGCCTACCCCTAGAAAGGTTCTATATAAATCTGCAGATACTGCCATTTTATTCACCTCTGTTATATACTAATAGTAACGTCTTACTTTTAAATACACATATCATTACCTTATTATAACTATAGACTCTCAATATATAATGAATATGTAGAAATCTTCATGAAAGTTAGGTCTTATGACCTTCATGAACTTTTCATATTTATTAGTATTTCTAATCTTTTCATTAGTAAGATTATCTTTACTTATAAGTCTAGACCGACTATACTTAATTTGTCAATATCCCATAGGGAATTATATACATTACAGGAGGCTACAATGGCTATACAACGATTATTCGTAACAAAACGAGAATCTTTCAACCTAGAAGCGCAACGCATGTTACAAACCTTACAACAGGAATTATCTATGCCTGCTACAGATGTGACAATCTATGAGCGATACGACATCGAAAATTTAGATGCAAAAGATCTAGAGTCTGCTAAAAATTTAATTTTTTCTGAACCTCCTGTAGATACTGTATTAGAAGAAATTCCAAGTGTACAAGGCTTTGTATTTGCTGTTGAATATGTGCCAGGTCAATACGATCAACGTGCTGATAGCGCAGAGCAATGTATTTCTATGCTCACACTTACATCCGGCCACATCGTGCGTTGTGCTCGCGTATATGCTATCGAAGGCACCTTTACAAAAGAACAAGAAAATGTCATTAAGGCCTACTACATTAACCCTGTTGATTCCCGCGAAGCGAGCCTTGACGTACCAAATACCTTAGCTCTCGATTTAGAAGATCCAAAACCGGTAGCAACAATCGATGGCTTTACTACGATGAGCAATGATGATTTAGAAGCTCTCATCAAGAACTACGGTCTTGCTATGACATTAGCAGACCTTCAAATGATTAGACAACAATACGCAGAGGTGGAACACCGCGATCCTACGATTACAGAAATTCGCCTCTTCGATACATATTGGTCTGACCATTGCCGTCACACTACCTTTATGACCGAGTTAACAGATATTACCATTGAAGACAGCCGCTTCACCGGTTCTATAAAGGAAGCCTTCGAAGAATATATGGAAGGCCGTGCTGAGCTCTACACGACTAAGAAAAAAGCTCGCTCCCTCATGGACATGGCTACATTGGCTGTAAAAGAATTACGCCACGCTGGAGGACTTACAAATCTCGATGAATCTGATGAAATCAATGCATGTACAATCATCGTCCCTGTCGATGTAAATGGCAAGACTGAAGAATGGTTGTTACTATTCAAAAACGAAACCCATAACCACCCTACTGAAATCGAACCATTTGGTGGCGCAGCTACCTGCTTAGGTGGTTGTATTCGCGACCCATTGAGCGGTCGCGCTTATGTATACCAAGCTATGCGCATCACAGGCTCTGGCGATCCACATACAAAACTTGAAGATACATTGGAAGGCAAATTACCACAAAGAAAGATCACCCAAGAAGCAGCTCGTGGTTACTCCTCTTACGGCAACCAAATCGGCCTTGCTACAGGTGAAGTAAAAGAATATTACCATCCTGGCTACGTAGCAAAGCGCATGGAAATCGGCGCAGTTATCGGTGCTGCACCTCGCAACCAAGTTCGCCGTGAGGTACCAGTTGCAGGCGATGTGGTAGTATTGCTAGGTGGTAAAACTGGCCGTGATGGCTGTGGTGGCGCTACAGGTTCCTCTAAAGAACATACCGTTGAATCTCTCTCTACATGCGGTGCAGAAGTCCAAAAAGGCAATGCTCTTACAGAGCGCAAAATCCAACGCTTATTCCGTCGTGGCGAAGTAACGACACTTATCAAACGTTGTAATGACTTCGGTGCAGGTGGTGTATCTGTTGCTATCGGTGAACTAACTGATGGTGTATCAATCAATCTCGACTTAGTCCCTAAAAAATATGCTGGCCTCGATGGTACAGAGTTAGCCATCTCTGAATCCCAAGAGCGCATGGCCTGTGTCATCGATGCTTCTGATGTAGAGGCATTCAAAGCATACTGCGACGAAGAAAACTTGGAGTGTACAGTTGTGGCAGAGGTAACTGATACAAATCGCCTTGTTATGAACTGGAATGGCGAAGCAATTGTAGATATTAGCCGCGACTTTTTAAATACAAATGGTGCTAGTCAACAACAAGAAGCTATCGTAAAAGCACCTACAGATCGATCCTACTTCTTACGTGGTTCAGCTAGTGCAGATAACTTCAAGGAAAAATGGATCGCAGCCGTATCCGATTTAAATGCAGCATCCCAACAAGGCTTAGCAGAACGCTTTGACAGCACTGTGGGCGCCAATACAGTCCTCATGCCATTCGGTGGCAAATTCCAAAAAACGCCTACCCAAGGCATGGTTGCTAAATTACCGGTTCTAAACGGTGAAACTACAACGGCTAGTATTATGACTCATGGTTTTGTGCCTGAGTTATCTGCATGGAGCCCTTATCATGGTGCGCAATATGCAGTACTTTTATCTGTAGCAAAATTAGTAGCTCTTGGCGGTCGCCGAGAAGACGCATACTTAACATTACAAGAATATTTTGAACGCCTCAACTCTAAAGAATCTTGGGGTAAGCCAGTAGCAGCTTTACTTGGTGCTTATAAAGCACAAAAAGAACTTGAAATCGGCGCTATCGGCGGCAAGGACTCTATGAGCGGTACATTTATGGATCTTACCGTTCCCCCTACCCTCGTATCCTTTGCAGTTGGTACAGCTCATGTAGATAATATCGTGAGCCAAGACCTTAAAGGCGTAGATCACCGCCTCGTATTCTTCGATGTACCTCGTACATACGATGACACCCCTGATTGGGATCGATTCAAAGAAAACTGCGATACACTACAAGAACAAATTGAAAAAGGTCGCGTTTACTCTGCCTATGTAGTTGATCAAGGCGGCATTCCTGAAGCAGTCACAAAAATGGCCCTTGGCAACAATATCGGTGTTAAATTCGATAAATACGCTGAACGTGGTATCTTCCAACCAGCCCTTGGTTCCTTCATCGTTGAAGTAGATATTACGGCTGTTAATTATCTTTTAGAATTACCTGATGTGAAAGTTATCGGCGTAACCCAAGCCACACCTGTTATCGAATGGGAAGGTCAATCCGTATCGCTCAAAGAAGTACAAGCGGCCTATGAAGCACCTCTAAACGATATCTTCCCAATGTACGCATCAAACGGCTTTGGTGAAGCAGTCGCTTACATCCATGACCAACACGCTAAGCCTCGTAGCACATCCTTAGGTGCAAAACCAAAAGTTCTCATCCCAGTATTTCCTGGTACAAACTGCGAATTTGACTCTGCTCGTGCCTTTGAACGAGCTGGTGCAGAAACAGATATCGTGCTCATTCGCAACCAAACTCCAGAACAATTAAAAGAATCTATCGACGTAATCAAAGCTAAATTAGCAGAGTCTCAAATTCTTATGTTCCCAGGAGGTTTCAGTGCTGGTGATGAGCCAGATGGTTCTGGTAAATTCATAGCCACCCTCTTCCGCAACCCATACCTTGCAGAAGGTTTAGAAAACCTCTTGTATAAACAAGATGGCCTTGTATTAGGTATTTGTAACGGCTTCCAAGCGCTCATCAAGTTAGGCTTGTTACCTGGTGGACATATTGAAACGTTAACTGCAGATCATCCTACATTGACATACAATACTATTGGTCGTCACTTATCTCGCATGGTTAATACGAAAGTTATTTCCACAAAGTCCCCTTGGATGAGTGATGCTAAAGCTGGAGAAATTTACACGGTACCAATTTCTCACGGCGAAGGTCGCTTTATAGCGTCTCCTCAACAAGTGTTGGAGTTCAATAAAACTGGCCAAATCGCTACACAATATGTAGACTTTGATGGTATCGCCTCCATGGATAGTCACTTCAATCCTAACCAATCTGTAGCTGCTATCGAAGGTATTTATAGCCCTGATGGTCGCGTATTCGGCAAAATGGCACACTCCGAACGCTGTGGTGCAGGCATCAGCAAAAATATTCCTGGCCAATTAGAAATGCCAATCTTTACATCTGGTGTAAAATACTTCAAATAATTGGTCACTATGAACTTTCATGTGAAAGCCTACTTCTTCAAGTAGGCTTTTTCAATATTGATTTTTTTCGAAAATATTAGTATTATAAATTGATACTATATTTACAGACATGAGTTCTCATGTAAAGCTATACATACCTAGTGTGGGTTAAGAAAGGATTTTATTATGCATTGTGCTCAGAAAATGACTCATAATATCTACTGGATTGGTAGTAATGACTGGACAACAGAACGTTTCGAAAACTTATTCCCTATTCCAAATGGTGTTAGCTATAACAGCTATTTCATCGACGATGAAAAGACTTGTGTGGTAGACTCCGTAGATGCTGAAATTCGCGAAGAGTACTTCGACAACTTGACTCACCTCTTAAATGGTCGTGAACTTGATTACATCGTCGTAAACCATATGGAGCCTGATCATTGCCAAACATTATTGGAAACATTGGAACGGTATCCAAATTGTAAAATGGTAGGTAATGCTACAACATTCCGCATGTTTGAGCAATTCTATAACACTCCAAAACCAGAACAATACCATCAAATTAAAGAAGGCGATGAAATCTGTTTAGGTAAACATACTTTGGTTTCTTACACTATGCCTATGGTTCACTGGCCTGAAGTAACTTGTACATACGAAAAATCTACAGGCACATTGTTCTCTGCAGATGCTTTTGGTACATTCGGTACAGTTAATGGTAATATCTTTGCTGATCAAACCGATTTCGTAGCTACATACGAAGAAGAAGCTCGCCGTTACTATACAAATATCGTTGGTAAATACGGACCGCAAGTACAAAATGCACTTCGCAAAATTTCTAGCCTTGATATCAAACGCATTGCTCCACTTCATGGTCCAATCTGGCGCACCCCTGAATCTATCCAATATATCACGCACAAATACTTACATTGGTCCAGCTATACAGCCGAGCAAAAAGGTGTTGTCATCGCTTTTGGTTCCATGTATGGCAATACTCGTGCTATTGCTCAACAATTGGCTAAACAACTCTCCAAACGTGGCGTTACAGATATCAAAATTTACGATGTTTCCAAAACTAATGCTTCCTACATCATCTCCGATGCTTGGAAATATACTAACTTGGTAACTATCGCACCTACATATAACTTGAATCTATACCTTACTATGGAAAACTTTATCCATGAATTAAAAGCCCTTAACTTCCAAAACCATAAGATATCCATCATCGGTAACCACTCTTGGGCTTCCGCTGCGATGAAAACAATGGTTTCCCATTTCGAAAATGACTTCAAAGACATTGAAATCGTTTCCGAACCACTAGATATCAAATCCTCTTTGAAAGAAGAAGATCTTCCATTAATTGAAAAAATGGCAGACGATATCAAAGCATCCATTGAAGCTGCTGAAATTAAAGACGTATTCTAATACCTAATACAAGAGCCGCCTATTTAGGCGGCTTTTTTCTTTTTATATACTAGATTTTATACGCCTAAAACCAGGCTATGTTTTTTGGTTTATATCCATTTATTGAGATCAAATACTATATTTTAAAAGCCTTGTAAATATGCAATAATTCTACTATTTTTTTGCTTGACATAAATCTAACTTTTTCATATACTATACAAGTACCTGTTACACAACAGAATACATGGAGAGGTGTCCGAGCGGCTGAAGGAGCATGATTGGAAATCATGTGTGCGGTTATCCCGTACCCAGGGTTCAAATCCCTGTCTCTCCGCCATAGTAAAAGCAGTGCTTTCGCACTGCTTTTTTATTTGCATATAAAGAAAAAGCTATTCGAATTATACTCGAATAGCTTTTTGTATGTCACACTATATTAGTTGTGAATTTTCTTTGCAATATCACCGATAATTTCAGGTGTCGTTCTACAACAGCCACCAATGATTTCAGCTCCAGCTTTTCGCCATACCTCAACGTAGTCTACAAATGATGCAGCATCGCCATACCAAGTTTTAGTTTTACTATCATAGCTTTCACCAAGATTAGGATATACAGCAATTGGTTTATCTGTAACGGTACGGATATCTTTTATCAATGATTCTACATATTCCGGTTTACTACAATTAATGCCAATCCCCGTAATAGGATGTACCTTATCGATCATTTGTGCACATTTAATAATGGTTTCGCCACTAGAAACATGGTGCCCATCTTTACAGGAAAAAGCAATCCATCCGGGAATACCTTTTGATGTAAATGGATCAGACATAGCTCTCGCAATAGCAATCGCTTCAGCATAAGACGGTATAGTTTCAAAGGATAATATGTCTGGATGTTCTTCGCAGAATAATGCTAGCCGTGGAATATGGAATATCTCTAGATATTCTGTTTGCACATCAGGATAACCACGGTATTCAGAGCCATCAGCCAAGAAAGCGCCATAAGGTCCTACAGAGGCTGCCACCAACGGTTTAGGTAAAGCACCTTCAGAAAAATATCTAACCCCCTCAGGAGTCTCTTCACCGAGCTTAATACCATGCAATGTAAGCGCCCCACTCGCCTTTGCTTCTAAAAACTCATTACGAGCTTGCACGGCTAAACGAACAGATAGTTTAACGAGCTCTATCGCTTCTTCCGTTCCATAACCTAAACCTTTAAAGCCTGCTACTGTCGCTTGATAGCCAGAGCTTTGAATGATATCGGCACCCGCAGCTAAATAAGAAATATGTATTTTCTTAATGATATCTGGCTGATCCATGAGAACCTTAGCAGACCACAACTTATGTTGAATATCACAGCCATAACGCTCTAATTCGGTCCCTAAAGCCCCATCTAAGACGAGGGCGCCCTTTTCCTTAATAATATCTAAAAATGCACTTCGTTTAGCCATCATACCACCCATTCTATACATACCTCTTATAACACGAGGCTTACCTAGCATATTATATCAAATAATACATTCTGGTACTATCTACAAACTATCTTAATACCTCTGCTGGAGGCTCCTTACCAAACCATTTCTTATAAATTTCTGCATATTTACCGTTTGCTTTGATCTTAGCCAAACCATCATTGATTTTGTTAAGCAATTCTGTATTGCCCTTTTTCACAGCAATACCTAGTGGTGCCGCATCATAGTCCTCTCCAGTAACCTTTGCGATACCTTTGCCCTTACCATTAACATAATATTCGTTTACTGGTGTATCATTGATAACTACATCGACGCCTTTATTTTGCAATTCTAAGAACGCATCGACAATTATATTAAACTGATGTACATCGGCATTGGGAATCTTGCTAGCAATCTCTGCACCAGTAGAGCCGATGGATACACCAATGCGTTTACCTTCTAGATCCTTAAAGCTATTAATATTGGTGTTATCTATGTTCACAACGAGACCATTACCTGCAATATAGTACGGTTTACTAAAATCAACGGATTTTGCTCGTTCTTCAGAAATAGTCATATCCGAAATAGCGATGTCGATGGTATTACTTTGTAATGCTGGTAAAAGCGCATCAAAGTTTAGATTTTGAATATCTGCTTCTATACCCTCTTCATTTGCAATCGCATTGATAATATCAATATCAAATCCAGCTAATTTACCACTATCTTTGTCTTTAAAACCAAATGGTGCATAGGTCGCATCAGTACCTACGCGCCATGCCTTCTGACTATTCCCCTCCTGACCACAGCCTGCGATTAATAAACTACTAGCAATGGTGAAAGCCCCTAATAGAGCTGCTATTTTCTTAAATTTCATATTATTATCCTTACTTCTCTCTGTTCTATCTAGAAACAGAGTTCTTCTTAATCAACTAATATATCTATACTTACACTTATGAGCATAATAAAAATAATACCTCTAAAGGTATTATAGTTTTATGATAACATTCGATATAGTACGGGTCAATAAATCCAACTATACCAATAGGTATTGAATTGATATAGTTTTTAGCTATATCAAAAATAACATTCCTAAGTATATAAAAAGACCGCCTTTACCAAGCATAGATGAAACTTGATAAAGGCGGTCATCTCCAAAATGGAGGATTCCTGGTTATTTATAGAATAAATAAGCTATTCAATTCATTTAGGATATATAGTATGTAATTTATTTAGCATGTTTAGCTTTTATATACATAGCTACCTTGTACAAGAACGTACAGAGTAATAAATACATTACGATACTGAGATATGTCGCTTCAGGTGTTTCTACCCAAGCTTGAGCAAATACATCAACACCTGCAATACGAAGCACTGCACTAAACAAGGAGCCAATAGCACCACCAGCTACGAGACCAGAGGCAATTGTACTACCTTTGGAGAAGCGAAGATCTGCCAATTCTTTGTCTTTTGTACTATTTTGTACAAGATACGCAATCAAACCTCCGATAAGTAATGGTGTATTAATTTCCATTGGCAAGTATGTGCCCAAGGCAAATGCCAACGGTGGAACTCTTACCATCCACAAGATAATTGCAAATAATGCACCAGCCATGTATAGAGGCCATTGAGCACTACCACCAGTCATCATTGGCTCAATGATGGCAGCCATAGCGTTCGCTTGAGGTGCATTTAATGCGTGATCTCCTACAAATCCATAAGCATCGTTCAAAAGAATCATAACACCTACAGAAAGTACGGCACAAAGAATAGTACCAACGATTTGCCATTGTTCCATTTTCTTAGGTGTAGCACCTGTCATATGTGCCACCTTAAGCTCAGACATGAAGTTACCAGCCATCCCAATAGTAGTACCAATAAAGGATGCCATCATGAGGACTGCTATCATACCGACCTTACCAGTCATACCTGCTGCGGTTAAGCATACAGCGGAGATAATAATCATAAAGATTGTCATACCTGAAACCGGTTCTGTACCTGTATAAGCGATGGAGCTAATCCCCACTACAGACAATAGGAAGGACATAATAAGAACGATTAAGAACGCTACAATTGTTTGTCCGAAGCTTTCAGCATACATAAAATGGAAATATGCTGCAAATAAAACTGTACATAACAAGATACCAGCACCAATCCAAGATGTAGGTACGTCACGTTGTGTACGAAGCAAATTAACATCTACAGTTTTAGAACTAAAGATGTCAAGCACTGCATTTTTAACAACATTTGCTACCACTTTAGACATTGTAATTAGACCGATGATGCCTGCCATAGCGAGCATGCCGATACCAATATGACGAACATAATCAAGGAATACCTTGCGAATTGGGGCCTCCCCTAATGGAACTGCATGGCCGCCAATTTGCATGATATGTTCAGGCGCTAAATAGTACACAATCGGAATACATACAAACCAAGAGAAGAAAGAACCGGCTGCAATGATAGCCGCATAGCGAAGTCCCGTAAAATAACCAAGGCCAAGCAATGCTGCATCAGTATCTACCGCTGCGGTTAGCTTAGTTTGATCTGCAAGGGCTGCCCCCCACTTAAAGGTAGCAGTGCGAATAACCTCTTGCCACCACCCCAAACTATTGAGAATAAAGTCATACACAAGAGCAATTAAACCAGAGCCAAGCATGAGTTTTGCTTTGCTACCTTCATTACTCATCAATACTTCCGCTGCAGCACGACCACTTGGGAACGGATACACATAGTGCATTTCCTCAACGAAATAGCGACGGAACATAACGCATAATAAAACACCTAAAACGCCGCCAAGAATGATAGGAATCGCCATTTGTACAAAGGATACATCTGTTACATTCCAGATGTAAAGAGCTGGCAAGAAGAACATAGCCCCTGCCAATGTGTTCGTACTAGAACTAGCGATAGCTTGAATGTGTACCGTTTCGGCAAAAGCATTTTGCCGCTTTAAAATAACTGCTGTACCCATAGCAAGTACAGATACTGGTGCAAAAGCATCTACTGTTTGACCGATTTTCAAACATAAATAGCCAACAGCCAGTGTGAAAACTGCCGCATAGAACAAGCCCCAGAAGACTACATATGAGTTAATCTCTACGTAATCTTTCTTAGGATCTAACACCGGTTCTATGGGTGGAATGGAACGAACCTCGTCCGACATAGTAAAACCTCCTCACAGAAAAAGTACAAACGTATAACTATTCACCTTTATACTAACACGGTACTACACATGGTTCAATGGTTTTCTATGCACTATGCGAATAAAACAATACACCCTCTATAAATAATTATTTTGCATTTTTGGCGTCCCTGTTCTACAATGAAAGTATATTAAGAATCTCTATTATTATGTAACGGTATCGTATACTGCCCTGTATAACACGTATGTTTACTTACGAGGAGGCTCATTATGGAATCAATGGTCGAACGTTTTGTACGCTATACGAGCATAAATACACGGTCTAATGAGGAAAGTACAACCATTCCTAGTACTCAAACTCAAGTAGACTTTGCTACGAATGTGCTCGTTCCCGATTTAAAGGCAATAGGTTTAGATGAGGTTATTTACAATCGTGAAAATGGTTTTGTCATCGGCACATTACATGCTAACACTGATGAGAAAGCTCCTTCCATCGGCTTCATTGCCCATATGGATACAGCTGATTATAATGCAGAAAATATTAAACCTCGTATCGTAGAAAACTATGATGGTAGTGATATTTGCCTCAACGAAGAACACCAAATCTTCACCCGACGTGCCGACTTTCCAAATCTAAAAAATTACATTGGCAAATCTTTAGTCGTAACTGACGGTTTAACACTCCTCGGTGGTGACGACAAGGCTGGAATCTGTGAAATCATGGAAGCTCTCGCCTATCTCGTATCTCATCCAGAAATCAAACACGGTAAAATCATGTGTGCTTTCGGTCCAGACGAAGAAATCGGTACTGGTGCAGACCACTTCGATGTTAAACAATTCCCTGTAGACTATGCTTACACTATTGATGGTGAAAGCCTAGGTCAACTCGAATACGAAACCTTTAATGCCGCAGGCGGTACCGTTATCCTTAAAGGCGTTTCTGTTCACACAGGAACAGCCAAGGGCATTATGATTAACTGTGCTAAACTAGCTATGCAATTTGACGCTTTATTACCAGGAGCAGCTGTTCCTGAACACACCTGCGGTCGCCAAGGCTTCTTTATGCTCATGAGCATGGAAACACAAGTAGATACCGGTAAAATGAACTACATTATCCGCGACCATGATAAGGAATTGTTTGAAGCGAAAAAAGCATTTTTCTTACAAGCAGGTCAAACATTGAACGAAATATATGGTCGTGAAGTATGTGAAGTATCTGTAAAAGACCAATACTACAACATGTACGATGTCATCAAAGATAATATGGAATGTGTAAATGTAGCCAAAGCAGCAATGGAAAAAGCTGGGATTACACCTATTTGTGATCCTATTCGCGGTGGCACAGATGGATCCAAAATCTCCTTCATGGGCATTCCTACACCAAATATTTTTACAGGCGTAGAAAACCTACATGGCCGTCATGAATTCGCATGTATCGATGATATGAAAAAAGCTGTTGAAGTTATCGTTAATATTGTAAATATTGAAAAATAATAGCATTAGCAAAGCAGTAGTAGATAACCAAAAGGACTATACGAGCCTAGGCTCGTATAGTCCTTTTAATTTACATATTACGCAAGCTTATTATTACGCTTACGATTTCTAATTTCTTCCTCTTCAGCGCGAGCTTTTAAAGAAAGATCTCTTTCAGTCCCCACATAACGACCATATAATAAATAATAAGCAACTAGTGCAAGGAGCGCCACAACAACGGTTACATGGAACATACTAGTATAACCTACAACCTCTTTAACAGCACCTAAAATATAGGGGCCAAAGCCTAGCCCCATGTCCAAGGCAATGAAGTATGTGGATGTAGCAACACCAATACGATGAACAGGTACTATTTTAACAGTAACAGCTTGTCCGTTGGACATAAATGTACCATATCCAAGACCAACAAACACAGCCGATAAAAGCACAAGCCATGTGGAGTGAGCGATGGATAATAAGAAAATACCAAGTGCTAAGGATACAAAACAAGGATAAAGAACAAAGTTTTCCCCTTTCATATCAAACACAATGCCAAGCAATGGTCTTGTTATAGTAATAACTACAGCATATACAACAAAGAAGAAGGTACCTGCCATAATAAGATCTAGGTCTTTTGTGTAGGCTGCCATAAAGCCAATAACACCAGAGTAGGCAAAACCGACTAGAATGGAAACAAGACTGATTGAATTCATCCGTGGTTCAATGTAGTCCGAGATTCTAATGCCCTTATGTGCTTCAGATTCGATACCAAGTTTAGGTTCATTAAATTTCATGATTACTGAGCCAATACCACAGAGGATGATAAGTGCAACACAGAATGCGATGATGAAATCATAACCAAGACTATGAAGCATCAAGATACCTAAGAATGGCCCTACTGCAGCTGCTAGAGAGGTAGATAAACCATAATAGTTAATCCCTTCCCCACGGCGTGACGTAGGAATAATAGCAGCTATGATAGTACTTGTAGCAGTAGATGTAATACCATAAGCAAAACCATTTAAGAAACGAACACTATCAAGCATTAGTAAATTAGGTGTGTAGAAATACATAGCCGTTGAAATCAAGTAAATCAATAACCCTAAATAGAGCATCTTGCGACACCCTAGGATACTGATAAACCGCCCTGCCAACAAACGGGCTACAACGGTGCCAATAATATATATACCAACAGCAAGTCCCGCTTGACTAGCCGTAGCATGAAGATTATCTTTTGCTACAACCGCAATAATAACGATTAATAAATAATAAATTAAAAATACTAAGAAATTAATCAAAGTATCAAGGACAAAGGATTTTGTCCACAAGGCCTCCTTAGCCTTATCCATATTATCAACTCCATTTTTTAAATTATTGTCAACCAGTTTGCGACAACGGTTAATTATAAACCTCTCATTATAAAAAACAAGAATTAAAATATTATATATCTCATCAATTTTATTTATAACAAACTACATATTCACAATAAATATGCATTAATTTCCATTTTAATACCTCATATATTTTTACGATATAAAAGCACCTTCAATAGCGACAGATGAGACCAAAAGACTCAAAGCCAACTATTAAAGGTGCTACTTTAAATATTTATTTTGTTTTTAGACCACAAGCTTTGAAGAAATTCTTGTACGCTTCAGCCTTTTTCGGTAGGCTCAACGGATAGGCACGTGATGTAGATGGCAAACGTGTCAATGTCAATTCCCGACCATTAAATACAAAAGGAATTGTTTCACCAGTTTTAGGTAATTTAACCTTTTCTGGTAAAAGGCTCAATAAAATCTCCGTAGCCTTGCCGCCTGTTGTACCAATATGCTTACAGTCAGGGATTTGCTCCAGTACGTCCGCAAGTGGAACTGGTTCAACGACCTTAAGAAATGCATCAGATGCATTCCCTTTTTCGCGAATAGCTTTCAAAACAGTAGGACAAGATGCAATTCCAGCTTCAGACAAAAAGGCTTTAATCTTCTCAGGATCCATCGCTTTTTCCTCACCATTTCTAAAATGATCCTTTTCATCAAAGAATACGAGGCCAAAAACACGCCACATATCATTTTGGAAATTTGGATAATGGAATTCCATAGCACGTTTTGATTGTTCTGGAGGAAATGTGCCCATCATCATGACTGTTGCCTTCTTTGGTAAGAATGGAGGGAATGGTCTTGTTTCAATTGTTTCTGCCATATAGCATCAACTCCTTTCACATTCTAATATGAACTTAATTTTCAATACAATATATGAGATATATCACACATTATAATCCAATTAGCTCCTAGGTGAAAGCAACTAAAGAACTTATTAAAATATATCAACAGACTTACATTATCTATTATTATTGGCCAATTGGTTGAGAAACTAAGGTATTAATATGATCAAAACCAACTGGTGTCGGAGATACGAGATACAAGCAAATTACAGCAGCCACGGCAAAACCGATTGCTAAATAAGAGAAACTGCCATTCCGAGGAAATTCATACATACCAAAGAGGCGTATCCCTATAGCAGCACCAATAGCTGTAATCAAAGACGGTATAGAAAAAATGTTATAAAAGCCGAATACTACCATAAGGCCTGCATAGCCACCTACTACAGTAACCATAGGCAACATGCGATCCATTGGATTTGGAATAGATCGCGTAAGTGCAGCTGGATAATATGAAGCCTCTACGCCAAACATGCCTAAGAATATATTAAAACCAGCCCAAATGCTATCCCATACGCTTCTAAAAGCATCTCTATGCTTGCCGGCATACCATGCAAAGTCCGTAACGATTAAAATGGATAAGCCTACACAGACAAAATAGAATTCACTAGGAATTTTAGGACCTATATAAGCACCTACAGCTGTTGCAACAGCACTCAAAATCGATGCTACTATTACGCGCTGTAAACGAGGTCGTTTATTTTCAGGAATGCGTTTATACACAGTAGCCAATAACTCTAAAACAAAGCAAGCCATAAAAACAGCAATGCCTGCAGCAGGAACAAAGAACGCGCTTACCAAACTCAAAATGAAGGGAATGCACAAGCGCCATTTAGGGAATAAAACAAGATCTTTATAATCTAAACGAATATCTTGTGTTTCCATAGTGAAGTTATTGTACACCACAAAGAGCAACATAAAGGCGATTACGTCAACCGCAGTTGCACCCCAAATCAATAAAGTTGGTACTACAACCATAGATAAGGCTACCCCAGAAAGGCGAGATAAACCAGCAGCCACTAAGCCCAGTAATAAAAACGGGGTTAAAGCAGATATAATTTCGAGCATAATATTCCTCCCATCATTGTATAAATTTAAGTATATAGTATCTACCACACTACATCAAGGAGAGATATATTTTTTCATAGCTAGACGCTTTCGCACAGCAGAGGTAGAGCATCCCATCACCTGTGCAATCTTTGCAACTCCATAACCTTGTGCACGGAGTTTTTTAATCTTATTTTCGTCTAGATCAAGAGTATTTGCCCTTATTTCTATACCTTGCTCTCGCAAATACATCGCCACTGTAGAACCACGTATCCCATAAGCCAGTCCAATGTCATCTGTACTCATGTGATGATGAATATATAAATAAGCCATCTCTTCTACGCGCATAGGCTTTCGAACTTTAGGAAGTAAGCAATTCCCCATATGCCGCAATACATGGTGAACTTTCCATCGCGATATACCATACATACGAGCAATGGCATCTGTACTATTTCCACTTTTATAAGCCCTACATATACGTACTACATCTATAGAGACGTTTTTATTTGATTGCTGACAAGCCAATCCATATTCCTTCAAGCGATTCGCCATCGTCGTAATAGACACATCATAACGCTTTGCTAATGAATGGAGCGACCACTTACCGGTCTCATACAAAGCTTGTACATGAACCATATTGATTTCTTTCTTCAGAGGCCTCCGTTCGATATCGTACGCTTTCATACGGCGCATGATGGTATCTACACTACATTGAAAATAATCCGCCACATCGCGAACGCTCCATTGTTTCTCTATATATAATTGCTGCAACAGCTGTTTTGGTATAACACGCACATTACGATACATAATTTTGCCCTTCCTTATAAACGAACTCCTTCCCCTATTATTGTGAAAGTTTCACTAGGAAAAAACAATAAAAAAGAGGTTCCTAATAGTCACATAGGTGACCAATAGGAACCTCTTTCAATATGTAATTATATGCCCCACATTATGATATGTGACAGTATGGTTGCTATACCACATCAGTGCACAATCCGTTATTATTTATGTTCTAATAAAACCATAATTAGTTTATACGCTTATAAATAGATTGCTTCATTAGCGGTATCTACGTTCAAGAGCTTTAGGTTTACTTAAAATGATCGACCATTTCATGCCCTCTTTTAAAGCATGATTAGATTTACGCCCATGAGTTGAAGTCGCAGCTAGAGCAGTAGGCGCAGTTGTAATGCCTACATTTTCAACAAGAACTTGTCCCTCTTTAGCTGCTTTATCTCGTTTAAACTCAGCTAGTCTTTCACTTAAGGTCGGCCCCGTAACAGCTTCTCTATCTAAGCGAGTCTTACTGGTAGTATAACTCGGATTGCTACTGGAACTTTTCATTGATAAGGCCTCAATATCTCGTTGAGCTGCTGCAGCCTCTTCATTGAAATGTATGTCCTCCATAGTTTGCGATGGAGCTTCTGGTTGCTGATTTACAATCGGTTTATCTTCATAAGAGTCCCGATAAAAGTCATCAACCTTAGATAAATCACCCATAGACGGTTCATCTACCTTGCGTTCTATGGAGATGCCATATTCGCGCTCCATATCTTCCCAAGTTCCGCCACCAGAGCTTTCATACTCATCATATTCTTCAGACTCTTCAGTATTCTTATTTTTTATAATGGAAAAAGCAATGTACGCGATGATACCTAAAACAAAGATTGGATTATGCGAAAAGATGGATAGCACTGAAGACAAAATAGAGTCCATAGCTACTCCTATTCACCATCTGCTAAGTTTTCACGCATTTTAGTGTCTGCAATAATATTGTTCATATTGTAGTAATCCATAACGCCTAGATTACCATTTCTGAAAGCCTCTGCCAACGCTTTAGGAACTTCAGCTTGTGCTTCCACAACCTTAGCTTGCATGTCTTGTGTTTTAGCACGCATTTCTTGTTCTGTCGCAACCGCCATTGCACGGCGTTCTTCGGCACGAGCTTGAGCAATTTTCTTATCTGCTTCCGCTTGGTCAGTTTGCAATTGAGCACCGATGTTACGTCCCACATCTACGTCAGCAATATCGATGGACAAGATTTCGAATGCAGTACCCGCATCAAGGCCTTTACCCAATACAGTACGGGAAATGTGATCTGGATTTTCCAATACATCTGTATGTTCTTCAGAGGAACCTACAGTCGTTACGATACCTTCACCTACACGGGCAATAATTGTGGCTTCACCAGCACCACCAACGAGGCGATCGATATTCGCACGTACAGTAACACGAGCACGAACTTTCAATTCGATACCATTTTTTGCTACCGCAGAAATAATTGGAGTTTCAATCACTTTAGGATTAACGGACATTTGAACCGCTTCCAATACATCACGACCGGCGAGGTCGATAGCTGCGGAACGTTCAAAGGTCAACGGAATGGATGCCCGTTCAGCGGCAATCAAAGCATCTACAACGCGGTCAACGTCACCACCTGCGAGGTAATGAGCTTCCAACTGATTTACATTCACATCAAGCCCCGCTTTATTAGCTTTAATCAACGGCATTACAATTTGAGACGGATTTACGCGACGCAAGCGCATACCTACAAGTGTAAAGATACCAACATTAACACCCGCTGCTAAAGCAGATACCCAAAGCCCTAATGGCACAACATATAAGAATACCATAATACCAATCAGCAGAATGGGAATCAAAATTAAAATACCTACATCCATAATAACCTCCATGATTTACGACGATGTTGTGAAAGCTTAATCTAGCTTTCTAACAATATTGCGACCACCTACAACTCGAAGGACCACAATAGGTGAACCGGCATCGATGAAGTCACCTTCGGTTACAACATCTACCAAATTACCATTAATCTTAGCAATACCTGCAGGGCGTAGTGTTGTATGAGCTACGCCTTCCTTGCCAGCCAAATCTTCTAATACATCATTAGATACATAACCAGCTTTTGTCGTAGACCTTTGCCCTAAGGTAAACAATTTGCCTATCCACGTCTTTTCAAAGTGATTAAAGAACACAATGATAATGACAATTAACAAGGCTGTTAATCCTAGCACAGCATACAATGCTACCGTACCTTCCCCAAGAGCTACATAAACGCTCCATAGAAACGCGCAGTAACCGATAAGACCTAGAATACCGCCTGGTACTACGAGTTCTACAGCCATCAAAGAAACACCGATAGCCATCCATATTAAAAACTCCATAGGCCCTCCTCTCTAAAATTAATTTTATACAACTTATATGTTTATTATACAATATTGAAGATAAATTATAAAGATACTAAACAAAAACGACTACTTTCACAGATACAATCTGATTCAGTAGTCGTTTATTGTATTGAATACAAATCAATTCACTTTAATCTCAAGGTTCTATGCCAAGAGCTTAAAGTCGTATAAGGTTATACTTCTGTTTTTTTCAATTGGTCATTGCCAACGCCTGTTTTTTGAAGGATCAACAAACAAATGCTCATCGCCATACCTACTACAGTAGCAAGCCCCATCCCTTTTAAAACTACAGGTCCAACCGCAAGTTCTGCACCACTAAGACCTACCACAAGGATAACGGATGTAAGAATCATATTAACAGGGTTTGTATAATCCACCTTACGTTCTACAAGCATACGCAACCCAGATGCTGCGATAATGCCGAACAAGAGAATAGAAACCCCACCCATAACAGGTACTGGGATAGCATGAATAAGTGCTGCCACTTTACCAACAAAGGATATAATCATCGCAAGCACTGCAGCACCGCCAATTACCCATACGCTAAAACAACGAGTAATTGCAAGTACGCCGATGTTTTCACCATACGTCGTATTTGGTGTAGCACCAAAGAAACCAGAAAGAATATTTGCAAGGCCATCACCAAGCAAGGATCTTTGTAGACCTGGCTCTTTCATCAAGTCTTTAGCGACAATATTACTAGTAACAACTAAATGACCAACATGCTCTGCAAATACTACGAAGAGCGCCGGCATAATCATGATAATCGCATTGATATCAAACACAGGCATGCCGTAGAACTGAGGCAATGAAAGCCAAGGAGCAGCTTCTACTCCAGAGAAGTCAACAACTCCCATCACAGCAGACAATACATAACCGGATACAACACCAATAAGAACAGGAATAACAGCTAAGAAACCACGGAACACAACAGTTCCTAGTAAGGTAACAACTAAGGAAAACATAGAGATAATAACAGCTTGACTATGGCTCATGCCTAAATCTTGATTACCGATAAGGCCAGACATACTCATCGCTACTGGCGCTAATTCTAAGCCGATAATCGCTACGATAGCACCCATAGCAGCTGGCGGAAATAATTTATCAATCCAACGCGTACCAATATAACGGACGAGAACAGATAAAATAACAAAAGATAGACCAAATATAACGAAGGCGCCCTTTGCTGCTTCATAGCCAAGACCAGCAGATAATACACCTGCTACAGGCGCAATAAAAGCAAAGCTGGAACCAAGATATGCAGGAATCTTACCCTTACACACGAATAAGTATAATAATGTACCAATACCATTCATAAACAATGCTGTTGCAGGGTCTACTTTTAATAAATACGGTACCAATACGGTAGAGCCAAACATGGCAAATAAATGTTGAAAACTAAGTGGTAACATTCGGCCCCATGATGGGCGTTCTTGAATATCAATATAATCTTTCATCATTTCTCCTCACACACAATATAACGATGCTAAGTTCATATAGTACAGTCCTTAAATATACTCTATGAATTTACACAAACAGATTTATCTTATGATACATACGTTAGATATTAACGTTCAAATTTAGTCTATCTACGAGTCGACTTTTTAGAAGGCCGTGGTTTAAACGATCCAGGCATATTTGTCTTATTAGTACGCGTCGTAGCAGCAGGCTTAAAACGACTTTGTGTTTCTTCACGCAAAGATGGTAATGGTTCAGCTGTACCAACTTCTTTTACCCCTTCTACATTACGACGACCAATGCTTGCCAACAACCCAATAGCCATGAAATTCATCAATAATGAAGAGCCCCCATAACTAACAAACGGTAATGGTACCCCTGTTACAGGCATGATACCGCATACCATGGCGATGTTAAACAAAGCCTGACCACTGATAAGCAATGTTATGCCCATTGCTAACCATTTCCCGAATTCATCACGAGCCTTATTAGAAATGCGGAACCCAAAATAGGTAAAAGCCGCAATCAGAACGACAACAAACACTGCACCAATGAAACCCATTTCTTGGGCCCATACAGCAAAGGCAAAGTCCGTATGTGCTTCTGGTAAGTAAAAATACTTTGATGTACCTTGCATAAAGCCTTCGCCTAAAATACCGCCAGAACCTACGGCCAACAGCCCTTGAACTGTTTGATACCCCATATCCTGCGCATGAGGCCAAGGATCAAACCAAGATTGAATACGTTCCCAGCGATATGGTGACATGCGAGCTGCAATAAAGCCAAGAAATCCAGCTATCGCAAACGCTCCGCCAAAGAATTTTCCATCAAAGCCCGCTAAGTAAATGAGCACAAAGGAAAAGCCAAAAATCAGTACGGTCGTGCCCATATCTGGTTGCAAGATTGTTAAGCCTGCAAATATAATTGGCCATATTAACATGGGCAACATATAACTTATACGTTCACTAAAATAACCTTGTAAATTAATGAGAGGGTTAGTATGCTTTGGTTTTCCCCATTTCCGCATGGTACTCAATTTAGCCGACGTCCATATCAAGGCAGCCAATTTCGCAAATTCTGAAGGTTGAATCGATACAGGCCCAATAACAATCCAACGACGCGCACCATTAATGACTGCACCAATCACAAGAACCAAAATCATACCAATTAGTGTAGCAATCATAATTCTTTGCAACATGTGAGGCTTCTGTAACTTACGGTAATCGTAACGATACAATATAACACCAGCCGCCATAGACAAAAACAAGAATGTCATATGTTTTAAAAAGTATCCTAGTAATCCCGTATTTTCATAGATAGAGCTGATATACGTAGCACTAAAGATATTTACACTGCCTATAATTGTAATGAGAAGAATAGGTAAGAGCATACCTTGTAAATCATTTTTAAAGAGTGAGCCCCACCGACTATCCCCCTTATTCGGTGTTTGCATGTTAAGCCTCCTTTTGAACTTTTGGCTTAATTGCTTCTAAGCGAAAAATAGGTTGTCCTTTTTTACTAAATTTCTCTTCATACTCAGTTTTTACATTTGGAAGGTCTGTGCTATGTAAATCATACGTTACATTTTTAAGCTCCCAACCACACGCTTTAAACTCTTCAAGAGAGAACATGAACAACCCTTCATTATCTGTCTTAAAGTGAACTTCTCCACCATCTTTCAAAAGGCGGGCATAACGATCAAGGAATGTGTGATATGTAAGGCGGCGTTTTGCATGTTTAGCCTTAGGCCAAGGATCACAGAAGTTAATATAGAAACGATCAACTTCTCCAGGTGCCACTATCTCTTCGATACCTGCAATATCAAATAGAGAGACCTTTGCATTGTTTCGCTCTCCTTCAAAGATTTTTTGTGCTGCATAATAGATAACACCCATTTGTACTTCAAAACCTACGAAGTTAGCATTTGGATACGCTTCAGACATCCCCGCAATAAAGCGACCTTTCCCCGTCCCTAGTTCCATATATAATGGGTACTCAGGATGTTCAAATAATTCACGCCACTTGCCTTTAAACTCTTCTTGGCCAGACAAAATGATGTGAGAGTCATATTCGTGAATAGCTTCATCAATCCATGGTTTTCTACGAAGGCGCATACTTTCTCCTTACATCTATTTTTAATAATATATTTATATTTGTTTATATTTATTATTACAGGTCATATACCTATCTTATTAATTATAGAAAAGGGGACCTTAAACGTCAATTACATTCTATGGATTTAACCCTAATCATTAAAACTGTGAAAGTAGAAGCCATAAAAAAAAACCTACTTCCGAAAGAAGTAGGTCTACATTTTATTGGAAAATCATAGCTTCTAAATTTTCAATTTGATATTGACTTAAGCCAAGTTCAGATAAACTCTTTTCAGCTGCAGTAAAAAGATTATTTTTACCAACTCGAGTACCTAGTGCTGCCGCAGCGACCAATTCACGGTCCAATTTACCTAAACGTGAACGATTACGATTTTGAGGTTTTGGTTTTTTCATACGGAACGTATTATATTGAACCCCCTCTTTTGTTTCCTCAGCTTTCGGCTTTGTTAAAGGTGCCCCATTAGTGCCATTCCCCAATAAAGCACTAAGTCCTGTTTGCTTTGGAACCAATTTTTCGTACTCATCGCCAAACTCAGGGCGTTCATCACGTAATTGATCAAATGTAGCTAAAGCAGCATTCATTTGTTTCAAGCCAGCAGCAGAGTAAAGTTGACGAATGGCAATACTCACCTCTTGTGGCGTCAACGTGCCTCGCTCAATAGCAGATGCAATTACACTCTTTAATGCACCTTGATCACCAGACGCAGTATAGCGGCCGATTTCAACCAAGTCTTTCTGACGTGCATTAAGCTCTTTTGGCGTATATATATTTATCTCAGATATAGATGGTGCCTGTTTAGAAGGTTGTTCTCCCGCCCCATTAGCCTCAAACATATAGCCACCGGCAACGATGGCCACGGCTAATGTTAAGGTTAATACTCTTTTCAAAGTCTTACAATCTCCCTTATCATTAATACTAATTGTATAATACTGCAATAGTAGCGTACATTATCAATGGATTTATTTTACTGTTCTACTGTAATACATACTGTAGATATTATTATATAATACTTCATCTAATTTTTATAGTCCTATTCGAAAAAAATCTATAATCTTTTAATAAATTATATATATTTATCTATAAAAATTATATATTTATAAACCACACTTAATTATAGAATGAAATTGAACAAATAAAAAAATAACACAGTAGAAATCTGCCAATTCCAGATTTCTACTATATTTACAGAGAATTATTTATTTAATATTTTATCAAACTAAACAGATAACACTTGTTTTGCATCCGCCACAATCTGATCTAGAGAAACGCCATTTTCTCGTAACAATTCAGTTGCATCATAACGATCGTGGAATTCTTTAGCAATACCATAATTTTTAACACGCATATTAGATGGACCATAGAAGCTAGCTACACGCTGACCCCAACCGCCTTCAACGACACCATCTTCTAACGTAAATACTACAGAATGATTTGCTTTCAATTCTTCTAGTAGTTCTTCATCAAGTCCAGATGCAAATTTAGGGTTTACTACAGTTACATGGATACCGTCTTTAGCCAATTCATCAGCCACTTGATTAGCCAAATGGTAAAAATTACCAAGACCTAATAAAGCAATCCCTTCACCACGGCGAGTCACTTCAGATTTATTCAAGATGCTATAATCCGTTGTATCCGCTACACCTGTAGTTGTGAATTCACCTACAGGAACACGAATTGCTACAGGATGCTCATGTTGATGAACTGCATACTCGGTCATAGCTAACAATTCTTCATTATTAGTAGGTGCTAAGTATACTAAATTAGGAATGCTAGTAAGCATAGGAATATCAAAGAACCCTAAATGAGTTACATCATTCATACCATACACGGAGGCATAGTGATTGATAATAACAGCACTATTGTTATTTACACAAAGATCTTGTACCAATTGGTCATAAGTACGTTGTAGGAAGGTACTATATACATTAAATACTGGTTTACCACCATTTTTAGCGATACCAGAACTCATTGCGATGGCGTGTTCTTCTGCAATACCTACATCGATGTATTGTTTGCCTGCCGCCTTGCGCCATTCAGGAGTAAAACCAAAACCTCCTGGTGTACCTGCATTAATAGCTACTACCGTTGGGTCTACCTTAATTTGATCCATCAAGTAATTAGCAATGGTACCAGCATACGTTGGACCATTCTCCTCTTCTTTTGGTTTGCCTGTTTCTAAATCAAAGGGCATTGTCCAATGGAAGGCTTCTTTATTTTGCTCTGCAATAGCATAGCCCTTACCCTTTTGCGTAACTATATGTAACACGATTGGATGATCAATGTCTTTTACAGCCTTAAATACATCAATCAAGGTTTCCAAATCATTACCATCTGCTACGAAGCGATAATCCAAACCAAGAGCCTTGAAAATATTGTTAGGGCTTTCACCGTTAGACTCGCGCAATTCACGAAGGCCACGATACAAACCACCATGGTTTTCTGCAATGGATTGGTCATTGTCGTTGACGATAATAATCATATTACTGTTTAATGTTGCGGCATAATCAAGACCTTCAAAGGCTTCCCCACCAGATAAAGAACCATCACCAATGATAGCAATAATATTTTCAGAGTCTCCCTTTAGATTTCGAGCAGTAGCCAGGCCAGATGCTAAAGAGATCGATGTAGAGGTATGACCAATGTTAAAGAAATCATGGTCACTTTCAGTTGGGTCCGTATAGCCTGTTACATCATCATAATGATCATGATCTAAGAACGCTAAGGCACGTCCTGTAACCATTTTATGTACATACGATTGATGGGATACATCATATACGATTTTATCTACAGGAGAATTAAATACATAGTGCAAGGCCATAATTATTTCTGCTGCACCCATAGGTGGACCAAAATGGCCGCCGTGCTCAGAAACCTTTGTCATGAGAGCTTGACGAGCTTGTGCTGTCAAATCTGTTAATTCAGAAATAGATAAGCCTTTTAAATCGGCTGGGGATTTTATATCAATTAAGTTCATGGTAATCCTTTCAATACAAATTATAATTACTTCAACTACAATCACTATACATCAAATAGTATAAAGATTATAAAGATTGTCACTAAAAATAACTAGTGTTATACTTCAAGTATGTACCTAGTATAAAACTTAAAGTTAGGTTTAAGTCAATACACCTTACATTTACAATTTTTATATCCATCTATAAATGACATATATATTAGGAGCTTCAATGACATATACTGTTGGCGAAATCGCAAGAAAAACTAAATATAGCACCTTCTGCTTTGCGTTATTACGACAAGGAGGGCTTATTGCCCTTCGTAGAACGTTCTAGTGGAGGTATCCGTATATTCCGCGAAGAAGATATGGATTGGCTAGAATTAATCGAATGTATGAAACGTACGGGTATGCCTATAAAAGAAATCAAACATTTTATCGACTGCTGCGTTGAAGGCGATAGCCGCATCAACGATCGATTATCTATTATTAAAAATCAACGAGATCGTGTGCTAGCAGAAATTGAGCACCTACAAGCTCGCTTATCTATGCTAGAGTTTAAAACCTGGTTCTATGAAGAAGCACAACGTCGAGGCACTTGCAGCTTTTATGAAACAGCAACCCCTAATGATATCCCACTTGAGTATCATAAATATTTCGAACGCAAGTGGCGCGCCGATAAAGAAGCCGCCGAAAATGGTGAACCACCTAAAAAATATAAAGCTGTATAACAAAGAGGAGCTATCCAACGGATAGCTTCTTTTTTTGTATAGCAAAAAGGCGGCACAACCAAATGGTTGTACCGCCTTGATTCATCAATTATTCAGCAGTGAATGGCAATAAAGCAATTGCACGTGCACGTTTGATAGATGTAGTCAATTTGCGTTGATGTTTTGCGCAAGTACCGGAAATACGACGAGGTAAGATTTTACCGCGTTCAGTCGTAAAACGACGAAGTTTAGCAACATCTTTATAGTCGATTTGATCGATATGGTCTGCACAGAAAACGCATACTTTTCTTCTTGGCTTTCTGCCTCTATCTCTTCTCATTGCGAATCCTCCTTTTCGAATTAGTAGGAGTCCCTGACACTAGAACGGGATGTTTTCGTCATCGCCGCCTGTACTGAAACTATCAAAATTGGACCCACCTTCGAAAGAATTAGTATTCATATCAAGGGATTGGCCCACAAAGTTCGCTACCACTTCAGTAACGTACCGTTTTTGACCGTCCTGAGTCTCGTAAGAACGAGTTTGCAAACGACCTTCTACAAAGCAACGACTGCCTTTACGAAGATTGCCTACCGCTTCACCAAGTTTACCCCAAGCAACGCAGTTGATGAAAGCAGTTTGTTCTTTCGTCTCATTTGTTGTGGAATCAATATAGGTATTTGTGGCAGCTACTGTGAAAGTTGCTACCGCACGACCAGTTTTGGTATAGCGTACTTCAGGATCACGAGCTAAATTACCTAGAATTTGTACAGAGTTCATGTTTTCCTCCAGGCTTTAATTATGCTTCGTGTTTAACAATTAGATGTCTTAGGACTTCATCGTTGATTTTCAATACACGATCGATTTCTTTGATTTCAGCAGGTGCTGCTTCAAAGTTGATCAATACATAGAAACCGTCAGTGAATTTCTTCACCGCGTAAGCAAGACGACGCTTGCCCCAACGATCTACCTTTTCTACTGTGCCGCCTACACGAGCAATTAAAGCTTCTACTTTTTCAATAACAGCGTTAGTTGCTTCCTCTTCAGCTGGTTTCACAATAAACATGACTTCGTATTTGTTCATACAAAATCACCTCCTCTTTCGGACTAATGCCCCTATCGACACATAGGGGTAGGAAGTGCTTACCATCAATAAGCCTTACTATTATAACCTAAAAAAATGATGAAAGCAAGGGCTCAGTTTAAGTCCTTGCTTTCACCAATATTATATACGATTATATTTTTCATCCTCAGGAAAAGCAATAATAGCACAGATAATTACAAATATGGCTATTACCCCCATCATAGGATAGGCCGTATCATTTGGTAAGAAGGTAAGTATCAACGATGACACAATACCACTACCATATTGCATGGCACCTAATAGTGCCGCCCCAGATCCAGCCATTCTACCTGCTCTATCTAAAGCTAATGCATTAGTTACAGCAGCAATGATACCGTTCATAGAGAAGAATAAAAAACAGCCAATAACGATTAGCCACAATGAATGGTAATCTAAGAACATCAAGCCCATAACAATGGATACACAAACAGCAGCAAATAGTGTGGCATATTTCAATAGTCTATCAAGGCGTATAGCACTTACAATACGACGATTAATAGCACTTAACAACATAACACCAATAATATTGACAGAAAAGAGATAACCAAAATATTCTTTGGGCACTTCATACACATCTATATATACATAAGGCGATCCCGTTAAAAACGCATAAATGGCAATATAAAATGAGCTAACACATAGGGTATATTTCATAAACCCTTTATTGCGTAATAAAATCCAATAATTATTATAGGTATGGCCTATAGACTTTTTGCTCCTCTTCTCTACGGGATGTGTTTCCGGAAGCACTAATACGGCAACGAGCATTAAAAGCCCTATACCAACAAGCAACCAGAATATAGAATGCCATGTATACCATACAAGTAAATGTCCGGCTAACATTGGGCCTGCTATAGGCGCTATAGCCATAACAATGGCCAATGTAGACAACATTTTAGCCGCCTCAGTCCGACCATATAAATCCCGAATCATAGCCCGTGACAACATCGGTCCTACACAGGCACCAAAAGCCTGAAACACACGCCAAGCTAGTAATTCTAGCATAGACGAACTTAGGGCACAGCCCACAGACCCTATGATAAATAAGACTATCCCTATAATCAGTGGCTTCTTACGACCAATTTTATCACTAACGGCGCCCCAAAAAAGCTGAGCTAGCGCAAACCCAATTAAGAAACCCGTCAACGTAAGCTCCGCATCACCATTGAGGTCACGCCCCATCTCAGGCATAGCTGGCAAATAAATATCCGTAGACAACGATGTAAACGCCATCAAAGCACTTAATATAGAAGTAAAAAGCCATCCTTTATTGCTAATCGTCAGCATAAAGACACCACTTTCATATAAAATCGCACTATAATATGTATTCATTTAGATTATATCAGAAATAAAATTAATGCTATATAAAGTTTTGATTTTTTCAATAAAAAAGCGTAGTAAAATACTACGCAAAAATTGGTCTATAGTAATATCACTCTTTGCACTATTCAAATAGTATAAAGACAAAAGCCTAACGCAACAGAGTATTCAAAATACTCGCACGCTAGGCAACCCTTAAAAAGTATTTATAAGATGAGCCTAACGCTACCACACGTTGATGGCTCTCTTTTTATCTATTATACAACATAAATAGAATTTCTTAAACGAATTATATGATAAATGGCTCTTTATCATCAACGACATAAACATTTCTATTAGGTAGTATTCTCTTTAGTTTTTCAGGGATATCAGTATGAACCTGAATAACAATATCAGGATCAACCATTTCTATGAACTGAACTAAATCGTCCTTTGAGACATGACCACTGGCATGACATATATAAGATGAATATGTATCTAACAATTCTTTCAATGCTAAATTCTCCTCAATATATCCTATCCACATGGAATATATAATACGTACATCATCTTTAGGGAACTCTTTAATTTTAGAAATAAAATTTTCTGTCCCTCTTACTAAAGATACAAATCCATGTTCCATATAGTATTTAGGATACATTCCTTTATCAATAACTAATGGGCTATCATGTCTACGATACAAAGAACTTTCATAATATACATTATTAATCACAGTATCTAATATTCTTTTCTGATAAGCATCACAAATGAGTACTTTATCAGTTGGCATATTCTGCCAAATTCCCATAATACGATCAATATTCGTAGATGAACACATAACAAAAACATATTTTCCATCTTGAATATATGAAGAAATATCATCTAATACGGCCGCTTCAGATATACAATCATCTGCGTCTCTAGACAATGAGGTGCCCTCTGTAATTAATACATCAACCTCACCTATATAGGTGTTAACTAATTTGTCTAATACGTGATGGCGCAACCCATGCATCCGGAAATCACCTGTATATAAAATGCGTTTACCTCCGGCCTCAACAACAAACATATAACTATCAATAGCACTATGGTCTATAACCAAAGGTCTAATGCGTATGTCGCCAATAGAAAAAGCTTCTCCTCCACGAAATGTATTAGCACCTAATAGTCGTAAGTATAAATCTTTGTCTTGATATTCAGCACCTATTAGAGCGATTTCCTTACTTAACTCACCCATATATAATGGAACGTCTGGTATTGTAGAGGTTAATTGGCCTAAATGATCCATATGATAATGAGAAATCACAATACCGTCACAATCCGGCTTTCCTTTTGTAACGCCGTCTATATCCAGATTTATAGGTGTGTACTTTTCATCTAAACTTAATTCATTACCAAAATCTAACATAATGCAAGTAGATGCTGTACTAATTTCTATAGCACTACCACCAATCTGATGTGTGCCACGATGAACAACAATATTCATATTCAACCTTTACTTAGAAATGGTAAGCAATGTTTCTGCTCGATATAAACGATCTAAACTTTCTGACCAATTATCTACTTTATTTTTATAAGGTGCTTTACTTACTTTTTGAGCTTGTAATACAACAAAACGAATTTGTTTTAATTCAGGCTCTTGTTTCAAAATATTTTCACATAAATTTCGTAACTGCTTACGTTTGCCAGAATCTATCAGTTCTTTGCATTCTTTAAACTGTTGTGACACAACAGTTTTGGATGGATAACTATCTTCCGTTACTGCCTTTGAATCAATACGAAGCATCAAATTAGTTTCTATTCCACCGTCATCTTTGGTACAAGATTTTTCATCAAACAAAATGACTAGCTCAGCTTCATTCGTATATTTATATTCAGGTAATTTCTTTAAATCCTGTATACCATCATGGCTGACAGCAGATTCAATCTGTTTTATATCAAGCAACTTATAATATGTATATGCCTCTAAAACGCATCGTAGTAAAGTTTCCTCACTGCCAGAAGGTCGATATTTTAATTCAATGACAGAATAACATTCATCATCTTGGTTATAGCCTAATAAATCTATTTTTCCATAAGAATCATTTTGTGTCTCTTTTAATGGTGTTTGATAATCAAAAATATATCCTAGCCCATCAATATTACCTTGATAGAATAATAACTTGGCTAATATTTCTTCTTTTCGATTTGTGATTTTTATGCTTTCCAGGCTTTCATCTTTATGCGAATGATTTATCTTAAAATGTTCTGGTCTTACAGGTATTAAATTTAACCAGTCCTTTATAAAATTATCATTCACAAGGGTTTCGGCAATAACTTCACTATAAAGGTTCTTAGAGTCTTTTACACAGCCTTTGTAATTTACAACAGCTGACTTATAAAAATTTGCTGCAAATTTCGTACTCTCCTTTTCATCAGGAACAGTTAAGCCATAGGTCGTTTTAAACTCTTCAAACTTATCAACTCGCTTAATCCGATCAAAAATTTTCTTAATAGACATCTTACAATCTACCATAATGATATGCCTCCCTAAAAGCAATTTATACCCCTTAACAAAGCCAATAATTTAGCTCTTATCACATACAAACAATCAAGGTTTTTAATCTTAAATTCATTATATCAACAACGATTTTATGAGTAAATAATGAAAAGATTAATTAAATACTAATAGTCTCTTTATCTATATATACTTTATTACAATCAATGAGTAATAATTTTCCCATATTTTAATCTATTTTATTAAAAATATTTACACTATTTGGATTAATGGAAAATTCTATAGAAAATCCTTGCGTCATTATTCTATATAATTTACTATATATAGAGAAATCTGATTATAAAAAGGAGTCATTATGGCTAATATCAATGAAAACTACTTAAACCTTCAAGGTTCTTATTTATTCGCTAATATCGCTAAAAAAGTAAATGAGTACCAAACAGCTCATCCAGATGCAGATATCATTCGTCTTGGTATCGGCGATGTTACATTACCACTTGCTCCAGCAATTATCGATGCTATGAGCAAAGCTGTTCAAGAAATGGGAAAAGCTGAAACATTCCGAGGTTATGGCCCTGAACAGGGATATGATTTCTTACGTCAGGCTATTGTTGATGGCGATTACAAACCATTGGGCGTAGATATCGCTATTGACGAAGTGTTCGTTTCCGATGGTGCAAAATCTGACGTTGGTAATATTCAAGAATTATTCAGCGAAGATAACATCATTGCCATTACTGATCCTGTATACCCAGTATACCTTGACTCCAATGTTATGGGTGGTCGTACTGGCGAAGCTGTAGATGGCATCTTCCAAAAGGTTGTATACCTCCCTACTTATGCAGAAAATAACTTCTCTCCAGAATTCCCGTCTGAACGCGTAGACATCGTATATCTTTGCTCGCCTAACAATCCCACTGGTACTGTTTTGAGCCGTGCTCGTTTGGCAGAATGGATCAAATGGTGTAAAGATAATGATGCCATTTTGATGTTTGACTCCGCTTACGAAGCTTTCATCAGCACAGAAGATACTGTAAAATCTATCTACGAAATCGAAGGCGCTCGCGAAGTGGCTATCGAGTTCCGGTCCTTCTCTAAAACTGCAGGTTTCACTGGTACACGTTGTGCTTATGCAGTAGTACCTAAAGAGGTCACTGGCAAAACTAAATCTGGTGAACGCCAACCGCTAAACCCTATGTGGAACCGTCGTCAATGCACTAAATTCAATGGTGTTCCTTACATCATCCAACGTGGTGCAGAAGCAGTATACACAAAAGAAGGACGTGAACAAACACGTGCAAACATTGCGTACTATAAAGAAAATGCCCGCATCATCAAAGAAGGTCTTGAATCTATCGGCCTTACTGTATACGGCGGTGTTGACGCTCCATATATTTGGCTAAAAACACCTGGCAACATGACTAGCTGGGAATTATTCGACATCTTGCTCGAACAAGTTCAAATCGTATCTACACCAGGCTCTGGCTTTGGCCCTCATGGTGAAGGTTACCTTCGTTTAACAGCATTCGGCAGTCGTGAAAATACAATTCGCGCCGTTGAAAGAATCAAAACATTACAATTCTAATATGATTATGTCTATATTTAGGTTTAGATTTATATCTTGATTTATATCTTGATTTATATTTAGATTACATTAAATCTGGATTATGTGATTTAAAATAGTTTATATCTATAAAACCAAAAGACCGATTACAGTCCTTCAATAGGAATGTAATCGGTCTTTTTATATACCCTTACATATATGAATATTTAATTCTAGTATTCCTTAACACTATAGTACTAACAAATAACATCCCCATATTATTTGTGTCCGCTATATTTACCATTAATTAAAAGTTATGACGAATCCCTGCGTCAATGCGATAGGAATTGTCTACGATAGCACCAAAGTTTTTAGTGAAAGTCCCATAAATATATGTATTAGGACGTACACTCCATGAACCACCTAACTCAAGATCTAACCATGTATCTTTAAGGTTCACTTCACTGCCTGTAGTTGGCTCACCGGTCATGCTATAAGTAGCTTTCATTTTACCAGAGAATTCATGCGCTAATGTTGCTTTGAGGAAAAGGTTGCTATTCTTACTTTCCTTGCCAATGCCTACACCAATACGACCAATAACGGAGTTTACCGCATCAGAGTTAATGTGCACTGTGCTACCTGTATTTGTACGAGCATCAAAATTTACACCAGACAATCGACTAAGCGTCAATTCTGCATTAGGATCGATGTAAAAACCATTGTCTTTCTTGATTCGTTTACCATATTCAACGCTCAAAGAGGTACCTGTATTGTGGTAATCTCCGCTCAAACTTGTACCCAAGCTATTGCGTACAGTGAAATCATTTTTCAAACGACTTACTTTACCAATCACATCCAAATAACGACCATCATTATATTGTTTTGCACCGTATAATGCTAAACCTGCGGTTTTACCGGATCCAGAACCTAAAGCGTAATCGCTATTGCTTGTACCATATAACAAGGCCCCACCAATAGTCCAATCGCCACGCAATATGTCATAGCCTACTTGTGCCATGTTATAGGTTTGATTTACATAGGCGCTGTCCGTAATTTTAGATTTACCACCGATGTATTTTCCCCATACACCATGCTTATTGGAGTTGAGTCGCACATCACCGAGGCGACGTTGTAAATCATTCGTATCGGCTCTCATTTGCATCACAGAGGAGACTAACGCACTCTTAGCACCAGAAACAACTTCGCTTTCACGAGCTGTCACAACCGCTTGGTCAGTAATACTAGGTTTCCCATCAACAGTAAAGCTACCTGTACCAAGCTTAGTGGAATATGCAGGGCTAATAAGGCCTGAATCGACTTGAATATTCACATTTAAATTACGTTCACCCTTAGTAAAGCCGGTATATGTTAATTTATTAGCCAACTGCTGCAAAGTGCCTCGTGGGTTGTCTATATTTGCATACCCTTTAAGTGCATCTGCCGAACTGCGCATAGTCACAGAAGAACCTTTATCAGCATGGTTGATAACGACTTTGCCCTTACCTTGTGCAGTCGCAGGGGCTCCCTTTTCATAGTCGATAGCTGCATGACCAGCATAGTTGTTAATAGTAATAGGTCGTGGATCTACGGCTTGGATAATACCTTGACTATTTATATCTTTACCACCAATGAAATGTTCTACACGACTACCAGTATATAAATAGTTTGCATTATTAGGGCGACCTTGTGTAGGATATACGCGTTCAGCTCCTAACCATTCATTGCGCCAAGTCGCACCATTTTGTAAGTACAATCGCAAACCACCATGGTACGGATTGTTGTTGCTTTCATCAAATTCATTAAGTACGCCCCCTACCAATTTAGAATTTGATGTTGTTAAACCTAAAGAAATTTCAGATCCATGGTTATGTGGATTCTTGTCGATACCATAGTTTTTATCTAAAAATCCTATATTACCATACATCTTCACATCATTCGTTCCCGGATGTAAGCCATCCATACCTGTATTTACATAAACAAAACCTTCTTCAGATAATGCAGAATAGGTATCAGAGGTATCTAAAGGATATGTTTTTATATCAGCCCCACCTAGTATGCGAATATATCCATCTTTATTGGCTTGCAAACCAACGCCGACAACATCGACTTTAGCATTACCCTTTACGGTAATTCGAGTATCATCGTTATTTCCATCATTAGTAAGTCCACCATAACCAGCATAAATACCGCTCATATAATAATGTGCCAAATCAGGTCTACGTTTCGCGCCACTTTCTGCAGGCGCTGGATTTTTAACTGTTACAGTTACATTTTTATCGATAGCAACTTGTGTCCCATCAAGGGCATAAATACCTGTAACATTATTATGATATTTTGTTCCATTTACACCTAAACCTGATACATTAACAGTTAAGTCATCTGTATAATGTCTCTTTTCCCCCCACAAATTAAGACCAATGGATTTCCCATCTGTATGACTTTCCACAGTTGTGGCTGATACCATGGTAAAAGCATTAGCACCTGTTACGATTAATGCAGCAATAACAGTAGTTTTTACATTTCTTCTCATGTTATACCTCCTTAACACTTCAACTATGAACATAACTAGCTAATATAACCAATTTAATTGTATCTAGATTCAGGGTATATGTGTCAATTTCTACTCATATGATTTATTATTTGTCCCCTATAACAACACGCTATGTATCGATATAGTTGTGCACAAATTACTTATTTAAATTAAATATGAATTATTCTCTATACCATCTAATAAACTCTATAGAAAAATATTAAAAGCTATTAATTTTATGCTATAATAAATATGTTAATTATTAAATTTCAACTTATATAGGAGGCTAATATGAATATTCGTATTGGTATCGTTGGTTACGGCAACTTAGCTCGTGGCGTAGAAGCATCTGTTCAGTTACAACCTGATATGGAGCTCATCGGCGTATTCTCTCGCCGTCAAGGTATTGAAACTGTATCTGGTGTACCTACTTACACGATGGAAGATATTCCTAACTTTAAAGGCAAAATCGATGTAATGGTTCTTTGCGGTGGTTCTGCAACAGATCTTATCGAACAAACACCGATGGTAACAAAATACTTTAACTGTATCGATTCCTTCGATACACATGCACGTATTCCTGAACACTTCGCTAATGTAGACAAAGTAGCTAAAGAGGCCAAAACTGCTACATTAATTTCTTGTGGTTGGGATCCAGGCATGTTCTCTTTGCAACGCGTTTACGCGGAAGCAATCTTACCAAAAGGTAAATCCTACACATTCTGGGGCCGTGGTGTATCCCAAGGTCATTCCGATGCCATTCGCCGTATCGATGGTGTTCTTGATGCTCGTCAATATACTGTGCCTAAAGAACAATACCTAGAAGCTATCCGTAACGGCGAAACTCCAGATGTTGATGGCTATAAAGGTCACCTTCGTGAGTGCTATGTAGTAGCGGCTCCTGATGCGGACAAAGCTAAAATCGAAAACGAAATCAAAACTATGGAAAACTACTTCGTAGGCTATGAAACTGTAGTCAACTTCATTTCCCAAGAAGAACTTGATCGCGACCATAAAGGCATTCCACATGGTGGCTTCGTTCTTCGCTCTGGTGAAAGTACAGAAGGCACACGTCACGTTATTGAGTACTCCTTGAAACTTGACTCTAACCCTGAATTTACAGGCTCTGCACTTGTTGCTTACGCTCGTGGTCTCTACCGACTTGCTAAACACGGCGGCACAGGTTGCTATACAGTATTCGACATTCCACCAGCTTGGATTTCCACACAATCTGCTGAAGAATTAAGAGCACATTCTCTATAATAGAGCGAGGTCCTCATCGACTTAATAGTTGAGGGCCTTTTTTATACCAAAAAAACTATCAGAAACTCTATTACCGGATATTTTTACATATTTTAACTTTATAATATTCTTCTATATGTACATAAAAATTAGGAATTAGAAGTTTATTTTTTAAAATGCTAGGATAAGTTTATTTCATTTATATCCATCATGGAGGTGCCGTATGAAACTGAAAAATTTTATACACAATAGTCTTATGGCAGGATTATTAATATGTCCCCTACTATTTGCCGGTTGTACTAATTCTGTTGGTCCAAATGATACAACCAAAGACAATATAAAAGTCGTTACAGACTTAACCGGTACAGACGTATCTATGAAGAAGGAAATTAATCGTATCGCTATCGTCCCTATCCCATGGACCTCTATTGTATATGCAGTTGATGGTAGCGATAAAAAAATAGTAGGTATCCATCCATCAGCTAAAAAATCATATGAAGCCAGTATATTTAAGACGTTAGCGCCTGATTTAGAAAATGTTAACTCATCATTTGTAGACAACAATTTCAATGTTAATTTTGAAGAAGTTGCTAAGCTAAAGCCTGATGTTGTCATCATTTGGGATTATCAACCAGAAGTAGCAAAAAAACTTAAAGAGCTAGGTATACCTGCTGTATCCATAAAGTATGGAACATTGGAAGATATTCAAAACGGAATTCGTCTATTAGGGAAGATTCTAGATAAGCCGGAACAAGCTGAAGCCTTAATCTCATACCATAAAGATTCAGAAGCATATTTTAAACAAAAAAATGCTTCTGCGTTACCAAATAAGCCAAAAGTATTATATTTACAAAATAAGAATTTAACTGTTGCAGGGAACAAATCTGTCAACCAACTCATGATTACTATGACAGGTGGTGAAAATGCTGCAAAAGATACAAAAGGTAGCTGGACTAAAGTCTCAATGGAAGAAATCATGACCTGGGATCCCGATATAATTATATTAAGCAACTTTGATTCTATTACACCTGATGATATTTATCAGGATAAGCTTGAAGGTCAAAATTGGAGTAACATAAAAGCTGTAAAAACGCATCGAGTTTATAAAGCACCTATGGGAATCTATCGTTGGGATGCACCTAATGTAGAAACACCATTAATGATGAAATGGATGGGACAACTCATTCAACCTGACACTTTTAATGACTATATATTACGTGACGATTTAAAACAATTTTACAGTACCTTCTACCACTATAATCTCACAGATAGTGAAATTAATACCATCTTAAATACTTCTATAAATAACACTCCCACATTTTAACTAAGGAGTACTCATGAGCTCTCAAAATAAATATCTAGTTATATTTTTCTGCCTTTTAGTATTTCTCGCTCTTACTGTATTAGTATCCTTGATGACTGGACGATATATGCTAATGCCTACACAAGTTATAAATATTTTATCAAACGGAAACTCTGCCGCTGCATTTGATATGGAATCCGCCGTAATTTGGAATCTTCGTATTCCTCGAATTTTACTAAACATACTTGTCGGTGGAGCTCTTGCAATAGCTGGAACCGTTTTTCAAGGTATTTTCAGAAATCCATTAGTCAGTCCGGATATATTAGGTGTTAGTTCCGGTGCAGCCTTTGGCGCTGCACTGGGAATATTAATTTCTGGAATAAATATATATGCTACGGGATTTGCACTTATCTTTGGTATTGTCAGTGTTTGCCTCACATATAGTCTAGCTCGACTAAGGAACCAAATCACGTCATTATCACTGGTTTTATCAGGAATGATTGTTTCTGCTATTTTCGGAGCATTAATAGCTCTAATTAAATATGTAGCTGATCCATATGACAAATTACCAGCAATTACATATTGGTTAATGGGTAGTTTTTCTACAGCTTCCTACGAAAATGTTTCACTCGTCTCTATTCCTATCATCTTTGGATGCGCTGTGCTATACTTTTTACGTTGGAAAATCAACATTCTCTCTATGGGAGATGAGGAAGCTACAGCACTTGGGGTGAACCCTTTTAAGTTACGCCTAATTATCATTGCTATGGCCACGTTAATAACTGCAGCCTGCGTAACCATCACAGGAATTATCGGTTGGGTAGGACTTGTCATTCCACATATTTGTCGCATGTTAATAGGTGTAGATCATCAGAAACTACTTCCTATCTCCATCATTGTCGGAGCTATTTTCATGATTATCGTGGATTTAATCGCACGCTCAGCTATTGCTGCAGAAATACCAATAGGAATAATCACCGCCTTAGTAGGGGCCCCATTCTTTGCTTGTCTTTTTTACCGTACACGAGGTGATTGGAAATGATTTTTGAATTGAGAAACGGCTCATTTGCTTATAATAAAAAAGATTATATTTTCAAAGACATTTCTTTCACAATAAAATCGGGCGAAATATTGACTATTTTAGGCAGGAACGGGATTGGAAAAACAACATTAGTAAAATGTATCTCCCGTATACAGCAGTTGCAAGAAGGCAACATATACATAAATAATAAACTAGTTAGTCCCCATGATAATGCTCCTATTGGCTATGTTCCGCAAGCAAGAGAGTTATCATTTCCTTATACGGTAGAAGAAATCGTATTAATGGGACGCAGTAGACATATTGGTATGTTTTCTGTACCTACAGATAAAGACTATGAAATAGTCCACTCTGTCCTAAAAAGAATAGGTATTTCCTCACTCGCTTCCAAAATAGCATCAAGCTTAAGTGGAGGTCAGTTACAATTGGCATTTATTGCCAGAGCACTAGCGAGTGAACCACAACTGCTCATTATGGACGAACCAGAATCACATTTAGATTTTAAAAATCAGTATACCATGCTTTCACTTATTCGAAACATCGTAGATGAATCTAATCTTGCTTGCATTATGAACACACATTATCCTGATCATGCACTTCAAATATCTGATAAAACTTTAATGCTAAAACCTAATAACTATATTTTAGGTACCACCAAGAATACTGTAACAGAAAATAATCTGAATGATTTCTTTGATGTTCGTACCAAAATCATTGTAGGAAAAGAGGATAATAAATCCTATTCAGGGTTTATAGTACTTGGCACTAAAGAATGATAAAGTTCTTTTACAATTATATATGATATTCATTCAATAAAATTTTTAACGAAACTTACAGAACGTGCTTTCGATAATCTACAAATATAAAATAGTTACAATGCCGCTAATTAAAAGAGACCATCTTAAGATGGTCTCTTTTTTGTCCTATAAGTCTATTTTTACTCTTACTTAATACCAACGTGTTAACGGCAGCTCGTTCGTAACACCTTTTGTCATCAGAATTTGATGCAAGTCCATATTACCGATGTAGAAACCTGCCGCACATCCACAAAGATACAGATCCCACATGCGTACGAATTCACTGCCTCGTTTCGCTTCTACTCGCTCACGGACGCCTTGGAAATTGTTATACCAATGCATTAGAGTCTTATAATAGTGATACCGTAAACTTTCAATATCAATGACATTCATATCATAGTCATAAGCGAGGCTGACCATTTCGCGGAGGGACGGCAAACATCCACCCGGGAAGATATATTTACGAATCCAAGCACTTGTTTCCTTTTCAGAGGGATCACTAATATAGTGAAGCAGGAACAAACCTCCGTCTTTAAGCATATCCGATGCGTCCTCCATATACAGAGGAAAATTAGGCCGACCTACATGTTCAAGCATGCCGATGCTGACAATACGGTCAAAGGTACGTCCGGAAGCTGCTACGTCGCGATAATCTATAAGTTCAATCTCAACCTGTCCTTCAAGGCCATATTCTTTAATGCGTTCCTGTCCTTTTTTCCATTGTTCTTCGGAAAGAGTACACCCATAGCCCTTAACACCGTATTTACGAGCCGCTTCAATGAGAAGGAATCCCCATCCGCAACCGATATCAAGTAAAGTCATTCCCTCTTTTAAATACAATTTATCAAGAATATGATGAACCTTTTGATATTGCGCATCTTTGAGACTATCATTCTCATGCTTAAAATACGCACAGGAATAGCTCATGGTTTCATCGAGCCACAATTTATAGAATTCATTGCCTAAATCATAATGGGAAGATACTTGTTGTTTTTGATCTTTCTTTTTAAGACCCGCATTAAAAAGCGAGCTAAGTACCTTACGATTGATAGAGTCCTTACCTACATGACCAAGGACTACACAAAGGGCTTTAAACAAATCCCCTTCAATTTCGATATCTTTACGCATATACGCTTCACCGAGGGCGAGTTCTGCGGATATTAACAAATCTTTCTTGGGAATATCGCGATTAACGATGACGGTAAACTCGGATTCTCCGTCACCGATTGTATATTCATTATCTCCAATTTTTACGGTGAAACAATGATCATTGAAACGTTCTAAATAATGGACTAAGAAACTATCAAATAGCTTGGAAAACATACTGAACTTCCTTTCCTATTAGCTTTCACTATATAGGTTTAAAAATATATTCATTAACATGATTGGATACATTCCATACCCTATTAATATATACACCTATAAATTATATCTATATAGTTACGGCGAATAAAAATCTATATTAATCCTATATTTTAATATGAACTTATCACATTATTTAAGTAATATATTTAACTCTATTTATATTATAGCACTTTGAAATAATCTATTTTATATTTATTGAGTAATTCCATCCTATTAGTATGGTATAATATTTATTTGATAAGGTTTATAACAAACTATTGCTATAAACTTTCACAAAGAACGAAATCAATTTGTTAATAAAAGGTGGTACCATGAGCACAAATTTAGAAGTAGGCATCGTAGGCCTTCCAAATGTTGGTAAAAGTACATTATTCAACGCTATCACAAAAGCGGGCGCTGAAGCTGCCAATTATCCATTCTGTACAATTGAACCTAACGTAGGTGTCGTTGATGTTCCAGATAATCGTTTAGCTGTATTGGCTGAAATGTTCGGTTCCAAACGCATCCTTCCTGCTGCTATGCGCTTCGTAGATATTGCTGGCCTCGTAGAAGGTGCATCCAAGGGCGAAGGTTTAGGTAATAAATTCCTTAGCCATATCCGCCAAGTAGATGCGATAGCACAAGTTATTCGTTGTTTCGATGACCCTAACATCACTCACGTTTCTGGCTCTATTGACCCAATCCGTGACATCGAAATCATAAATACTGAGCTTTGCCTTGCAGACCTTGAGTCCGTAGAAAAACGGAAACAACGTATTGAAAAAATTGCTAAATCTGGCGACAAAGATGCACGTGCTGAATTACCATTGTTAGAACGCATCATCGAAGGTCTTGGCGAAGCGAAACCTGTTCGTGCACAAGGTCTTGAAGAAGAAGAATTGGAAATGATTAAAGAGTTAACATTGCTTACAGCAAAACCATCTCTTTATGTAGCCAATATTTCTGAAGATGAAGTATCTGATTATTCTTCCAACGAATATGTAAAACGCGTAGAGGAATATGCGAAAAACGAAGGCGCTGGCATCGTTGTTGTGTCCGCTCGTATCGAATCTGAAATTGCAGAGTTATCCGAAGAAGAATCTGCTGCATTCCTTGAAGATCTTGGTCTTGAAGAATCTGGCTTAACAAAACTTATCAAAGCAAGTTATGCACTTTTAGGTCTTATCAATTACTTCACAGCTGGTGAAATGGAAGCTCGTGCATGGACAATCGTAAATGGCACAAAAGCACCTCAAGCTGCTGGTAAAATTCACTCGGATATTGAAAAAGGCTTTATCCGCGCTGAAATCGTATCCTTCGATGACTTACAAGCTTGCGGTAGTCAAAACGCGGCTAAAGAAAAAGGCCTTGTACGCCTTGAAGGTAAAGACTACGTTATGAAAGACGGCGATGTAACCCATTTCCGCTTCAATGTATAAACAAACTTATATAACAAAAACCAGTAAATCTCAGGATTTACTGGTTTTTTATTACTAATTATAGCCTTTGTATAATATTATTTATCGTCTTTATGAAGAACATTTTTGACGCCACTAATCGCACCATCTACAGCATCTTTAACATCTTCAGCTGCTTTTTTGAGATCTTCAGCAACATCATGTGCAGCGTCTTTAACTTTTGCAGCTGTATTTTCTACAGCACCTTCTGCTTCCAATTTTTTGTCCCCAGTCAATTTACCTGCATTTTCTTTTAATGCACCTTTAGCTTGGTTTAATTTATCTTCTAATGCCATAATTATGATCCTTTCATATAAAATCCTTTTAGCTATTTAGCTATATTTTTACAAATAAATTGCAATCATTTCTTCCCGAAGAAAAACGAAACAACAGCAACAACAATTACAGCACCAAGAACAGAAGGAATTAATGCCATGCCAGCTAAGCTAGGACCCCATGTGCCAAATATTGCTTGACCCACAGACGAACCAACTAAACCAGCAACAACATTGGCAATAACGCCCATTGCTCCACCTTTGTTAGTGATGGCTCCTGCCAGAAAACCGATAAAACCACCAACAATAATTGACCATAACATACGATCACTCCTTCCTATTTAATCAATATATTTATAATATCCTACCAAATTATACGGGCTTTATAAATATTATAAATAATCTGTATATTTATAATATAACATTCATTTCTAAAGATTAAATGAAGAAATTCGATATAGTTATAAAAGTCGCAATCGATTAAACTACTGTAACAATTTCATCCATTGTGCGACGTGTTTTATTGCGATGCGGTTCTTCATCGCGATAACCAAAAGCAGCCATAACGGCAATACCAAAATGTTTTGTATCAAAGAGCCCTAGTTCATCACCTAAAAAAGCTGTCATCTTATCTTGATTAAAGCCTTCCAATGCACAGGAATCAAGGCCTTCATAAGCAGCCATAGTCATCATGTTAGCCATTACAATATACGCTTGCTTAGAAGACCAATCAAAGGCAGCACGATCAGACTCAAAAGTTTTATAGTCTTCAGTTGTGAACTGAGCATATTTTTCTTTATAGATAGCATCGACTTCAGCAGGTAATTGTTTCACCTCTTCTTGAATGTAGCGTACATAAGGAGAATCAAATTCCAAATCCACCTTTTTACGTGTTAAGAACACTACGAAATGACTCGCTTCAAGACCAGCTTGAATACCCCAACCATAAGCTTTCATCTTTTCACGGATTTCAGGATTTTGAATAACTAATAATTGGTAAGCTTCAAAACCTAAGGAGGTTGGAGACAAGCGCGCCGCTGTTAAGATACCTTGCCAATCATCATCAGAAATCTTTTTAGCGCTATCAAATTTCTTACATGCATAACGATATGTCATAGCGTACTCTAAATCTTTACGATCAAATTTAGGGGCTGTTAATTTTACATTTTCTATTTCATATTTGCTCATATATAACTCCTTATCTAAATGACATTACATAATAAAGGACTTACTTTATCATATTCCCTTTGTAGGTTCGTCCCCAGTCACACATGGCCATGATAATAGGACGTAGCGTTTCGCCAAATTCAGTGATACTATATTCCGTCTTTGGTGGCACCACTGGATAAATCTCTTTGTGGATGATACCTTCTGCTTCTAAATCCTTCAATTGTTGTGAAAGCATCTTAATCGTCGCTTGAGGAATGAGTTTTTGTATCTCATTAAATCGCAACGTTCCATCTGTCATCAAATGATACAGAATAATAGATTTATACTTACCTCCTACTACACTGAGGGATGCCTCTACAGGACAATTAAATAATTTTTCTTCCATAGAAACCTCCTCATTTAATAGTATCACGAGCCTTAATTAGCAACAAATAGTTTCTATTATTTATTAACACTTTTAGCAGCACTTACCAGACCATCAAGCCAATCTTGATGACCATTAAGCATCGGATTTGGTTTAGCTATATGTAATTCTTTCGCAGGCTCACCTACTTGTGTTTCTTGTGTCAAAATACGAACTACACCATAATCAAGCTCTTCCACAAGCCATGCATGAATAACATCTAGTCGCTCAGCAGTGCCAACTTCACCAGCCCAACCATGCCAAGAAATTCGACCAGGTTGATTTTCACTAGGTGCTACATATTCTACAACCTCTGCATCCACAGGGAAACCAAAGGTTTTAAAGAAGAAACGTGTATTAGATATAAGATGTGTATCTTCTTGATTAAGCATCTTAATATCGCTAGAGTTGCTGTAGTAAGAAGGCCATGTAGCAGCATTTGTTAAGTATTCCCATACAGCCTCTACAGTGATACCTTTTACAATCACCTCATTAGATACATAGTTATCAGTTAAACCTGGTAAGTATTCTTTTGGCCAGTTAATAGCATTCATTGTTGTATTCATAATAAACTCCTTTTATAGTATCAATTTTATTAGTTTTCAGCTGATGATGTCAGTATAAACCATATGGTATATTCCAACAAGAACACACAAAAAAGTCACATAGTTACAAAAAAGTAACTATGTGACTTAATTTTTATCTACTAAGCTTCATATGGTACGGCCAGTTCGCCTTTTTCATACCAAAACAGTCCCGACGTACTAATCTTATGTTCTTTTAAAATAACCTTAACTTGCTCAACAATACTCGGATCTATTTCTATAGATAAACCACACATATCATAAAGCTCTGGAGGTGTAGCCATCAATTGATGAGGCACATCTAATTCTATTAATACCTTGTCTGCCTTATCTCCAAAATAATAGGATGTAAAGACTATAAGTAATTTTTTATTTTCCAATGCCTCACCTCCTACCAAAGTAGATACGATTAAATGTCTTTCATCTCAATGATTCATTCTAGAAATAAGAAATCTACTTTAAATCAGTAGCTCTAAATCGATATATCAAAATAAAATACTAATATTATAGCTTAACAATATTATCTCCAAGGATTGCATCTGTAATAGCGTACATATTTGTAATACTACCTACGCCAACATTTTCTTTTTCACCATAGAAATCTAGGCAAATGCCACAGGCTGCAATTTCAACACCTGCATCAGCTAGCTTTCTAATATTTTCCAAATGAACAGAATCGTTAGTTACCATCTTAACACTGCTATTAATGAAATAGATCTTAGATGGTTTCACATCGGCTTCTACCATGCACACCCAGAAAGTTTTCATCAAATTTCTACCGAGCTCTTCACTACCTTCACCAAGGTAATCCTTTGTCATCAAAATGACGCGACTTCCATAGTTCATAGGTTCACAACTTACTTCCGTTACCGGATTTGCATTTGGTGTCATAGTAAGATAAAAATCCTTGCCATCTTGGTGAACTGCCACACCATAACCACGAGACTTACCAAACTTCGCTACATTATCGCGGCTCACTTCATTATCTACAATTGTAGTAATAACAACATTTGGATTCGCATCACTTACCTTCTTAGTTTCAATAACAGGTTTTGGACACAAGCTACCGCGCACATCTACCGTTAATTCTTTTGTATTGCTCATCATACACCTCTATATACATCATATAATTTGTGAAAGTATCAGCTATCAGCTATCAGCTATCAGCTAATAATAATTTAATTAAATATCTATCCTCAATAGTATAGACCTGATTTTTATAATTTTATTCTGTAACGCGTACCGCTAAACCACTGAAGCTTTCAACAGTACCCACAATAGCAGCACAGTCAATGCCCGCCTTATAAAAGGCCTGAACAAGCGGCTCACCTTCGCTAGCAGGAACAGAAAATAGTAACCCGCCAGAGGTTTGAGGATCAAATACAATATCCGTCCATACAGGATCCAAGTCCTCATCAACTTGTACTTCAGTTATAGCCTTGCGATTACCATAAGATGCAGCCGGAACTAACCCCATTTGAGCCGCCTCAATGACATCATCAAAAAGAGGGATATCGTAAACTTTAATATGAATCGTCACATTAGAAGCACTCGCCATTTCTACGGAGTGTCCCATGAGGCTAAAGCCCGTAACATCTGTACAAGCATGAACTGTAAAGTTATGTGCCACCTCAGCCGCTGCACGATTTAAAGTACTCATACTAGTAACGGCCTGTTCCGTGCCTACAGGGAATAAATCTGCTTTCAACGCATTATTCATAATACCTGTACCAATGCGTTTTGTTAGCACCAATACATCCCCTACTTGAGCACCTTTATTTTTCCAAATCTGATTTGGATTTACTTGACCAGTCACAGACAGCCCAAAGATAGGTTCCTTATTTTCAATGCTGTGTCCACCTACAATGGCTGCACCAGACTCGGCTACAATCGAACCAGCCCCATTTAACACATCCGTCAAAATACCTTGCTCGACGAGAGGAACCGGAAAGCCTACAATATTCATCGCGGTTAAAGGGGTTCCACCCATAGCATACACATCGCTTAGTGCATTGGCAGCTGCAATTTTACCAAATAAACCAGGATCATTAACCATAGGTGTAAAGAAATCTAAGGTTTGCACCAATGCAAAGGTATCAGAGATTTGATATACACCTGCATCATCAGCACCAGTCATATCTGCGAGAACATGCTCGTTAGTAACGGGTGTTACAGCTTTTAGCACACGGTTCAATATATGAGGCCCAATCTTACACGCACAGCCTCCACTTGTCACATAATCAGTAAGTCGTACCATAATTTCTCCTTACTCATTTTCCGGCAATCGAGAGACGATTTTCTTAACAGCCTTTTCAAATTTAGGGCGCGGCATCAAGAGTTGATGACCACAGCCATTACATACGATGAGAAAGTCTGTGCCAATTCGCTTAACTTCCCACTCGTCACTGCCACAAGGATGTGATTTTTTCATCTTCACTACATCGCCTACGTAATATCTAACAAATGCCATGGCGCCTCCTTTAACTTCTGTCAGTATTTATATATTTATTATACATAAAATAGTTGGTTCTATAAATATATCCTGATTCTATAGTTCAATCGTCTATTATATAACCATAAAATTTTCGCCCTAAATATATAATGTACAGATTTGATATGTCTGCTGTTCTTATAATTAAAACCATAACACAAGAAAAATACTATTATATAATCACCAAAAGATCACAAAAATGTTTAGTTTAATCATTATATTTTATAGGGAAATATTAGTGCATCTAAAGAAATTAACATTAATAACTAAACAATAATGATTTTTTATTTAGTTATCATTCTCAATATCAAAATAGAGATTTTTTATAAATCCCATACTATTCAATCTTTATAAACCCACATTTTTACTGCATTGATAATATTTATCATTTAGAAAATTTTCGAAATAAATTTTACAAAAAGACTTGCATTTCTCATTTAGTATGTTACAATATAGTCAACAATGATTATTCGTTAAGTATACGGATAACACATTGTATATAAAACTGTTAAGACGGCAAGTGCCGAAATACACAAATAAGTAAGTACTATTTTAAGAGTTAGGCAAGTGTCTATTTGATCTAAGAATAAGTTTTCTTACTAAGGCGAAGTCGCCCTCGAAATTGATAGAATAAGTATTCTATTCCATTGCATTCACAACCAAGTGGTTATGAATATATACGTTAAGTAACAATTTTGAAAATTATCGTAAGTACAAAGGAGTATTAAAATGGCAGAATTAAAAGGTTCTAACACTGAAAAAAATCTTCAAGCAGCATTTGCTGGCGAATCCCAAGCATTCCAAAAATATACATTCTACGCTAGTGCAGCTCGTAAAGCTGGCATGAACGAAATCGCTGACTATTTCGAAGAAACAGCTCACAACGAATCTGCACATGCTAAATTGTGGTTCAAAGCTCTTCATGGTGGCGATATTTCCGCTGATATCGAAGCTAACCTTCGCGATGCAGCAGCTGGTGAAAACTACGAACATACTACAATGTACAAAGAATTCGCTGACGAAGCTGAAAAAGAAGGCTTTGCTAAAATCGCTTTCCAAATGCGCGAAGTTGGTAAAATCGAAGCTCGTCATGAAGCTCGTTACCTTGCATTAGCAGCTCAAGTATCCGGTAACAAAGTATTCCACAATGACGAACCAGTAGCTTGGATCTGTGCTAACTGTGGTTACGTACACGTTGGTGAAGAAGCTCCAAAAATTTGCCCTGTATGTGCACATCCACAAGCTTTCTTCCACCGTTTCGTTGAATCCATCTAATCTGTAAGTACGACACTAACTAGATTAATAACCTGTAAGTACAGATTTTAATAAAACTATACCTGTAAGTATAATCTAAACTTACAGTAAGTACTGACAACTTCCTTAACAAAAAGACGATGACATTTGTCATCGTCTTTTTTTGCATTCTTTTGTTAGATTTTTATTTTGTCTACTATATTTTATTCTATTCACTATAATATGTTTTTTATTTCCTTTGTATAGTGCTTATTATTTACTATTGAGTTATAAAAACATATCACTTAATATTATCTACTAAATTTTTAAATTCTTCTGCTGCTTCATATGGATTATCTGCATGAGCAATAGCAGATATTACGGCTACTCCACTGGCACCAGCTTGCAAAACAGGCGTTGCGTTATCTAAGGTAATACCCCCAATACCAACGCACGGTAATGTTAGACCTTCTGCTCGTAACTCAGTAATACGATCTGGTCCGCATGGCTCTTGAGCATCAGGTTTGCTACTTGTGGCATACATAGGACCTACACCGACACAATCTGCATACACTACATCAGTCTTATGAAGTTCCTCCACAGAATGAATGGATATACCAACAACCTTATTTCCTACAAGATTACGAACGTCTTCTAAACGCATATCCTCTTGTCCTACGTGAACACCATCAGCATTAACAGCCACTGCTAAATTTACATCGTCATTAATAATATAAAGCACATTATACATAGCACAAATTTCTTTTAACTGCTGAGCTAATTCTAGTTTCTGTTGCCCTTCTAATGTTCCTGTGCCCTTCTCTCTAAACTGAAAGCATGTCACGCCACCCCGACAAGCAGCTTCAACAGTTTCCAATAAATGTCTTTCATTAAATCCTACATCCTGTGTACCACTAATAAAATATACCTTTAATTGATCGGGTACAACTACGGGCCGTATTCTATTTCCAGATAAAAGCATCGCATCATCGAATTCATATAAGGCATCCATAAATGCCACACTAAAGCTGCCAGGTTTTACACCGCTCACCTTAACCGCACTTTCACCAGCAAGTCCATAGTAAGCCAGTGCATACGCAAGAAACTCACCGATAGACATGTTATGCATGAATGGATAATAGGAACTAAAGAATGCAGCTAAGACAGCCCCTAATAGACAGCCGGTCCCTGTTACCGCTGTCATGATTGGATGACCATGAGGAACTGCAAATACACGAGTTCCATCAGAAACGTAGTCCTCTTCGCCCGTTGCGACAACAGGACAATTAATTTGGCGTGCAAGACGATACGTTATAATTGCGCTATCCTCAACTTGTGCCCCATCTACGCCCTTACCAGAGAGAGAACTGTCAATCTTATGATTTGTATTAAGAGCATCATAGATGGCTTTAATTTCACTTTGGTTCCCTCGTAGCAACGAAATAGCACCGGTTTTAATCAAGTCTAAAACAACAGATAATCGATAAGCTCCGGCGTGACAGCCCACAGGGTCTAGCACAATAGGTACCTCATGAGCCTTCGCTAATTTAATAGCCTCTTTGTAATAGGTAACCTTATCTGGTGTAACTGTCCCAATATTAATGAGTAGAGCCGCAGCATGAACGATAAGATCTTTTAAATCTTCGCTACACTCACTCATTACGGGTGATGCACCGATGGCTAGTAAACCATTAGCCGTAAAGGTCCGCACCACATCATTGGTAATACAAATAACAAGAGGATTTTTTTTGCGTAGAGTCTCTAATATATTCAGTTCGGGCCAATTTGAACCATTTATATTTGGATTGTTGTAGATCATATAACTATCTCCTCTAGTCATTTTTCAAAAGTTCATCCATCGTTTGAGGGCCATTTACCAATAAACCATAAGCCATATGATTAACAGGTCCACAGCCATGACCAAGTGCAGGGTTATGTTTAATAGCTAGAGCGATATAGTCCTTTGCAATACCAATAGCATCCATTACATCACGTCCTTTAGCGAGCTCTGCCGTAATAACTGCTGAGAAGGTACAGCCCGTACCGTGAGTATGAACAGTATCATATTTAGGACTCGTCCACGTACGCACATCTCCATCTTTGGTGAAAGCATAATCCGTAGCATCATCTCCAATATGGCCGCCTTTTATAATAACCACTCGAGGTCCTAATTCATGTAAAATACGCTTAGCTGCTATTGTGATGTCACTTTCACAAGAGATAGACATGTCTGCTAACACCTCTGCCTCGCTACGATTAGGTGTAATGACTGTGGCGACCGGAATGAGTTTAGATTTTAAGAAATCGACGGCCTCATCCGATACAAGTCGATCACCGCTAGTGGCAATCATAACTGGATCCATCACATAAGGGATGTTCTTACTCACATACGGATAGATGAGATCCATCATCTCTGGTAAAGCAATCATGCCTGTCTTAACGGCTTGAGGAAGAATATCTGAATATACATCGTGTAACTGTTTTTCTATGCTTTCTAGCGATAAGTGTTCTACGTGGTGAACCCCTGTTGTATTTTGGGCTACTACGGAGGTAACCACTGCCATACCATATACATGGCGGCTTTGGAATGATTTTAGATCGGCCATAATGCCAGCGCCACCACTAGGGTCAGTACCGGCAATTGTCAATGCAGTATGTAATTTCATTATGCCTCCTTGTGTAGCAGATTACGTCGAGATAAGATTTGTAATACCACGAAACCAATACAGGCGCCTCCAATAGAACTCATGGAGAAGGATGTAATCAAGGTCAACAAGGCCAATGGTTTGCCTAATAGGAAATGAGCAATCGGATAGCTCACAAGAGCACCAATAATCCCTGTACCGATGATTTCTCCTAGAGCCGCCGCCCATATGGCATTGTACTTCTTATATAGATACGCAGATAACCAAGCGCCAATCATACTGCCTGGAAAGGCTAAGGGAGAACCTAGCGCTAGTACATTACGTAAACAAGAGGTACTAAAGGCTGCGCCTACAGAGAATCTCGCCCCAACTATAACGGCTAAGATCACATTTATCATATGTTGAAATGGAAAAATTCGGGCCGGGCCAATGGGAATCGACGTAGTTGATAAGACGACACCTAAGGCTACACATATACTAGCAATAATCAGTTTTTTCATAATACCTCCAACTAAATAAAAATGAGACCACCTCAAATGGAATGGTCTCGTAATAATTTAGTATTATGTTTCACTCCACTTCCCTACGCCAGTATTATCTGGATCAGGTCTAGGGTTTTGAATGGTCAATCTCAGCAAAAGCACCCCTAGTGGCAATATATATTTATACTCTAGTTATAACATCATTATACAATCTATGCAACAAAAGAATTGACGGTTCCCGCACCACCTCGTATAATGAAACCATAATGGGGTGCTCACAAGAGTGGGCTGAGAGTAAGCTAATGCTTTAACCCATAACCTGATTTGGATAATGCCAACGTAGGGAACATAGAGGATTAATAGCCGAGTTCCTGTGAGCTCGGCTTTTTCTATGACTTCCTGGCAAGGAGGACGTATGAAAGATACACACATTACACAATCACAGTTTGCCATGATATGGTTCGGTGCCGCCCTATCTATAGCAGAGATCATGACCGGTACCTATCTGGCACCCTTAGGCCTCACCCAAGGACTATATGCCATCATCTTAGGCCATATCATCGGCGGTATTCTGCTCTTTGGAGCTGGCCTCATCGGTGGCCGCTTGCGGCAAGGCAGTATGAACACGACAGCCTTTAGCTTTGGCCCACTAGGGGCAAAGGGCTTTGCCTTTTTAAATATGATCCAACTCATCGGTTGGACTAGTATCATGATTTACGATGCCATGCTTGCCTTACAAGAACTGGCGCCTCTATCTCCTATGATTTGGACTATTGCTATTGGGGCGCTCGTCATTTTATGGCTCTTCATCGGTCTTCACAATACAGGCTATATTCAAGCCATCGTATCTGTTTTATTACTAGGCCTCACACTCTACATGGGAGTTCACATGATTTCTCAATGGCCTAGTGACAGTAGCCTCATGACTAACGGCAATATGAGCTTTATAGCAGCCCTTGAGCTATCAATCGCTATGCCCTTATCTTGGCTACCTCTCATCAGTGATTATACCCGTGAAAGTAACAATCCTTTCTCCGCATCACTAACAAGTGCTACCATCTACACCGTAACGAGCGTCGCCATGTACACCTTAGGTCTTAGCGCGGCGATCTTCGGCGGTGGGGACTCTATCATTACTATTATGATGAACGCAGGCCTTGGTCTTACAGGGCTCATCGTCATCATCTTCTCAACAGTAACTACGACCTTTATGGACGCTTACTCAGCTGGTGTATCTAGTACGACCATCTATAATGGAGCATCTAGCAAAGGTGTAGCTGCTATCATAACCATTGTCGGCAGCATTGCAGCTATCCTATATCCGATGGACGATATTACAGAATTCCTATATCTCATCGGATCCGTCTTTGCTCCAATGATTGCCATCTTGTTGGCAGACTATTTTGTCAATCGCCAACCAGTCAAAAGTTTGTCCGCCTATCTCCTACGAGGTCTAATCTGGGCTGTATCCGTTGGCTTATATCACTATATGTTACATAGTGAAAGTACAATAGGTGCTACGCTTCCATCCTTTGTTATGGCATTCATCGTAACCGTTATCGTAGGCTGTATAAGCAAAACAGCTAATTCAACTATAGAAAGTAAACTATAATAGAAAGAACCTCCTTCATTACTTATGAAGGAGGTTCTTTTATATTAAATAAAACTTGAGCATATTACAATAAACGTTAATATCTATATTCCTAAAGTATAACTCCTAAAAATAAACCATGGTTATTTAGAAATCACAATGAGCCCGTCTTCACAGGTCCAATGTCTATCTCCTACAGCTTCTACTTCGCTTTCATCATGGGTAACCCATACACATGGCACATCCCATTCGCGAATAATGGAAACAAGATCCTCTCGAACATGCTTACGTAAATTCCAATCTAGTGCAGATAATGGTTCATCAAGAAGCAAGATGGTTGGTTTAGAGTAAAGAGCACGCCCCAATGCAACGCGTTGCTGCTCACCGCCAGATAAGCTACCTGCTTTCGTTTTACGATATTTCTCAAGGCCTAAACGTTTTAATAAGCTATCACACATCTCTGGCGTGCCTCGTTTACTATAGGTAATATTATGTTCCACCGATAAATGTGGAAATACGATATTACCTTGTGGCATATAGCCAACCTGACGTTCTTGAGCAGGTACCCAGATTTTTTTGTCACGATCAACCCATATAGTTTCATCATGTTGAATGCTACCTGTAGTCGGTTTTACAAGCCCTGCAATACACTTAATAAATGTACTTTTACCACTGCCAGATTGGCCTGTTAACACGGTAATACCAGAAGAAAGTACACCATCAGCTTTCACAGTTACAGAAGGCCTAGCTACAGTAAAGGAAAATGTAATCATCAGACCTCCTAATTATTATCAATGTGGCGGAATAAAGAGCCCTTTGTGATGAGGTGAATCCCGCTCAACAACGCCAATGTAAGAACACATATATATATAACTAATTCAAAGGCATCCATGTACTGCCCTGCCTCTACATAAGAGTAGATAGCAAGTGGCATGGTGCGTGTTACCCGTGGAATATTACCGGCAATCAAAATTGTAGCTCCAAATTCGCCCATAGCACGACAAAATGCTAAAATACTGCCCGTCAAAATGCCTTTCCAAGCGAGTGGTACAGAAATAGTAAAAAAGATACGTAACTCTGAAGCACCCAATGTGCGCGCTACGTCCTCCATATTATGATCGACAGATTGTAATGCAGAACGCACCGTCTGATAAAATAATGGAAACGCAATAACTGAAGATGCTACCACCGCCCCAGATGCGGCAAACACAACGCTCATCCCATGCGCCTCAAGCCATGCGCCAAAGGCATAGCCTGGCGTAAACACCATGAGAAGAGCAAAGCCAACAACAACTGGTGGCAATACAAGCGGCAAGGTAATAAGTGCATCAATAATAGCCATGCCACTCCATTTACAGCGATTCATCCAATAACATGCGGCTAAACCACTTACAATCACTATGATAAGAGCTATACTTGCTACCCATAGCGATAGCCATAATGGACTCATGTCACGCTCCCTTTCTATACACAACAACTCTACAATATGTACTATATCCATTAATTCCAAAATATTTTTAAGCAAATTATATGCCTATAATCATATACTAGATCATAAACTAGATTATGTAACAGTCATCACTACAAATGAGTTAAAAATAGCATACCGTTAGAAATAATGTTATTAATAATACCAATAATGTCTCTATTGTATCATAAGAAAACGCTAGCCCTGAAAGCTAGCGTTTTACTCTTATTTAGAAGTAGAGAAACCGTATTTCTCTAATACTTTTTGGCCTTCTGGGCTCATTACGTATTGGTAGAAGTCTTTTGCCAATGCGTTGTCATATTTTTTGATAATACCGATTGGATAGATAACTGGATCATGGGAGTCAGCCGGTGTTACAGCAGAGATTTCAACTGCATCGCCAGCTGCAATAGCATCAGTTTTGTAGATGAAACCAACATCACCAGCACCTTGACTAATAGAAGCAGTTACAGCTTTAACGTCTTTCGCATACACTACATTAGGTTCTACTTGTTCCCAAACGCCTAATTTTGTTAATACCTGTTTACCATAGTTACCAGCTGGTACTGTTTCAGGATTCCCCAACACGATACGTTTTACGGAGGCGATTTGATTCAATTCAACTTTAGGTTGGCCTTTTGGAACAACAAGAACAAGTTCGTTAGTCACGAATGGTTTTACTTCAGTTACCAAATCCTTTTCTTGTAACATTTTCATATTTTTCTCGTCAGCAGAAATAAACAGACTAGCTGGCGCACCTTGTTCGATTTGTTGACGTAATGTACCAGAGCCAGCAAAGTTAATAGCAATTTGATCATCTGCTAAGTTATGGCTTTTTTTGTATGCATCTGCCAATTCGGTAAGAGCACCTTTAAGACTTGCTGCAGCTTGTACCGTAATCTTTTCAGATGTACTTGGTTTAGCCGACTCAGCTTGTTTACTCGTATCATTACCACAACCCACTAAAAAGGCAAGCATGAAAACGCTCATTAACACTAATAAAATTCGTTTCATAATTCCTCCTGTGTATCCCTTAAAACGCCACACTGTAAAAGCTATGGTAATACCTAGAGACACTTCGTATACTAACAAACTAAAATATACAATATATTCATATTATACTATAAATTGATGGCTAAAGTCGTATATCTAAAATCACATATTGCATAGATATTTCTGATGATTATGATAAGTAATCATAATCAATAATTTTTTAAATCCCAAAAAATACATACTATGGTATGATAATATTATAAAAAATAAGCACATTTCGTAACGCTTGTTCACTTTTAGCTTATATAAAATAACTGTATTTTTGCTATATAGTTATACGATACATTTAAACTATGCCTTTATATTAATGAGAAACTCTAGGTGAGATGATGAATCTATTCGAATTAGTAGGACATATCTTTATGAACTCTATGGTACCTATCCTAGTACTTATAGGGGTAGGATTTGTATTAGATAGAAAATTTAAACTCGATCTATATACGTTGAGTAAACTAAACTTTTATATACTACTGCCTACCTTTATATTTCGAGCGATGTACGAAGCCAAACTTAACTCAGGTACCTTGGAAATTGTATTCTGTGCACTCTGTGTGCTCATACTAAACTCCATCCTTTCAGATGTGATAGGAAAGATGCAAGGTTATGATGTGGCTAAGATTGCAACCCTGAAAAACTGCGTCATGTTCAATAATGTTGGGAACATGGGGGTCGCTCTTGCTATCTTTGTATTTACTAACATTCCTTACGTCATCGATGGTGCTACACCCTATGCTAATCTAGGTTTAGTGAGTGTTGTATCCATCATGATTATCCAAACTATTAGCAGTAATACCTATGGTTTCTACCAAGCGGGAGCAGGACGATTAACCCCTCGGGATGCACTAAAAGTCGTCTTTCACATGCCTATGGTATATGCCATTCCACTGGCACTACTTTGCCACCTACTCCCTTTTGATTTACACGGTCTCTTCTTCTTTGCACCGCTCAATATATTTGCCAATGCCTTCGTTGGCGTCGCTATGATTGCCTTAGGTGTACAGATTAATAGAACACCGCTAAACTTCTTCAAGATGGATGTCATGCTCGCAACGACCTTACGACTCATTGTGAGCCCACTCATAGCCGCCGGTATTACCATACTATTTATAATGTTCTACGGTCCTATGCATCCAATAGCGGCACAAACTATCATTATAACCTATAGCGTACCAACGGCTATTAATATGTCACTCATCGCTATTGAAATGAAAAACAACCCAGAATACGCTACCCAAATCGTTATGGGCACCACTATTCTATCAGCTATAACAATGCCATTATTTGTAACAATTGCTTACTATCTTTTCCCATTATATTAAAATAGATAATTATAGTTATAAAAAATCACTCATAGTCGTATGACTATGAGTGATTTTTTTATGCCTTAGCATTTAGACTTGTTAAACAAGTTACACAAGCAGTAACAATTATAGCACCTATAATCTCATTCAAAGTTAAATTATGATTAAGAACAACAACATCTAAACTTAAAGTAACTATCGGCCCCATTGCACTAATAATGGCTGCAAGAGAGGCATTAATTCTTTTAAGGCCAAAGGACATTAAATAAGATGGAATTATGGAGCAAAAAACGGCCAAAAGAGCTAAATAAATTATAGTATAAGTTTGAAGATCTGAAAACGTAGTAAAGGTTGCACCATTAATTATAGCTCCAAAAAATAAAATTACTGTAGTTATGCACATATATGTACTAGTAAAAATAGTAGGACTAATGTTTGAAACAGCTCTTTTACTATAAATAATAAATAACGCCCAAAAGACTGCAGAAAGTAAAACTAGTGAAATACCTATTAGAGTATCCGTAAGGTAGTTATCAACGGTAGGATTAAACATAATTGCTAACCCTAACACAGTAGATACAATTAAAACTACTTTTGAAACTGTAATGCGTGATAAATCTGATGATAACAGAAAAACGTAAATTGGAAATGTAAATAAAACGGCACGTTCTAATGAGGCAGATATATATAATAATCCTATAAAGTCAGCTATAGATGAAGTTAAATAAAGAACTGCTCCCCCAAAAGAGTATTTAAAAACATTACTTTTATTCACACTATTCCAATCAAAACGAATCATTGGTATAAGAAAAAAAGGCAATGATAAAACAGCTCTACACACAAGAACATTCAAGGGGCTCAATGAATCTAAATAAATAAGTTTTGCCCATATAGATTTTGTTGATAAGAATACAGTCGCTAAAAATACCACTAATATTCCTATATTTTTCATTAATAGATTCACTTTATATACTTCTCCATAACCAGATACAACTCAGATTAAATATAAAAACACATTTCCTCCTAAATAGGACGAAATGTGTTCATGATACTAAAATGTAATTATTGATGAGCTACGTGTTCCATCCCCATGCGAACTAAACATTCAACATGATCATCGTTTAGAGAATAGTATGCTGTTTTCCCATCTTTACGATATGTAACAAGGCGTGCTTGACGCAATACACGCAATTGATGAGAAATAGCAGATTGTCCCATCTCCATGGTTTCTGCAATGTGATTAACACACATTTCATTTTCTAGTAATAGCTCTACTATTTTAAGGCGTGTAGGATCACCCAAGATTTTAAACAGTTCTGCTAGCTTCAGCAATGATTCTTGTTTGTCGGTCATATAATCCCCCTTTTTCAATCCTATCCATTCTTTTTTGTAGCTCTTCTGTGTCACTAATCGATACGTCTTAACGTATAACGCCAATATGTATGGCATACATATAAACATTATATCATTTTTAACATAAAAAAGAGACTTTGAGAAACCAAAGTCTCTTTTTTTATCATATCTATATAAGATATAAATTATTTAATGATTAATACAGGGCAAGTGGAGTGGCTAGTTACATAGCTACTTACGCTACCCATGAATAAGCCTTTCAAAGGGCCAAGACCACGGCTACCCATTACGATGAGATCAGCATTGTATTTTTTTGCCACTGCAAGTAGTGCAGGACCAGGGGAGCCAACTTCGAAAACACTTTTAACTTTTACGCCTGCAGGAATTTCTTTCACTACATCATTAAGAATTTCCTTACCAGTTTCTTCCATATCCTCAGCAATTTGCTCAGATACGTATCCACCAGAAATTGGTGTTTGATCAAAATTGGAAATAGCAGACACAATATTTGCAACGTGAACAACAATCAATTCAGCTTGGTTGCGATCCGCTACAGCGAGAGCATGTTCCAACGCACGTTTAGCATTTTCAGAACCATCAGTAGGTACGACAATAGTTTTGTAGGTAACCATAATAACCCCTCCTATTCCTAATCCCTCAAAGGGGATATGATCAAATATCGTTTAGCCTATACTAATATATTCTAGACCATCAAGGAAAACTCCTCTTTTTTCTGAGGATTTATTACATTATAGCACAAATCATACAGAATTATACAAATAAAAGAATATTATGTGTATATTAAAGAACTTGAGACGATTGGTTTGTATTGAGTGTAGTAGTCAATTTAAAGCCATCTAATATATCTATAAGTTCCTGAGTAGCAAGATTACTACCGGATGGACCAATCATTCGAGCTACTGCTACATTACCTTCATTGCCAAGAATAATTGTTGCGCCAAAGGATACTGGTTCCGCTACAGATGTATCAGACGTATTTGGATTTTTCATATGGCCCGCCAAATAGAACATCACATTACCGTCAATGATATGCGTTTCATAACGAGTAATCGTAGCCTTGTTCACATCAACCAATTGTTTAAGATAATAGTCACCAAGCATCTGCTTAGCCATCATAGTTGGCATGCCGGAGCTAACAGCTTGTACTGGGATTGTGAAGGACTCAATGTCGAGGCGTACATTATGTTTAGTGAAAGCAATCTTACCCTTTTCATTAAGACGGGTAAAGCCTTTCGGATAGGTAAATTTGATACCTTCTGCAACACTGATATCGCTTGTGCCGGTTAGTATTTTTTTAACCCCTTTAATAGCATTAGAACCACGCTTATTGATTAGTTCAAAGGATGGAATGGTATGCTCCATCAAACCTAGCTCCATAAACTCCGCACGAACAGGAGCATAGGTACTAGACAAATTGTACCGATGAGTTGGATCTTTCTCCATAATAAACTCGGCTTCAAATACAGACTGAACCGGCTCTGTAGATGTCATGTCCGCATAAGATTTTGGTGTACTCTTATCCCAGCGTGCGGAAACTGCACCTTTCTTAGTAAAGAACCCACCAACAATATCGTTATGCTCAAAGTTATTGCTATGTTGGCGCCAAATATTCAAATACTCCTCATTAGACATGCCCTTAATAGGTACACCATACCAAGTTGTATTCCATTCTTTTTGAGATACTCCTTCTTGCGGTGTATTATTGCGCTTAGTAAAAGATACTGTATAGGAATCCTCTTGCGTAGGACCCGCTAAATTAAAGGAATACCCTTGAATATGTTCGCTTTCACTACGCACATCCATATCTATCATAACACCATCAGCTACACGCCAAGGAATCGAGAACATATAACCATTTTTGTAATCCTTTACCACCGTGTTCATCTTAGTAGCATAGGATTTGTATTGTTCTGGCAAAATAGATGCGGAATCCTTCTGAGATTCCACAATAGATAAAGGTGTATCAGGCGTCTTCTGTAAACCTTCCGCCATAATAGAAGTCGTTCCCAAAGCTATAACAGCTAAGGTTGCCGCAAATAAACGTAACTTCATAGAACCTCCTATAACATATTATCCAAAAACGCTTTCGTTCTTTCGTTCTGCGGATGATTAAAAATTTGTTCTGGTGTTCCTTCTTCTTGGATAACACCATCAGCCATAAAGATAACACGATCCGATACTTCTCGAGCAAAGTTCATTTCATGGGTTACGATAATCATCGTCATGTGATCGTCCGCCAATTGTTTAATCGTCTTAAGAACCTCACCAGTAAGCTCTGGATCGAGAGCAGATGTAGGTTCATCAAAAAGCATAATTTCAGGATTCATCGCTAACGCACGAGCAATAGCTACACGCTGTTGCTGACCACCAGACAAGCGAGATGGATACATATTACGTTTTTCCCATAGCCCTACTTTATTGAGTAGTTGCTCCGCAATCGGTGAGATTTCATCATCTTTCATACCTTTTACCATACGTGGAGCAATCATAATATTATCTAATACCGTCATATGTGGAAACAAGTTAAAAGATTGAAATACCATCCCCATACGAAGCAATAATTCATGCTGAGTTTGAGGAGAAGCGTATTTTACAACCCCATTTTCAGTACTAGCAAGAACCGTACCATCAACTGTAATAGAGCCTCCATCAATCGTTTCTAACTGGCCCAAGCAGCGTAAAAATGTGGATTTACCTGAACCAGAAGGTCCAATAATAGAAACGATTTCTCCTCTATTCATTTTAAGCGACACATCGCGCAATACTGATTGATTATTAAAGCGTTTTTCAATACGCTCCATATTTACAAATGTCATAAGTACCTCTTACGTCGTCATATTAAGTATATAACTAGCACCTCAAGTAAAGATATCTCATCTACAAAATCGCATCTATAGACATCAAATAAAAGTATCTCACCTATAAAACTAGCTATATCATTACATACGACAAACTATCATAGAATTAGATTAATCTTCGTATACGGCAAATCTTCGTTCTAAGTAGTTGAAGATATTCGTTAAAATAAAGGTAAAGATCAAGTAGAATAATGCTGCCACGAGGAATGCAGAAATATCAAAGTCACGTTGTACGATAGATTTTGTAATACGCAAGATATCATTCATCGCCAATACATACACGAGAGATGTATCTTTCAATAAATTAATCGTCTCATTCGCAAGAGGAGGCAATACACGTTTAAACATTTGTGGCAAGATGATCTTACGCATAGTTTGTGCATAGGTAAAACCAAGCACCTTCGCCCCTTCGTACTGACCTCGAGAGATAGATTGAATCCCCCCACGGAAAATCTCACATAAATAAGCTGCGTAGTTTAATACGAAGGTAAGAACTGCAGCTGTGGCATCATCCATTTGAATAGCACCGTCTGTGATGATTGGTAATGCATAATAGACGAATAAAATTTGTAACATCAACGGTGTGCCGCGCATTAAATATACGAACGCATCAACAAGCTTATCTACTAAAGGCAATTTAGATAGGCGTAACATAGCCATTAAAATGCCACCAGGAATAGATAAAATCCATACAATACAGAAAAGCGATACGGTTACCTTTAAACCATCAGCGATGGTTGGGATAATCTGCAATAAATAATCTAACATGAAAGACTCCTTCAAAACACGACTAGAGAAGGGCCATCTGGCCGCTTCTCTAGTGTACATTTCGTTCTTTAATTATCAGTTGTACCTACTGACCATAGTACTATTAGTATATCACGAATTGTACTATTTAGCATCGCTCTTATCTAAGTCTGCGCCTGAGCCTAACCATTTTTCAGCAATTTTATCAGCAGTACCGTCTTTTTTCATTTCAGCTAAGATACCATTAATTTTGTCACGCAAAGCAGTATCATCTTTACGGAAGCCAACAGCGAAATTATCAACACCGTAGTCAGTACCTTCTACGATTTTGTATTTACCAGGTTCTTTTGTCATAAGATAACGAGCGATTACACCGTCAGCAATAACCGCATCAACACGACCAATACCAAGATCCATGAAGGCACTTACAAAATCCGCATAGGATTTTGTTTCTTTAACAGTCTTACCGCTTGGGTCGTTTTGCAATGCTGCTTCACCAGTACTAGCTTGTTGCACGCCTACTACCTTACCAGCTAAATCGGCTTTACCTTTAATGGAGTCATCGTCATTACGAACAATGACGTATTGTTTATCCTTCATATATGTATTGGAGAACAAAATATTCTTCTCCCGCTCAGGAGAGACTGTTAAACCATTCCACAAAGCATCAATTTTTTTAGATTTTAGTTCCGCTTCTTTACTAGACCAGTCGATAGCTTTGAACTCTACATCCATGCCAGCACGTTTAGCTGCTTCTTTAGCCATGTCGATATCAAAGCCAACGATTTCTCCTTTTTCATCTTTAAAGCCCATTGGAGGGAAACTATCATCTAAACCGATAACAACTTTCTTAGGCAATTCTGTATTAGCTTTTTTAGCGTCACCACCACAACCTGTTACAAATGCCATCATAGACACGGCTGCAAGGCCAACGGCCATCATCTTTTTCCAATTCATAACTATCCTCCACGGCGATTATCGCCCATTTACTACTTAATAATATGTTCAATACAGATTTAGATTCCGTACTTAATGATTGTATTATACTTTAGTTCATTAAAGTTGTAAATAGTTAATTCGATGAATTTTGCATTTTTTATTTTACAGACTCTCCACATATATAGTTTATGATTCTAGATTCATTTGCTTTATGTTTCTGTAGTCCTATATTTATATTTCTGTATGCCTATATTATATGACGCTTCGTACTTACACTTTATGACTGCGTATGTTTATGGATAGCCTCAATCATCGCCATTTTATCCTTATACGCCACCTGATGCAGATCAAGTGGTATCACATAAATCCCACCATGACCATTCATCGCTTGCAACTCACGCCATTCCTCAGTGAATCCAATAATATGCTCATAATCAACAAAGACAAAATATTCATCCCCATAGAATAAACTGTGAAAGTATTCTTTCACAGAAAAGGGCCTACGTTTTAACACGAGGCCCTTTTCACAGATAAAAGCTTGACTTTCACCTAATCTATGAAGGGTCCATAATATCACGAGCAACAACAGATAATACCATACACGTTCCGCCCAGTCTGAGGGCATATATTTTACAATCAACGCACACGCAACTAGACCGATGATGCGACCGGTCCACTGTATACCGCGATGTATTTCTAAGCTCTGTTGTACGGCACCTGATGAAAAGCGTTCCATCGCCTCTTGTTTCGTCATGGTTTACCTCACAAATTGAAAGTCTACTATATGATTTTATTTACGGCACAAGCCCATAGCTTGTTCTACCTTACGGTACATTGCACTTGCTTTAGCATGCGCCTTAGCAGCCCCTTCATCAAGGATTACATCCAGTTCAGGGCTTGTAATCAATTCATTGTAACGTTGTTGAATTGGTTCAAGGGTTGCTACTAATAGATCGGCAATATCGGATTTAAATACACCATAACCTTTGCCTGCGTACATTTCTTCGATAGCTTCATAGCTGTCTTTTGTGATAGCACGGTAAATGCCCATCAAGTTAGAAATGCCAGGTTTATTTTCTTTATCATAGCGAACCGCATTATCAGAATCAGTTTGAGCTCGTTTCAACTTTTTCACGATTAAATCTGGTGCATCCAAAAGACGGATTGTAGCATTTTGGTTATCATCAGATTTACTCATTTTCTTAGTTGGCTCTTGTAAGCTCATAACGCGAGCACCGCCTTCGCCTATCTTAATATCAGGTACTACGAAAGTTTCACCAAATCTACGGTTAAAACGCTCTGCTAAATTACGAGTCAACTCAAGATGTTGCTTTTGGTCTTCACCTACAGGAACATAATTCGTACCATATAGCAAAATATCTGCCGCCATCAACGGTGGATACGTAAGCAATGCAGTTGGAATAGAATCTCCTTGCTTTTGAGACTTATCCTTGTACTGAGTCATACGCTCTAATTCGCCAACATAGCTAATAGATTGCATAACCCAACCGAGCTTAACATGCTCAGGTACTTCGGATTGAACAAACAATGTTACCTTTTTAGGATCAAGGCCAACCGCAAGGTACAACGCAGCCAAATTACGAGTGTTTTGAAATAATTCTTTTGGATCTTGCGGTACCGTAATCGCATGTTGGTTAACGATACAATAGTAACATTCATCAGTATCTTGATAGTCTAAGAAATTACGTAAAGCCCCCAAATAGTTACCAAGTGTTAACTCCCCACTTGGTTGGATGCCGGAAAATATAACTGCCATAATAGTCTCCCTATATTGAAATAAACCAACAGTGCCAAAGCACTGTTGGTTATATATTATTCTACGGTTACAGATTTAGCCAAATTACGTGGTTTATCTACGTCTGCACCGCGTGTAATTGCTGCATAATACGCCAATAGTTGCAATGGTACAACTGCTAAGATTGGAGCGATAAATTTATTCGCACGAGGCACATAAATTGTGTGGTCTACGTGTTTAGATAATTCTTCGTCACCTTTCATGCCAATACCGATTACAATAGCTTCACGAGCTTTTACCTCTCGGATGTTGCTGATCATCTTATCGTAAACATCCTCTTGTGTAGCCAATGCGATAACAGGTACGCCCTCTTCGATAAGAGCCAATGTACCATGTTTCAATTCGCCACCAGCATATGCTTCAGCGTGGATGTAAGAAATTTCTTTCAACTTCAAAGCACCTTCCATCGCTACTGCATAGTCGATAGCACGGCCCAAGAAGAATGCATCAGATTTGAAGCCATAATGTTTAGCAAAGGCTTTCATATCTTCGTCTACTTCAAAGATTTCATGAATCAAGGATGGTAAGTTTTTAACCCCGCTAAGAATTTCTTCGGCTAAGGCTGGATTCAATTTACCATTTAATTGACCTAGGTATACGGCGAATAACAAGCCCGCTACTAATTGAGTAGTGTACGCTTTTGTGGACGCTACAGAAATTTCAGGGCCAGCCCATGTGTAAACTTTGTTATCTGCTTCACGAGAAATGCTGGAACCAACAACATTGGTAATGGCCAAGGATTTGGCACCAAGGCGTTTAGCTTCTTTCAAAGCCGCCAATGTATCGGATGTTTCACCGGATTGACTAATAACGATACATAATGTTTTATCATCAGTCAACGGGTTGCTGTAACGGTATTCAGATGCTATTTCCACATCAACTGGAATACGCGCCAAGTTTTCAATATATTGTTTTGTTACAAGACCTGCATGGTATGCAGTACCGCATGCAACGATGAGAATTTTATTGAAAGCGGCTACATCTTCAGCAGTCCAATTTAGCTCATCAAAAATTGCTGTTTTACCATCTTCAGCGATATGTGTACCGAATGTATCGCGAACAGCTTTAGGTTGATCATGAATCTCTTTCAACATGAAATGCTCATAACCACCTTTTTCTGCTGCTTCCGCATTCCAGTTTACATGGAATACTTCTTTATCAACAGGGTTACCTTCACGGTCGAATACGGATACATTATCACGAGTTACGATAGCTAATTCACCATCGCTCAAGATGTATGTATCACGTGTGTAGTTAATGATAGCTGGAATATCGGATGCTACAAAGTTTTCACCTTTGCCAAGGCCGATAACCAATGGGTTTTCTTTTTTAGTACAAATTATTTTATCTGGCTCATCGGAGCAGATGATTTCGAGAGCATACGCACCATCAACACGAGCTAGCATGCGGCGTACTGTGCCCACGAAATCGCCATCGTACATATCCTCTAACAAATGAGCTACAACTTCTGTATCAGTTTCAGATTTGAAATGGTACCCTTTTGCAATAAGCTCTTCTTTTAAAGGCATGTAGTTTTCAATAATGCCGTTGTGTACAACAGCAAATTTACCATCTTCAGATGCATGAGGGTGGGCGTTCATGTCGGATGGACGACCGTGTGTAGCCCAACGTGTATGACCAATGCCTACAGTTCCTTCATTAGGATCTGCTTTCACAACTGCCTCAAGATTAGCAAGACGGCCAACCTTCTTTTGAATTTTAATTACATTTTCAGGGCCGATAACAGCAATACCTGCAGAGTCATAACCACGGTATTCTAACTTTGCCATACCGTCCAACAAGAAATCAGATGCTTGATTAAAGCCAATGTATCCTACGATACCGCACATACGTATATCCTCCTATAACTGGGGGTATTTCTAGCCCCAGCAAAAACTAAGGCTAACTAATTAATGTTCTAGATTAATATTCTATTTAATGTATTAAATATTAGTTCAATACAATCCATTCAGATATACTTTGTCCCCATCGTTACCGATGGGCTTTTTAATACCTGTTACGACATGAATATGCCGGAAGAGCATCCGCTGATGACTCGATCACTCTTCACCTCGTCTACCCTAACGACTGCCTTCGCGGGTACTTGCGCTATTCGCCTTTACGAATTTGGAATTCCTTTCTGTGATATACGGCAGAATCAGTACAAAATAAAATATGTACTGACGTATATTATACTAAAAAAATCGATAAAAAGTAAACCACCACAGATAATTCAAAAAGAATAGAAAAGATTGTTTCTATGCTTCACGTCCTTTTCATTGTAAGAAATTATACTTCTATCATTCTAAATTTTACACAATTAGATTTTGTTGTATTTTCAAAATGTTGTATATAATTTGGGAGATGATAATCATGAATAAAACAACTATAAAGAAGCAACATAAAATTAAAAAGAACAGTTTGTCATATAGAAAATTGCGTCGTTGGGTATTACCTGCAGTCCTTGGTGCAGCTCTGTCGACATTAGCGGTTATCCCAACCTTAGCCGCAGAGACTCAAACTAGTACTAACGTAGCAGTTGTAACCTCAACAGAACAAACTAAAACAGTACCATCCGCACAAGGAAGCACACCTCCAAGCGGTGCACCTCACGGCAAACCACCTGCAGGTCAATCACCTACAGGCACGTCTAACCAAATACCTCCAAATGGAAATCCTCCTTCTGGCACTCCTAACGGTATGCCTCCAATGGCTATGCAGAATGGAGCCCCTAATGGAATGGCACCACAAGTTGAAGTAGATCCTAGTACTTTTAAAGGCACAACTATCGTTACAGAAAACAAATCCATTGCTCACGAATCGATGACAAACACAACGGCTGATCAGAATGCTTTCATCGGTAAAAATAAAGCGGTAATTGATATTGAAAATAGCGTTTTCGATAAAACAGGCGACACTACAAGCGATGACAACAGCAATTTCCGCGGTCAAAATGCAGTAGTCCTCGGTATCGAGGGTAGCCAAATTAACATCAAAGGTAGCAATATTACATCTAATTCTAAAGGGTCTAACGCAGTCTTTGCCACTGGTGAAGGCTCTGTTATCAACGTAGAAAACACTAATATTCACACAAAAAGCGATTCCTCTCGTGGCTTAGATGCCACTTACAAAGGCACTGTAAATGGCAAAAATCTAACTATCACCACTGAAGGTGCTCATTCTGCCACACTTGCTACAGATCGCGGAGAAGGCACTATCACCGCAGAAGCAGCCAAACTTACAACATCTGGCGAAGGCAGTCCTGTTATCTACTCCACGGGTAATATTATAGTGAACAATGTCAACGGCATAGCGAATAACAGTGAAATTGGCGTCGTAGAAGGTAAGAACTCCATTACCCTTACAAACTCCAATGTAACAGGCTACAAAGATAATGGTTTCATGCTATATCAAAGCTTCTCTGGTGATGCTGAAAGTGGTATTGCTCGTCTGAAAGCAGAGAATAATACACTTACAACTCACGCTACAGGTGCGTTCCTCTATGTAAACAACACTACTGCTGAAGTAGACCTGTCTAACAATGCCATCTCTATGCCGAACACTTCTACCCTAGTGAAAGCAGCTGCCGACTCCCGTTGGGGAAAAACTGGTGAGAACGGCGGTCATCTTACACTCCGCACATCTAATCAAGAACTAAGCGGTAATATTATGGCTGATTCAATCAGTACCATCGCTCTAGACATGACAAATGGATCTAGCCTTGTAGGCGCTGTAAACACAGACAATGCTGCTAAAGAAGTAACTGTAAAACTCAGCAAAGACTCCAATTGGATACTCACAGGCGACAGCTATGTAAAATCCTTGAACAACGAAGACACAACCGGCAGTAACATTCACTTAAATGGATACAAACTCGTTGTGGCTGATAAATAATAATAAAAGCACTACTTTGAATTATTCCAATCCAAAGTAGTGCTATTCTTTTTCAATCAAAACTATAAAACTTCAACTATATAAATATTCTTTAGCCCTATCACTATGAAGTTAGCGTATTATAAGTTATGAGTTAAACAGTCTATCAAATAGCAGCCATATATAGGCCACAGTTTTAATTCAACCATAGGCTTGTAGTTTTCATCTTTAATTTTATGTTCCAACAAATTTAGATTCTCTAAATCATCTTCCCAGCTTTTGATATAGTCCTGCTTTTCTTCTTCGCTATCAAAGTCTTCGTCCATTTTTGCATTTTCAATGCATGCCAATATTTCTGTTCGTTGCTTGTCCACTTCACGATGGAACATATCATGTTGATTCATAATCCAAAGACCAAAGTAATAAGGGCCATCACTTAAATCACAGTGCTCTTTAGCCTTTTCACATTCATCTAAAAATAGGCCATACTCATCTAATATATAATAGGCGTCAATGATATCTAACTCAAAAACTTCATCATTACTTAAATGATATGCTACATCGCCTCCAAGCTTAATTTGCTTCAAACGATCAAGGGCTTGCTTTTTATTACCTAAATACACATCACAATAAGTAATACAAACTAGTAACCTCATCCTATTTTGATAGCTTTTTAATAACTCTTCAAAAATGACCTTTGCTTTCTCATATTGCTTAAGCTCAAATAAACACACTGCATAGCCAAAGTTCATTTCATAACCATCGGATACTGTTCTTCCCTTTTCAAAAGCATGTAAACTTCTCTTTAAGTCCTCTGCAGAACCTTTCTCTCTATAAACTGAAAAATGATATAAAGCCAAACCTCTGTAAGTCTCTATATATGGAGAATTGAGCTTTACAGCTGCAGATAGATAGTCATATTCTTTTATATTTCCCTCATCGGTATAATAAAAAGCTAGATTAGTATAAACTCTTGCTTTATCGGTATCACTCAGTTCATCTATATATTTTCTGAGAAACTCTTCTAATAGTTGTATTGAATTTTCTTCATGCCTCAACACCTGTTCAACAGTTGCTAAAGTACAGACCACATCCACATCATTTGAATACTCACACATCAAAGTAATTAAATACGTTCTAAAACGCTCTGCGTATTTCTTTAGCACATCATAATCACTAAATATAGACGCATTATATGTAGCTTCATATTCTAATTTAAGATTTTCCCAATACTCTTTTATAGCAAGCTTCATATTACACCTTTACTATCACCGAACATGTTTTAGAGCATATGTTTATAATAACATAAGTTATAAGTTATTACTTATATACTTTTATGCCTATAATAACGCCGCTCATATAAATTCAAACTATACAAAAAGATTTCCTTTAGTCTCTAGCTAGTTCTAATTGCATAAAAGCAACCCTCTATTAGATATTCTAAAAATGAATAAAATATCTAATAGAGGGTTATTTTACTAAAACAAAAGACTATATTATGCTCTATCAATAGAAATTAAAGCCGCATTTTTTGCATGTATCAATGTAGTATCAAATAAAGGTATATCCGTATCATCTTGTTTAATAAGTAGCCCAATTTCAGTACAGCCTAAGATAACACCTTGTACACCAGATTTTACCAAATCACCAATAATATCTAAGTATTGTTGTTTAGATTCATTAGAAATAACACCTAAACACAATTCATTATATATAATATCATTCACAAGTTCGACTTGATCTTCGTTAGGTATAACAACATGAATCCCCCGATTTTCCAAGATACATTTATAAAAATCTTGTTGCATCGTGTACTTGGTACCGAGTAGACCTACCTTTGTAATACCTGATTTTTCCAACTCTACTGCAGTCATTTCCGCAATATGAAGAAGTGGAATGTGAATATGTCTTTTTATTTCATCCGCTACTTTATGCATTGTATTCGTGCATATAACAATATAATCAGCACCAGCCTTTTCTAAAGATTGAGCAGCATCGGATAAAATTTCAGCACTTCTGACCCAATCTCCATTTGCTTGACACTTTTCTATCTCTTCAAAATCGACACTATATAAAATACATTTTGCTGAATGTAAGCCACCCAAAACTTGCTTAATAGTTTCATTCAAGACTTGGTAATACGTAATCGTACTTTCCCAGCTCATTCCCCCAATTAAACCTATTGTTTTCATAATTTCACCCTCTAAGCTTAGAATAAACCAAAATAAAAAGATTATTCATTATGATTATTCAATTTTAAATATCACTCATCTCTAAACCTCCTATATATGTTCCTGCAGCGACTTTACGTAGGACGGAGCAAAGGGACATATATAGGAGGGGATACCTTTAATATCAAATTGTAGAATGGATTCACAATTATTAAAATCCATAGGATTAATCTCAGTAAAGATGGTTTCTCGCTGTGGATTTTGCTTTCCGAAATCTTACACTCGGAACAAAGTGATGTGTGGGCTTCATCGTCGCAAGCTCCTCTGCCGCCTCACACCCTACTTTTATTCAGCCAACCCTTGTTCTCTACCGATAATATCAGCAATTTCTTGGCACAGGGATTGTAGTTCTTCTTGGTTAGGACCTTCAGCCATGACACGAATGAGTGGTTCTGTCCCGGATGCACGTACTAAAACGCGACCTTCATCACCAAGTTCTCCTTCAGCTGTTACGATAGCAGCTTTGATGAGGTCATTGTCTTCCCAGCCAGTTTTTGTAGCTACACGAACATTTACAAGAACTTGTGGGTATTTTGTCATAATGCCGGCCAATTCAGAAAGAGGTTGCTTTTTCTCCTTCATAAGAGCTGCCACTTGAACAGCTGTTAACATGCCGTCACCAGTGGTATTGTGATCTAAAAAGATTACGTGACCAGATTGTTCACCACCAACGGAAAGATTATGTTCACGCATGTATTCCAATACATATCGATCACCAACAGCAGTGGAAACTGTTTTCATACCAAGTTCTTCTGCTGCTTTATGGAATCCAATATTACTCATAACGGTACCAACTATGGTATCCCCTTTAAGTTTGCCTTCTTCTTTCAACTTAAGGGCACATAGCAACATGATTTGATCACCATCGAGGACTTGACCTTTTTCATCAACCAATAAACAGCGGTCAGCATCGCCATCATTAGCAATACCAAGGTCTGCATTATGTTGTTGTACGGCTACTTGTAAGCCTTCAATATGTGTGGAACCACAATGATGATTGATATTCAAACCATCTGGATTCACGTTAATATTGATGACTTTAGCCCCTAGTCCAGACAAAATTTCCGGACCTACACTGGATGCTGCGCCATTAGCACCATCATAAACGATAGTCAACCCTTCAAGGGACGTATCGATTGTGTGACGTACAAAATGAGCATATAAATGAGCCAAGTTACTATTGAACTCAATTTTACCAATACCATCACCCGTAGGACGCGCCAATTCATTATCTGCGCTTTGACGAACATATTTTTCCAATTCATCTTCCACTTCATCAGGTAATTTATAGCCATTACCATCAAAGAATTTAATGCCATTATCTGGATATGGATTGTGAGATGCAGAAATAACAGCACCCGCATCAAAACCTTGTTGACGTACAAGGTACGCTACTGCTGGAGTTGGGATAACGCCTGCAATTACTACATTGCCACCAACAGAGCAAATGCCCGCCGCTAATGCACTTTCAAGCATAGAACCAGAAATCCGTGTATCGCGACCAATCAAGAACGTAGGGTGATCCTTTTTCTTACCAAAATGCGTTCCTGCCGCACGACCTAAATGATAGGCTAATTCCGGCGTTAAAAACTCATTAACAACACCACGTACACCATCTGTACCAAATAAACGAGCCATAATTATCCTCCTCTAAGGATTTGTGAAAGTTTCACAAGTCTATATATCTACCGTGTGTATCATTTCAATAATTACTGTTGTGTATTATATCATAATATAGAAAGCATACCTACTATAAAGTCACATCTATATTACATAAATAGTATGAATCTATACTGTAATTCAATTCATCAGTATAATTCCCCACTAATTAGGTTTTGCGTATTTTGCCATACATAAAATGGCTGTTTCCGCACCATCAAGGGCAGCACTCATAATTCCCCCTGCATAGCCAGCCCCCTCACCCATAGGATAGAAACCTCCTACAGTAGGAGAAATGCGCTCTTCATTGCGTCCCATACGGAGCGGCGCAGAGGTACGCGTTTCAACGCCTGTCATACACACCGCAGGATCATCAAACCCTCGGATGCGACGCCCCCAGTATGGCAAGGCCCGCTCTAATACGGATGTGACGAATGATGGCAAGCAATCATGTAAATCGCAATTTACAATACCTGGCTCGTAACTATATATACTATTTTGTACGCTAGGTGCCTGTGAAAGTCCTAAAAACTGCCCTACAGTTTGTGCTGGCGCATGGAAGTTAGAACCGCCCAACTCATAGGCTTTGCGTTCCCATTCTCGTTGAAATGAAACGCCATCTAATGGATGAGTACCAAAGTCATCTGGACCTACGTTGACTACGATAGCACTATTAGCAACACCGCTATCCCGAGCGTATAAACTCATGCCATTTACGACAACGCCACCCTCTTCAGAAGCAGATGCTACTACTTGACCTCCTGGGCACATACAGAAGCTATATGCAGTACGGCCTGATTCTTTATCGTGGTATACGAGAGAATATTCTGCTGCACCGAGGCCCAAACTAGATGGTTCTACACCATATTGGGACTCATCGATTACAGCCTGATCATGCTCAATACGAACACCGATAGCAAATGGTTTTGCCGTCATTTCCACATTACGTTTATAAAGCATTTCATATGTGTCACGTGCACTATGGCCTACACCAGACAAAACAACAGTCGTATCAATACGCTCACTACCATTAACTTCAACGCCTACGATACGGTCATTTTCAATAAATAAATCCGTTACCTTAGAACCAAAGCGGACTTCACCGCCCCATTCGATGATGCGCTCACGCATGGCTTTTACCATGGTACGCAATTTATCTGTACCTACATGAGGTTTATGTTTATATAAAATTTCTTCAGGCGCACCAAACTCTACAAAGTATTTAGATATTTCATGTAACCGCGGATGGGTAATGCGAGTTGTCAACTTACCATCGGAAAAAGTTCCTGCGCCGCCTTCCCCAAATTGTACGTTGGACTCAGGCTTAAATATGCCCTTTTTCCAAAATGTCTCTACATCATGACTACGTGTATCTACATCTTGACCGCGTTCAAGCACGATTGGGCGATAGCCTTCACGAGCTAAGTAAAAGGCTGCAAGCATCCCCGCAGGGCCAAAGCCCATAACAACAGGACGATGTGCTAATGGTACAGCCCCCAAAACGATAGGTTCTGGATCTTCTGCAGCAAATACAGATACATCCTTTTCTTTACCAAGCTTTTTCATGACTTGAGCTTCATTATGAACCTCAATGAATAGGGTATATACAAAAACAATGTTTGGCTTCTTACGGGCATCTACGGCACGTCGAACAACATGAATCGTTTCGATAGCACCACGTAACGGGGGATATTTCTTTTCTACAATACTTTTGATATCCGACTTAACCGTAACAGCCACGCGGAGATTTATTATTCTAATCATATCTTTCCTATTAAAGCCTCCCTTTTAGGCGAGCCTACTTCTTTAATCTTTGACCAAAATTCTTTACCACTTGATCTGTAAGAAAATAGTCATACATCTTTATTATACAACACTACTATAAAAGCTAATATATAAATCATAAAAAGGCCCTAATAGAGAAACATTCACTCTATTAGGGTCTTCGTCGCAAGATCTCAAAGCCTCACAAAAAACTTATCATCCATTAAGTACTTTCTTTTGTATTTCTACTTTCACCCGTACCGTTGTGGTATTGCTATTAACCCCATTCGGTAATACTAAATTATAGTTACCCTGTACAGTTTCAGTAGCACCCGATACATCGATAGGTTCCGTTTGTATTTCTGTAACGGAATTAATCATTTCTTCACGCCCTGTAACTGTTAATTGCGTTGGTGTAGCAGACGTGGATTTAACTTCATAACCTTCTGCTACTGTACCAACAGTCGGAACAGTAATAGGAACCGCCTTTTCTTTACGTAATAAGTTGAGTTCATATTGTGCTTGGCCTTGGTTTGGATTAATATGTACATCCAGTACATTACCTGCCGTATCCCAAGCTTCTAAAGTACTAACAGCGCTAAAGTTCTTCGTTTGACCAGCCACATTGACTTTCATCACAACCTTGCTCACTGCATTAACTTGTTGCTTACGACCAGAAACAGTTACCTCTTTCGGCACAATCGTTACCGATTTCAAAGCAATATCATCAGAGAACTTGCCGATTGGAACTATTTCAACAGGAATCGTTTTCTCTGCATATTCATCAACATTGATGGTGATGTTATCTGGTTTAACCTCCACAAGATTCATCCCTACTGGAGGAGTAAAATTAATAGTTACATTATTTTGACCTGGTTTTACACCAGATGCATCAATATAAGCCCGTAAATTATCTGATTTCATAGACATAATGGTATCACGTGGACCAGCCAGAACAACACGGACCACATCTGGTGCATCTTCTATGATATAGCCAGAATTGAGATTTTGAACCTGTACAGGTATTGTATAGGTTACTTCCATCACAGGGTTCTGATCGCGCATAATAAAGAACCACATAACGATAGCTGCTAACAAGGATAATAATTTAGCAGGCCAATTGCGTTTCAAATGAATCATCATTTATTTGCCCTCCATTTCCACATACTAGTAATGGTTTGACGAGGGCGTTCCATAAAGGTGCGCAATGCCTCTTTAATTTGATCCTCTGGTAAATGGCGATAAATATGACCCCCATATGTATAAGAGATGGTCCCTGTTTCCTCACTGACAACGACTACCACAGCGTCTGTTTGCTCAGATAAGCCAATAGCTGCACGGTGACGTGTACCTAGTTCGGTACTCAATGTGCGGTCCTCAGTCAACGGCAACAAGCAGCCCGCTGCACGGATTCGCCCATCACGAATAATCAAGGCCCCATCATGAAGCGGTGTACTAGGAACAAAGATATTTTTAATCAACTCGCGACTCAATACAGCATCGATAAGAATACCAGTATCTACAAAGTCATTGAGACCTACTTCACGTTCAAAAACGATAAGTGCCCCCGTATGTTCGCGAGACATAACGCGAGCTGCAGCCATCACTTCATTAATGGCCATATCCATTTCTTCTTCGTTTACATTTTGTGCCTTGCTGAAAATTCGGCCACGCCCCAATTGTTCTAGAGCACGACGCAATTCAGGTTGGAATACAACGGGTAACGCAAAGAGAAGAACGGTCATACTTTGTTGCAAAATCCAGTTGATAACGTATAGATTTAACAGATGACTCAATAAATTAAAAATTGCCAATATAACGAGACCTTTTAAAAGAGAAACGGCCCGTGTATCTTTAAGCAATTTATATAAATAGTAAATACCAATAGCAACGATTATGATATCAACAATATCAAGAAGCCTAAAGGTATGTATAAGTGCGTCAATATGCATAAAAATAGCTCCTTATACAAAATAATAAGGTACAATCAATTCTTTGACTGTACCTTATATTTTAACTCATTTTGAGAGTACTGTAAATTTATAAACAAACGCTGAATGAGATTTTTATTAGATGTTTTGTGTTTCAATCCAAACATCCATTTGGCCCCCACAAACCATGCCTTCTTTAACAGCTACGTCATCATCGAGATGAACATCGATACGACGGTGAGCTTCTTTTTTATTCAAAGAGTCCACCGCACTTAGGCGGATTTCATTTTCCGCACGTCCGCCGCCGATAGTACCAAAAATAGATCCATCTGGAAATACAACCATAGATGTACCAGCTTTACGAGGTGTGGATCCACAGGTATATAAAATAGTGGCTACTGCTAAGGTTTCGTTTTTACGTTCACTAAGGTATTCAATAAACTCACGATTCATGGATCACTCTACCTTTCCGCAATGAGCCGCCTTTTTTTCCACGCACCACTGCCAAATATTCACTAACGATAGATAATGCAATTTCCTCAGGCGTTTGAGCTCCTAAATCTAGCCCAATAGGCGCATATACCATATCTAACTCATCTTGAGTCCATCCCTGCTCACGCAACACTTCAAAAGCGTGATGGATGCGTTTTTGGCTGCCCATAACGCCCATATAGGTAGGCAAGTACCCTCGTAATTGTTCTAAGCATATATTATCGTACTCATGAGCACGTGTCACAATGATAAAACCAGTATATTCATCAAGAGGTAAATCGTTCTTGAAGTTTTCTAAAGGTAAGCATTTACGTATGACACGTTCATCAAAGAATTCAGGAACTACATATTCTGGACGGTCATCTACGACTGTAACACGACATCCAATAAACAGCAGCAAATCTGTAATCGCTCGGCTAACATGACCTGCGCCTAATACGAGAACTGACGGATCATTTTCTACAGGTTGTACGAAACACTCCATTTCGCCTACCATGCATAGAGAATTTAGCTTTGCTTTATCTACAGTAAACCCTTCAATAGGAGTTCCGTATAGAACCCTTCCATCTTCAGCATAAATAGTCTTATCCCCTTGACGAGGACCGGATAGAACAGTAACCATCACAGTAGTTTCAGTAACCTGTAGACGATCTTTCATCACATCATAAATTGTTTCCATCTAGATTCCTTTCATAATCCCAAGCGGTAACAGCCTCTAATACACCTCCACCGACAGCAAGGGATTTATCTGAAATACTATAGCAATGAGACTCTTCACAACGAGCATCCACATCAGCCAACTTAAAATGATCTGATACGATGAGCCCACTTTTTAAAATGCCTCGTAGAATACCTGTAATTTTCGCTCTTACTGGTTCTTCATCAACATAACCAATTACTTCATTAGCTTGTACAGAATCCCCAATATGACGTTTTGCTGTAAATAGTCCAGCCTTTGGAGAATGAATAACGCGCTCATGAGTGTAGCCACCTACATTTCCAGGGATACCTGTATTAGGTTGAGCTGGTCCATCATAGATACAGCGACCTAATGAATGACCACGCATCGTTTCAATGACTACATCTACATCTTCTCCAGCAATAAATCCAGGGCCCACACCGATAACTAGATCTGCATCATCCCGTTTTGTACCAAGATTCTTTTTACTCAAAATAGCATCGACTACAATCTCTGGTTTTAAAGTGTCCAATAATTCCTCATATGAGCTAGTGACAACGGGGATGATTTCCTGTGCCAATGTATCCTTCACTTCACTAAGAGACACATGACGAGCAACAAAACGTTCCAAAATCATTTCTCCACGATGAACCGCATTACCGTAACATACTTCGCGGCGAATCATGGTAGGAATCGCTATTTCACTAATTACAACGGGATAGCCCGCCCGTCTCAATCTATATACAGCGCCGGAAGCAATGTCTCCGCCTCCACGCATAAGTACCAATGGTTTCATAATGCCTCACTTTCACGATGTTTCAAACGCTCAAAATCATCGGGTGTATCGATATCGTCGCCAATATCATCACTAATCCATAATTTCACGACATGGGCTTTACCATCACCATGAATAATGGTCTTACCCCCTTGATCCCCTTGAATCTGTTGTAAATAATCAAACCAATGAGAACCAAAGAGAACGGGATTTCCCGAGTGATAATTTGCCCCATAATGTGGAACGACGATAGTTTTCGGATGAAAGTTTTCATTAAACGCACGAATGACCTCGTGTACAACAGCACTCGTCAGAAGTGGTTGATCTCCTACTGAACAGAGAATACCGTCTAGCGGTATGGATAACGTATTCATCAAATGACGTACTCCCATCGCTATGGATACGCCTTGCCCTAGTTCAGGATGGTCATTTCGAATGGCTTCAAAACCATAGTTTGTGACAATTGGTTCTAATTTCTCATGATCATCACCAGTAACTGCCACAAAAGGTAGCTTACAGGACATAGTAGAAGCTACCTGTCCACCCCATCCACCTTGAAGAGCCCCACAGACCGCATCTAGAACAGTCTTACCACGCCAGGGCAAGAGCTGCTTATTACATCCCATGCGCTTGGATTGCCCTCCCACAAGGAGGACAATGCCAATATGCAAAGGATGACGGTCTATGGGGTCTCTCATGGGACTAAAAGCGGTGTTACAATTTGCTTTCATAATAGTCATGAGTACCTACCGACATTGAATAATGCGACGGATTTCACAACTTGCTTTATATCCATCAGCCAAAATGATAGCCGTAATATCACTATCAACAATATGATCAATAAAATCATCGATAATGCGATGTTGCACTGTTTCATAACCAGTACAGAATAATATTTTCTTACCTCTACTGTATTGGAATAAACCTTGCCTATGTAAAACAAGATCAGCCAACATACGAGGAGTTACAATAGCCCCCATATCGCGTTTTACAATATCTTGAACAAGCTCGATATTATGTACGTGCTCATCATCTAATGGGGCCCCTAGCATTTGTAGATTCACGAGGCCAATCGTAGTCTTTGTAAGAGATGGAATGACAGGTTCGGTCGTCTTAGGTGCCTTGAGCCATTTTTCCTTCGCCCCATCTGCTTCTACAACAATTTGCCAATTGGGATGTAACTTGGATAAACCATCGATAAGATCACAATCTAAGGAGTCTACTTTTGTTCCTGTAATTCCAGCGAACCACGCACCACAATAGCCATGTAAAAGTCGGTCAGTACAATACTCATCAGCTTCATTAATATTATGAGTATAAATCGGTTCATAATGAGCCACCTGAGACTCATAAAGTCGAGTCGTAGTCGTAACTACGATGGGCTGACCTTTCAGCCGTCCATATTCTACTAGTTTTGAAAGCACAGTCGTTTTACCGCCTGCCCCAACAAGGGCAACGATTCCCGGCTGAATCAATCGATTCCAATAGGATGTTTGTGATGTCATAGAACCAGGCCTCCTTAGAAAGTAAAAGGAACTAGAAATCTCTATACTTTATATTTCTCGTCCATAGCCATAAATACCTTCTCAGGTGTCATAGGTAATGTACGAATATCCGCACCAACTGCATTTTTAATGGCATGTTGAATAGCAGGGCACCCCGTATTGATGACAACCTCACCAATAGATTTTGCTCCGAAACCACCTGTAGGCTCGTAAGATTCTACAAAGTCTGTATGTAATTCACCAATATCCTGACGGGTTGGGATTTTATAAGTCATAAGATTGTTTGTTTCCAAGCGACCATTGCTTGAATAGCGTACATCTTCATATAAAGCCATGCCGATAGCTTGTACCACACCACCCTCAACTTGAACACGAGCCAATTTAGGATTGATAACAGTACCACAATCAACACAAGAGTAGAAATGAAGAGGAATAACCTTACCTGTTTGTTTATCTACCTTCACCTCAGCAATAGATGCCATAAATGGAGGTGGGGACGTATGACTGCCCCATGTAGCAAAACCAGACAATTGCTCCGCATTAACACCAACTAATAATTTTGGTGCCAATTGATGGATATCCATTGTTTTAGCACCATCTTTTGTGGTAGCTACAACGCCGTCAAAGTCAACGTTTTCAACGTCAGTTTCAAAGAATTGAGCGAATTTAGCAATAATCTTAGTGCGCAATTCTTCTGCCGCCATCTTAGCAGCAGTACCTGTTACATAGGTTGTACTAGATGCGTAAGACCCTGGATCGAATGGTACGATATCTGTATCTGATTCAATAACAGTCATATATTCCATAGGACAGCCGATTACTTCACAGGCCATTTGAGTCAATACGGTATTAGACCCCATGCCCATATCAGAAGACCCAGTATACAATGTATAATTACCATCGTCACCAAGGCGAATTTCAACGGATGCCACATCGATATTTGCGACACCAGAGCCTTGTAATGCTAAAGCCATGCCAAGTCCACCGCGGTAGCGCTCATCGATATCCCAAGAATGAGGGCGTTCATCCCAACGAGCCATTTCTTTTACGCGATTTACAGTATCTTGAAAAAGACCAGAATCAAGATATTCATCTGGAGCATATACTAAGCTTTGTTCACCTTCCGCTATTAAGTTCTTCTGACGTAATTCAGCTGGATCAATCCCCATCTTATCAGCTAACTGGTTTACTGCACATTCTAATGGCCACAATGCTTCTGTTGCACCATACCCACGGAAAGCACCACCAGGAGTTTGGTTAGTATACACACCCTCTGTACCATAATGAACAGCAGTCGCTTTGTTGTACAAAGGTACAGATTTATGTTCGCCAGCCGTTGTAGTAGTGAAGCAATGAGTTGCATGTGCACCAGCGGCTGTGATGGAGTCCATATCAATAACTTTAATAATGCCATCTTTTGTAGCACCTACACGGATTTTCCATTCACGAGCATGACGTGTAGTAGAGCAAGTTTGTGCTTCTGTACGATCGTATAAGAGATAACAAGGTTTTTTCAATGTCCACGCTACAAAGGCCGTCATAATTTCTGTACAAGCCGTTTGTTTAGAGCCGAAACCGCCGCCGATACGAGGTTTAATAACACGGACTTTTGTGGCCGGAATACCGAGTGCACGAGCGATGTGACGGCGTACATGGAATACGATTTGTGTAGAGGATACGATAACTACACGACCTAGCGCATCTATATATCCAAAGCTTTGGAATGGTTCCATCGCTGTTTGGCGTGTGGCCTGGTCAAAGTATGTACCTTCTGCCACGTAATCACATTTAGCAAGTTCTGCTTCCACATCTCCTACCCGTTTGTGATAGGATACGCAAATATTGCGTTTGTAATCTTGTCCTACAGGGATATTATTGTGAATATCATCTTCAGGATGTACTATAGTTTCATGGTCGATAGCAGTATGCATATCAAGTACAGGTTTCTGTACTTCGTATTCAACCTTGATAAGCGGCATTGCTTTAAGCGCTGTAGCCTCATCTTTTGCTACGATAAGAGCTACTTCGTCTCCAACATAGCGAACTACAGGGTCCAAGATGAGTGCATCATAAGCGGATGGCTCTGGATATGTTTGACCTGCTAATGTGAATCGCGTATTAGGCACATCTTCATAAGTAAAAATAGCTTCTACGCCAGGAATCAATTTGGCTTTAGATGTATCAATAGATTTGATGCGCGCCTGAGCATGAGGGCTACGAAGAGCCTTAATAACGAGCGCATCTTTGGGAACAAAATCGCCAGTATAAGACGGTTTACCAGACAAAATACCTTTGGAGTCAACTTTGTCATAGGATTTTCCAATATGCTTATTCATCATTATAGGCCTCCTTCTAAGAATTTACGAACTCCTCGAAGTTGTGATTCATAACCAGTACAGCGACATAAGTTACCTATGAGGTATTCGCGAATCTCATCATCGCTAGCCTTTGGATTTTTGCGTTTCAAATTAATAGCACTCATCATCATGCCAGTTGTACAAAAGCCACACTGATCTGCGCCTTCACTTGCGATACAAGCCGCTAATAATTCAGCTTCCTCTTGTAAGCCTTCTAATGTAGTAATTTTATGTCCTGGCGCACGAAATGTAGGGTATGCACAGGACAAAATAATTTCGTCATCCACCCATACAGTGCAAAGGCCACAGTTTGTAGTATCACAGCCACAGCGGACACTGTAATAGCCAAGATTACGCAATGTGTCTAGCAACATCTCATCAGTTGGCACATTAACAGTTACATTTTTGTTATTAATATTAAGTACGAGTTCCATTATTGTGCCACCTCCTTAGCTAAGCGTTGAACCATTGCTTTTACCATTTCCATGCGATATTCTTTAGACGCATGAGAGTTAGATTGATACACTAGTTCTTCGGATGCCAATTGACCTGCCTCTTTTGCGGCAGATAATCCTTTTTCTGAAAGCAAGGCACTTGCTTTAACAGCTAATTGAGGTACACCAGGTCTTGTACCGATATACAATTCAACGCCTTTTTCATCATGACGAAGAGCACCTGTCAATAACGGGAAATCACCACGAGAAATGCGAAGGGCTTCAACAGCTACAGCTACATCTACTTTAGGGATGCGAATTTCCACGAGAATATCACGTTCTCTATAAGTCATATAATCTTGCATGGACATACGACCGCCTTTGAAGGTAACGATGTCTGCATGCACTGCCAATAGCGCGGGGATGATATCAGAGAAGCCAAACTTACTTGCTACAGAACCGCCCATGGTAGCAGTATTCCTAAATTGAACGCCAAGAATCTCCTTAACGCCTTTAACTACGGCACCGCCGCAGAATTGTTGTAAAGGCTCAAAGCGTTCCACATCTCCTTGTGTCGCCATAGCGCCAATAACAAACTCCTTATCTTCTTCACGAACATAACGCAAATCAAGACTCGCCATATCAATCACTGATGGCCAAGTTCGTCGTCCTAGACGCAGCCAACAGCCGCCTGCTAGCATAGGAGCAGTTTTGTTCTTTGTGGCTAATTCATAAGCCTCTTCCACCGTCTTCGGTTGTAATACTTTCATAAATGCTAACATAATCTGTCCTCTCAATGGTATACTAATACTAACAGAATTACGGTGCTAACTATAAAAATACAGTTCTCACCAAACTACAAACTTAACAAAAAACTATAGAATCTCGTGCATTTCTTATACTTTTATTTTACCAATTATTTACCACTAAATCTACGATGAAAGATATAAATTTACAGGAAATTTGCAAAGAATTACATATTTATGAATTTGGAATTGCCTCATGGCCACTACCTGAACAGGCCAAAACTATTTTATTTGAAAGCAACCCATGCCCCTTTACTACGGCAGATGTGGAAGCAAGACTACTAGGAACGACTCAGTTTATGCCCAAAAGTGCCATCGTTTGTCTATTCCCGTACCATGTACAACACAAAGGCCATGCCAATCTATCGCGCTATACATGGTCAACAGATTATCACCTGGTCATTAATGAATATTTAGAACGTCTTATTGAAAGATTACAAATAATTGATGACTCGGCTCAGTTCTCTATTCATTGCGACACCTCTCCTTTAGCAGATCGGTACATGGCCTACTTAGCAGGTCTCGGCTTTTACGGAAAGAACAACTGTTTTATCAGCCCTAAATGGGGTTCTTATGTCGTTATTGGTACGATTTTAACAACACTAGAACTCAAACCAAATACCCCTCTTGAGCAGTCCTGTATAGGATGCAATCGTTGTATTACAGCATGCTTAGGCCAATGTTTGGGCCATGACGAATTTAAATTCGCGACTTGTAAAAGCTACTTAACTCAGAAAAAAGGAGAACTTACCGATGAAGAGGAACAGATTCTCGCTAAAACACCACTCGTATTTGGTTGTGATGTGTGCCAAGAGGTGTGTCCTCATAACAAAGATATTCCAACTACGCCCATCCCAGAATTCCAACAGATAGAACCGTATATCAATATAAACGAACTAGAAACACTAACGAACAAAGAATTCAAAGCAAAATACGGTCATCGAGCCTTCTCGTGGCGAGGTAAAAAAATACTAATGAGAAATCAAGAGATTATAGATAGAAAAAATAAACTATAATATTCAATAAAGCATAATAATTAACAAATACGCTTATAATAATTATTATTAAACAAACTAACAAAATTTGATAAAGCATTAGCAACATAATCTACAAATCTTTAAAATCAAAAAGAGACGGCCCAAATGAACTATACCTTCAAAATTGTGTGCAAATTTTGGGGTACAGTTCAAGAAGTCGTCTCTTTTAATAGTTATTTAATTTCGTAATAGTTCAACTCATCCAAACTCTTACCAAGAGCAGGGATATATAATTCAATAAACATATCTACCTCAGGCATATTTAGAGTTTTCAACTTAGCTAAGATAGAATCATGTGCCTCTTTAAACTCATCATTCCCTGCCTTGAGCTCTTTGACGCATTTCATATAGGCTGAAATTGTATCGGCAGCCTTAACGAGAGGCCATTCTGGACTAGTCTCTGCATCAACAAGTATAGGCTTATAAACAGATTGTAACCGGTCTGGCAAGGTTGATAGCATTTTTTCTTGCGCCAAAGTTTCAACCTCACCATACAGTTCACGCAACTTTGGATCAAAATACTTGATTGGTGTCGGCATATCTCCTGTAAAGATTTCACTCACCTCATGATACATAGCTATGACAGCTACCTTATTAATATCTACATTTCCACCGAAGTATTCATTTTTTATAGCTCCCAAATTGTGGGCTACCATAGCCACTTCAAGGCTATGTTCTTGAATATTTTCTATTTCCGTATTTCGCATGAGGCTCCATCGATTGATAAAGCGCATGCGTTTTAAAAATGCAAAAAATGAACTCATATATCCCCCATTACACAATAGGTCCTTAAATTACCCCACGAAGTTTAAAGCCATAATCAAGGAATTGTACCGCTTCATCCCAACGATTATCATCGTTTAACATGACTACAATCATAGTATGGCCCTTACGTGTGGCAGACGCAATCAAACATTCTCCTGCTGCATTTGTAAAACCTGTTTTCAAGCCATTTGCACCAGGATATTTGTTGCGAATGAAGTGGTTTGTAGTACGAATTGTTTCTGGTGCACGGTTTTGGTACGGCACCTTATAGTAATCATTGGCAACTTTGTCACGGAACATTTGGTATTTCATGCCATATGCGGCAATCATCGCTAAATCACGAGCCGTAGAATGGTGACCCTTTTGTGTTAATCCATGAGGATTCAAGAACACACTATTCTTTGCCCCCGCTTTTGCAGCAATGCGAGTCATATCCTTAGCAAATTTATCCACAGAACCACTTACATTTTCGGCTACTACAACGGCCGCATCATTACCACTAGCAACCATCATACCTTCAAGAACACCTTCCAATGTAATCTGATCGCCTACGCGAACCCCAAGGTTTGATTCTTCCATGCTCGTTGCATAGCTACTTATAGTAGCTAATTCATCAAGCTGTGTGCCCTTTAATTCTAAGGCAGTTAACAAGGTGACCATTTTTGTAGTACTAGCTGGATGCATCCACTTATCTGGGTTCTTTGCAAATAAAATTTCTTTTGTATCTGCATCAATTAGGACTACGGCCTCACCAACAGTAGAAGGAGGTGTAATGTATGCAGCTTGAGCAACACTAGCACCTATAAATATGATTCCTATAAAAGTTATGGCCAATACCAATTTCTTATAAAACATATGAATATTCGTCGTTAAAAGTGTCATCACTCTCGTTCTACCTTCCAGTATCTTAACTTTCAAGACTATCATCTAGTGCTACATTTGTAGTAGTTGCTTTCTTTTTTGTCCCTTTAATTTCACCTGTCGATGTATCTACATTTTGAATATATACTACACGTTGAGGATATGGAATATCGATACCATATTTATCAAAGGCATCTTTTACATCAGACATGATGCTATATTGAACATCGAGAAAATCATTCGACTTAACACGAGCATAAGCAGCAATTCGTACAGAATTATCTCCAAATTCAGAAATACCTATTTCCATATTCTTCGGATTAAGGACACGTTTATCTGCTGCAAAAATATTTTTTAAGATTTTTATTGCCTCATGATGATCATTATTATAACCAATGTCAAACGTAAATGGGATAACCCGTTCTGTAGTATAAACAATGTTAGTTACAGCTTGTGATGTAAGAAGAGAGTTAGGTATGTATACATTCTTTTGATCTTTTGTAGTAATAACTGTATACATAAATTGGATTGATTTAACACTGCCGACTACATCACCCACCTGAATAACGTGACCCGCTCTAAAAGGTTTGAAGATAAGAATTAATAAACCAGATGCTAAGTTAGAAAGGTTATTCTGTAAGGCGAGACCAATACCTAAACCAAAAGCACCAAAAGCAGCTATAAAGGATGTTGTAGGAATACCGATTTGGTTTAAGCAAATCAATACTAACCCTACTAGCAAGGCATAATTAATAATTTGAGTGATAAAGCTCATTGCTGCTGAGTCATAGGAAGCTTTTGTCATAATGCGCACTGCAAAAGCTTTTACCCATTTAATAGCATATCGCCCTATCCAAAATAAAATTAGTGCTAATAAGATATTTCCAGCTTGTGCAAAAAACCAGTCCCTTATTTGAATTAATATATTAGCGTCTTTAAAAAGAAATTCAGAAACAGCACTTAAGAAATTAGCCATAGTAACCATCCATAATATAAATCTATACAATCACAAATATCTATCACAACATAATAGCAATATAATAACGGTAAATATATATGCTATAATTTTACATATGCATTTGCAATACGATAATAAAGATATTATATCGTTATATTCCATATATAACAATCATAAAACTAGGGAGACTTACATGTTCAAAAATCTATACGAAGCACCCCAAGAGCTCGCTACTGGAGGCTATGTAACTAGAGAGTTACACTCCGTTACGGTACACTTTGACGATATCCACTATTCTCTTTCGAGCGGACAATTAAATGGTGGCTATCACCATACGCTAGCGGTACGCAACCAACAGCTAACATATCAAATCGAAACAGAAAAAGATTTACCCGGTGGCTCTGTAGCCGATTATTTGGCTCAAGAATTTGAACATATTGATACTCCTGTTCATTTTAGTACAGCACTTCTCACGTCTGCCACAATGCATCTACACGCCTATGCCAAAGTTGAAGAACATGATACTATTGTGGAAACTATCGTGACTGCAGGCTATGAAAAAACGGCACATCGCGCAGGTACAGGCTATTGTTACGAAGAGCGTGATGGAGACTTCATAGTGCCAGGCACAATCAATATCCTCGTATTTACAAATAAAGCTTTAACAGATAGCGCTATGGTAAAAGCTGTTATGACAATTACCGAAGCAAAAACCGCAGCCCTTCAAGATTGGAATGTTGAAAGCGTACGCCTCCATCCGTTTATTAATGAAGATATTCCTGATGCAATTACAAAAGAACGAAAAACATCTGCCACAGGTACCTCTACAGATGGTATCATTCTCACCATTGATACAAATGGAGATATCTTAACAGATGCTGGTTCCTTTTCACTATTTGGAGACACCTTAGCCAAGGCCGTCTATGTAGGCGTACAAAGAGCACTAGAAAATGCTATCGGCGCTGAATAATCCTATTTTGTAATATACAAAAATATCTAGAATGATACCCCAAAAATTATTATTCAATACCCCACTCATATATGAAAAATATAATACAAATGAAAAACCGCACATCCTAGGCGATCGGAATGTGCGGTTTATTGCATATAAAACTGTTACATATAGTATAATTTTTGAAAATGAATATCAAATTAAAATTTGAGATATTTTCTCAAATTTTTCAAATTAATTATTAGATTCAAAGAATTATTATGTTTCATATGTTCCATGAGTATTATGTGCCTTTAATATTCATGGAAGAATTGTTGTAACTTTTTAAGATTTTTAGTTTTTGTAAGCCCTAGCATCAATAAAATACGCGCTTTTTGTGGACTTAAAGTATCACATACTAGATAGTTTGCCAGTGCATCTTGTGGCACTGCAGATACCATACCACTACCGGTACGAGAAGCACGTACCGTTGGAAACTTTGTATTCTGTGTGATTTGACGTACGTTTTGTGGGATTGTACCATGACCAAGACCTGTTAAAATTAAACCGTCAGGATTTGTAGCAACTACACTCATAGGCACCATATCATCCATACCACCATAGCAGGTCATTATAACTACACGAGGTAACTCAGACAATTTACTCACATCAAATACAGAGTCTTGAGTATGACGTCGAGTAGACACTTTATAATAGTGGGCAACACCATCTTGTACAATACCAAGATGCCCCACTAATGGACTATCAAAAGTCGCTACATTAGTAGTGTTGCATTTAGATACATCCCTTGCCCCATCAATGTAGCCATTTAATACGACTATCACACCTTTACCTACAGACGATGGTGTTCTCGCTACTTGGATAGCTTGCAATAAATTAATTGGCCCGTCTGCACTAATAGCACCTGCGGGTCTCATAGATCCAGTAATAACAATTGGCTTGTCTGTATGAACTGTCAGATTCAGAAAATATGCCGTCTCCTCCATGCTATCTGTGCCATGAGTAATAACAACACCACCGATATCATCTCGATTAACCAATTTTTGCACCAACTTAGAAAGTTCTAACCAGTGATTTACGGTAATATCGGAGCTTTCAATATTACTAAACTGAGTATATGTATAAGGACCATACGGTTTTGTACCAGGTACGGAGGCTAAGATTTTGTCAAGTCCTAACACCCCTGCCGTATAGCCTGTTAAATCAGTATTTGAAGTACCTTTTCCTGCAATAGTTCCTCCAGTACCAATCAAAGCGATTTTTGTCTCCATATTGCCTCCACTATAAATCAAGATTTTCACCCTATCAATTAAAGGTTTGGGTCAAATGACGGCATCAACTCTAATTTATGCTTATTAATTCGATTCAGATAATCGATTCGCTCTTTTGTTGCTTGATCTTCAATTTTCCCAGTTCTAATATAATGATCCAATATAGCATAGGTAAATCCTAATTTATCCTCATCGGACTGACCGCTGAGACCATCACTTGGCACCTTATCAACTAGGTGCAATGGAATATCAAGAAGTTTTCCTATTTGACGAACTTCTTCTACTACGAGTTGTGCGAGAGGGCTAAAATCACCTGCACTATCTCCGTATTTTGTAGAGTATCCTACGTAGTCTTCAGATCCATTACAAGTATTTGCTACACGAGCACCATTTGGTAAATTTTGTCCTATTGCATAGAGAGTTGCCATCCGGAGACGAGGCGGGGTATTAATGGCAGCATCTTTAGATAAATCGGCTCTCCCCGTTACAGCATCATACCCCTTAGCCTGAACGATAGCATGAGTTAGCGCCTCATAGGCAGCACCAATATTGACCGTCATGTGCGGAATTCCTAAATGATTTACCACTGTCTGAGCATCATCAATATCCGATTGCACTCCATTTGGCATAAGAACACCAACTACGCGATCTGCACCGAGAGCTTCTTTGCAAAGAGCTGCCACGATAGTCGAGTCCTTACCACCTGAAATACCAACTACAGCACTACAGTTAGGACCATTTTTACCAAAATAATCTCGAATCCATTGAATGAGGGCATCCTTTGTAGCTTGTGGATTTTCTAACATAGGCCCTCCTACTTTTTCCGATAAATACGGTTCAATAAATCCATCTTCAATTGATAGTAGCTAGGACTCATATCAAGGTAGTGACGATGTGGATTTTCAAAGCGTTGCTCTTCAGGCCAAATTTCATTAGCTAATTGATCTTGCACATATGCTCGAATTTCCTCTAGGGTTGGTAAGTTCACAACTAATTTACCATCCTTGATAATAAGCTGCTTCATCTCTTTAAAAGTACAATTTTCAAAATATAATTCACGCCAAGGTTGCTCAGGATCGATATAACGATATGGTTCCTCTGTATCAGGTACCTCTCTCAACAATGTTAATAGATCTGCAATCGCACGACCTTTATCATTATAAACACGATATACCTTTTTAAGACCTGGATTAGTAATTTTTTCTACACTTTCAGAAATCTTGATACGAGGTTCCCACATACCATCTTTCTCGATGCTAGCAATTTTATATACCGCACCAAATACGGGGTCACTCTTAGAGGTAATGAGGCGTTCCCCTACACCAAAAATATCAATAGGGCCACCTTGTATGAGCAAAGATGTGATTGTATACTCATCTAGACTATTAGATGCCATGATTTTACAATCTTCTAAGCCTGCATCATCTAGCATGCGCCGCGCTTTTTTCGCCAAATACGCAAGGTCACCAGAATCTAGGCGAATTCCTTTTAAGCGTTTCCCCATTGGCTCTAATACATCCTTTGCTACCTTAATAGCATTGGGCACGCCAGAGTTTAACACATCATAAGTATCAACTAGGAATACTGCATTATCTGGATACACTTCGGCATAGGCTTTAAAAGCATCGTATTCAGAACCATAGTACATAACCCAGCTATGTGCCATGGTCCCGCTGACAGGAATGCCAAATTGTTGCCCTGCTAAAACGGTTGCAGTGGACTGAACACCACCAATGTAAGCGGCTCTTGCACCATATACAGCAGCGTCTACATTATGTGCACGACGAGCACCAAAGTCAGCCACAATACGCCCATCCGCAGCGCGAACAATGCGATTAGCTTTTGTGGCGATAAGGGATTGATGGTTCATCATAGTAAGCACTGCAGTTTCTATGATTTGTGCATCTATGAGAGGCGCCACAATTGTAATTACAGGTTCATTAGGATAGATGATAGAACCTTCTGGGAAGGCATATACATCACCAGTGAAAGAGAAATCTTTTAAATAAGCTAAAAATTCTTCACTAAAAATACCCTGACTCCGTAAATAAGAGATATCACTTTCATCAAAGTGTAAATTTAAAATGTACTCAACGATTTGTTCGAGACCACCAAAAATAGCAAAACCGCCCTTGTCTGGATTACGTCTAAAAAAAACATCAAATGCGACGCGATCCACATTTTTTAATTTTGTAAAGTAGCCATGTGCCATAGTCATCTCATAAAAATCCATAAGCATGCTAATATTGCGGCTTTCATGTTGCATTAGTTCACCAACCTTCTAAGATCTATAGAAATTTAGTTAATTGTTATTCGTTATTCGTATACCCTCATTATACAATATTATTCCTATATAGCTAGCACCTAGCATAAGCTATCCTAATAATCTTTATTGTGATATAACTATATATATACAACAATAATTTATATAGTTCGTATGTATGAAAGAAGCTAGTCTAGACTGTAAAACAAGCGACCATTACGCCATAATATTTTATTTTATATTGTTTTAAAAGCTTTCAATAATACATACATATCTATTTTACATGAGAATGAAAGGTACCATTATGGAAACAATCGTTCAAGCAAAACGCGTATTAGAAATTTTTAAAGAAATGAGCCAAATCCCTCGTGAGTCCGGCAATGAAAAAGGCATCAGCGATTACATCGTGAACTTTGCTAAAAATTTAGGTCTTGAAGTTCATCAAGACGAAATCTTTAATGTAGTTATCAAAAAAGCTGCATCTCCAGGTTATGAAAACCGTCCATCCATCATTTTACAAGGTCATATTGATATGGTTTGTGTTAAAGACCATGACTCTAACCACGACTTCTCTAAAGATCCAATTGCCAATATCATCGAAGGCGAATGGATGCACGCAGACCATACAACATTAGGTGCCGATAATGGCATGGGCGCTGCTATGATGCTTGCTCTCCTTGAAGATGAAAGCCAACAACATGGACCAATGCAATTATTATTCACTACCAACGAAGAAACTGGTATGGATGGTGCCTTTGCCATTAAAGAAGGTCAAGTAACTGGTGACTACTTACTCAACCTGGATACAGAGGTAGAACATGACTTCACCGTTAGTTGTGCTGGCGGTTGCCACGTACATGTAAAAATTCCATTGTTACGCGATAACAATCAACTAGGCTATGATGCGGGCTTATCCATTACAGTAACCGGCCTTAAAGGGGGGCACTCTGGCATCGAAATCAACGAGCAACGAGCCAATGCAAACCAAGTGTTAACCCGTGTACTCTATGATATTCAACAACAATATCCTATTAGCTTAGCGTCTTTTGAAGGTGGCGTAAAACATAATGCAATTCCGTCTAAGGCAGTAGCTGTACTATCCGTACGCTCTGAAGATGTGGCAGCCATTAAAACATTGCTCGCATACCAAGAAAAACAATACCAACACGAATATAGCGTACAGGATCCAGGCCTTACATTTGTAGTTGAAGATGTTCCTACTCCTGAAATAGTATATGCAGAAGACACAACAGAAGCACTTATTACATATATCTATCTTGCACAAGATGGGGTTCATTCTGTAAGTAAGTCTATCCCAAACCTTGTAGAAACATCTAATAATATTGCTATCGTACGTGAAAATCAACATACCATTGAAATACTCATTTCTATTCGTAGTTCCAATAGCAATAGTCTTGAATTCTTAACGAAAAAAATGATGCTTCTTGCAAAAGCACTTGGCGTAGCTGCAGAGCGTACAGGTGGATATCCAGCATGGGAATACGACAAAGGCTCAAAATTGGAAGAACAAGCGATTTCCTTGCATAACGAAATGTTCGATACACCAGCTAATGTAAATGCTATTCACGCAGGTCTCGAATGTGGTTTGTTAAAAGGCGTATTGCCAAATACACAAATGATTAGCTTTGGGCCTACTATCGTAAGTCCTCATACACCATCAGAACGCGTTCATTTACCTTCTGTTGAAAATGTATATGTGTACCTCAAAGCATTATTAGCAAAATTACAATAAAATAAATAATTACTATATTTTTGATGTATAATTTGTTATACTATAAGCAAATAACACATCAAGTTACGAGACCCATGTAATAGTGACTCTCCAACCCTCCTACAAGTAATTCAGCCATCTCTCCAACTGAATTATCTTGTAGGAGGGATTTTTTTCATAAAAATTTTTCAACTACATAAATAAATATTTATTCATACAGGAGTATTCTTTCATATATGAACAACATGGAATGCATCGTTTTATTTATAAATAATTATGAATATCAACTACATGTGCCAGTATACTCATATATAGTATATAATCTATAAATTTCAGAGAAGGCTGTTAAACTCTGATAAACTTGCTAGTTTCCATATACCCCATAGAGTATTTTCTGTGTTATCCTATAGGTGTATACTGTGTTTACATTACGCAGGAGGTATATATGATTCCAATAGTTATCATATCCGGATTTCTAGGTTCTGGAAAAACAACATTCTTACAACATATACTAAAAGAACATACATCGAAAGATAAAATTCTTATTATAGAAAACGATTTTGGTGAAACTAGCCTCGATGCTGCTAATCTTGCAAAAACAGGGGCCACAGTCCGTGAAGTAACATCTGGCTGTATTTGCTGTAGCTTACAAGGAAATTTCCAACAAGCACTACTTGATATTCTGCAAAATTACAAAATCGATATGATCTACATCGAGCCATCAGGTGTTAGCAAGCTCAGTGAAATCATCCATACTTGTAACGACGAGGACATTGCAAAATCTGCTTACATTCACGCATCAATAACGACTGTCGATGCTATGCAAGCACCAATGTTTATCAAAAATTTTGGTCTTTTCTTCAAGGATCAAATCACTCATAGTGATGCGATTTTTTTGAGCCATACAGAAGATATTCAACAGACAAGCATTACAAAACGTATGATTCGCGACCTCGCGCCACATACACCAATTCATGAAGAAGCATGGGATACCATTGGTTTGCGTGATTACATCAAGCGCCTGTATCATTGTCATGATGATCACTGCTTACACGATGAACATTTATTTATGAGTCATACCTTTAAGGATTTGCGCACCCTTAGTCTTGCACAATGGAAAACCATTTTAGAAGGCATGCCTGATACAGTGCTTCGTGCCAAAGGGATTGTACCAACCACGGAAGGTCCTCACGAACTCCAATACGGCACTCATTACTGTTCGCTTTCACCTAGTGAAACTAATGACTATAGTTTAGTCGTTATCGGCACAGATTTTAATGTACCAATGGTACATAACGAAGTGTGTCAATCATGATACCAGTTTATATCGTTACAGGGTTTATTGGATCCGGTAAAAGCACGTTCATAAACGAACAATTACAATACCGTAAAAAGCTAGGCGGTACCGCAATAATCAGCGCCGAAGAAGGCAGTGAACCTCTCATCAAAGAGCCCTTACAACTCAATGCGGATGAACTCAGTGCCATTGTTCCTAGCGATATCAAGTCTTACGAATTGATAGCCTGTAAAATCGGGGATTATTTAAAACGACTACAGCCAAAAGAGCTATGGATTGAGTGGAATGGCATGGTAAGCTTTCATCAACTAGAAGCCTTACTATATAGCGATATATTAAGCCACCTATTACAAGTAGAAAAGGTATTGTATATTTGTACCGATCAATTTGTCTCAACCATACTCCCTGGTTTAGGTAATGATGTAATGAGTCAATTGTATAGTGCAGATTGTATTATCACAGAATCCAATACACATCACGCTTTACTACGTACCTACAACGGAGAGGCTAAAATTATAACAGCTCCTACACCAGAAAAAGTAGAACAACTGTGCCGGAATTCCACATGGGGACTCATTCCTAATCTATTAGTTATTGGTATTACAACCTATATACTGTTGGTCACAGCTTTTCGCCATGACATCCCCTATTCCATTCACCAATGCTTCGCCATAATCACGGGCCTCATCATCGAGGCCATTCCATTCCTTTTATTAGGCACGGTAGGCTCAACGATTATTCGCTATTTCGTACCACAACGAGTATTACTAAAACTGTTAGGTGACCATTCTTTGAAAAGCTATGGGGCTGCTATGGTCAGTGGCTTTGCCTTGCCAATTTGTGACTGTGCCATCATCCCCTTATTCAAGGCGCTAATAGATCGAGGCATCCCTTTATCAGTAGCTCTTTTATTTATGCTCGCTAGCCCGATTATCAACCCTATCACCATTCTTTCTACATGGTATGCGTTTCCTGACAATCCCATGCTCTCCGTATGGCGTATCGTTTTAGGACTAGGTGTTGCCTTGTTAGTAGCCCTATCGTTCCGATTTTGGCCTCCAGCCACATCTATTTTGAAAGCAAGAACACCACAGAATCTTAGCTACGAAGAAATCGTTTTAGAAACAACTAAAACTAAACATATCGATAAAAAAAGATTGTTAGTCCATATGGAACGAGAGTTTTCTCAACTCTTATTCTATTTTTCCATGGCGGCAACTGTACTATCTATAGTTCAAGTGTATGGCAAGCCTTGGCTTCTCAACGCAGGATTAACCTTGCCAGAATTTACAGCCATTCCAATTTTGCTGATGTTAGCATTCTTCTTTTCAATCTGCTCTACATCAGATGCCATCATCGGTAAATCCTTGAGCACCTTATTTCCTATTAGTTCCGTAATGGGCTTTCTCATCTTAGGTCCGATGTTAGATATCAAAAACGTATATATATTAAAACAATATATGCCTACCTCATTTATCATACGATTAAGTATAACGATTGCCGTTATGTCCTATATAGCAGCATTAGTATTCAAATTCTTTCTTAGCTAATTTACAAATTTTTATAATCATTATCTCAGTTCTTAATTAATTAAAAGGAGATGATTTCATGACATTAGGACTGAAAGATCGCTTTTCTATCGTGAAAGGTCTATTGTATCTCATCTTAGGTATCTGTTGTATTTACCTCATTGTGACAGGTCGTTATTTGAACTATATTGCACCTCGTTATGAACTTTTACTAGGTATTAGTGGCGTTGCCCTTATTTTAGGCGGTTTAGCGACGATTATTTGGGCTCCGTCAAAATACTACAAACATAACTGGAAATCTATCGTTCCAATTATTATTCCTATTATGTTGCTCATCGTTCCTCCTGTTCTTGTACCATCAACAGGCGTTCATGGTGCCGCTCGTGTAAACGATGATACTAACAATTTTGACTTTACAAACGATGCTATTGGAGAGGTTGTCACCGTTAACAGTGAAAGTAAAGAGCCAGGAATTTCCAAGGACAAAAAAGAAATCGTTTTGAACTCAGACAATTTCTATCAAACCATTGTAAAAGTTGGATCTAATGCGGATCAATATAAAGACTACACAGTTTATATGACAGGCTATGTGAACCGCGAAGATAATACATTAAAATCTAACGAATTTACTATTTCTCGTATGGCTATGGCTTGTTGTATTGCTGACGTTGCCCCTATTGGCATGACAGCCTATAAAACAGATGGTGATAGCTTACAAAATGAACAATGGGTATCGATTGAAGGAAAGGTTTCTACGCGAGACTTCCACGGTCGTAAACAACCATATGTAGAGATTACAAAAATCAAATCTGCAGAACCTATATTAGGCTATGTATACCCTTAAGAATTACATAAAAAACGAGGCTTAACGCCTCGTTTTTAATAGGAATGATTCTGTTAAATAAAATAACCTATATTTTATAATTCAATGTCTATATGAATCTACAACAAATTGATGCCTTATAATAATTATAATAATTATTATACTTATTCTAGTTATTCTAATTATAATAGTTATTAAAACGTTCTATTAGTGCTGTAATTCTTTAATAATTCTCTTGCCAAGAGATGCTGCTACAGCGCACAAGAAAATGTCTGGGCCAACTGGGATTAGGAAGCAAGTAATAATGACAGCTTCCACACCAATCGGCTTACCTAAATACAGATTCATAATAAAGTATAGGTACACCATGCCAAGACCATATACAATAAATAGATTTAATATGGATCCGGCTAGCAAACGTTTGAACGATAGTGTATCCATTGTCTCTGCAATGCGTCCTACTGCATACGCACCAACCATAAAGCCAATTAAATAACCAAAGGTAGGTTGCAAAATATAACTAGGACCTCCACCAGATGTAAAAATAGGAACCCCAACAAGGCCTAGTACAATATAAATGCCAACACTAGCGGCACCTAAACGACTACCTAAAACAATGCCCGCTAATGTAGTAAATAAGATTTGCAATGTAAACGGACAATTCGGTAATGGGACCCGTATGAAAGCACCAACCGCGATTAGCGCCACAAAGAGTGCTGTCATCGTTAACTGACGGGTGGTAATGCGAGTTTGTTTTGATACAGTAGAGCTCATGGTATACCTCCATTCATAACAGACCTAAGCAGGAATTTGTGCTATCAATGGAGAATAAAAGTCCAAGATAACACGGAAACAAACTACTAACTATCTAAATTAAAGCACTTGTATTTTTAATTGTCAACTATAATGGTTGACTTTTAGTTTACTATATAGTCTAATACTATATATACTATGTTTTTAGTACTTTTTAATTTTGACTATAGCTAATAGTTATTATCAATAGTTCATAATAACTAAAAGATATACTCATCTTCATACAAAAATCATCTAATTTCACCTTATTTTCATACAATAATATTAAATTATACATAAGTAGATTGAGTAAAATCTACTTTCACAAAATCGTAACTAAACGAAAATTATAATTTGGTATCAGGAGGCATTGCTTATGAAAAATGTTAAGAAAGTATCCAAAGTACTATGTGCATTTGGCGTTAGTACAGTATTATTAGCAGGTGTAGTTGGTGCAGCTAGCAACCATGGTTACAACAACCATAGCAACTGGAATGGTGTTGGTAGCGTTGCTCCATCCGCACAAGCTAACTATTCTGTTGACTATATGGGCGCTGTTACAGTATTCCAACAACAATTCCCTGGCGCTACTGTAAAATCTATTTCCTATGATGCAAAACATAATCCTTACTATGAAGTAGAAGGTTATTATGGCAACCGTGAAGTAGAGCTTAAAGTAGACGAAGCATCTGGTCAAATCGTTGGTAAAGAAGTAAAAGGTTACTCCAAAGCTTCTAAAACAATTAACGTTCAAAACATCATCATTCCTGAAGTAGCTGAAACAAAAGCTATGGAAAAAGTTGGTTCTGATTTCCAAACTATGGATTGGACTGTTGAACGTGAAAACGGCAGAGTTGTATATGAATTTGATATGACAACTGGCGGCGGTAAAAATGCTGAAGTTAAAGTAGACGCTACATCCGGCAAAGTTATTAGCGCTAAAGTTAAAAACACAAAATACTAAGATTTTCATTTCATCAAGTGAAACCCTATCCTAACCCACTTAGATGACACACTACACATATAACACACATACTATACACACTGTATTCTTTGGATACACTCTCTAACACACTCTCAGAGAGCCCGTAACACTAACCACGGGCTCCCTAACATCCTATCTCACACAATAGGAAAACGGTCTGTGCACACACCACAGACCAAACGTTACACACACTATACTCCCTTAAAGACCTTGGATCATTAAATCCAAGGTCTTTTTATGCCCATTCTATCAAGGTTGTATTACACCTACACAACATTTCATTCTTATAAAGACAACAACACACTAATAACAAAAAAGCCTCCCAGTGGGAGGCCTTTTGCATAAGTTTTATAGGTTTGATAGTTATGTGTTCTATTTCTTAAGCAAAGTTCAGCTTAAGGATATCATTTGTAAGTTTTGAAGGTTTGATCTATAGTTTTCCAAACAAGAGGTACGAAAATTATGCTTTATCTAAAGCTTGTGCCAAGTCTTCGATGATATCATCGATATTTTCAAGGCCGATGGATACACGGATCATATCTGGTGTTACGCCAGCAGATTTTTGTTGTTCTTCGTTAAGTTGTGCATGTGTTGTGGATGCAGGATGGATAACAAGAGATTTAGCATCTGCTACGTTGGCAAGATTGGAGAAGATTTCCAAAGAATCAACTAGCTTAATACCGGCTTCTTTACCACCTTTTACACCGAATGTGAATACTGCACCAACACCTTTAGGGAAGTATTTATCAGCTAATGCTTTGTATTTGCTGTCTTCTAATTCTGGATAGCTTACCCATGCTACCTTAGGATGTTTGCTCAAGAAATCTACTACTTTACGAGCATTTTCTACGTGACGTTCTACGCGCAAGGACAATGTTTCAATACCTTGCAAGATTTGCCATGCTGCAAGTGGAGTAATGCATGCACCAGTATCACGAAGTAATTGAGCACGAATTTTTACAGTGAATGGGATTGGCAAATCACCAAATACTAATCCATTGTAGTGTTCGTCACCTTCGGAGAAGCCAGGGTATTTACCAGAACCTTTATAGTCGAATTTACCAGATTCTACTACTACGCCAGCCAATGTTGTACCGTGACCACCAAGGTATTTAGTAGCAGAGTGTACAACTACGTCAGCACCATGTTCTAATGGACGGAATAAGTATGGAGATGCAAATGTGTTATCTACGATCAAGATGATATTGTGCTTATGTGCAATATCAGCTATAGCTTGTACATCGATAAGATTAATACCAGGGTTACCAATAGATTCGATATAAACGGCTTTAGTCTTTTCATCGATAGCTGCTTCAAATTCTTCCAAATGATCCGGATTTACGAATTTAGTTTGAATCCCCAAGCGAGGCAATGTAGCAGTAAACAAATTATAAGTACCACCATACAATGTGGATGCAGCAACAATATTATCACCAGCATCTGCTACATTTAAAATAGAGTACGTAACCGCTGCAGAACCAGATGCTACTGCAATACCAGCAGCACCGCCTTCAAGTTGTGCTACACGAGCATCCAATACATCTGTAGTAGGATTGCCAAGGCGAGAGTAAATACCACCAGGATTAGTCAATGCAAAACGGCCTGCTGCTTCTTCTGCATCTTTAAATACGAAAGATGTAGTTTGGTAAATAGGTACTGCACGAGAACCTGTTGGATCCACGGTATGACCAGCATGTAATTGTAATGTTTCAAATCTGTATTGTTTGCTCATTATAACAACTCCTTTATATTAACTGTGAATTGAGTTCATTCTTTATGCCTAGTATAGTACTATGTTTTAAAAAATATGTCTACTATTTTTTATATGGTCTTCTCCATAACTTTAAACTATGGTAAGCAAAGGACGATAAAAACTTTTACCAAAGACTCTAATGCGAACTAAATCATTTTATGAAAAATAAAAATCCCCTAATTACTTCCAAAGAACTAGTTCCCTTGAGAAATGTTAGAAGTAATTAGGGGTACATATTACTATCAATAGATTAGAAATAAGTACTTACATTTAGATGTAAGCGCCTAAATTTTTATCCCGTTCAAATTTCATTTTTTGGATTTGTTCAATGATGTACGGTGTTTCTTGGTATACATAGTAGTTCAACCAGTTTGTAAATAATAGTGTACTTACAGAGCGCCAGCGCACGATGGGACGTTGTTTTGGATCATTATCCGGGAAGTAGTTTTCAGGAACTGCAATATCCATACCTTTTTTGATATCCCGCACGTACTCACGGTTAAGTGTGTCCCAATCGTATTCGGCATGACCAAATACAAAGATATGCTTATTATCTAAACTACGAACGATAGCAGCACCTGTTGGTTCAGACCCAGCCAAAAGTTCCAAGTCACGATTTTCCTTAATTTGTTGCAAAGAAACTGTAGTGTGACGAGAATGTGGCATCCAAAACTTTTCATCAAATCCACGCATGAGCACTGGTCGATCATTATAAATATCGTGTTCATAAACACCGAATAATTTCTCATCCATAATAGATTTGTTAATACCAAAGTGATGATATAAACCAGCTTGAGCCCCCCAACAGATATAGAAGGTCGAATATACATGTTCTTCGCCCCAGTTCATGATTTCTACGAGTTCAGACCAATAGTCTACCTCTTCAAAAGGCATTAACTCAACAGGAGCACCGGTAATAATCATACCGTCAAAGAACTGGTCTTTTACCTCATCAAAAGTACGATAGAAAGTTTCTAAATATTGTTCATCTGTATTTTTAGCCTTACGAGATGCGGTATGCAACAATGTTAAATTAACTTGCAATGGGCTATTACTGAGAGCACGCAAAATTTGCGTCTCCGTCACTTCTTTAGTAGGCATCAAATTGACTAGCAAAATTTGCAAAGGTCGGATCTGTTGATTTTCCGCCCGCTCAGTATCCATAACGAAAATATTCTCTTGAGCTAATTTCGTTATGGCCGGTAAATTTTTTATTACTTTAATAGGCATAATGTCACCTCTACATATTCTACAATTTGATAACCTAATCTAATTAAAAGCCCTTAGCCTCATAGGCACGGCGCCAAGATTCGAGCCCTTCTTCTAATATTTTACGAGGACAAGCAACATTAATGCGTTCAAAGTCCTCCCCATCGATGCCAAACATAGAACCCGTATCGAGCCATAACTTGGCATCATTAACGATCCATTCATCTCGCTCTTTAGGGCTCAGCGGCAATTGAGAACAATCTAGCCACATGAGATATGTCCCTTCAGGCCGATACACATGGATTTTTGGCATATATTTTGCTATATAGTCGATGGTAAATTGAATATTGTCTTGAATATATTCTTTCAATTCATCAAGCCAAGGAGCCCCTACTTTGTAGGCCCCTTCACAGCCCACAATCCCCATCGTGTTCAATTGGCTATAACCAGCACGATCGATTTCTTTGATAAAACGGCGGCGTAAGGAATCATTAGGAATGAAAATATTACTTACTTGTAAGCCTGCAATGTTGAAGGTCTTACTAGGTGCTGTACATACAATACAGTGTTCTGCATAGCTTTCACCAAGAGCGGCAAAGACCTTATGCGTATGCCCTTTCCATACAAAATCTGCATGGATTTCATCGCTCACAATGAGCACATTATGTTTAATACAAATATCGCCGAGGCGTTTCAACTCGTCCTCAGTCCACACGCGTCCTACCGGATTATGGGGGTTACACAAGAGGAATAATGTAACATTTTCCTCAACGATAGCTCGCTCAATGCCTTCAAAGTCGATAGTATATCTCTCTTCGCCTTTGATGAGCGGCACATTGATAAGATGCCGATTGTTGTCATCAATAACCATGCTAAATGGGTAGTACACTGGTTGGTTGATGAGCACACCTTCACCCTCCTTGGTGAAAGCTCGCACCGCCATCGCCAAAGCAAATACAATCCCAGGCGTTTTAACAAGCCATTTTTGTTCTGGAATCCAGTTAAAACGAGTGCTAAACCAATTTTGTAACACATCAAAGTATTCGTCGTCGGACTCGGTATATCCGAACACACCATGGTTTACGCGGTCTAATAAAATTTGCTTCAATTCAGGGGGAATTTCAAAATCCATATCCGCTACCCAGAATGGCAACACATCCGCAGGTTTGCCTCGTTTTACAGCAAAATCATATTTTAAAGATTTCGTGTGCGTTCTATCTAAAATTTGATCAAAGTTATATTGTCCCATAGGAACTCCTTTATTTATTAAAAGCTTGTTCCAAGTCTGCAATCAAGTCTTCTGTATCTTCAATCCCTACAGATAAACGCAACAAACGACGTGTAATACCTTTACGTTCTGCATCTTCCGGTTTTAAATCTGGATGTGTTTGCGTTACAGGGTATGTCAACAAGGATTCTGTACCACCAAGACTTTCAGCGAATTGAATAAGCTCAATACCTTCTAATACTTGTTTAGCCGTTTCTTCGCTATCTACTTCGAAGGATAACATGCCGCCAAAGCCTGTTGTTTGAGCTTTATTGATTTCATAGCCCGGATGTTCAGGAAGTCCTGGGAACAATACTTTTGTTACCTTAGGTTGTGTCTTTAGCCATTCCGCAAGAGCAATGGCATTCTTTTGGTGTTGCTCCATACGAAGTGCCAATGTTTTTACGCCGCGAATAACGAGCCAGCTATCCATAGCAGATAAACATGCACCTACGGTTTTGTACGTTAAACGCAATTTTGCGGCGATTTCTTCGTCTTTTACAATAGTAAAACCAGAAATTACATCGTGATGACCACCGATGAATTTTGTACCACTATGAACGACAATATCGGCACCCAAGGTCAATGGCTTTTGGAAATATGGACTCAAAAATGTGTTGTCGATAATCACTAGCGCATTACGTTCATGCGCCAATGCACAGAGTGCACGAATATCGGTAATCTCCATCATAGGATTTGTCGGTGTTTCAATATAAACAGCCTTTGTATTTGGTTTAAAAGCAGCTTTCACCGCATCAAGATCAGAGGTGCCTACATAAGTGAACTCAATGCCGTTCTGTTCGTAAATATTTGTGAACATACGGATAGAACCACCATATAAATCATCACCTAAGATGATGTGATCTCCAGGAGAGAATAGGTGGAATACTGCGTCCACAGCTGCCATACCGGAGGAAAATGCCAATGCATCTGTACCTTCTTCAAGGCCAGCTATCAATTGTTCCAAACGGTCGCGCGTTGGATTAGACTCGCGCGAATATTGATAACCTGTTGTATCCCCCAACTTTGGATGAGAAAATGTACTAGACATATAGATTGCAGGGGAAATTGCACCAGTGCTATCTGGTTTACCACTGCCGTGAACACATTTTGTATTAAATTTCATTCCTATCAACTCCTCATATTTGTATACAATATGTTAATTATAAAAGTAGACAATGACTAAGGTCAACAAAAATGGGCACTCATACTGCCTGAGTGCCCCGAAAAAGTCATATCTATTTTGAATGGGTTGTCATAACTCTAAGTTAAGTTAGACTAATTTTTAGTACGTTTTGTAATAAGTAATGCCAAAATAATACCTAAAGAAGATGTTACCAATTGAGGCCAACTAGCTACAAAAAGCATGGTATTTACAATCTTTGGTGGAAATTGGAACAAGGAGAAGAACAAGGAGTACCCTCCAAAGAGTACGCCGGCTTTTACCAAAGCCGCCACAATAATAAGTAAAAGCTTTGGCTTATGTTGTAACCAATGTGCCACAAATACATACGCTGTCGTGCCAAGAGCCGTAATCAAAATGAACGGCGGTAATGGTAACATGCCTTGTAAATGCGCCACCACTGGTGCAATCCAAGCGATGACTAGACCATTTTTCCAACCATAGCGCCACGTCGCCAAAACAAATGTAGCAGATGTAATGGAACCGATGAGGAACATGCTCACCTGATTAGGAATAAAGGGAAAAATAAGGCGCAAGCTTTGCGCCAATAAGGCAACGGCCAACAAGAGACCTGTGCCCGTAATAGATTTTGTAGACATAAGAACCTCCTACTATACGATATAGATTTTACAAGAGGTACCTACCTCACATTCAAAATTAAGCCTCTACAAAATATAGACGTGCTCGATCATATACCCAATTATAAATATAAGTATAACCTAATATGACTAATGTCATCGTTATATCTGTAGCAAAGGCCATCCAAAAGCTCATATGCATCATGTACATAATAATAGGCACTGTGGCAAGCATAAACAAACCTTCAAACAACACTGCATGAATTGTGCGGATTACAGGCCCTCGCGCTAATCGGTCACCTAGTACTAGTTTATCAAATATCCAGTTAAACACAAAATTCCAAACCATCGCCAACAAGGAAAAAATAATCATCAAGACCAAAGGCTGCCCCTCATGCGGAACAAACTGCATCACCAAACAGCCAATCAAAACACAGCCCAGCTCATATAAAATCGACTGTACAACACGCTCTGTAGCAGACATAATAATAAACCACCTCCATCAGAAACCCCAAAAAAGATATTTACTATCACATCAATATTATATTTATTTTCTTAGATTTGTCGAGCTCTATCGAGTTTTTCCATTTTCGGATATAAAGAAAGCTACTCGTAGTATTCTGTAAGCTCGACTTACTTTTCCTAAAGTGAGTATTGTTATTTTAAGATAGAAGAAGCCGCCATATGTCTGTCCAGCGACTTGCAGCGAATGGAGCGCAGAGAGACATATGGCGGCGGAAAGCCTATCCTAAAAGTGGCATTACGAACTGAATCCATGGAATACCCACCACAATAAATATCGCAAGGTAGATAATCCCAAAGATAGCACCTAATTTCCAGAATTCAGGGCCTTTATTATAACCACTAGCAAACCAAATTGGGCTATGACCAGTACCATATGGTGTAAGGATACCCATAATACCCATTGGTACTAAAAGAATCAACATAACTTGAGCTGGATCAACACTAGGAATCTGAAGAATTAGAGTAGCAAATAAGCCTACCATGGCAGTTACATAAGCGGTGCCAGAAGCAAAGAAGTAACGAAGCAAGCAGAATGCTAATAACAAACCAAGAACTGCCATTGTGGGATCTAAGGATACTAAAGAACCACCTGCAGATTTAGCAAGCCACTCCAAAAAGCCTACGTTTTTAAGACCCGCAGCCATAGGTACGAGTGTAGCGAACCAAGTCAAAACATTCCATGCTGGTTTGTTAGCAAGGAAGTCTTGCCATGTCATAATCTTGGTGAAAATCATCAAGATAATAACAATCAAAGCTGTTGTAGTTGGGTTCACTTTAAATGTAGAAGCACCAATCCACAACACAAGAGCCAATACAGAAATCAAGGCCATGAAGATTTCACTGCGTGTCATGGAACCTAATTTCTTATATTCATCCCTTGCCCATGCTGCAATTTCAGGGGACCCTTTTACCTCCGGTTTACAGAATACATAGGTCAATAATGGTGTGATGATAAATAGTATAATACCCACTGGCAAGAATGCTAGGAACCATGTGCCCCAGTTGGCAGCTACGATACCCGACTTTGCAGACAATTCAAGAGCCAATGGATTTGGCGCCGCACCAGTCAAGAAAATAGAGCTAGATACACAAGTTGTTGCCAATGCTACCCAGTTCAAATAGGAACCAATTTTACGAGGATTCTTATCGGGGTAAGAATCGAACATCGGACAAATACTAGATACAATTGGATAAATCGTACCACCAGAACGAGCCGCATTACTTGGAATAAATGGAGCCAACACAAGGTCAGTAATAGCAATAGCATACCCAAGGCCTAAAGAGGACTTTCCAAGCTTGGCTACGAGGAACAATGCAATACGTCGACCAAGACCAGAATTTTCATAACCGATACCGATCATAAATGCTGCGAATATCAACCACACGATAGCATTAGAGAAACCGCTAAGTCCCCAGCTGATAGCTTGGGCATCCGTAATAGCCTTTGCTACACCAGTTGCTTTGTCTATAATAGGTGCTGGACCAACCTTAAATAACATAGATACGGTAACAGCAATGATACCGATGAAAGCTGGTGGCATTGGTTCTAAAATCAACCCCACCACAAGGCCTGCAAAAATACTTACATAAATCCAAGAATTTGCGCTAAGACCTTCAGGAGCACCGATGAGCCATACAAGAATAGCTACTACAAGCGGTGCAAATAATTTCCAATTCAACTTCATTAAGAACACTCCTTACTAAAAATAAAACTGCAAAATTGCTAATACAGTATAGCAGAATTTTTTTAGTGAGAATATAATATTCGTCATAATACTTATTGATTAATACTAAACTTTTAGTAATAGTTTTTACTAGATATTTTTGGTTTTATACAATACAATATAAATATCGAAAATTATTAATTTAACTAAAATTACTGAAAGGATTTAAATGAAACCTTTTATACGCTATATAAAATCTTTATGGTTTCCAGTCATTATCGTATCAATTCTTTCGTTACTCACCGTGGCAGGCACATTATATATACCAACCTTAACGGCCACAATCATCAACGATGGCGTAGATATTCGCGACGTATCTCGTGAAAGCTTACACAACACGGTAGGCATGGTACTGCAAGATACTTGGATTTTTACCGGCACTATCACAGAACAAGGAACACACCACGAACTCATCAAACGCGGTGGTCACTATAAAGAACTATACGAAAACTATGTGGCAGGAATAAGTATATAAAATTCAGGATTGCCATTAACATCAATGTGAAGGGTTCCATATCCATCATTGATATCTTTCGTCATTTCATATATAGTAACCATAGAAGCAGAATTACTGGTCTGACTACCTGTACCTTTATGTACAGCAGCAGCAGTAATTCTGCTTTTTATTATAATATATAATTTCATATAAATTAAAATCATTAGGTGAAACCCTTATTTTATTCAAACCTTGTTCCGTAGTTAACCTAATAGCACCTAAATCAAACAAATCAAAATCATGTGACGACCCATGACACGCAGCTTGATAGTACTGATAATTATATTGTTTTTGAAGCTTGTCTAAATCTTTTTCGTTTAGTATACTATTGTTAATCATAAACTGATTAACACTCATTTGTCCGCTTGATTGGACGTTATTGACTGTTAATTGGTTTATTTTTTGTATTACCATACAATAGAATTATAGGAAAAAAGAACCACCGATAAGCTGCAACTTATCGGTGGTTCTCTTATTTATTCACCTTTTGGTACAAACCATAAACCGTTATTATTTTTTTCCATGTAATCCTTAAATTCTTGAGAATGATAAGCTGCTACAATGTCTTTTGCCCATTGAGCCTCTTTGTTTTTCTCGTTTACTACAAGTTGTAATAACCATTGTGGCAATACATCTTCATTTGCCAATGCAGATTTAGGATCAATTTTTGCATTATAAATAATAGCTCCTGTAATAACAATATAATCAAAATCAGTACGTACAGAAGGAATTGTAAGGGACTTCATTTCTGTAAATTTAAGATGTTTAGGATTTTCAATAATATCTGCTTGTGTGACTGTCGCTAAGTCTTTATTAGGATCAAGTTTAATCCAACCGATTTTTTGCAACAACGCATAGGCACGAGCCATGTTAGACGCATCATTAGGAACTGCAATAGTATCGCCATCAGCTACTTGATCTAAAGATGTCTTAGAACCACTAAAGATACCAGCTGGCACTGTTGGAATTGGGGTCAATGCTACAAGATGACCATTTTGTTTTTCGTTGAAGTTTTTCATGTATGCTGTATGTTGTTCAACATTAAAATCAACTTCACCATCACTCAATACTTGGTCTGCTTGTACCAAGTCAGACATATCTACACCTTTGAAGGTATAGCCTTGTTTTTCTAAAATTGGTTTTACACCTTTTTCAAACAATTCAGAATAAGGGCCTTGAGATTTACTATAGGTTAATTCTTTTTTAGCACCATTATCGCTATTATTAGAGCCGCAACCTGCGATAAAAGCTACGCTAAATACTAATGCCATACCAAGGGCAAGGAATTTTTTAAATTTCATAGTGCATTCTCCTATACTTTCACAATCCATATAACTAAAATCTATTTCATCAAATTAGGAACGACGCGCACGACGTGCAAAGTAGTTACCTATTGTTTGAATAATTTGAACAAAAATAATTAAAATAACAACGGTAAATAGCATCAATGGGAAGTTCAACCGTTCATAACCATAGGTAAGAGCCAAGTCACCTACACCACCTGCACCAATGGCACCAGCCATAGCAGTAGCACCGATAAGACCTATAGTACCTGTTGTAATGGATAAGATAAGCGATCCCTTTGCCTCTGGTAAAAGGAAATGCCAAATCACCTCAAAATGAGAGGCCCCCATAGACTGTGCAGCCTCAATAATGCCTTTATTGACCTCTAAAATAGAGTTTTCAAAGAGTCGAGCAAGATAAGGCGCAATGAATATAACAAGCGGTACAATAGCCGCCGTTGTGCCCACACGAGTACCAACAATCATCTTAGTCAACGGTAAGATAAACACCATCAAGATGATAAATGGTACGGAACGCACGATATTAACAATTGTATTTGTAATGGTATAAACAACACTATTTTTAACAATCCCATTAGGATTTGTTACCACCAGTGTAACTGCAATAATTAACCCTAGTATTGTACCAATGAATAGAGATAGGAACACCATATATAATGTTTGTTCTGCAGCTAGTAATAACTGCGAACCGGGAACGCCAAGTTCTTGCATAAAGAAATCCATTATAGTGCCACCTCCTGCCATTCAATGACTTGTGTCACAAGATACTCTTTTACCTTGCCCACTTCAAGATCATCACCAATGAACTGAACGATGAAAATTCCAAGTACCGTATGCTCTAACTCTGTTACCGTAGCAAACAACACACTCGTTTCTAAATCAAAAGTTTTATTAATATGATATAGCACATTATCAGTTGTATTATTTCCTAAGAAGTGCATTTTAAGTATTGTGTAAGGCCTTTTATCACAAGCCAAGGTATGTTTAACTGTAGATGGGATTTCATCAGGAATAACAGTCCTAACAAATCGTTTTGTTGTTTCATGCTTAGGTTTACTAAACACCTCAAGTACAGAACCTCTCTCGATAAGCTTCCCATATTCCATAACTACAACGCGATTACATATCTTTTGGATTACATCTATCTCATGAGTTACGATAACGACTGTTACCCCTAGTTCACGATTAACGCGTTCTAATAATTGAAGAATAGACTCTGTTGTATCTGGATCAAGAGCACTTGTTGCTTCATCGCAAAGCAGAATTGATGGATCTGTAGCCAACGCACGAGCAATACCAACGCGCTGCTTTTGACCACCAGATAATTCTCCTGGATAGGCATTTGCTTTATCACCTAAATCAACAAAGTCTAACAAGGTTTTAACCTTATTATCAATCTCTGATTTAGGAACTTTATTTAGAATTAATGGAATCGCCACATTATCATACACAGATTTAGCATTCAATAAATTGAACTGTTGAAACACCATGCCGATGCGCTTACGAACCTTTCTGAGCTCGTTAAAACTTAAACCATTGATATTCACACCATCTATTTCAACATGACCAGAGGTAGGTACCTCTAAAGCATTAATCATGCGTAACAGTGTAGATTTACCGGCTCCACTAAAGCCAATAATGCCAAATATGTCGCCTTTTTCTATGGTAAAGTTTACATCAGATAATGCAGTAACCTTTTGCTTATTAACATCAAACTCTTTCGTTACATTTCGTATAGCAATCACTGTACCACCTCTTTTCCTACAATTCAGTAGGAATTAATTTTAAATTTAAAACATATCTATAAGGTATGATTTAATTATGTACTTAGATTACTACAATTTATAAGGACTGTCAAACCAAAAAAGAACCTCACCAGTTAAAAGGTTGAGGTTCTTTTATTATATAGCTCTTATCTTATAAGGGTTCACATCCCTATTCATCTAATTTTATTTTTTTACATCAAGCTGAACCAATTCAAACACTAACAAAAATAAATTATCTATATCGATTAAAGAGATATAGGGATCCTAAAATGACAGGCGCCCCTATATAGAGACCCATATTAGGTATTTCCCCCAATAAGAAGGCTGCTACAATAGCTGCCACTATAGGCGAGATATACATAAAATTAGTTACATCAGAAACCTTTTCAGCATGTTCCAAGGCATAGCTCCAGAATACAAAGCCTAACGCACTAGATAGGAATGCTAAATAGGCCATAGCAAATTTTGCACTAATCGGTGCCACCACAATCAATTCAATAGCATGTTCCGCAAAGGGCAATGCCATAATAGCCCCCGTAAACATAGACCACATGGCGATAGTGATAGGCTTATGTCCCTTTAAACTAAGTCCACGATTTAGAATATTATACACTGCAAAGAGTATCATCCCTAACAAAGTCCACAAGGCTCCTACAGGAATAGTAAGGGCGGAATTCCATAGAATAATTATGGCTACACCTATAAATGCAGTTATGGTAAATAGCCATCCTATAGGTCGTATTGTATCCTTATAAATAATCGTGGCCATCAGTGCTGTCGTCATCGGAGTCAAGGCCATAATAATACTGGATGTGGCCGCTGGAATTGTGCGCAAGCCTTCATTAAATACAACTTGGTAAAGAAAATTCCCTGTAGCACCTAACAGAATATATAGTCCCCACTCACGCCATGTTGTCGGTATATGTAGCCCTTTTACAACACCGATTACCAGCATAAGTAAAGCGCCACCCATGACCCTTGCCACAGACAATGTCAATGAATCTACTGACTGTAATGCTATTTTACTGAAAGGAAATGCAGTAGCCCACACCGCAATAGTAGCAGAAGCACCTAAAAGTGCTTTCTTTCGATTTGTCATTAACATCCACCTTTCAATAGCATTCGCCTATACAATCTTATAATCCACTTTGATTAACGTATATTCTATCCAAATTATTTCTATCTTGATTCATTCTACCAAGATCATGTTATCTACATGTTTTATAGCTTAATAACACTATCTCAATAGTACCATAATATACCCCTAACACTACAATAAATTAAATCATATTTTTTATTCCTATGAAGGGGATGCTTTGTTCCTTATGGGACCTACAAAATGTGTAACAAAGTCGTTAGAAAAAGTAATAACGCTTTATGAAAACTATGTAGCAGATATGTCTATGTAGTTAATACAACTATTCACTTAACTTGACTATTGTAAGTTCACTATTGATTCCATTAATTTCAATTTGATTTTCTGATTCAGACACAGAAAAATCGTCTACAAGATGTCCACGATCTTCAAAGAGCAATTTAGTACGAATACCTTTTTTCACCGCTTTGAAAGCATACTCGTGAGGGACATGCAGCCGAGATTTCGCCGATATCTGATTCACATCAATTCGCCCCGTATAATCCGCTACATATATCTCCATTGGAGAGTTGTTATCCAGCTCTATATGACTGTTACCGCCGGCAATATAAATTTCTTTAACCGCTCCGTCTAGCTCAAACTTTTCACTAATAATATCAAATAGCTCTAGTTTTTCACAATGGGTCGCTAGCTCCGTATCTCCCATATATTTTTCAGGCAAATTTATAAAAATCCACAAATGTTCTTTTACAAGCTCTTCAGATAAGGATTTGGAACAATTTACATCCACATCGATACGCCTTTTGATATCATCGATTTTTACTTTCACCAGTTCCGTCAAATTTTCAATAGTATCACTGACCAATTGAACCTTTATCTTCTCACCCTCTCCAGCTCTCATTTTTACGCAATTAACAGAACCCAGTTTAATATCGAAATGTTTTATCTCATCGATATCATATTCTACGATGCTTTCATAAGGATATCGAGGTTTAACCGCTTCTTCTGAAAGCAATTCATCCACAGAGACATTGAATACACCTGAAAGGGCCTTTAAATTTGAAATATCCGGCATTCCATTGCCCGATTCCCACTTTGTTATGGCCTGTCTCGACACATTAAGTGTTTCTGCTAATTTCCCCTGAGATAATCCAGATTGTGTTCTATACTCCCGTAATTTTTCATTAAAATCCATAATGTGACCTCCTATTTTAAGCAATATCAGTTACTCTTCAACAAGAGCTGCTCAGAGTATAGTATATAGTGTCAGTGAAGAAAAGAAACGCTTGTTTTCCTGGCTGGCAACGTTCCGTAGCATTACAATATACATGCATTTATAAAGACTTGCAGGCTGATTCTGTACAAGATATAAACGGCCTCCGAACAGTACACAAATATAAACTATCCAATCATACTATTGAATAATCCGCCTTCATCCTCTTTAATAAAATTTTTATTTCCTTTATTAATATTGATATGCAATTTCATATTATTATATATACATTAAATGAAATTGCAAAAAGCAAAATCCCATATAAGCCTATATATACTGGTGTATTTAAACAATTTAGCTTATGGAAATTTATGAGATACTTCACAAAATTGCATAGTATGTATTGAAAATCTATATCATCTATTCATTGTAGAATTGCTACAAACATTGTACACTATAGGCATAGAAATCTATAGTTATATCCTTTTATGGAGGTGCAAAATGCAACATACTGCATGGAAAGATTTTAACACAGGTGTGTGGGATAAAGCCGTTGATGTACGCGACTTTATTCAAAGAAACTATATCCCCTATGAAGGGGACGATTCCTTCCTTGCTGGTCCTACAGAACGAACAACAAAATTGTGGGAACAAGTAATGAAGCTTTATGAAGAAGAACGTGAAAAAGGCGGCATGCTCGATGCTGATACTTCCGTGGCCACACACATTACTGCCCATGCGCCAGGATATATCGACAAAGAACGTGAAACAATCGTTGGTTTGCAAACTGACAAACCTTTAAAACGCGCTATGTTCCCATATGGTGGCTTGCGCACAGCAAAATCCGCTATTGAAGAATACGGCTTCAAAATGGATCCGCAAACAGAGGACTTCTTTAAGAAACATCGCAAAACTCACAATGATGGCGTATTTGATGTATATACTCCAGAAATGCGAGCTGCACGTACAGCTCACATTGTAACTGGTTTACCAGATGCGTATAGCCGTGGTCGTATTATCGGTGACTATCGTCGTATCGCTCTTTACGGTGTTGATTATCTCATTGAAGATAAAAAAGAACAATTTAGCATTACAATGGGTGACATGCTAGAAGATGTTATTCGCGACCGTGAGGAAATACAAGATCAAATCCGCTCTTTGAAAGAATTGAAAGAGATGGCAGCATCCTATGGCTATGATATTTCCAAACCAGCTAAGGATGTTCGTGAAGCTATGCAATGGATTTACTTCGGCTATCTTGGTGCTATTAAAGAGCAAAACGGTGCTGCTATGTCCATTGGTCGTAACTCCACATTCCTCGATATCTATGCGGAACGAGACCTTCGCAACGGCACATACACAGAGGAACAAATCCAAGAATTCGTAGACCATTTCATTATGAAATTGCGCATGGTTCGCTTCGCACGTATCCACGAATACAACAATTTGTTCACAGGTGACCCTGTTTGGACCACTGAATCCATCGGTGGTATGGGTACTGACGGCCGTACATTGGTTTCTAAGATGTCCTTCCGTTACCTACATACATTGACTAACCTTGGCCCTGCTCCAGAGCCAAACCTCACTGTATTATGGTCCCCTCGCATGCCTATCGGTTTCCGCCGTTTCTGTGCGAAATTATCCATTGAAACATCTTCCATTCAATACGAAAATGACGAATTGATGCGTCCTAACTCTGGTGATGACTACGCCATCGCATGTTGCGTATCCCCAATGCGTATCGGTAAAGAAATGCAATTCTTTGGTGCTCGTTCCAACTTGGCGAAATGCTTGCTTTACGCTATCAACGGTGGCGTTGACGAAAAGTTGAAGAAACAAATTGGTCCTAAATACCGCCCTATCACTTCCGAATACTTAGAATTTGACGAAGTATGGGAAAAATTCGACGACATGATGGAATGGTTGGCAGGCGTATATGTAAATGCCTTGAACATCATTCACTACATGCACGATAAATATGCTTATGAAAAACTAGAAATGGCATTGCATGACCGCAAGGTAACTCGTTGGTTTGCAACTGGTATCGCTGGTTTATCCGTAGTAGCAGACTCCTTATCCGCTATTAAATATGCTAAGGTAAAACCTATCCGTGACGAAAATGGCATCGCTGTTGATTTCGAAATCGAAGGTGACTTCCCTAAATATGGTAACGATGATGACCGTGTAGATAGCTTGGCAGCAAAGGTTGTTTCCACATTTATGAACAAGATTCGTAAACATCCTACATATCGTCAATCCGTTCCAACTATGAGCTTGTTAACAATTACTTCCAACGTAGTATATGGTACTGCTACAGGTTCTACTCCAGATGGCCGTAAAGCTGGCGAAGCTTTCGCTCCTGGCGCGAACCCAATGCACGGTCGTGATTCTCACGGTGCTGTATCCTCGTTGGCATCCGTAGCTAAAATGCCATGGCGTGATTGCTCCGATGGTATTTCTAATACCTTCTCTATCATTCCGGACGCATTAGGTAAATCTGGTGAAACATTTGTTTCCGTCAGCGATTTTGATATTGAGTTAGACCCTTCTCAATTGCCTAACAGCAATACAAACTTCGCATGCAGCGAACCAAATGTTACTATAAAGGAAGATAAATAAAATCTTCCACAGTATCGGACTGCTTTCACCGGCACCGATACGAGTGTTAGTCTTGGTTGAAAGGAGGTTATACCCATGAGCAACCAACAAGTTGATAACTTGGTAGAGTTATTGGATGGTTATTCCCAAAAGGGCGGCCATCATTTGAACGTTAACGTGTTTACTCGTGAAACATTGTTAGACGCTCAAAAACATCCTGAGTTGTACCCTCAATTGACGATTCGTGTATCCGGTTATGCGGTGCACTTCAACAAATTGACAAAACAACAACAGGACGAAGTTATTTCCCGTACATTCCATCAACGTATCTAATCGAGGTTTCCTATGACTGGACGTATTCATTCGGTTGAAACGATGGGTACGGTTGATGGTCCAGGCATGCGCATGGTGGTATTTCTTCAAGGATGCCCCATGCGCTGTGCTTATTGCCATAATCCTGATACATGGGATGAAACTAGCGATAATGCTAAATTCATGACCGTAAAGGAATTATGGGACCAGTACGAACGTAACCGCCAATTTTATACTAATGGTGGTATCACCGTCACAGGTGGGGAAGCTCTTATGCAAATCGACTTTGTTATTGAGCTTTTCACATATTTCCGTGAAAGAAACGTCCATACCTGTTTAGATACAAGTGGAATTTGTTTTGACCCCCACCAAGAGGTGGCATACCGTAAATTACTCAGTGTAACTAGTCTCGTCATCCTAGACATTAAGGAAATCGATCCAGCCAAGCATTTATGGTTAACGGGTAAACCGTTAGAGCCCATTCTCGGGTTTGCTCGATTGACGGCAGACGTGGAAGTTCCGATTTGGGTTCGTCACGTAGTAGTCCCTACGATTACAGATAATGCCGATCGTCACTATCGTCTAGGCTTTTTCCTAGGATCTCTGAAAAATTTACAAGCCGTTGATTGCTTACCTTATCACGTTATGGGTATTGCTAAATATAAGGAGTTAGGTATTCCCTATCGCCTAGAGGGCATCCCAGCTGCAACGAAAGATATTGCAGCTAAAGCGACAAGAACCGTGGTGGAAGGCATCAAGGCCTATAGACGCCATTGGTGGAGTCCCATCAAAACACAACAACAATCATAATCAAGTTTGAGGATAACTACCTCCCTTGATATATATAAATATATATACCAAGACTTGATCTATGATAGCCCTAATCAATAGAGCCGCCCCCATACAACCGGGGACGGCTCTTATTGCGTTTAAATAAACTTTCTATCATACAAACGGGCAGCGATGAGGACCACTAAACAAGATCCCACATTATGCACTAATGCACCTGTAGTAGGCGTCAAAACCTCAAGCAATGAGAGAATAATAGCGATACAATTAATGGCCATTGATAAAGCAATACTAAATTTTATAGTTTTAATCGTAGCATCTGATAATCGTTTAATATAAGGAATTTTACTAAGGTCATCACTCATCAAAGCAATGTCTGCTGTTTCTATGGCAATATCACTACCAATAGTCCCCATTGCAATACTCACATCAGCAGTCTTCATAGCCGGAGCATCGTTAATTCCGTCGCCAACCATACAAACCTTGTGCTGTTTCCCTTGCAATGATTCGATAATACTTACTTTTTCTCCTGGTAAAAGCTCCGCATGTATTTCGGAAACGCCAGATTTCTTTCCAATATATGTAGCTGCTGCTTTACTATCACCAGTAAGTAATACTGTTGTCATATCTAAGCTTGAGATAGCAGATATAATATTTATCGCATCATTTCGCATTGTATCAGATAATGTAATGATACCTATAATATACTCATTATTTGCAATAATGACAGATACCTTTCCTTCACTTCGATATACATTAATGGCTTGTTGAATAGACTCACTGACAATAATATTATGCTCTTCAAGGAATCGTTCATTTCCACAATATAATTCTCGACCTTTTATTACAGCTATAATCCCTTTACCTACAGACATCGTAAACGAAGTAGTGTCAAGTATTTCTAAATCTTGCTCTATCGCATGAGAAACGATAGCCTTGCCAATAGGATGCTCACTCTTAGCCTCTGCCGATGCAGCTAATTGAAGAATATCAGTCTCACTATAATCTGTATCAACGGCTAAAATAGATTGAACCGCTAACTGCCCACGTGTTAAAGTACCGGTTTTATCAAATGCCATGGTATCTACTTTTCCCATAGTTTCAAGAATTTCACCAGATTTAATAATAACGCCATGTTTAGTAGCTTGACCAATAGCGGCCATAACCGCAGTAGGTGTAGCAAGCACCAATGCACAAGGACAAAATACTACCAACACAGTAACACCAACGATGATATTTCCAGTTACTAGATAGCCTATGCAAGCAATCAACAATGCAATAGGAACCAATCGACTAGCAACAGTATCAGCTATACGCTGAATAGGAGCCTGTTTCTGTTCTGCATTTCTAATAAGCTGAATCATTTTTTGAATAGAACTATCTTCGCCCACTTTGGTAGCTATAATATCTATGGCACCAAAACAGTTAATCGTTCCGCCAAATACATCATCATCAATTGTTTTATCAACAGGTATAGACTCTCCTGTCATAATGGATTGATCTACCGTTGTTTCACCATTAATAATGCGTCCATCTACAGGGATTGTTTCGCCCGGAAGGATTCGTAAATAATCACCACTTTGTATAAACTCTACAGAAACCATCATTTCTTTGTTATCTTGTATTTTACGACCCTTAACAGGTGCTAATGAAATTAACTTTTTTAATCCCTTTTTTGCTCGCTCCGTAGTTGCTTCTTCAAGGAGAGCGCCTAAAGCCATAATAAAGGCAACCTCACCAGCCGCAAATATATCTCCAATAGCAATGGCCGCAAACATAGCCATAGAAATCAATAAAGCTGACGAGATTTTACTAATCCCCTTATTATATACAATCCTTCGTATAGACAAATATACAAGAGGAAAACCACAAATAATAACGGTAATCCAGGAAGGTTCAAAAGGGAATATATTTTGAAATGGTCTCTGTCCACAAAACTCTTCTATCAAATGCGGAATCCCATCAAGCAGTAAAAATAGCCCCGCTAAAATCGTCATATATAAACCAGATAATATATCATGTATTCGATGTACCATACAACAATCCCCTTATCACACTTTCACTACCAATATGAATTGAATTATGACTACACTTACAGTACAATAATTACGATAGCGAACACCTTGTTCACTTTAATTGTATCAACCTATGGTTTTAATACAATATATAAAACATCTCATATGTTCATTACGGAACATATACGCTATTCTGTACTAAAAGAATGACAGGAGTTAATATGGATCGTAGGCAGAAAAAAACTCGTAAAGCCATATTTATAGCTTTTAACAAATTATTATCTAATAAGGCGTATGACAAAATCACCGTTCAGGAAATCATTAGTGCCGCAGACATTGGCCGCACAACCTTTTATGCTCATTTCGACACAAAAGAAGCATTACTAGAAGCACTCTGCGAAGACTTATTTTTACATATAAAAGATAGTATTAATCATTTACCTCATGCTCATGGGCTGTATCAACAAAGTATTTATCCAGTCTCAGTATTTGGTCATTTATTACAACATTTACAGCAAAATGAAAATAAAATCCTGGAGCTACTAGCTAGTGATAATAACGAAATCTTTTTGCGCTATTTCAGGGATCATCTAAATGAGTTGGTACAAGGATATTTTATCAACCAAGACCGTAAAGCAAATACAAATCTACCGGATGACTTTATTATTAATCATATTTCAGGTAGCTTTGTGGAAATGGTGTTATGGTGGGCAAAAAACGGCATGAAAGAATCGCCTACAGAATTAGACAATTACTTCCATGCCGTTATAGAACCTATTATATAATTATTTAAAATTTATCAAGATACAACATTGATTGGTTCCCCCTTAAAGAAGGCTTGTACATTATCTCGAATAATGCCTACCAAGCGTTGACGTGTTTCAAGGCCTTTCCAACCCATGTGCGGAGTAATGATGACGTTATCTAGTGTATAGAGAGGACTATCCTCTGCAGGAGGCTCTACCTCCTGTACATCAAGACCGGCTCCAACAATGCGTTTAGCGGCTAATGCTTCACAAAGGTCCCTTTCATTAATAAGAGGTCCACGACCCGTATTCACAATGACCGCATTAGGTTTCATCTTACTGATTGTTTCTTTATTAATAAGATGTTTAGTTTGGTCATTTAGCGGGCAATGTAAGGAAATATAGTCACTATTTTCTAGCAATTCATCAAGGCTCACATAACGAATGCCATCGCCATCAGCCTTTGGTGTACGTGTATGCACTAAGATGTTCATGCCTAGTGCTTTTGCAACTTTGATGACTTCCATACCGATGTGACCAGCTCCGACAACACCTAAGGTTTTACCATTCACTTCTGTATGGCTCACTTGAAGGTATTTCGTGAAATTGCTGCGATTACCTTTAGCCAGCATACCAATTTGTTGCTGCATGGTAGATGCAAAATTGAGGATCATCATGATCACCGTATGTGCTACACGCTCTGTGCTATACGCAGGAATATTGCACACAGTGATGCCCTTTTCCTTTGCTGCATCAAGGTCAATATTATTATAGCCAGTACCTGCTTCTACGATAAGCTCTACAGTATCAGGAAATTGTGAAAGCAATTCGGCATTTACAGGCAATTCTTTTGTAACCACAACACGAGCACCTTGAATCCGTTCAATAAGCTCAGCATTCGTACTATCTTCGTAGACCTGCACATCATTAGATAATATGGAGAAATCCAATGCATGATCATAATTCATTTTGCCTGCATTTACCACTACTACACGTTCACTCATGAGAACCTCCTAAATTGAATAGCTTTAAATATATGTAATACTACTTCTATATAAATTATACTATTATTTATATAATTTTATTTTTAAACAAAGTATAAATTTCTAATTATCTTTTTATATTTTCTTAAATGCTCGTAAAGCCTTATTCTATGTGCTTTCGAGTATTTTTACTGTAGGAAGATACTTCACGTTTCTTTGCATATTTCCTCATGTCTTAGCTGTCAGAAGTGGTAAATAAGTAGTAAATTCATTTGTACTACTAAGCAACAAGACGCTCCTGTTGCTTCTCTTTATTCAAGCGTTTCATTTCTGCCATTGCAGAATCGAATGTTGCATGTGCGTAATAGTTCAGCGTCATGGCTATATTAGCATGTCCCATAATGTACTGTAATGCCTTTGGATTCATTCCTGCATTTGCATAGTTGGTACAGAATGTATGTCGCAAACTATGTGGAGTGATGTGTGGCAATTTATCCTCGTTATACTTATTGTATTTCTTAACAAGACCTTTCATCATGCCGTTGTAATCACTTGCCACTTTTGGATAGTTCTTTCTATTAAGAAAGAGGAAATCACTATATCCATCAATCTCAACACGCTTATCATTCTTTCGATTCGCTAACACTCGCTTAAATGCTTGATAGGCTTCTTCAACCATAGGAACTTGACGTTCGCCACTTTTGGTCTTTGGTGTTTCAATGTAGTACCCAATTTCAGTATCTCTCAATAGCTGATGGTCTATATTGACAAGACGATTCTCAAAATCTAAATCTGGAAGTGTCAAACCACCAAACTCTGAAATACGAAGACCTGTTTTTAAGAGTATCAGAATTTCATCATAATTTTTGCTGTAGGTTTTATCAGCTTTTGCAAAGGCTAACAGTTTTTCTTCCTGTTCTTCTGTTAGTACGGTCTTAGGGACAGTATCATCATCAAGAACTGCTTTCAGTTGAAAGTCAAATGGATTCTTCCGAACACAATCATCTTGTATAGCAATATAGAATGAAGCCTTTAAAGAACGTTTGTAGTTATTGATGGTTTGATAAGCATAACCATTTTCACTCATTCTAATAGCCCATTCTTTAGCGTCTGATGGCTTAATACTGTCAATACTTCTTACACCTAACTTGTCTTTCTTCAAAATATCCATAAGATATTTGCGTCCAGTTTCAGTGTTTTTTCTAACCTTTGGTCTTTGAGCGTTCTGTTTTGCGTAAAGCTGGCAGAGTGTCATTTTCTTTCCTACAACATCAATACCATCATGAATGTCTTTCTGTAACTCTGCGATTTTCTCTCTAAGTGAGATACAATCACGCTTTCCTGCTGGTACTCGGTCTGTAGCCACAAGTTTCCACGAGTAAACAAATTGCGGTTCTCCAAATGAATCTATATATTTGTATAAGTATCTTCCGTCTTTTCGTTGGCTCTCTCCAGTCTTTAAGATTCGACCTTTATTGTCACGTCTTTTTTCTGACATGGCATTTGCTCCTTTCCTTTATGGAAAGAGCCTTGATACGACTTAATACTATTTTATCATATACAAGACCCTTTGGCGACGCTAGATTGCGTCCAATGTATCTATAATTTTTTCAAATTGTTTTCGTTTAATCTGAATACGATTGCCATTCATAATCAGCCAATTTGCATTTTTATTTTCCTCTGCCAAGCGTCGTAGCTTGTTTTCGCCAATACGAAAATATTTTGACGCTTCTTCAATGGTTAGGGTATAACGTTCCCAAATAGGAATGTCAGTCTGCTTCATAAAATCCTCCTTTCCAAATCACTTATTTGGATTTCATAAAAGTTGTTTTACCAGCAATCGAACAGCTTTAGCAAAGCTCACGGGAGTTCCACCCCTGCATGGTTCTCATGTAGCCATACTCATTGCCTGCGACGGTTTTATCACGCTCGGACTATTGACTGTATGGGAGTATCATTATCACGATAAGAATGTCGTTGCAGGCAATCCTGCTAAAGATTGCTTCTCGGATCACTAACATGAATCGCTCGCTATCTTTATAAGATAGGTCATGGCGGTTAGTTCCGTTGGCTCTTTTCTTATCGAAACGTATTCGATTACTTTTATTCAGTTTTCAAAGAACAATGGCTCGTTAGCCTATCAAAACACATTGAAAGCTCAATATGCTTTGGTGGAATAACAAACCTCCCTGTTCGGGAAGCGTGGAATGGTTTAGCACGCTTCCACGAAAGGAGAGAGGATATTACTTAATTTCAAATGACAAAATCTTTGTAATCAGTCTGGTTTCCATTCTTCCACGTAAGACTTCATCAACGACCATACTTTGATTGCCATATTCATCTTTCATAAGTCGTAGGGAACGCTTCGTTATGTACCCTCTGTAATGATGTAGAATCTGGTTAATCGCTTCGGTATCGCCATCTGTTGCCTTTACAATGAGAGGAAAGGGAATCATAGGATATTGTGTTTTCATTCTTCAAATTCCTCCATAAACTTTTTAATTAAGGCTAGTCCACTGGTTCTATGCCGATAGACAGTAGAACGGTTCAATTTCAACAGGTCTGCAATTTCTGAATCGCTCATGTCCATAAAGTAAAACAGCAGTAGAATTTCACGTTTCTTGTCTGGCAACTCACGTAATGCTTCACTCAACAAATCATTTTCAACGCCTACTGATAACCCATTGAGTGTAAAAATCTGAAAGTCAGTTGAATAGTTATCTGTTGTCGCAAACTGGCTAACAAGATAATCGCCAACATCCGAAAAGGACACCTCACGCTTTGCAATCCTTGAAAGATAAAGCATATAATTCTTTCGCTCGTCTTCCATAGCACGTTTACAGATATAGTCAAACTGATTTTCTATTGTGGTCTGAAAAGAAGATGGTTTCATGTTTCTCACCCCCTTTCTGTCTAGGAAAGGAAGTGAGCCTTGCTCGTTTATCTCCTTTCACTCTTAGTCCCAATGTGAAAGGGGGATTTGTTGCATTACTGATAAATAAACTTTGTAAAAAAGTTCTGAATAGCCAAAAAAGCATATAAACAGATTTATTTCTCTGTTTACATGCTTCTGTTATTCTATCTATATGATTTATAAAACCACATTGGTGGACGTACTTATCTATTGCAGATAGACGACTTTTTTTGACAAGAACCCAATGTAAGGAAATTTATTGTATATGATGTACTTCATGGCGACGTTGACCTCCAACAAACCGCCATTTGGAAGTAATATACAATATTTTAACAGCGTAAATAGCACTACCATATAACGGTTTTTTTTATTGGCGTTTAGTAGTGCTTTTTATTAAATATAAACCTATAAACCATATAACACGTTTTTCTATACCTGTTTTTAATTCAGTAGGAACAATAAAATGTATAGAGGTGGTCTACTATGCGTAAAAAAGAAGATAAATATGATTTTAGAGCCTTTGGTTTAGCCATTAAAGAAGCTCGATTGAAACGAGGTTTAACTCGTGAACAAGTGGGAGCATTGATTGAAATTGACCCACGGTACTTAACTAATATTGAAAATAAAGGGCAACACCCCAGCATACAAGTTCTTTATGACCTTGTATCGTTACTTCATGTTTCCGTTGATGAATTTTTCTTACCTGCTAATAACTTGGTAAAAAGCACCCGACGATTACAGATAGAGAAATACATGGATAGCTTTACAGACAAAGAACTATCCTTAATGGAATCTTTAGCCAGCGGTATCAACGAAGCAAGAAACATCGAAGACTAATTAAAAGAATCCATACATAACGGAAAGAGCCGATAAAATGAGATTGTATTAATCTCATTTTATCGGCTCTGCGTCTTTGCGTCTGGCTCTGTAATCACAGTTACTTTGAACTGCTTTATTTCAATTAAATTTTCTTGTCTGCATTTCGGACAATAGAGGGGGAATTTTTTTAATTCAGTATCTTCCCTTATCTTTAATCGTGTTTTATTTCCACATACAGGACACAATATCCACTTGTAGTTTATAATAACTATCTCCTCCTTTACACTTTAATTCAAATCTTTATTAAAAAATATTTCATCTTATTTAACAAGAAACCATATTTATATAACAACATAAAATACACTAAGTTATTTTATTGAACATATATCGTACTTTATCTATCCGACTATTTGGACGACGGGGCTGGCAAACAGGTTCACCGGTAGTAACATGGTACCCTTTTAACTCTGTTAAACAAACACTACGTCCATTTGTAAAGAAAGTTAAATCACTACGATATTCTTGAATACACCGAGCAGGGATTTCTCCACTAAGAATGACCTCATTATTTTTCAATTGAGTGTCTACGATGTTCGCACAATATTTAGGAGCATCGTTGTATGCTCGTGAAAGATATTCCTGTGGCGCATAAATTTTAAAACTAAGATATGGCTCTAACAATTCTGTTCCAGCTTTTTTTAAGACTTGTTCCAATACAATAGGAGCAAGCATCCGAAAATCTGCTGGGGTACTAACAGGGCTATAGTATAAGCCATACTTAAAACAGATTTTACAGTCCGTCACATTCCAACCATACAATCCTTGTTCACAGCCATAGCGTATCCCCTCCATAACTGCATTTTGAAACGATTGATTTAAGTATCCAAGAGAAACCGAGCTCTCATACTGTACTCCGCTCCCTAATGGAAGCGGTGCTACAGATAGACCAATGGAAGCCCAGAAAGGATTCGGTGGAACTTCGATGTGAATGGTATACTCTGCTTTTTTTAACGGTCTTTCCATATAAATGACTGTAGGCTCTTTTATTTCTATCTCCACATGATACTTTTCTTGCAGCAGAGCACAAGTCACTTCCATTTGTACTTTCCCTAAGAAAGAAAGTATGATTTCATGTGTCGCAGAATCCACATAATATCGCAGAAGCGGGTCACTGTCGGAGATTTCTAAAAGTGCATCAAGTAACATTTCCCTTTGTTGAGGTTTGCTCGGTTCAACAGTCGTTTGCAGCAGAGGGAGGGGATTTTCAATTCTCTCTCTCTGTGGCAATAGCTTTGTATCTCCAAGAACACTATTTAACTTCAAAAACTCATTCTGCAAAATAACAATTTCCCCGGAATAAGCCTTATCGATTTTACATAATTCACCATTTATTGAAGTATACATTTCTGTAATTTTTATTTTTTCCTTTTCCGATATTCTAACCGAATCTCGCAAATGCAGTACGCCACTATAAAGACGTATATATGCAAGACGCTGTCTTTTTTCCGAATACTCAATTTTGAAAACTTTTCCGCAAAGTTCAGACTGACCTCGATGTGTTGATGAATAAAATTTATTCGTAATCACTTCTATAAGGTTATCAATCCCTATATTGTTTTTTGCACTTCCGTGATAAACAGGGAACAGGGAACAATTATGAAATCTTATGCTTTCCTCTTGTTCGAGTTCTAATGCTTCCAATAATTTCCCAGACGTATATTTCTCCAAAAGGTAATCATTTCCTTCTATTACCATATCCCATTGTTCAGATTCGGTAAAGTTCATTACACGCATATTAGGATGCAGTTCTACCTTCTGTTTGATTACAATTTCCGCAGAAAGTTTCTCTTTAATATCCTGATAAACCGTTGATAAATCAATTCCATTTTGGTCAATCTTATTGATAAAAAAGATTGTGGGAATACCTATTTTCCTAAGTGCATGAAACAATATACGAGTTTGTGCTTGTACGCCATCTTTTGCAGAAATCAGTAGAATTGCCCCATCTAATACTGATAATGAACGATATACTTCTGCTAAAAAATCCATATGTCCTGGCGTGTCTATGATGTTTATCTTAGTATTTTTCCACTGAAAAGAGGTTATCGCCGTCTGAATTGTAATTCCTCTCTGACGTTCTAAAAGCGTATTATCCGTTTTCGTTGTACCTCTGTCCACGCTTCCTAATTCTGTAATCGCTCCACTGTTATATAATAAGCTTTCTGTTAAGGTAGTTTTTCCCGCATCAACATGAGCTAAAACTCCAATATTAATAATTTTCATGTGATTTTCCTCCATTCAAAAGCCCAAAAGGGCATAAAAATCCCAGTGATAAATACTCTTATCACTGGGATTTTTATGCATAACCATAGGCATATAAAGCATACAGATATTCTCCGGATACTTTAGAATCACATGATAAAGGTATTCTTAAACTGGGTACAAAAAACTAAGCCCTCCTAAAAAAGGACATCCAATTATTTGTTCCCACTATCAAATTGACAGTTTATTTAAGAATACCTTGCCGCATATTTATTAACTCCTTTTAAATAGATACTTAAATAATAGCACGTAAGAGCATATTTGTAAAGGAATCTCCAATTTTTTATCAAAGAGAGTACGTGATTACAAAATAGCTGTAATAATGTACCAATATTTGTTATTCTATAATCTTCCAATTACTCCCGTTCTTTTCAAGTACCAAATCAAATTGAGATACCTGCGTTGCTTTGGTCTGCTGGTCGATATACTCCACTGTCAGCGATACCGTGACTTGATTATCCTTACGATTGTGAATAGGATTTACCAGTTCTTGAAAGATGTACTCTTTTCCGATTGGTTTTAATATCCCGTCATTCACATAGTAGGAAAGTTCACTGGCTGTCGCTGTAGGATAGAGCTTGAAGAACGTCGTTAAAAACTCATTGATTTCATTGGTTGTAATGGAATCAACCGTCCCCTCACTTTCAATGGCTTTTGGTTTATAACTTGATTTCTTAGGTATGTTGGTAATGGTCGGATTCTTAACCAGTACCATATTTCCAGAACCATCTACATAGACACTCACTATATAAGCAGAGTGGACGGTCTTTGTATTTTCTCCCTCTGTAATGAGCTGGTCTACACTGTAGGTTACATTAAACTCATTGTCGCCAGTTGGCTCTACCGTCCATATCTGAAATCCTCTTACAGAAGACGATACAGGAATATCTTTGCGTACTGTATCAACATTGAGAGCTTGAAGTTCATCTGTCAGATAGCCTTTTAGACTTTCCATTCGATTATCAATGGACTTATCGGATTGCTCCCATGAATAGTAGACTTTCGCAAAGTTCTCTACAAAATTTTCTACATGATGAGTATCAACGTATTCCTTTTCTATGATAGTTGTTTCGTGAATAGTATGAGTATCTATAGCTGTAAAGTGCTTGAATATCGCAAAGCTGAAACTAAGCCCTAAAAGTACCCACAAGGCAATCACAACCTTTTTATGAGGATTGACCTTATAGTAGACACGAGGTTTCTTTTCCTTTGGTATCTGTTTTTCTTTATTCTGATTTTTTCTAAATTTCATCATTAAATCTTCCATTCTCATTGTTTGATTCGTCCTGCTCCCACTAAATGCTGTTGCCAGTAGGGGCTTGTTAAGTCGGCATAACCGATTGGGTCGCCTGCATGAAACATACGGTTATTGCCAAGGTATATCCCAACATGAGTAATATAAGAGCCAGCGTTATAGGTAGAATGAAAGAAAACCAAATCGCCAGCTTGTGCTTCCGATAGTGGGATATGCTGGGTCACATCATATTGCTGTTGTGCGGTTCGTGGTAAGTTAATTCCAGCTTTTCCATACGTCCATTGTGTCAGTCCGCTACAATCAAAAGAAGTAGTCGGGGAAGCTCCACCGTAAACGTATCGCCAGCCCTCATATTTCAGTGCTTCGTCCATGATGGCTTGTACCGTATCATCATCAAACTCTGTTGTGACAAGATACTGCGTTACCAGTTGCACATAAAACATATTGCCATAGTTGTATCGCCAGCCCCCATTGATAGGTATGGCTATGGGATTGGGGTAAGACACTTTTTCGCCACCTGAATACTCTTTTGAGAAACTTTGAGCCAGTTCAAAGGTATATTTATTTCCACGATTAGCCACATACCCTAAGAAACCACCACCATAATTGTAGGACTGGATAACCGATTCTAAATCTACACTGAGCCTTTCGCTACTGGCTAATAATTCACTGAAATACTTCACACCTTGCTTAATGGATTCTTCTGTACTCAATGAATTAGGTGGAAGACCGAGGGATTCCGAGGACTGCATAACATCTTCCGCAGTACCGCCCGATTCCACCTGTATAATCGCAAGAAGTATGTTGACATATTCTTCAACGCCATATTCTTTGGCATATTTTTCTACCATAGGCTTATGAGCCAGCACTTCTGCGGAAACATTCACACCTCCATAATGAATATTGGAAATTCCGCTGTCCTGTTCATCTGAAAATAAAATGGCAACAAACAGAAGCAGTGAGAAGACCATCAAGAATAATCCAGAACCACCAATCACTAAAGTTTTCAACTTCATGGTTTCTTACCGACTTTCTTAATGGTGGCGGTTTTGATTGGTGGTCTACTTCTTGTATTTTGTAGTGGTACTCTTTGAACAGTAGACGGACGTTCTTTTGTGATTGGACGTTGTGAAGTTCTATCTGCTGTAGTGGTTGAAGTTGCTGGCTTTTGAACGGTTTTTTCTTGAACGGTATTGCCTTGGCGTTCCACTTTTGGACTTGAAAAATCGGACTTAACTGCTGGACGCTCTTGTTTGGCTTGTTGAGATTCCTTATATGAAGTCTGAATATTAGACTGTTTTGAGGTCTGTTCATCATGATATTGTTCTTGTCTTGTAGTCGGTCTTTCATGAACAGAAGAAGCAGGCTGTTTTTTCTGTTTGACCTGTTCCATTTCAGAGCGACGCTTCGCAATGGTTTTTCGCCTTTGTTCCTGCTGTTCCTTGCGTCCACTGGCTCTGTCCGCTTTGGTTTGAGAAATACTACTGGTTAAATCACGGACATTCTCTTTTACTTTGGATTTTCCTTGATATACTGCATATCTTGCATTGGTCGGCAAATCTTTAACCTGTTCTTTCAAACCACTAGCAGTGTCTACCATTCTGTCTTTGGTATCAGCTACTGTACCGATGGTTTGACCGATACGTTTTCCAAGTGTTGATTTTTCCTTTCCGTCTGGTCGGGAGTGATCTGCTTGTGTCCTTGCAGAACTCCCCGAACCCGACTGTCCTTTTTTACCTGTAACAATGGCAGACCCAGCCCCTAGAGTAGTCATGGAACGTCCAAGTTTCCGCTGTAGACGGTGCATGTGAGCGTGCATAAGCATACGAGGTTTTCTCATCACACGACTTCCCACACTTTGAGAATCGTTACTCTGTAGAGAAAACATACTCATTAAATCGCCCAGCTTGAAGTAGATTCCTGCAAAGGTCACAATCTGTAGAAAAGCAATCAAAAAGAACGGATAACCAGCCGATAAGGTATAGAGCATGGTTGAAATACTAAATGCTGTCGTAATAATCAATGTGATTCCAGCTCGTGTCAAAATGGTATTAAAGAGCTTTGTTATGGCTCGTTTTGACATACCATCAAATGATGGAATCATGCTTAAAATAAAGCTCACAGGCAGAAACATAGCATAGATGATAAAAAGTACCTGCGAGAAAATCATGATTCCTGTTAATAGGAATACAAATATGGAAATCCCAATATTGAAGACAAATAGGAAGAAGACTGTACCTAAACGGTTAATGGTCTTTGTAATGGTTAGATTGGTATTGCTTCTGTCTTCAATTTCTTCCGCAACAATTTTTTCTCTGTCTTCGCCATTGTTGGAATCTGGGCTGGTGGAGAGCAGGCTTTCCACACGGTCAATACCGATACTTTCAATGTCTGAACTGTTGTATTGAAGCAGTAGCCACGGTTGCTGAACCTGTATGGAAAACAGGCTATCTCTGATTAAGTCCACGCTGTCCTTGCCTTGACTATCGGAATGGGGCATGACAATCTTCGTGCCAAGTGATAAACTGGCATTACTGATGTCTGATGAAAAGTCATTGATTTTTTTAATGTAGTCGGGAGCGTAGGCAATAAAGGAAGCCGATAGGATAAACACCAGCACAAAATTCATAATGGCATGAATTGCCTTTGTGGTTTCTCTCTTTATCAGTCCCGTATAGGCAACATAAACCCCAAGAACCAAAATCAAGAGTAAGAGGAATCCAACATAGAAACCCTCTGTTGAAAATCCGTTTGCACTCACACCAGCTAAGGTCTGCATATTCTTACCAATGGAATCTGCTGTAGCGGAAATGAAGTCTAAGGAATAGGCTTCCTGTACTAAGTAACCTGTCGCATTGGAAACATACAAACTGATTGTCCAAATAAAATTGGTAATGGCATATAGTCCATACATGACCTGTTTTCCAATCCCGTCCGACCAGTTCCACGGAAGCCAGCCCCAGCTATTATCCACATAAAAATCCAGTTGATAGTTTTCAAGTGGGTATCGGCTGTATTCATTTGCCACATTGACCGTATCATCTACCAAGCCCGCAGCTTGAACCACCGTTCCCAGCATGGCTAAAAGAAAAATGGCAATCACAAGTGTGAAAGCCACTGTCATTGCCACTTTACCTAGACGTTTCAGCGTCCAGTTTGATTTTATTCTGTTTACTATTGATGGTTTCACATTTACACCTCTTTTCGCACAGGTGGTCTGGTATCAAAGGCATGGAGCAGTTCTTCAAATACAGGGTGGAACTGTATCACACCGACACGACCATATAAATCACTGATAAGGCATTGCCCGTTTTCCAAATCACGCAATCGCTTCTGATTGTTTTCGTCCTCTGGGTCTACACCAAAAAAGGCTAAGGTCTTTTTAATCTCGTTAAGGTCAGTGGAACGAAATGCAAATTTTAAGCCGAGGTTATTTTTCAGTTTTTCATCTAAGAGGTCGTCTGTATTTTGGGTCACGAAATATACCCCAGCGTTCATAGCACGACCAGCCCGAACCAGCTTCATAGATAGTGTTTTTCCTTGTGCTACCTGTAAAAAGCTCCATGCTTCGTCTAAATCTACAATCTTGAAAATGCTTCGGTCTGTATGGATAAAGTCTAAAGCAAAGGTACTAATGACAATCAGCATAGCAACGGATAAAAGCTCCATAGTGGTATATTCCTCAAAGGAAGTTTCCTTGTCGGGAAGTACCAAGTCCGCAACCTGTATAATGTTCAGTTGTTTTTCTAAGCTGATAGACTGCTCCACATAACCATTACTGAATAATAAATGTGCAAAGTCATAGTCTGTAAAACTTTCGATATGGTCGGCTATACTGGTACTTAGTGGCGTATTCTCAACCCGTAATTCCTCAATCACTTTCATCAACCCTCGTACTTCACTATTGGTTACTGCACGAATGGCTTTTCTAAGGATTGGGAAGCGTTCCCCATCACGAGAGGAAATCCCCGTAAGGAATGTCAGAATATCAATAGCCAGTGATTCAGAATCTTTGGGATTTTTCATAATCACATAAGGGTCAAGTAAGCCTTTGTTTTTCTCATCAGAAGTCAGAGTGACGATATTGATTTCATGGGAAATCTCTGGCAAGGTTTCTTTCCATCTGCCACGTTCTGCTTTTGGGTCTACAATCACTGCTTGTGCCCCATAAAGCACCGCATAATAGACGATAAGGTTATTCGCAAAGGATTTACCACCACCCAGCGAACCAACAAAAGCCGACGCTAACGCATTGGTTACTGAACCCTTAACCCCTTGACTGGCAAGAGCAGGTTTCAGATAGACATTGCGTCCAGTATCTAAGCTGTAGCCAACATAAATCCCCTCATTTTCCCCCAGCATTTGAGTAGCACCAAAACCTAAACCAGCGAGGAAATCAGAGGTCACGTATTGAATATAATCATTCATATAACGCTTGCTGGCAGGTAAAAATTCTTCATGTAAGCCGAGCATATCCCCAAATGGTCGTACCAGTTTTACGCTTAAATCGTCATAAAAATCTTTCACTTCATTACAACGACGTTTGAGTTCGTCAAGATCATTTGCTGATACCCTTACCACATAAGACAGCTTGTACATAGATTCCTTGCTTTGGTCTAAATTGGTTTCCAGCTCATTCACACTTTCCAGAGCTTCCGCCACATTGGAGCTGGTTTCATTATCACTTTGCCAAGCGTGGTTATCCAAGTCTTTCAGTTCTTTCTTTTTATTGCGGACAGTAGATAGGGCTTTACGATTCGCTACAATTTCCACATTCATTGACGTATCAATCGGGAATGTAAATTGCTGTTGCTGGTAGTAGAAGATTTCAGAGGACGGGAAGTCCAGTTCTCCGACAATGCTGTTAATGGTAAAGTAAGCTACATAGACGGTTTCATCTTCCTGCTGGATTTTCAAATATCGCTGTTTTTCTTCCACCAAACAGCGAGTAGGCTTAATCAAGTCATAGTATTTAATCAGCGTTTCATTATCCAGCTTTTTCTTTGATAGATGGTACTCATACTCTTCATAGGCAGTGCCTGTCTGTCCGTAAAGGTGTTCAATCAGATAGCCGAAGTCGTCCTTATCTAACCTGCGGATTTTGAAACGACGAGAGATTTTATTTTCTAAGAGCTTTTCCATCTTCTGAAAACGCAGGATTTCATCATTACTCATACTAACAAAATCGCCCATCAGCTTATGGTTCACATCATAGACAAAATCAGACAAAGCATTTTTTGCTTCAACGGTAAGACTTTTCATAGAAAACTCCTGATCGTTGAGAAGCAACTTAAAGCCGATAAAGAAACGGTAGTTCACTTGATTTTCGCCAATCATGGATATTAAAGCGTCTGTCTGTTGGTCGATTTTGTCATAGGCAACCGCTTTGAGCTTGCCAGTGACTTCATTTTTGGAACGCTCTTGTGCAGAACGTATGCTGGATTCTGTACTGATTTGTAAAGCATGAATTTTGCCATCACGATTTTGTGCGATAAGCTGTCTGAAAGAATCATGCACTTGTATTTTCTGTTCTGGACTTAGAAATGAGTAATTGTAAGGAACAAGCTCATAGTAAGCATAACATTCCCCGTCTTTATTCCAGACGAGATTGTTTTCAATGTATTTAATTGGATATGCCATAAAATTCACTCCTAACTGCTGTAATGGCTTCTTGTGGCTGGTTTCTGCCAAGCGTTACTTTTTTTCCTGCATAGGTCAGCTTTGGTCGCAGTGCATAAGCAATGACAGACTTCAAAAATCCATAAGGCTTTTTACCATCAAAAGTTTTTGTAGACATAAACCATGTGAAAGCCACAGGAATCCCAAAGTATTTGAGAAATGCTCCCTCTATCATGGAAAGAGGGGGCAAGTTGCCAAGTATCATCACTGCAAAGAGTGACACGACAAACCATGTCATTTGCGTAAAGGTTATGGGAAACGGAAGTCTAAAATCATTGATAGAATACAGTACCTTTTCCACAGACCAGATACTGGTATAGCTTCGTATTTTCTTCATGTAATCAATCCTTTCATAAAAAATAGGGGTAGCTGATTGAGCCACCCCGTAAAATAGAAAATCTGCCAGTAGTAATGTACCGACAGATTTAATAGACGATTTCAAAAATCCCATGATTGGTTGAGATAAACGTTCCTGAAAGGTCTAAATCCCGACCATAGGCTTGATAATCAATATAGTTTTGAAGACTAGCTGGTACTTCGCCTAAAGCACCCGTTTCTTCAATGTAGTAGCGTGCCACGTCATACATATCATCACAATCGGAATGAATGATAATATCCTCTTGATGTTCGCTTAGTTCTTCAATGCTTGAAAAATGAGTGAGCAGAGCAGATAGCTCCGATTGTAATTCTTCGGGTAATTCCGATACCATTTCCCATAGTCGATTGAGTTCGCCAATGGAAGTGTATTCGTCAACCGTAAAGGGTAACTCGTAGTCATGAATGGCGTATTCCTCATATTCATCATTCAAGCCGATTTTCTCTTTGACTTCCTCAAAGTCAATGGGAAAGGTAAACCACGCACCGACCAATTCGCCCTCATTGTATTTGCCTAAATTCGCAATATAGACTTGCATATCGTCCATATATTCACGTCCTTTCTTTGTAGAGATTCAAAAATCCCTACCGCACTTCGTTTGGTGTACCATTCCTTTGCGGAACATAAGAAAACCACTTATATTCCACAAAAGAACGGTTTTATTTAAGCACCAATAATGCGATTGAATAGCTCTAGTAAAATGTCTTTTACTCCAGCAGCGTTGAAGACTAAGCCAACCGCAATAATCGCAATAATTAAAAAGCCAATCAGTTTGCTAAACTCACGCTTGAAGCCAAGATACAAGCCAATCACAACGATTGCTAAAAGCACCAGTGATTGAGCGTTTGATAGAAACCAGTTATAAAGGTTTTGTCCAAAATTCATAAAAATGTTCTCCTCTCTATATTCAATGAATTTGTATTTGAGTTATTTTTTTGTTGTTATCACGTCCTGTTCTTTTACTGACTGTTGCTTCAAAATCTGCTTGTGTCGGTCTGTCAGTTTCGCATGGTCGAGAATGTCTTTTACAACCTGCGTCTGGTTGATTTCATCAAGTTTAATCGCAACCTTTAAGGTCGGGGCAACTTGATGAGATAGCCAGTTCAGCGTCCTTTGGAAGGAGTAAGGCTCTGGTTTTGTGGTTAGTTTTAATCGTTCACGATTGTTCCCAATAAACCAAGCCCATTCTTCATTCAGTTTCCAATCAGAACGAGGTTTGGAATCGTCTTTATCTACAAAACGGATATACCGATTGATAATTTTAAAGGCGGTATGCTCTGGATTGTCATAGACGAGTAAATCACGGACTGCATAATAGGCACGCTCATTTTTCAATCGAATCTCAAAACGGTTTTTTACTTCTGCGTCTTCAATGGGAATATCATTTTTCTTGTACTGCTCGTAGTCCTTTTCATAGATACAGAAATAAACTTCACTTTGTAATGAACCGATATAGAGGGTGTTTCCCATACATTCCTTTTCCTCTTTGCGTACCAGTTCGCCACTGCGATAGCTTTTAAAACTGCGGAAGACGGAGATACATTCTTCCTGTTGGCACTTTTCAGTGAGTACAGGGATATTCAAAATCCCTGTCTTATCGTTAATGGCAAGGTCAAGGCGTTTCATCACACCGCCAGCCACCAAAACGTCCATAAAGAACTCATACCAGCTTCTTTGTTGTGCCAGAAGATAGCTTTCAAATTGTCTGCACCCACGACCTTTCAATTCCACCAGAACTCCTTTGTCCAGTTCATGGGAGCAAAGGACGAATATGTCGCCTAAAGCATAATGCTCTGAATAAGAATAGAAACCATAGTCCTCATGAAGAAAATAGGACAGTTTCAGTTGTAAGATGTTTTCGACCACCTGCTGTACGTCTGTTGTCGGAAAGCGAATCCTTACATAATCAAACAGCATTTCAAGGGGAGCGTCGGGATTGAAGCGTTCCAGAGCTTCCCAAAGGGACTGCTGTAAATCCTCTGATGGCTTGACTTTTCCTGTTTCAATATCGCTTAGATACTGCCTTGTAATACCAGTCGCAACAGCTAAACGGTTTTGAGATAGTCCATAAGCCAAGCGTTTTTCTTTTAAATGCTGTAACCAAGTTTGTTCATTCAGTAAAAATCCCTCCAATCAAAAAGGCGTATGTCAACTTTTAAAGCCCATTTGACATACGCTGAAATTTTGTAAATCCCTTGTAACCAAAGGATTTTCTAATGTTTTTTTGACTGTTTCCTGTCGATTTGTACCCCCCTGTTAGATACGGGGGGTTAAGTGCTGGCGTGGCTATTGCCACACCAGCCAGCAAGATCAGTCCACACCTGCGACTTCCGCTTCGCACGTCGCCTGCGTGGACTGTCTGCTGTTGGATAACTTTTTAATTTCCTCCAAGAAATCATATCCTTTTGGTACAAGGGGAGTATAAAACTCTGATATGACACTTGTTCCTACATCAACATAGCCACGACCTTTGATTCGCTTTAAGAAGAAATCCTTTTGTACGTCACTGCCAAACATCATGCCATAGCCCATTTCAGACATACGACCTAAAGCCACTCTGAAATTAAACTGATCACGGATTCCGTCGCCTAAATATTTTGCGTCTGGACGTTGACAAGCCAGTATTAGAAAGAAGCCAGCTTGACGACCTAACATGACAATCTGTTTCAGCTTATTCATAACTGCGGTGTTTTCTTTTGTTCCCAGCATTTCCATGAAAGCGACGTATTCATCAAAGATTAAGAAGTGTGCCGGGAGACCTAAGTAAGCATAATTTTTGCCAGTCTTATAGTTCTTCATCTGCTTCATTTCCTCACTACGTTTCATCATTTCTTCATAGAATGTTTCAATGCAAGAAAGCAAGTCTTCTTTTCTATAGTAGACATTTGCCATCACAGAACCTAAGTCCGCAAGGTCAGCATTTTTCGGGTCAAGAATATACAGTTTTGAATCTGTATGAAGCAAGGCTTCAATCAGTGTCAGTATAAAGTAAGTTTTACCGCCACCTGTACCACCAGCAATCAACATATGAGGGAGCTTATCATATTCCCACCATACGTTTTTCATTAAGCGAAGTTTACCATCTTTAGCTTCTACTTCATCAATAGAAATACGACTGGCTATGGTGTCATAGAGCAAAGTATATTCCACATAGGAATCCTTTAACTCTTTATCCGTCAGCTCACAGTACAAGCCACTCTCTAATTTCTTTTCCAAGTGTAAGAGTTGGTCTTGATATTTTCCCAGCGTGATTTCCACCCGTATCTGTATCAAGCCATTTTTAAGTCGATAATACATTTTAGGGAAGTAGGTTATCTTTTCCTTTGTACGACCAGCACTATCTTTAAAGAAACCCTCTGTTTTGACCTGTTCAGATTCATACCACTTGTTTTCAAGTATCATCTTTGCCAGTTTTTGACGGTGGTAAAGTTGTTTAACCGTATCATAGCGAACCCGTTTGAATACAAACGCTACCAGCAAGCAGATAAGAATTGCGACACTGAAACTGATAATTAAATAGGGAATGTCAATCTTATCTGCTTGTGATAGGTTAAAATCCTGCCAGTTGATCTGCTGGATTGTCTTCACATGAAACAGTCCGACAACCAGCAGGAAAACAGGCAGGAGTGACGCTATCGTAAAATGAAAGACTAAATCTTTACCAGATGGGCGAATCCTTTTACCACGCTGTTTCATGCGAAAAAGTCTCCTTTCTACCTAGCGACTATTTGTCTTGTGTCGGTTCTTTCTTTGCTTGTGGTTGAGCTTTGAATGAACTAGAATCCTTTGTCAGCACAATATCGTCTGCCTTGATATACCAGTCAACATCTGCTCCTTGATAGGTGGCAGTAGCAACGGTGTCCGCAATGGGATTGATAAGTTCCACCCGTGCGTTATAATCAAACTCTTTCAAAGGCACGCTGGCAGGAATACTTACTTGAATCATGCGTCCTTGTCCTTTGGATTTTAAGTCATAGGTACGTTCCTTGATTTCATCTGAAACCGACCCGTCTTCATTTTGGATTCTCACTTCACGACGTAGAGCAGAGAATTTCAATTCTCCAAAAGTCGTGTCTTTATCTAATACAATGCCATTTGCTAATCTCATCATTTTTCCTCTCTTTCTTTATTCTTTTATCATGTCGTCAGCATGTAAAAGGTAATTTGTAAAACCACGAGTGCCGATTTTGTAGCCCTCTGCGGTAATACGTGGATTGACTAACTTCACACGTTCCTCAAAGCCGAAATGTTTTTCGCCAGCTTCAGCAGGAAGCACCACCACAATATCATCTGCTCTTTGAACATCAGAATAGAGATTATAGCTTCTTGATAAGACAGTTAGCCGTCCGTTGATTCTTCGCTGAACGACTTTATCCTCGCCAGCAAATTCTAAATTGCCGAATGTTTTTTCCATGTTGGGAATCACAAATTTAAGTTCCATATTTTTACCTATCCTTTCTTTTTTATTGGCTGAATGAATGTTTGATGGTCTTAAAGAGTGGGGAACGACCTTTTGATTCTTGATTTTTTGTTTTCATAAGTTCACTTCCTTTCAAAATCGGGTAAAAAAATAGACACCTCATTTTTTGAAGTGTCTACCTATTAAATATTCAAATTTTATTGGAAGTATCTTTATATCTTCACTTTTCAAGGATAAATCGTCGTATCAAAGCTCATTCATAAGTAGTAAATTAGTAGTAAATTGAGTGGTTTTGACCTTGATAAAGTGTGATAAGTCCAGTTTTTATGCGGATAACTAGATTTTTATGCTATTTTTATACTAAAAAAACTTCTATTATATATCAAATACCTATACCAATTAATATACTTTCACAACCAATTAGTTTACTTTCACAATAATTGTATATAATATATGTATAAACCCTATAAAATTCAAAATAAAACTCATTTTTCTGTATATAACTTTCACAAAAGTATTGTGTAATTCCCCAAAAGTTATAAAATAAGAGTAATGTTATATAGAATTGAGGAATACCATGAGACCTACCTATTTGACCATAAATACAAGTCTCGTTCGCGAGAATTTGCGTAAAATTAAAGATAGTTTACCTGAATGGAGTACGTCTACAGCTGTCATCAAGGCCAATGGCTACGGCCACGGCAGTGTTATGATGGGTCGTATTGCCGTGGAGGAAGGTTACGAATCCTTAGCCGTTGCTATTCCAGAGGAGTCCGTACCACTTCGCAATGCAGGTATTATGGTACCTATTTATTTATTAGGACTCACAAGGCCACAATCCTTTGAACTTGTGGCAGACACTAATTCGATTCCTGCCGTTTGTGAATCTACCGACTTGGAATCACTCAATAAAGTAGCTGATAATCACGACATGATTATTCGCGTTGCTGTTGCCGTTGATACAGGCATGCATCGCATCGGTATCAAGCCTGAGGATGCCATTGAGTTTATCAAACGCATTGAGTCCTACGAAAATTTGGAAATAGACGGATTCTTCTCCCACATGAGTAATGCTGATGCGGCGGATCAAACACATGCCCATAGCCAAACGCAAAAATTTCATCGCATGGTAGATGAAATACGAGCATTCCGTCCAGAAGCGGATTACCGTTTCTCCCTCGCCAACAGTGCAGGTCTTTTATCTGTCAAAGATAGTCTATTCACAGATGCTCGTCCTGGTATTATTCAATACGGTATCATGCCATCTCTTGATGTACCAAATCGATTGGGCTTAAAACCTGTTTTATCTTTCCATAGTGAAGTTGTTCATGTACAACATATCCCTGCTGGCGAAGGCATTGGATATGGATCTACCTATATCACAACTGAGCCAATGACAATTGCTACTATCCCTGTAGGCTATGCGGATGGCTACCCTCGTAGTTTATCCAATCGGGGCACCGTACTGATTCATGGCACTCGTTGTCCCGTAGTAGGTCGTATTTGTATGGATCAATTCATGGTTTCTGTTCCAGATACAATCACGGTAAAACCTGGCGATAAGGTGGTACTTCTAGGGTCTCAAGGTCATGAAAGCATTTCTGCTTTAGAAATTGCAGCCCTTGCTTCTACAATTCCTTATGAAATCTTTTGTGGATTCTCAGAGCGCGTACCACGACAATATATTTAATCTATGTAAAATAAAGAAAGCCCGTATCACATGTAGAAGTCTACATGTGATACGGGCTTTCTTGCTCTCCTATACCCAGCGTGCTGTAAAGCAGTTACGTTCTTATTGTGAGAGAGAGTATATATACCAAGTATATAATCTTATGATTCGGAGGGAACCACAATTCATAAGGGGCCCTCTGAACGATAGATGGCATAGGAGAGAGTCAATGTTTATCTATCCAATCCAGAGGGCTGTGTGTAATTGTTTATTGTGTGTGTGTTGTTTATTGTGTGTGTTTTTGTGTGTTTTATGTGTTGTGTATGTGTGTGTAAGTGTATTTATGTTATGTGTGTATAGTTTTGAGTGCTTAGTGTTCGTTTTTGAAAGGGTTTGCTTTACAGCGCTATAGAATAGGAGATCAACTTATTTTGCTACCGTCCCTGTTTTAGCATCCAATACAACGGATATCGGTTTATTTTGTGCATCATGGAATTCTATGGTATATAGTGGTTTACCATTTTGATTAGCAAGAGACCACGCATTAATACCAGTTGCTACCTTGCCAGACTGTACGAAAGCTGCATTAATTGCCACATGTGGAGGTATTACTGTCCCAGCATCAATAGCACTAGCTTCCATAGATGCATCATATGCTTTAGGAGTACCATCCGTTACATTACCAGTAGCCACATCTAGAGTCATAGAATGAGCACCACTAGTATTAAAACCAGCTACTTCATAGATGGCAGTTTTACCTTGAGTTTTGAAGGATACATTAGTGATTTTGGAGTTTCCAAATTTACTTTCGAATTGGTCAATTAAATAATTAGCACCAACTACGAAAATACTATTTTGGTCTACTACGCCTTCTTGCTGATTGGTTGTGCTAGGTTGTGATTTTCTACTTTTAGAGTTTTTTTTTCCTCTTTAGTAGGCTCTTCTTTATCAGCCTTTTTTTCGTCTTTCACAACTTTTACTTTAGGCGCTTTGTCTACTGCAGCTTTTTTAGTATTTTTAACTTCTTTATCATGCTTTGCTACAGATTCTGATTTTTTATCGCCACCGCGTACTACTCTTGTTTCACTAGGAGCTTTAGCTACAGATGCAGTTTCAATAGTAGGAACTGCTGCTGCAGGATTTTCTGTACTAGGTACTATAGTTTCTTGAGCTACTGGTGTTTTAACATCTTGTGTAGCTGTTGGAACTGGTGTAGTATTACGAACTGCTGTACCTACTTGATTACCGTCTGCCACAGGAGCTACCGGAGTTTTAGGTGCAACTGCAGTAGTAGCCACATCTGGAGCCACCGCTGTAGTAGGAACTACTGGATCAGTAACTGGTTGTGCTGGAGTCGCTGCACTCGCTGTTTCTTGTGTAACAGGCATTGGAGTTACTGGTTCAGCTGCGGTTACAGCTACAGTGGCACCAAATACGCCAGCCACTGCTAAAGCAATACTACTTTTTAAAATAGATTTTTTCATATTGTCCTCCTTATTAATTCATTTACATGCAACTTTACGCATGTATATTTCCAGTCAACTCAATGTCATCATGTAAGTTCCAAAACATATATCTAGCATGGACTTGTAGATATATAGCTTGGAAATTTCAGATATACTTGAGTTTGTCTTTCGACTGGTACACATACTATCGACAGTCTATGAAGTCAAAATGTAGAAGCACTGTTAAAAGCTTATTTTATAGTGAGTTTAGAATGAATTTATATATAATTCCTATGAAATCCTATGGGATTTACTTTATACTTAAAAATTCCATGAAAAACATATCAAAAGCCGTTTATCCCATATATAAGGGATAAACGGCTTCAAAATATACGTATCGATATCTAAAATTTCACATTCATGAGCAAACTTTCACAAAAAATGTCTCAATACTAGTTATTTTTTTAAGAAAAATAGTATTAAGGCATTTAATTATTATATTCAGAATAAAATAACTAGGCACTATTAAGATATAATAACTAGTCAATCATATATTAATCGTCAAATTTAACAGATAGCAATTTACCATTCATTGCATCCATACGCACATGTACTTCTTTATTATCTGCTGTACCAAAGCTAACTTTGTAGACAATTTTACCTTTATCATAGCGCACAGCCCATTCATTAAGGCTCACAGCTTTACCTTTTGTTTGGGCGTAAGCAAAGTTCACCACAGCTGCAGGCGGTAAGATTTCCCGAGGATCAAACGATTTTTTCTTTAGTGATTTATGGAAGTCCCCTTCGCGCTTTTCAAAGATTTGATTAGTAGCATAGATATACGTTAACTCATACTTGCCAGATTCATCAAAACCTTCAACATCATACTTAATTTGACCTCCATCCGCATCAAAGGCGATTTCCGTAATTCCTGCATTTGGATGATTTTGGATAAAGGCATTTAATAAACCATTAGCGCCTACAATCGCCGCATGGTTGCCATCAACAACTGCCACAGTTGGCTCTACAGCTACTAAAGGGGCTGCACTTGCATTTGGCATGCCAAATGCCGCTGCCAAGGCCAATACAAGGCTACCTTTTACAAAAAATGATCTCATTGGTTCCTCCATATCTCAAACAGTTATCATAACAATATATATACAATTATACACTAAATCAACGCGGTTTATAATCTTTATTTATATAATTAGTGCATGTACCTACGCCCTATGATACAATGCACATAGATTCATTTTTGTAACTACATGTGAGCTAACTATGATTTCAATTTACCCCACTATATATCACGCATTTCAATGCAAGGCCGATCAATGCGAAAATACATGTTGTCAGCTGTGGACCATCGATATAGATGAGCCTACTGCTAAACGTTACCATGCTATGACTGGCTCTCTTGGTGAAAGCTTACGCCAAGCCATCACTGTTGATGATGAAGGCAGTCATTTTATCTTTTCTAAAGCACAACCTATGTGTCCCTTACTCAATGAAAAAGGTCTATGCAAGGTAGTTCTTGAATTGGGAGAAGAAGGACTTTGTGACACCTGTCATATGCATCCACGCTTTTATAAATACATTGAAGACTTAGAACTATGTGGCGTTGGATTATCTTGTGAAGCTTCGGTTGAACTATTGGCCCGACAAGAACCAATGGACTTACTCCTCTTTATAATTGAAGATGACCATAATGAATTCAATTCTGAGGAGCGATTAACACTCCACAATGTTTTTGAATTATTAGCCTTTGATTTAGATCCTAATCTATTCCAATATACGCCAAAGCTCTCAAAGCAATCTTTCAAAGAACTATTAGACCTATATAAACAAACGGAACCCATCGATGAGAATTGGACAGCACAAGTTAATACATTATCTAGTAAACTAGACCAACTCATCGCATCCGTACAGACCTATATACAGCATGAAGATATGAGCCTATTTAACAAAGTGTACCAATATATATTGTATCGCCAAATCGATATGCTATCAGACTATTCCTTGGAATCTATCTTAGCCTATGCAAAGGAGGGTACTGACTATATACTTATAGCCAGCGCATTAGAGGGACAACCCTTAAAGCAAGTTGCAAGATGGTCACAACAAATCGAATACGACGAAGATAATGTGGCGCTATTATTACAACACTACGAAGCCCAACTTATTATAGAGTGAACAAAAACCGCAAGATATTTATCTTGCGGTTTTTAATTCTTATCATAATACATCATTTGAAAATGGTATGAACAAAACGGATCCATTGAGGTAATACAGAGACAGATAATAATGCCACAACAAACATAACAATATAGGTTTTAATAATACCTAATTCAACATAACGTCTCATTAATTGGGCTACAATGAACACGGCATAATACTGGCTGAACATCGTAATAAGATAAGCCATATCCCCTACATATTTTTGAAGAGACAAAGAGAAAAAAATAATCCCTAGTATATGAATTAATACTAAGACAACCGTGCGAAGTGCATTTGTATAAGCTAATCCATATATATAATTGCGCAATACCCCATCATAAGTACCACGACCACCTAATAAAACAAGTAAGCGCCATATAACAAATGAACCGATGATAATTTGAAAAATTAAAAATACAGAACTTGCTAAAATACTAATTACATCAAAATGAGTTAACCCAGTAATCCGTTTAATCCCGAGCATTGGAGATATAACTTTCACCATAAACGGTAAGCTATAGGTCATTATATATAATACAATAGTAGATACGACTAGATTCAGAATGGCTCTTGTATGAGATCCATAATTGATAATATTCTGAAAAGATTGTTCGCTAAGCCTGGTAAATAAATGCAATATATCCTTATACCATGTCATAAATGCTCCTTTTAGTTTAAAACTAGTAAAAAAGGACGAGCCATGTCTCGTCCTAGATATATCATATGTATTTTATCGAGTCAACATATAAATCCATTCAAACACGTGTGCTACCAAAAGAGCAATCAACATTAGAATCAAACCTTCATAAGGGGTCCCATTAATACATGCTCCCACAATACGTCCCATAGTTTGTAACAATAATACGGTACTTAAAACACATAGCACAATCATACAGAAGCCAATGATTGCTTGCAGTATTAATGGTACCGAAGTTAAAATCAGCATAATCCCTGCTGTAAAAGTAATCAATGCCACAACAAGTTGAGCAAATGACATGATATGCAAAATACCGGTTGTAACAGTTCGAACATAAAATTTACGCTGTTGAGCAACCGCATAAACTATAATGATACATGCCATAAAAATAACTTTTCCGATTACCCATGCAAAGCGACCCATATTCCAAAATTCTCTAGGACTACCCATCTGTTCCAAAAAAAGTTGTATTTCATGTTGACCTACTGGAAGAGATAGCGATTCCCACCTTACTAATAACGAAGAATTGCGTATAAACGCACGTATAGCATCTAAATATACGCCTTCACCTACAATAGTAAATTGATAACATATGAGTGTTAATAGCAGCATTCCTATGAGTTGCCCATAGGCAATATCAAAGTGATACATACGAGGATTATTCTCTTCAATAGGGTTTAATAAACGATAGATAAACTGCATTAAACCCACCATCATAGGTATCACCACCTTTTACACAATATACATACACAACATTTAAGTTTGAATACTATAACATACAACACACAATAAGGAGCTATAAAAAATAGTTCCTTTTCATTTTCCGTTCATCATTATAGCACAAAACAGACATCTTTTCATACTTTAATTATCCTAATGGAATGGGTCCTTCGGGGCCCTTTTCCCTTATAAAATACAGAAAAAGCTATTAGCAGATTATATATAATCAGCTAATAGCTTTTTTCGTAGTAAGGGGTATTTTGTTACAGCCCCTTTCATGTTATGTAATTATCTGGAAGTAGCAAGTACTACCATGCCAATCAAGATACCTAAAAGGATTACAGGAATCAAACTCGTAATAATAGAAATACCAAAAGTTGCTAAACGGGATTTATTAATTTGGCGACTCAACAATGTTAAGCATACCCAGAATGTATAGACTGCAAAAGCTATCGTTGCGAATATAATAATAGTTATCCATACAATACTACCTACTATAGAGTCAGGATTAGAGCCTAGTAGCAACAAAAATGGCAATGATAGTAATAGGAAGCCAATGAAATATACTAAGCCCATAATCTGATTATAAGCTTGTTCGTACCACATGATTTTTAACACAGACTCATATGTAGTATGGGCATCAAATTTATTGGCGACCCAAGAGAAAATCGCAGAATAAATAGCAATACCAATAAAAGCAAATAGCAAGCCAACCGCTAGGCCTAATATACCGGCCCCAGAAAGAGCCGCCGCACCAGTAAGTGCAACACTAAGTTTATCCACAAATATCATACTCAAAAAAGTAGGTAGAATATTTGAAAATACGAATGCCACCAATGCCAAAGCTACTGTAGCATAGAACCCTTTGCGACAAGATCCATGCTCTACAATCTGTGGAATACCACGTTTAAATGGAGCTACCACAAGTTGCCAAATATCTGAATACCATTTTGTTTCCATAAAACCTCCAAAACACCTATATCTATCTAATTGTAACACAAACTATATTTAAACCGTCATGGACAACATTATACCTCCCACACCAAAGATGAAGGATATTATGTAAAAAGAAATTCCCGTTATCCAAAGATTTAGACCAAATTGCTTATAGGTAACTTGCCCCTTCAAAATAATAACTATGGTCAAGCCCTTTCATCAGCAACCCCTGATTTATTAATGATAACCATATTAGGTTTCCTTTTTATTTCATCTATTAATATATTATACTATATAATTCAAATTTTAAGACATTATTCTAACCTATTATAACGCAAAAAAGCAGCCCCACTAGGGGCCGCCTTTTCGTTTATCTTATTGCAAAGATGCTGCAATTTTTGTAAGGTTTTCATCCATACGTTCTAAGTATGTTTTATTATCTTCGTTGCTTTCGATAGTATAAATAGTTTCTACCTTAGCACCTACTTCTTGTGCCAAAGTTTTGGATACTTCTGGGCTAGCCATTTCTTCTGCAAAGATAGTAGTAATATGGTTTTCTTTAGCGTATTCGATGAGTTTAGCCAATTGTGCTGCATTAGGTTCACCTTCAGCAAATACATCTTCCACACTGTTTTGTTCTAAACCAAAATCACGGCATAGGTACGCAAATGCTGCATGGCCTGTAACAAAGTTTTTATGCGGAGCTTTAGCGAATTGCTCTTCATATTTTTTAATCATTGCATCTAATTTAGCAACGTATTCAGTATAATTCTTTTCATAATAATCCTTGTTTGCTGGGTCAACTTTTACAAGGGCATCCTTGATATTTTTCACTTCAATTTTAGCATTTTTCAAAGATAACCATGCATGAGGATCTTCTGCACCATGTTCTTTAATTTCTTCTGGGTCAGTATTTTTAATAGCTTCAACACCTTCAGTAGCTACAACAGATACGAGTTTATCATTTTTAGCTGCTTCGATAGCTTGTTTTGCCCAAGGCTCCATACCAAAACCGTTATACACAAATACTTGAGCTGTTGCCAATTGTTTCATATTTTCAGGCTTCAATTCGAAATCATGTGGTTCTACGCCATCTGGTATAATAGTAGATACCTCTACCTTGTCACCACCAATAGCCTTAGTAAACTCAGCCATTGCATTAAAGCTTGTTACCACTTGGATTTTTTTACTTGCTTGTTCCTTCTGTGCATTCGGTGCATCGTTGCCACAACCTGCAAATAAAGCAGCCATCATAATACCTACAACTAACAAAATCAGTTTCTTGATCATCGTAGTCCTCCTTTGTAAAAACCTGATCGCTATGCCTATACAGAATATAAACCATTCTTTAGTTGCAGTTGCGACTCAGTTGCATTTGTAATATAGTTATAGTATAAACTTACTTAGAATTTTGTCAATCAGAAATGTGGTTTTCATATGTTATCAATAGAACATCTTTATTTTTCCTATCAAGGTCAACCGCCTTATGTGTTAAATGACCTTAATTTACATATTCACAGTGGTGATTATATATCCATCGTTGGGGATAATGGGTGTGGTAAAAGTACCTTGCTCCGTCTCATTTTAGGTTTTCTTACCCCTGTAAAAGGCTCTATCAAGCGAAGCACCAATAATATTCGGTATGTGTCTCAAAAAAATGACTTCTCTCACGCAGGCTTTCCTATTACGGTAAAAGAAATCCTCGATTCCTACCGTAAACTTTTAAAGATTAAGGATAAACAGGAAGTCAATCGCGTATTAGAGCTTACCCATATGACGGAATTTAAAGACCGTCTCATCAGCAAACTTTCAGGTGGACAAGCTCAGCGTGTATCTATCGCCCGCGCCCTCATCGGTAAGCCTGACCTCATCATCCTCGATGAGCCTTCAACAGGTATCGATAGAAAAAGCCAAGAGGGCATCTATGCTCTACTTCGAAATTTGAACCAAGAGCACCATATTACGATTATCTCTGTTGAGCACAATATCGAAATGGCTCTCGCCAACTCTACCAATATCTACCATATTGCAAATGGTCAAGGTCACCTTTGCTCCCCTGAGCAATATGCTAGTGAAATCATGCACAGTACAGGTCGCAATCCAATAGATCACAAAAACTGCTCCTGTTTCACAGATGTAACAATAGAAGCTCAGGCTCAGGCTCAGGCTCAGGCTCAGGCCGATGATACCACAGTTGAGGAGGTGCGCCATGTTTAGTTATGATTTCATGCAAAATGCCTTCTTCGTAGCAATTTGTATTTCTCTTTTATGTCCATGTATTGGTATCTTCATGGTGCTACGCCGTTCCAGTATGATTGGCGATACCATGAGTCACGCATCGCTAGCAGGTATTACACTAGGTTTATTAACGAATACTAATCCAATTTTAGGAGCCTTTATCTTCACTGCCATCTGCGGTGCACTCATCGAGTTCTTGCGAAAATATTTTTCACACCATCTCGATCTTATTCTTACTATCATCTTATCCCTCAGCATCGGTACAGCTATTACACTTATTAGCTCAGGCAAACTAAAGGCTAACGCAAATGTATTCTTCTTTGGTAGCATCCTAACGGTAAACGCAACCGATATGATTAGTATTGCAGTGCTCACCATTTTATCAGTATTAACGCTATACTTTTTGTATAACTCCTTACTCTACATCGCTTACGATGAAGAAGCGGCTCGTGTAGCAGGTGTTAAGGTAGATTTTATCAACTATATCTTTGCTATCTTAATGGCTGCCGCCGTATCCATTTCTATTAAAATCGTTGGTGTTCTCGTATTGAGTGCCATGATTGCATTACCAGTAGCATCTGCATTACAATTAGAAAAAGGATTTAAAATAACTTTATTATGCTCCATTGGATTTAGCTTACTTGCCATGATTATCGGACTTTTTGGATCCTACTTCCTTAACGTAGCACCTGGTGGCTTCGTGTCCCTAACGTCGGTAGGTATTTTACTGGTAGTGTTAGTCATTAAAAATATTCGCACCATCATACGACGCTTTCAGTTTAGTAGATAAGCTAAAACAATAATTTATATATTTAGGCATAAATATTATAGCTAGTTAGAGTAATATAACTAGTTAGAGTCAAATAATACAGCTAGTAGATTAAAAAATATAACTAGTTAAATATAAAAATATATCTAACCAAATGCGATAGCATATTTGATATTCTATTAGCCATATAAGTCATTTAACTATACAGGTGTATAGCATGTTTAGTATTAAAATAGAATCGAAAGAGAGCTATGAATACAACAACTTGGCCAGAAGGCATAAAAAAGACCAAACAGCGCGAAGCCATTTGGTCTGTATTAACAACTACAGATAAACCCATTACAGCCCTTGAAATCGCAGAACGCTTAGGTGACGGTAGCACTACTTGGATGTCTACTATCTACCGTACACTTGAACTATTAGAAACTAAGGGTATCGTTACACGTACCACGCTCATGGGTAGTGATATGGCATATTATGAAATCACCCCTCATACACACCGCCACTATGCAGTATGTACGAGCTGTGGTGCGATGCTACCACTCCATACCTGCCCCGTCGTAGAAATGCCTAAAGAACTCAGCGAAGCAGGATTTACTGTGACGGAACATCACTTAGAGATTGCTGGAATCTGTAGAAACTGTAAGAATAAAAATAAATAATAAAAATGGCTCATCTGATTAGATGGGCCATTTGTTTTACCGGGAAATCTACAAGAATATTAAATCTATAACATAAAACCTTTAGCTAACGATTCAACTAATACCATAGCTAACTGTTTAACTAATTATTTAGATAATTCTTTCAAACGTGTAATCACACGATCTGCATGTTCATGACAAGCAGCCTCCATAATTTTTACTTTCTCTGCATCTGGACGGCTAGCATAGGATACACCACCAGTGTAAATATATCCTTCATAGACTAAGCCACAAAGATTAGCCATTTGTTGGAAACGAGTAGTCATAGTCTCTACAGGATACATTTGAATACCACCTTCTACATACATATCTGCCGGTGCACCTGTTGTAAAGGAAAGCAATAACTTTTTGCCATGTAAGGCTTTTCCTGTAAATCCGTGAGACCAACCATGAACGAAGGTATCCTCCATCCATTTAGCCATAAGGCTTGGCATACTGTACCAGAAGATAGGAAATTGCAATACAATAATATCAGCGGTTTCCATTTTTGCCTGTTCTACTGACACATCAATTTTGAAATCGGGATATTCTTGATCAAGAAAATCAAAAGTTGCATTAGACAACTTTACTTGAAGATCCTCTAAAATGATTTTGTTCGCAAAAGAATCACCTTGTAAATTTGTATGGCCAGAAACAATTAAGACGTTTTTCATTGTATATCTCCTTAATAAAATATCTTCGGAATATTCTTATATATCTAGTATATCTTAGTCTATAAAAATCCGCTAATCTATATACCATTATTCCCTGCGTTCCAAGATGGTAAAGGCTAATAGAAATCTCTACATACACGCAAGAAAAAGGACGTAACTTTAAAGGTTACGTCCTTTTATAATAATACATTACTATATGTATCTATTAACTCACGATTTATGTGTATTAACTCAATACGTGTTTCTACTAAAAACGATGTATACGAATTGTTTTTAACTTTCACCAGTTACAGCATCAACGGAGCCACTAAGAAACCGAGTGCTACGGAGATGGCAATAGCAAGTACGCCAGGTATGAAGAACGGATGGTTAAATACGAGTTTACCAATTCGCGTAGAGCCCGTATCGTCCATTTGTACAGCCCCCAAAAGTGTTGGATATGTAGGCAATACAAAGAGTGCAGATACAGCTGCAAAGGATGCGATAATAATATAAACGGATCCTGTATTCTCTGGTGTAATACCGAGAGCTAGAATTACAGCTGGTACCAAGGCTTGTGTAGTCGCTGCTTGACTATACAACAATGTACTTGCAAAGAAGAACGCTACCGCCAATAGGAACGGATATGCTGTTACCATGCTAGAAGCGAGCGCTTTGATTTCAGGGATATGACCTTTTACAAAGGTATCACCCAACCATGCTACGCCTAGTACACAGACACAAGCGGATAAGCCGGATTTGAATGTACTTGTATTAACAAGTTCTGCTGTATCAAGCTTACAGAAGAATGTGATAGCAGCCGCAATAATCATCATAAAGCCGATGATAGCATCATTTCGACCAAAGATAACTGGTTTAATAATACCAATGTTTTTGGAAATTGCTGTTGCGTAGAATACGATACAAATGATACCAATCAAGAAAATCAATACTGAAGTTTTTGCACCAGGTTTTAAGTGGAAATCAGTGCTTTTTTCACGAGGTGGCGCCACGTGACCTGCCGCCAAACGTTCTTGATACACTGGATCAGAAGATAAATCATTATTCGCAAAGGTAGACATGATAAATGCCGTAATCATAACCCCTACAAATGTTGTGGAAATACAGATGGCGAGCAATGTAGGATAGTTAACACCATATGGCTCAAGGAACCCACTCATAGCAACTACTGCTGCCGATACAGGACTCGCTGTGATACCAATTTGACTCGCTACAACGGCGATAGATAATGGCACAGATGGCTTAATATTTTCACTTTTCGCCACCTCTACGATTACTGGAATCATAGAGAATGCTGTATGACCAGTACCCGCTAGAATAGTTAAGAAATACGTAACAGTTGGTGCTAAATAGTTGATATGCTTAGGATTTTTACGCAAAATACTTTCAGCAATGCGCACCAAATAATCAAGACCGCCGGCTAACTGTAAGGCACAGATGGCTGCGATAGCAGACATGATAATCAGAATTACATCCCATGGAATCTGTCCCGGAAACATCCCCATACCAAGGCTTAACAACACAACCCCAAGGCCGCCAGCGTAACCGATGCCCATGCCACCTAGGCGAACACCGAGGAAGATGGCACCAAATAAAATAATAACTTGCATAATTACATAAATGTCCATACGATGACCTCCTTTATACATATATAGTATCATAGATATGCTAAATAATCATCGAATTTTGGCAATGTATAGTCTATAGTTTAAAATATAACGAAATTTCGATATGTTATACAAAAAAACTACACCCCATTGTCTTAAACTACTAGCAAAAGACAATAGGTGTAGCTTTCCAATAATTAATTTAGCATTATAAAATAATTGGGCGCATATCTTCAAGTATCCCCTCTTCCTCAGTGGCACGTTGGATACTTTCACCCACAATACGAACCATGTCCTCTAATTGTTCCACAGTGGATGCCAATGGAGGCATGAGGATAATCACGTCGCCAATAGGGCGGCAAATAAGACCTTGTTCACGGGCAAGGATTGCCACCTTAGCACCTACCGCATCATTTGGGCGATACGCTTCATGGGTGGACACATCTTTTTCAAGTTCAATACCTACAATGAGGCCCCGCTGACGAACCTCTTTAACATGTTTCAAAGATTTAATAGGTTCTAGAGCCTTTGTGAAAGCGTCTACTTTAGCAGGCAATTGTTCAATTACCTTTTCATCACGGAATACTTTCAAAGAAGCCAACGCAACGGCACAGGCCAATGCATTACCAGTATAGGAGTGACCATGATAGAATGTTTTCTTTTCTTCAAAGGTGCCGAGGAATGCATCGAATACGCGTTTTGTAGTCAATGTTGCCGCTAATGGAAGGTACCCACCAGTGATACCTTTGGATAAGGTCATAAAATCTGGAGATACCCCTTCATGTTCACAAGCAAAGAATTTGCCAGTTCGGCCAAAGCCAGTAGCTACTTCGTCAACGATGAGGAATACATCGTGTTGTTCTGTTAACTCACGAACCCGTTTCAAATAACCATGAGGCATTACGAGCATGCCTGCCGCTGCTTGCACCAATGGTTCCATAACAAGAGCTGTGATTTCATCGCCTTCTTCGTTAAGGATGCGTTCCAATTCAGTCAACGACTCTTCAAAGGCTTTATCTCGATCTGCCAAATCTCTATATACACCAGGACTTGGCAATGTTAATGGTTTAAATAATAGATTATGGAATACTTGGTGGAATAATTGAATACCACCTACGGATACGGTACCTAATGTATCCCCATGATAGCCTGCATTGAGGGCAATAAACTTAGTCTTTTTCGTTTGCCCTACTTGTTGACGGTATTGGTACGCCATTTTGATAGCCACTTCGATAGCCGTACTGCCATCATCAGAGAGAAATACTTTATCTAAGCCTTCTGGAGCAAGCTCTACAAGCTCTTTACACAATTGTGCAGACGGAGGGCTTACGAGGCCTAATAATGTGCTATGTGCGATTTTATCGATTTGATCCTTCAATGCTTGATTCAATACAGGATGGTTGTGACCATGAATATTAACCCACAACGAAGATACGCCATCGTAATACTTTTTACCGTTCTCATCGATGAGGTATACCCCCTCACCGCGTTCAATTACTACTGGTTCTTGTGCTAGCCAATCTTGCATTTGTGTAAATGGATGCCATACAAACTCGTGGTCCCATTGTGCTGCTTGTGAAAGCTGTTTCTCTGCCATTTCGTCACCTCATACTTACTAAGTTTACAAACTATAACTCTCTATCACATATACCTTATATAAACTAAATTAAGTTGCCCAATCTAAGGTATGCTAAATTACAAATTTAATACGTCTCAAAATTACTGTTAATATGTACTCAATATCACTTCTAACATATATAAAATTGCTATAGCTAATATAAAATCAGCCAATTATTATTTATAGACCTAATACTGTGTTCCATAATTCCTTAGAATCAATAAAAGATCGAGCCCAACCAAGTTGAACCTTTTGAATATCCGGACCTTGGTATGGCGGCACTACAGCTACTACAGGAACACCTGTGTAACGCTCCATATCTGCCACATTTGTTTTCAACAAAAACAGATCTACAGCTGTTGTATCATTTACGATAATAGCTTTCACCTCGATACCATGCAACTTAGCATATTCGCAAGTCAAAACGGCGCGATTAATAGATCCAAGACGACCATCTGCTACAACAATAGCTGGTAATTTGATATCTTTCATAAAATCCGTGAAAGTTTTATCTCCATAGAGAGGGGTCGTGATACCGCCTGCACCTTCTACAAAGGTTATGTCATAGCGACTCACTACATCTAATGTATGTTCTACAAGGCCATCATAGTCAATCTCGATACCAGCCAATTCCGCTGCAAGGCGAGGAGAGAAATCACCGGCTATAGCATAAGGATTCACTTCATAACGACGAGATTCAGGAATACCTGCCGAGCGCATCAAATGTGTTGCATCTTTACTCTCAAGGCCAATATTATAATTATCCTCATCCATCGTCACACATTCAGGGAAAGGAACTGCACTAGAAGACACAGGTTTCACCATACCAACAGCAAAGCCATCGTCTACAGCCATCGCCCCCAATAACCCTGTCACAAACGTCTTACCTACATCTGTATCTGTACCAATTATAGAAATACCTAACTGCTTCATACAAAGCTCCTCTCAAGCGAATACTTACTGCCGCATAGGTTAACTAATTTATATGATTAAGTTTACAATCTAATTACAATATACAGCGAAAAGGAATATATAGTCAACCTATTATTACTGTTCAAGTTTACGATGCTATGACTCTATGGGTCCCGAATACATCGCTACATTTTAGCTAAAAAGCTGTGTCCCTAACCTCCGCGCTCCATAGTAAACTAAGTCGCACTTCGCTTAGGAACACAGCTTTTTATAACATTATCGCAGTATTAGTCCCATAGAGTCACAGACCGCTACTTTGAATACGATAATAATAGGTTGGCTATATGGGAAAAGAGAAAGGGAATGGCTAAGCCATTCCCTTTCTCTTTTGATACAGTGAATTTTGTTTTATTGATTTATGAATAGACTCAATGGGACGAGTTCACAAATACAGTTATAAAAAGAACGATAACTAACCGATTAGCGACTTAGCTCGCTTTGGAGCGTAGAGGTTAGTTATCGTTCTTTTTCACCTAAATGTACAAATCAACTTGGGCCCCATCAAATCTTAGCCTAGATTTCGAGGTAGCGAAATTCACCTGTATCAGGATCCATCATGCCGCCATAGAAACCCATTCCTTTTGGAAATAGTGGATGGTGGCGTAGGAAGTTAACTGTATAAATTACATTGTCTTCAGAGATATGGAATCGATCCATCCAGTCGATAAGGCCCGGTTCGATCATGCGAATAGCATCTTCACTGATACCTTTTGCTTTCATAGATTCCATAAAAGTAGTAGCAGAAAAGTCGATCATACCGCAGTTTTCATGACCGATGATTAGCACATCTTCAATTTCCATACCATAGGTAGCAACGAGCAAGCTTTGCACAATGTTATCGATAGGTTGTGTTACACTATTTCCTGCAGTTTTGATGACAATTATCTCACCTCGATTAAAGCCTAGTGCTTCTTCTAGCATACCTACTAAGCGGGTATCCATACAAGTTACGATGCCTAACTTTTTTGTAGGATGGCTTGTTAATCTTGCCTTTGGTAGCTCAGGGTGTTGTTTCACATATTCTTTATTGGTTTCAATTATTTTTGTAATATCAATCATAAGGGTCCTCACTTTATATACTCTATTCCCACCTGAAATAGATTCTATTCATTATATACACCTTATTCATCACAAAACAAGTTTAAATTTCAACTTATAAATTATTATTATGAATTTTACGATTATACAAAATCTTTAACTCAATAATATTAACTTCTATCTTATAATTTGTTTTTATTTATATCAATCATATAAAAACTTCAAAAATGCGATGAATATTCTGTATAATTCTGACATATATAGTAGATTTAAAAACCCTTCCTATGGTACTATTAACACTATAGAAAGCAAACGCCACATGATACCACATATGACGTGAACTGTATGTACAGTAAGGAGGTTTTTATAATGGGTATTAATCAAAAAACACTGCCAGGCATTTTGCTCTGTGCGGTCCTCGCTATTCCTTGTTGGCTATTAGGTCTTGAATTTCATCTAATCGGTAGTCCAATCTTTGCTATTATCCTAGGTATAATTATTGGCTCTGTATTCACATCTTGGAAGCGCGAAAAAACTGGCGCCGGCATTGGATTTACATCCAAGAAGATTTTACAATGGGCTGTTATTTTATTGGGCTTTGGCTTAAACATTACACAAATTTTACATGTAGGTTGGATTTCTTTACCTGTCATCATTTCAACCATCGCTACATCTTTAATCGTGTCCTATGTTATTTATCGCCTTACTCATATGGACTCTAATACAGCCGTACTTATCGGCGTAGGCTCCTCCATCTGTGGCGGTTCTGCCGTCGCTGCAGCTGCACCAGTTATCAAAGCTGAAGATCAAGACATTGCACAGGCTATCTCTGTTGTATTCTTCTTCAACGTCGTAGCTGCCTTTGTATTCCCTCCATTTGGCGATGCCATTGGCCTTTCCAATATGGGCTTTGGTCTATTTGCCGGTACTGCAGTAAACGATACATCCTCTGTAACAGCTACTGCTGCTGTATGGGATAGCATGAAAGGTACTGGTACACAAGTTCTAGAATATGCAACAATCGTTAAATTAACTCGTACCCTTGCAATTATTCCGATTTGTTTATGCCTTGCTAGTTACCAAGTATATAAAGCAAAACAAAATGCGGCTCAAACTGATGGTGGTAGTGTTAGTATCGCTAAAATTTTCCCTAAGTTTGTTCTCTACTTTGTAATTTGTTCTTTAATTACTACTGCATTATCCTATGCAAATATAGATATTCAATTCTTAAGCGTATTCAAAACTATTTCCAAATACTTTATTACAATGGCCATGGTAGCGATTGGCCTTAATACTAATATTGTGAAATTGATTAAATCCGGTGGCTCCGCTCTTGCATTAGGTGCTTGTTGCTGGATTGCTATCACTGCTGTAAGCCTTGTAACACAACATATGATCGATTTATGGTAGGAATATACACACTTTGTATAGTATGATATAATTGTATATAGTTAGAATAGTAATAACCCCTCCAGTAATGGAGGGGTTTCGTGCTACTATTCACCTTATTAGTACTTTATCATACTATAGTCAGGAGGGTTAACATGTACTTCTTACAAGGACTTCTTGTCGGCCTCGCTACGTTTGCCCCTGTTGGCATGCAAAACCTCTTCATTATTAATACGGCCTTGGTACAACCTGTTCGCCGTATTATATTGACGCTGATCATACTAGCGTTTTTTGACATGAGTTTAAGTGCTGCCGCCTTCTATGGTATTGGTACCGTTCTTGAAATGTGGCCACTCACAAAACTCATAGTTCTCATCTTTGGGGGACTCCTCATTGTATATATGGGTTTTAATATATTTAAAACTCAACCAGACATACGCAACGTAGACACGCATATTCCAATTAGGAAAATTATCGTCTCAGCCATCGCTGTATCATGGGGCAATCCACAAGCCATTCTAGATGCGACAATGATGCTCGGTGCTTTTCAGGCTAATATTCCAAAAGAAAACATCTACCACTTCTTCTCTGGTTTCTTGGTAATGACACCTATTTGGTTTGGATCTCTAGCTACCACAATGCATCTTCTAGCTAAAAAAATTAAGATTACTCATATGGCATGGATTAACCGTTTCTGTGGTTCGGTTCTCGTCATTTACGGTATCAAGCTATGTATTGATGGCCTCATGATGTTAAAAGACTTTTTGTAAGGCTATACTCATAGATACAAAAAAAATTTAAATTTCTAATACTATCATAACTATATAAGGAAAATACAAATAGACGATGTGCAGAAAAAGAAAAAAGTCGTTAGCAAATTGCTAACGGCTTTTTCATTTATAATCTCATTTATAATTTTTCAAGTACCTGCTGGAACATATCTCTGAGTGCTACAATATATGAATTATTTTGATTTCGTTGAGATATAAAGTAGTAGTGGCGTTCCATAGGTTTACCATGATTCATCAATACCTTACGTTCGATACCTGGCATAGGATCTGTTAAATATTTAAAACAATCTAATAGTAATAGCCCTTGCTGCCCTGCAACTAAGTAGCGTGCTTCTTCTAACGTACGAGCATAAGCAAATGCACCATTATAACCTATGGCTTTACGATAGTGTTCTTCTTCAGACAAGGTATATTTCCCACGACACAATAAAATAATTGGTAAATCATCGATATGCTTTAGTTCTACACAGTCTTCATTAGTATATCCTTGTGGTACCTCAATAGATGTAGTGGCTTTATCAATTAAATGACTTTCAAAATCATCAGATAAAATTTGCCATTGATCATTAAATACTACATCTACACGACGATCACTGAGCATGCCATATAGCTCTTCATGACTGCCGCTGTACATACGAATATCTAAATTTTTATAACGCTTTGCCATGTGAATCACCGTTTGCTGCAGAGCAATTCCACTGTAACGATTCAAATAACCAATGCGCAAACTCACACGTGCATCTGTACCGATACGCGTCGTTTCTACCTTAATATCATGAAACCGTTCTAATAGTTTTTTCCCAGATCGATATAAATATTGTCCTGCTGGTGTTAGATGAAAGCTTCGTTTTTCTCGAACCATTAGTTCAACACCAAGACTAGTTTCAAGAGCTTTTATTTGCTGAGATATAGCAGATTGAGATACATATTGCTCTGTTGCAGCTTGTGTAAAACTGTTGTTATCTACTACACACACAAAATACTCTAATTGTTTTAATAACATAACGATGCACTCTCATCTCTTTTATCGATTAGACAGACTAATATCTTTAAAACATTTCGCAACTTACCGCCCTCCACGCATTGGAGTTTGTCATACGTATCTTTTACATATTATCTATATATTATCTATATATTTTTTATATATTATCTATACATATTACTAATTATATGTAACTATATCTAACTGTGAAAGCTAGTCAGCTAAAATGATTTACTTTCACTAGGAATAATTAAACTACGATAAATAAATAGCGCCGCTACAAAGAATATAGCTGCTGTAGACCAAAAGACCGCCCCGTACCCAAAGGCGCGAGCAATCATGCCACTAAGGACAGGCCCCAATACATTTCCCATCATGGGCACACTAGACACCGCACCAAACACGATACCTCGTCGCTCAATAGGAACCGCCTTGGATATGAGCGTATTGGCAATCGGTGTAATAAAACCCATGAAGAATCCTGCAATGGCACGGAATATTCCAAGGCCCCATATACTAGGCATTATATATTGAAGTATAAACAAAGTTCCTACAGCCCATGTAGCAGTAAAAACAATACGAGGCATGGTTAAACGTTCTGTTATCTTACCAATGGAGATTGAAGCTAAAGCACTAAACAAACCGGCGCCAAAGATGATTATACCAACAATAGTGGCTACAAACTCATCATTCATATGCATATAGTGCTTAATGTATAGTGGTAAAATGGGACCAATACCAGTAATACCAAAATTACATAAGAACAATAGCCCTACCAAGAGGCGAACTCGAGGTATGACCAAAAAGGATTTAATTAGAGACAGCTGCGACTCTCTAGCATCTACCTTATGCTCAAACTGTAGATTAGGCATGAATAGATAAATTCCCAACATACAAAGCCCTGTTAAGGCTGAGAACATAACAAATGGTGCACGATAACCTAATAAGTCCGCCACCAAACCACCCATGAGTGGTCCAAAAACAAGACCCATAACCATGGAGGCTTGATATAAGCCCATTGCCCAAGGTACCTTATTTTCAGGGGTTACGAGAATAATAATAGCCAATCCTATTGGAACATAGCCCCCTACCACACCTTGCAATATACGTAACATTAATAACTGCCATGGTGTTTGTGTAAAAGTACAGGCACCAACAGTCACCATCAGGGTAAACAAGATGAACATCATTACCTTACGCGGACCAAGCTGATTAGCCTTACGCGACCAATAGGGTGCACTAAGAGCCACCATACAAGGCGTTACACCTGATACAAGGCCTGCCCACATGGCGGCTTCTCCTGGATCATGAAGACCTAGCTCAGCTAAAAATAACGGAAGAAAGGATAATACACCAATAATTGTTATACCCCCACCAACCTGTATAGTACAGATTAGGTATATAATTCGTTTCCAAGAAGAATCCATAATATCCTTCTTTCTTATTTGAAATTACCTATAAAGGTAGTAATATACATATCGATATGAGCTAAAGAATACTATAATACAAAAGAAATGTTTATAGAACAGATTTTTATTCTTACCTCAAAAGAATGTAACAGCATATATTTACATAAATCCATAGAATATATACTTATAATTCTATTGTATCGCAAACAACCTAAAAAGACCATCGCTTATACCCATAAGGGTCAGCGATGGTCCTTTTTATCGTGTGATTCTTCTACTTTTACCAAAGAAAGAGATGCCTACGATATATTATTTTTGTTTGAACATCCAATAAATATAGTAAATAACAAGCGCATAAGTCACTACGTCAAATACAGGTAAGAATGGCACCATTTTAGATAAACGTCCAAATCCATGAACATGGATATTTGCCGCAATAATAGCAACAAGATTCAAGCGATGAATCCAGATTGCTTTTTTACGAGATACAGATTTTGCCATATTCCCTACCCAAGGTGTTAAGTATAATACCGCAAAGATAAGAGCAATAAACATAGCCACAAGGGAGATATAACCTCCCCAGAAGCCTAAAAAGGATTTCAAAGCTTTCAAGAAGTATACATACCAGTGTGCACATACGAGAACCACACTAACAATACCTACGATACGATGAATTTCAAACATTTCTTTTGGATTGTATCGTTTGATAAACCATTTTGGTTTTGTTGCAATGTATGTTAATACAAGCCATGCCACATAAGGAATAAGGCCTAAGTGAACCTTCCAATTTCCGAATGGTCTACCACCTGTTACATAACCATATTCCACCATCCCCATAAATATTAAGGATAAAACTGCAATCCAAATTAAAATATGGTATTTACTCTTAAACTGTTTTTTTACAACTTCTGCCATAATAAACCTCTCTATGTCTTATAGGATCTACAAGTATACATCTAGTTTGGCCTAATGTAGCATGCTAATAAAACACCCTCACCCTATAGCATTCTACCTAGAACTAATTACTGATTAAATTAGAATTTAAAGTTAAGATCCGCACGATAGTAATCATTTACACGATTACCCTCTTGTGTTTTAGCATTGAAACCGTAGTATGCATTAATGCCGATATTTTTCTCTGGTGCGTAGGATGCACCTAATTGCCATGCTTTATAACCTTCATACCGTGTTTTCTTTAATAAATCATTAGATTCATATTTTTGTGTTTTAAATACAGGTGCATTCTTAGCTTGATCAAAGTAATCTAATCGGATAGCCCAAGAGTTCTTCTTATTAATTTTATAGTCGCCCCATTTAACGCCAACGTTCCAAATATCGGAATCACTCAAGCCAGATGCTTTTACCCACTCGCCATCAATACCAAATTTACCAATATTATACTTAGCATTAAATCCATATACATTATCGAATTCGTTATTTTTCTTGCCATTACCCATACGTACATTTGTTGTACCTACATGAGCAAACATACCACCAAAACCAAAGCGATCATTAACAGCTACATTAGCATTGATAAGACCTACATCACCATTATCAGCTTTACTAGTCTTAGCAAAACGACCTGCTGTCATGTAACCATAAGCGCCATTTAATGTAACTTTATCACCAAGCTTAGCTGTAGCGCCTACCCCATCAAAGTTAGAGCTATAAATCAAGCCACCACCAAATTTTTGAGTATAGCGACCCGCATCGACCACAACATTTTTACCGAATTTGTGCTCTACATATGCTAAATCCCAATTAGCTTGTGCCTCTTTAGAGCTATCACCTAGTTCAATAGAGCCTGTTGTAATACGTGCTTTAACAGATGTATTTTTATTAACCTTTGCATCAAGACCTAAACGTACACGAGCTGTGATTTTATCTTCGTAATCATAACCATCGATACCCTCTTTACCGATATAGTTGATACGAGCATCACCAGTAACTTTGACATTGCCTACTTGATCTTCCAATTTAGCTACACGCACACCGAGTGTATTCAATTCATTGGAAAATTCATCAGCCAAGCGATTTAACATAGCTTGTTGTTCCGCATTTGCACGATCTTGATTAGCCATGCCTTTCGCAATCATTTGAGCCATTTCATAACGCGTAATATTATTTTGCCCTTTGAAAGTACCATCAGGATATCCATTGATAATACCAGCTGTAGCCAATTGATCTACTGCTTGATAAGCCCAGCTATCAGAAGGGACATCGGAAAATGGGTTAACAGCAAAAGCTGTAGCCACACCCATCATGGCAGCCACTGCAAAAGCACTGGTCATTTTACGTTTAATCATACTAAACCTCACACAATAAAATAACAGAAATAAAAATAACAAGAATAAAAATGAACAGACAATGAATTTACGAACCTAATTATCATTATCATGTTTAACATACAGATAATAACAATTTTCATTATATGAGTAAAGAGAAAATGTATATCAATCTCACAATCATTTATGACTCAAACTGATAATATCCTATGTTAATATCCTATGTTAATTTACTAGAAACTATAAATGTAACGAAAAATCCCTTCTGCATGATACAGAAGGGATTCTAATAATTCATATTATTTCTTTTTAAACATCAAGTAAATGCAGTAAAGAACGAGACCGTATGTAATAATATCAAACACTTGTAAGAATGGCACCATTTTAGAAATACGATTAAAACCATGAATATGGATATCTGCAGCAACAAGTGCTACAAGATTTAATCGATGTAACCAAATACCTACATTACGACCAGATGGTGTAACCTTTCTAAGTTTTGGAGTTAAGAACGCAAGGCCAGAGATTGTAGCAATACCAAAGGAGGTAAGAGCCACATATCCGCCCCACCAACCAAGGATGGATTTAGCCGCTTTACCAAAATAGAGATATAAATGGAATGCAATAACAGCTACCGTGGCAATACCTAATGCACGGTGTACCTTATACATGTCACCTAAGTTATAGCGGCTTGTAAACCATTTAGGGCGAGTCGCTAAATAGGTCATGACGATCCATACACACCATGGCACAAGACCCGTATACACTTTATAGTTACCAAAGGCACGACCACCGGCCATGTAGCCCCACTCTAATAAACCGATCATAACTAAGGAGAAAATAGCAATCCATACAAAGATATGGTAAATACTTTTTTTCTGTTTTGTTTCAACTTGATTCATCATATACCTCTCGAAAATAATACCTAAAAAATTCAATCTATACGATATAGTTTATCATTTAAATCGAATTTTGTAGATTACTTATATTAGATACGTAGTATATATTATAAGAATAATTCTAAATTAAAATGCCTATTATAGTAATTCTAAGTTTATTACAATGAATAAATTTTTTCTCTACAGAGAATACATTGTAATCTACTAATACAGAATCGGTAAATAAAAAGCCCCTCATAGTTGTGAGCATATGCTTTCACCACTACAAGGGGCCATAGATTAATGAATCCTATTATATATAGGCATACAAATTAATCATCATCCTAATTATTTTTGATCCCGTTTACGATATACGATGAACGGACGTGTTAAATAGTTGAGTGGAACACTCAAGCAGTGTACCAAACGGCTGAATGGGAAGATAATAGCAACCACCATCCATGCCAACATATGGAATTTAAACATGAATGGTACACCTTCCATCAAGGATGGATCCGGCATAAAGGATAGTAAGCTACGGAACCATGGACCGATGGATACACGGTAATCAAAGAAGCCAGATGCATTAAGTAATGTACCGGCCATACCACTAAAGATAGCCAATGTTAAAAATAAATATAGCCATTTATCAAAGCCAGATGTATTTACTTTCATAGCAGGTACAGTAAAGCGGCGTTTCATCAAGAGCAAGAAACCAACGATAAAGATGATACCCGCTACAGCACCCATATACAATGCACCTTCATGGTACATATGGTCATTAATACCCATAGCTGCAGTCCAAGTTTTAGGTACTAATACACCTACTACGTGACCGCCGATAACGCATAGCAAACCAAAGTGGAACAATGGATTGGCAATACGTAATTGTTTTTTCTCTAAAAATTCACTTGATTTTGTAGTCCAGTTTCTTTCAAAGTAGAAGAAACGAACAAGTGTGCCTACGATTAAGAAGGTAAACGCAATATATGGCAAAGCGCCCCATAAAAATAGATTCATCGTGCACCGTCCTCCAATCCATTTGCAACCGACAATATGATATCAAATAAGAATGCATAGGTCAGTTTTGCTTCGATCAATCGATCCCTAATATATTCTAGCTTTGGTTTACAATAATCATATACTTCACGAGCCTTTTCAGGTTCGATAACTGCACATAACTCTAAAATAGCTGGAATATAGTCAGGCATCTCCTTTGGTAAATCATAGCCATTTTCTAGGAAGAAGGCTTTATATTTAACGAGTTCCTCTGCTTGTTCCCCTGTACCTTGCAATTCGTAAGTCGATAAGTACATCGTCGTATTACGGCTGAAGTCAAAGATACGTACGTATTGATCTTCAAAGGCCTTACGATCCGTTTCTTCAATGTAATCAAAGAACTCTAGCAATCCTTGGCGAAGCTGAGGATGCTCAACAGAGTAAGTATCCTCTTTCCATTCACCAAGTTCATTGTACCAAGATTCATCTGGATACCGAAGCAAAAAAGAAGCAATGAGAGCTATTTTTTGTGCATCATCCATTATGGCAACCCCCTGTCGGGCATGCAAAACCACGATTGTGTTGCATTTCTAAGCGACCTTCGCGAGATACATTAACATCGGATGGGATAACAAAACGATCATTATATTTAGACAATGCTAACAATTTGTACATAGCATACATTTGCTCTTCTGTAAGATCTACTTCATGAGCGATTGCTTCATCACCTGTCTCACGGCGGCGCATGTATTCACGCATATCGAGAATGCGTTGTAATACACGAGCTAAAATATCTGTATTACCAGCAGTAAACATATTAGCTAAGTATTGTACAGGCACGCGCATTTCATGTGCATCAGGCAAGTAAACATCAGATGTAACACGTTGTAAGATTGGGCTGAGCGGTGGCACATACCAAACCATTGGCAATGTGCGATACTCTGGATGCAATGGCAATGCAACGCCCCATTCTTTTACAAGCTTGTAAACAGGAGATTTTTTAGCTGCTTTCAAGAATGCTTCAGAGATACCTGCTTCGCGAGCGGCTTTAATAACCTCTGGGTCATTAGGATCCAAGATCAAATCTACTGTATTTTGGTAAATTTCTTGTTCATCCTTCGTAGCTGCCATTTCTTGAACTTTGTCCATATCGTATAAGACTACACCAACATAGCGCATACGACCTACACATGTTTCAGCGCAAATTTGAGGCAAGCCATTTTCCAAACGAGGGTAACAGAATACACATTTTTCAGCTTTATTTGTTTCCCAGTTATAGAAGATTTTTTTGTATGGGCAAGATGGAACGCAATGTCTCCAACCGCGGCATACATCTTGAGAAACAAGTACAACACCATCTTCATCACGCTTGTAGATAGCACCGGATGGACATGCTGCTACACATGCAGGATTCAAACAGTGGTTACAAAGACGTGGTAAATAACGCATGAATACTTCTTCGTAGTCAAATACGATATCATCACCCATCTTAGCCAAGTTCACATCTTCCCGTGCATGATGACCACCAGCCAAATCATCATCCCAGTTAGGGCCCCATGTTACTTCCATTTTTTGCTTTGTTAACAAAGAACGAGGACGTGCTACAGGTTGATTATTTTTACGACCGGTATGAATTAATGTTTCATAATCGTATGTCCAAGGTTCAAAGTAATCCGTAATTTCTGGTTGTTCTGGATGATAGAACAACTTCATCAATCGAGAGCCTTTAGAGCCTGTGGAAAGCGCCAAATTACCGCTTTTATCGAGAGTCCAGCCACCCTTCCATTTCTCTTGGTTTTCCCAATTACGTGGGTAACCCACGCCAGGGCGGGTTTCCACGTTATTAAAGTACATATATTCCGCGCCTTCGCGGTTCGTCCATGTATTTTTACAAGTAATAGAGCATGTATGACAGCCTAAACACTTGTCCAAATTTAGGACCATGGATACTTGAGCTTTAATCTTCAAGCCAATCCACCTCCTTCAATTTACGAGCCACAATTGTCATATCACGTTGGTTACCAGTTGGGCCATAGTAGTTAAAGCCATAGCTCAATTGACCATAACCGCCGATCATGTGTGTCGGCTTCATGTGAATATGAGTTGGCGCATTGTGTGTACCACCGCGACGATCTTTCTTAACTTGCGTACCAGGAACGTTGATGTGACGGTCTTGGGAGTGATGCATATAAGAAATGCCACGAGGAATACGTGGAGATACAACTGCACGAGCTGCAACTACACCATTTTTATTGAAAGCTTCTACCCAGTCGTTATCTTTAACACCAATTTCTGCTGCATCATCTTCGTTGAGCCAAATTGTTTGGCCACCGCGGAATAATGTCAACATTTGTTGGCTATCAAAGTACATACTATGTGTAGACCACTTATTATGTGGAGTTAAGTATTTCAATGTAATTTCTGGAATACCTTCTTGTTTATAATCACCTTGTACTGGTTTATATGACAATACAGGTTTGTACAATGCCATAGCTTCGCCATAGTCACGCATCATTTCATGATCACAATAGAACGATTGACGACCTGTTACAGTACGGAATGGTACCTTATCTTCTGTAGATGTTGTAAATGGAGAATAACGACGGTTTTTATCGTTCTTACCAGTACTTGTTACAGAGCTAATGATAAAGCGTGGTTGACGAACCATGTCATCGAAGGTAATTTTTTCTTGTTCGCGACCTTTTGCATTCTTTTCAAGCCCAGAAAGACCTGTTTTTTCTTCCATCGCTTTCCAAGAACGAACCGCTAATTTACCATTTGTACAAGAAGATAATGTTAATACAACATTACAAGCTTCCTTACATTCGTAAATGCTTGGACGGCCATGAGAAATGAAGTCTGGATTATCAATCGTACCATTTTGAGCATACAATGTTTGATATTCGTCAGATACATCCCACGCCAAACCGTGAGCACCCATTTTATTTTCGATATTAGGTCCTAAAGCAATGTATTTTTCAAAGATCTGACTGTAATCGCGTTTTACATGAACGAGGTTCGGCATTGTTTTACCAGGGATTGGTTCACATTCGCCTTTACTCCAATCAAGAACTTTACCTTCTGGTTGCGCTACTTCGCCTGGGCTATCATGGCCAAGTGGAGTAGCTACAATATCTTCATATTCTGTAAAGCCAGATTCTTTTGCTACGCGAGATACTGTTTCTGCAAGGGTACGGAATGTATCCCAGTCGGATTTAGTTTCCCATGCGCAATCAACAGCAGCTTGGAATACATGTACATATGGATGCATATCTGTGGAAGACAAGTCTTCTTTTTCATACCATGTAGCCGCTGGGAACACGATATCAGAATATAAACCTGTAGACGCCATACGGAAGTCGATATCAATTAAGAGATCAAGCTTACCCGCACCATCTGCTTCGCGCCATTTAATTTCTTCTGGACGCGTAGGAGCATCATCATCTTCCAATACGGCATTTTTTGTGCCTAATAAATGTTTCAAGAAGTACTCATGACCTTTAGAAGAGGAGCCGATAAGGTTCGCACGCCATACAAACAGGTTGCGAGGGTGGTTTTCTTTAGCTGCAGGATCCTCTACGCAGAATTGTAAATCTTTATTTTTCAAGGCTTGTGCTACATATTGGTTGATTTCTGCTTCTGTACTAGCACCGGCTGCGCGAGCATCATTAATCAAATCTTGGCTACCTTTATTGAAAGTAGGATAAGATGGCAACCAGCCTAAACGAGCTGCTAATACATTGTAATCCCCAGGATGACGATAGCGAGGTTTAGCCAATTTAGATACGCGATCTGCCAAATCGATGCAGTCAGAACGATATTGCTCTGTAGCAAAGTAGAACCAAGATGTACCATTTTGCAAACGAGGAGCCTTACTCCAGTCATTGGCAGTCATGATACCACCCCAACCTTCAACAGGACGAAGTTTTTCTTGACCTACGTAGTGGGCCCAACCACCACCGTTAACGCCTTCTGTACCACAGAACATGATAAGGTTCAAAATAGTGCGGTAAATAACATCGGCATGGTACCAGTGGTTGATACCACCGCCCATGATAATCATGGAACGACCTTTCGTTTTTTCTGCATTATCTGCAAACTCACGTGCTGTAGCAATAGCAATATCTGCTTTTACGCCAGTGATTTTTTCTTGCCATGTAGGTGTATAAGGTGTGTCGTCAGTGTAAGCTGTCGCTACCTCACCACCGATACCACGGTCAATACCATAGTTAGCAAGAATAAGATCGTATACAGTAGTCACTTTCACAGGACCATCAACAGTTTGTACTGTAATAGTTGGAATAGCGCGTTCAATAATACCTTCGTGTTCTTCATCGCCAAAGTACGGTAATTTAACAACAGTCACATCTTCACGTTGATCAAATACGGATAAACGAGGATCGATTTTAGCCCCTGTATCACGATTTTCAAGACGTAAATTCCATTTTTCAGGATGTGTGTGACGTTCACCCATTGTACCATTAGGAACAACGATTTCATTTGTCAATTCATCAATCAATACCATTTGGAAGTCAGCGCCTTCCTCTTGGCGACCTAAGTCCTTAGCATTCAAGAAACGACCTGGTTGAACCGTGCCGTTAATTTCTTCAACGCGTACAAGGAATGGCATATCTGTAAACTCTTTTGCATACTCTATAAAGTATGGAGTTTCTTTATCGATGTAATATTCTTTTAAAATAACGTGACCCATAGACATAGCAAGCGCCGCATCGGTGCCAGCTTTTACATTGAGCCATGCATCGGAAGATGTGGTAGATTCCGCATAGTCAGGAGACACGGATACCACTTTAGTTCCTTTATAACGAACCTCTGTCAAGAAGTGAGCATCTGGCGTACGAGTTAACGGTACGTTAGAACCCCAAGTCATGATGTAACCAGCATTATACCAGTCACCAGATTCAGGTGTATCAGTTTGTTCACCCCAAACTTGAGGGCTGGAAGGTGGCAAATCGGCATACCAGTCATAGAAGGACAATGGTGTACCACCCATCAAGTTAAGGAAACGAGCCCCTGCTGCATAGGACAACATGGACATCGCAGGAATTACCGAGAATCCTGCGTTGCGGTCAGGACCGTAAGTTTTTGCTGTATATAGTAAGGATGCTGCAGTGATTTCTGTTGCTTCATCCCATGTGGAGCGCACAAAGCCACCCATACCACGGGCAGACTTATATTTTTTCGCTTTTTCAGGATCTTCTACGATAGATTTCCAAGCTTCAATTGGGTTCTTAGCATTCTTCTTTGCTTCTCTCCAAAGCTCAGCCAATTCGCCACGTACATAAGGATATTTTACGCGCAAAGGGCTATAGAGATACCAAGAGAAGGTCGCACCACGAGGGCACCCACGTGGTTCGTAATCCGGCATATCATCTGGTGTTTCAGGGTAATCAGTTGCTTGATTTTCCCAAGCTACAACACCATTTTTAACATAAATGTTCCAGCTACAAGAACCAGTACAGTTTACACCATGAGTCGTACGGACTACTTTATCGTAAGACCAACGGTCACGATAAAAATTTTCCCACTCGCGACCACCATCTTCTGTGATTTGATGACCACTTGGAGATACTTCCTTCTTGCGAAGAAACTTAAACTTTTGAGACAACAAGCTCATCTCGTGTCCTCCTTCAAAACTACAAAAAAATCCCTTGTGCTAGATGTGCTAACACAAGGGAGAAAATCCTGTTATTCGATATTACTAATATTAGGGTCGATACCATCAACCTCTAAATCAAGTAATCCGATTAAAGCGTCAAAATCACAGATTACTAGATGGTGTTTGTCATAGGCTACATAGCCTAACTTACGCAACTCACTTAACATGCGATTTAAACTTTCTCTTGATGTGGCAGCAAACTCAGCCAACTCTTGATTTGTTAGGGCAATATCAATAAAGATACCATCCTCGCGCTTTACACCATAACTATTGGCTAAGCGCAACAAGGTAGAATAGAATGCTCCCTTCTTGCCGTAAAGTAGCAAGTCTCGGTATTTTGCCTGTTGACGACGCATATGTAAAGTGTAGATTTTCATCATCGCAATGGCCAATGAATGGTCTTTTGCAATAGCCCCTTCCAACACATCATAGCGTATACAGTAAACAGAGCAATCCTCCCGAGCAATGGCGTTGAACACATATGTTCTAGTGTTCTCCTCATACAACGGAACCTCACCAATTACATTATTCGGTCCTACTAAACGCAACGCAAAAATGTGTCCGCTAGCTTCGAACTTTTTAATGCTCATTCTACCTTTTACTACTACGTAAAAGTATTCTGCCTTGTCCCCCTCACGGAAGAGAAAATCACCTTTTTTAAGATGTAGTTCCTCACCCGGCAAAGCAAGCAATTGGTTAATTAAATTTTGATCCATACCATTATCACTCCACAGTACTTTTATAACAAAATCCATTAGTTATACTAATCTATTTATAGTAAAAGCACCTATACTATATACTTTTTCGTATATATAAGATTATTATAACTTATTAATTTCAGAATATGTGTGTTTTACATCACATTCACAAAAAAAATTACACTATATAATATATCTGTGATGTAAGACATTGAAAAATATTAATGCTACAATAATTATAACGCAATTTGTAAGCAAATCGAATACTTTCTATAGGAATTTTTTAGATTTTATTATTTATATATACTTTATATATAATTTTAATATATTTTTCTTGTCTTATCTGCGTGTATAGTTGTTACAGTAAGGAGAAGTTCAAAATGAACGAACTAAAAATGCCTCAAGTAGGTGCAAGCCGTAGCGAAATCGTGGCTAATTGGCAACCGGATAATCCGGAATTTTGGGAAAAGTTTGGCAAAAAAATTGCTAAACAAAACCTCGTTATATCCACCATTGCCTTAACACTTTCATTCTGTGTTTGGTACTTATGGGCAACCATTGCGGCTCAGCTAAATAGCGCTGGATTTAACTTTACTACAGATCAATTATTTACATTAGCTGCCTTACCAGGCCTTGTAGGTGCTACATTGCGATTTGTATACACATACATGCCAGCACTATTAGGCGGTAAAAACTGGACATTTATTTCCACAATTATCTTATTAGTTCCTGTTGTTTGGCTTGGCTTTGCTGTACAAGATACAACAACTTCTTATGCGACATTTATGATTTTAACAGCTCTTATCGGTTTAGCAGGTGCCAACTTCTCATCCTCTATGGCATACATTGGCAACTTCTTCCCTAAATCCGAAAAAGGCACAGCGCTTGGTATCAACGGCGGCGTTGGTAATCTTGGTATTTCTGTAATCTACTTCCTAGCTCCATTTGCTATGGGATCTGCCGCTTTAGGTAGTGTATTTGGCGTAACGCCAGCAATTATTAAGGGCAACGCAGTATATCTAGCTAATGCTGCTTTCATGTGGGTTGTACCTCTTGTAGTTATCCTTGCATTGATGACTCGTTTCATGGATAACCTACCTCTAGAAAAACCAAATCCTAAAAACCTCGTACAAATTTTTGGCAATAAGCATACATGGGCGCTTACATTGCTTTACACATGTTCCTTCGGTGCATTCTCTGGTTACGCAGCTGCACTAGGCTTGTTAGTAGGCAAAGAATTCCCTGAAGTCCCATTTGCATCCATCGCGTTCGTAGGTCCACTTGTAGCGGGTGCCCTTCGTCCTGTAGGTGGTTGGTTAGCAGATAAGATCAACAGCGGTACAAAAGTTACCTTCATTAGTCTTATTGGCTTATGTGCTTCCACTGCATTGATTGCGGTTGGTGTAGATATGCACAACTTCCCATTCTTCTTCGCAATGTCCGTATTAACCTTTGTATGCTGTGGTTTTGCTACCGGTGCAACATTCCGTATGATTCCACACGTATTTGGCAATCCTTTGCTCTCCTCTTTAATTACAGGTTTCGTAGCCGCTGTAGCTGCATACGGTGCCTTCATTACACCTAAGATCTTTGGCTTTGTATATTCCATGTTCGGCAATATTCACCCAGCCTTTGCTGTATTACTTGCATTTAACATTGTAACTGTGGCTGTGTGCTACTGGTTCTATGTGCGTAAAGGTGCAAACATGAACGTATAATTTTCTGGAACAGAAAATTTACGTTCACTGAACAGTACTACAAAATATAATTCACTTTTCTATACTAAGTGATAAAAGAAACCCCGCATCTCTCCTCCATACTTATCAGGTCTGCGGCCTAGGGCCTTGACCTCGTAAGTCGGATCGATGCGGGGTTCTCTTTTATGAGAATATAGTTGCGAGTGCGATACTCATATATTGTGAATTATATTTTACGAAGTATAGTGCGTATATTAACTTTTCTCCCCTCAAAATTATAGCCTTCATTTTGAGGGGAGAAAAATGGACTGCAAGGCAGTCCATTCATTATAATTTGACGATATATACCTTTATCTCTATAATATAAATAGATAGTCAGACGAGTAGGAACGTCAGGCGCATCTCAAAAACTAATTATCTAGGAAATGGCCTTTCTGTTTATCTAATTACACTTGGTAACGGAGGGCTATTTGCTTTTTGTGAGGCAAATAAGCGCTATAAGTGCTCCAAAGGAAACGACTAGCGTCAAGATTCCAGTAATAACTGTAATAAGTTCAAAGTCACTCATAAGCTCACCCCCTTCTATAACGAAGAGAGGCCCAACCTCGCCAACTACCTTAACAACATTATAAATTGAACAAATATACGATACAATAAGCAGTTATTTATCGATATATATGAATTAAATAATAAAGAAGAGCCTGCATTGCAGGCTCTTTTATTATCCAAAGATTTCTTCTAGTAGTGCGTCGTCGATGATGGTACCAACGTAGAAGTCGCTGAAGATACCGTATTTTGCACTGGCTACTTCAAAGCGCATATCATATACGATTTTTTTGAATTGGATGTCGTCGTTACTGAAGATGGTAATACCCCATTCCCAGTCATCTAAGCCACAGCCACCTGTGGTGAATTCAGATAAAACGTCCAAGTATGTTTTACCAAGTTCACCATGAGACTTCATCAAGGCTCCGCGTTCTTGTGGTGGTAGCATGAACCAATTATCATCACCTTCGCGTTTTTTACTCATATTATAGAAACAGATATATTTATCGCGAGGTACATGAGGATATAGTTTTTGATTAACTTCCTCTGTATCGAGCTTAGCCTTAACATAGGTGCTTACTTCTGTTACAGATGTATAAGAGTATGTTTGTACTAATACGCTTGCAATGGCAAGACGGCGGAATTTGCGTTCTATTTGAGCCAAGTATTCAAGAGATGGACCAAGAATCCATAGGATTAAGTCCCCTTTTGCTCCATTACAATCATAGAATGCATAACTTCCTTCTTTAGCTTGATGTTTAGCTTCAAGGTCTGCTAAGAATGCTTTTAATTCATTGCGCGCTGCTGCTTTTTCTTCAGCTGTAAAGCAGTTCCATGCGCTGAAATCCATGGCGAATACCATGTGTTGGCTATGCCAACCTTCTACTGTAGGGATTGCTTTTCCCATTATGATCACTCCTATCTACGGTGATTATATCAAAATAATAATGTATCTATATAACTAAGGAAATCAAAAGACTCCACTTACTATTATAGCATATAGAGTCTTTTCAATTTAGTTTCTATTGAGTTTTTTTATTAGTATATTCTTTAGTTAAGCCTAAAATACTGCTTTTATGCTGAGGATAATCCTATAGCTCTTAATACTATACTAACTCTTTTAAGCAAGTCACTATTTTACTTGTCATTCACAAGTTTTTCTACCAGTTCTTTTGCTTGTTTTACACCATCAGGAATACCAATACCGTCAAATGGCGTACCGATGAGGTGTAAATTCGGATAATGCTCTGCCACATGTTCACGAACGGCTTTAATACCTGCGCGATGGCCTACATTATATTGAGGCATGCAGTGAATGAGGCGATTGATGCGCACCCACTCTGGTTTGACAGAGAAACCCATGATATGTTGAATTTCTTTGACTGCCAATTCTGAAAGTTCCTCTTCGCTGAGTCGTTCTACCACGTCATTGCCAGGCTTACCGATAAAGACACGCAATACCACCTTATCATCTGGCGTTGTTTGAGGCCATTTTTGATTAAGAATAGTACACGCTGTAAGAGGCGTATCTGTATTTCTAGTAATGAGAAGACCTGAGCCCTTTAAATCACCATCAAAGGTGCTTTTATCAAAAGACATAATAGCAATGGCACAACTAGATTGCTCCATGGAACGCAAGAAGTCAAAACCCTGATCATCCTTAAACCATTGTCTATACGTTGCCGGTGGCGTACTGATAATCACATGATCTGCCATAACGGGAGCTTTATCAAGAAGCGCCTCTGTAGCTGAATTACTCTCGTTCAGACTGTTATCGGCATTAATAAAATCAGTACTAATAGAATCAGTATTAACGGAATCAGCCGTAGATTGACAGCCACAAGAATCGTTATACTGATTGACCACATCGATTGAGTATATACCATCAACATATCGAATATCAGAAACTAGTGTACCTGTATGCAGGTGTACATTACTAGGCATAGCCTCAACGATAGCGGTAATCACACTTTCAAGGCCACCTGTCAATTGACGGAACATACCGGATTGAGCCGCTGTTCCTTTTCGATTTTCCATATCCGCTTGCGCCTTAGCAGACTGATGATTAGAACTAGTCTTTATCACATAGCTAGATCCTCTTACACTATTACCGGCAGAACTATCTTGACTAGTCTTGGCTTCGTGACTTTCAAATTGACGGTCCGTCATGGTTCCTTTACCAGCACGAGGCACATCGCCTTCTGCTACAGCATCTTTAGCTGCTTTAGAGACACCTGCTTTGGAATGACTCATCTTAGCGGCCATCATACCTTTTACCATGTTCCCATATTTTTGTTCTACTTGAATAAAATGAGGGAATGTCGACAATAGACTAATTTTATAAATATCGCCACCATAGATACCCGCTAATAGGGGCTCGATGAGTTTATCCATCATTTCTTGTCCTAAGTGATATTTGAAGAAATGACCAATGGATACATCACCATTTTCATCAAGTTGATATGGTTTCTTAAAATAATCTAAACCAGCACGCAATTTACCAGGCCAAGAAATGAGCGTTGCTTTCACAAAGGGCATCATTTCCGTAGGAATGCCCATAATGGAGCCGCCTGGAATTGGGTGGATAGAACCCTTATCATATACAAAGGCTTGGCCTGTTTCATTAGACACAAGGGTATCCCCTAGTCCAAGATCATGCACGAGATCTGTCATTTCTGTTTTACGACCCAAATAGGAGTCAGGACCGAGTTCCACTACGAAGTCATCCACATGTTGCGTTTGTATTTTCCCACCAAATCGTGGTGCTTGTTCATAAAGAGTAATGGTCCATTCTGGCTTTGCATGACCTAAATAATAAGCCGCTGTTAGCCCTGTTAAGCCACCGCCCACAATTGTTACGTTCACGAATGAATCCTTTCTATTATTGCACTCGCCATTGCTTGTAAAAATGTTTCATTACAATTTGGCATGGGTGCACGCATATATGTTGCGCCCTCTGTTTCAACGAGTTCTTTACACTCCACATCATTATCGTACAATACTTCAACGTGATTGCTTACAAATCCAAATGGTACAAAAACAATGCGATCAGCACCAGTTTGTAAGGCTTCGTTGATAGCATCCTCTACAGTAGGCCCCAACCATTGCCCATGAGGAGCTGCACTTTGCCACGCCACAGTCCATTTCGGTAATTTACAATGTTCAGCAATCTCTTTGGCGCTTTCCTCTAAAGCTAACGCATACGAATCGCCACCATGATTATTGATAAGAGGTATACTGTGAGCACTAAAAACAACAAATACATCTTTACCGTTCGCATCTACAACTGCGCACTCTGATTTTACACTATCTACATACACTGATTTAACACTATTCACACAATCAGCGTTAACACTATCTATACATTCTAATTTATCATTATTTACACACTCTGAAACTGTTTTTACCCAGTATTCCTTGAAAGTTGGTTGGTCCCACCATGAACGGATAAAGTCGAATGTCACATTATCATAATTTGAAATAGCTGCTTGTACTTGTTTTTCATAAGCTCCAGTACCGAGAGCGGTGAAGAATGGAGCCGTTACAATAGCGATAATATGCTCCACTCCTTGCTGGACTAAGGAGTCAACTGCATCTGCAATGGACGGTTTCATGTGTAAAAAACCAATAGCGGAAGGCATAGTCGGCAACAGAGTAAGCAAGGTTCTATATTGGCACTCTGCCATAGTTTGAAGTTCAACATTTTCCCATTGACCGATTGTATCATAACGCTTAGTAAGATTAGCAATCTCTTCTTTCGTTGGTACACGGCCACGACGAATGCTCGTCATATAGGGTACTAAATCATCCTTACTTAAAGGGCTACCATAAGACAGGAATAATAATCCTTTTTTTTCTACTTTCACTAATTTACCTCTCTTGAGCCCAAATTTCACGACTACGTTCATGCACATAGTCCGTTAGCCAATGGAGTTTTTGAGGATCTGCCTCGGGGAATACGCCATGACCTAAATTAAAGATATGGCGACCATAGCGAACTCCTTCGAGCAAAATACGATCTACTTCGTGAGCCAATGTTTTTTCGTCTCCGAACAGATACGCTGGATCTAAGTTACCTTGCACGGTTTGCGTTACACCCCGTTCATTCGCCATAACAATGGAACTACGCCAATCAAGGGCAATGACGTCTAATGGCAAATGAGACCAAATAGACACCAAATGGTCAGTGCCAACGCCATTCATCGCTATAGGTAAATGAGGATATTTAGCTTTTACAGCCTTAATGATTCGTTCCATATGAGGGTAAATCCCTTGTTTATACTGATCTGCATTAACAGCCCCTACCCAAGAGTCGAAGATTTGAAGTGCATTGGCACCCGCTTCGGCTTGCATGGATAAGTACGCAATGGACATGTCCGCCAGTTTAGTCATCAATGCATTCCACACATGAGGAGCACCGATGAGCATGCCACGAGTCTTATTGTAGTTCTTCGTTGGTCCCCCTTCGATAAGGTAGGATGCAATCGTAAACGGCGCACCGCAAAAACCAATGAGTGGCACGTCGAGCATGCCAGATGTTAAGAGTGTAATCGTTTTACCGATATACTCTACCTTGGTAGGATCAAAGGAATCTAGAGCCTCTACATCAGCCATAGAACGGATAGGCGTGCTAAACACAGGACCCACACCGGCCTTGAGCTCAACATTTACATTCATAGCCACCATTGGGCTCATGATATCTTTGTAAAGGATAGCCGCATCAACGCCGTATTCCTTAACAGGTAATTCCGTAACACGAGCACATAACTCGGGCTCTTTTGTAATTTCAAATAATGAATATTTCTCTTTGATTTTGCGATATTCCGCTTGGCTACGACCAGCTTGACGCATATACCACACAGGCGTTACACCAGGGTTCTTCCCTTGGATCATGTCCAAATAAGCTGTGTTCAAGTACTCAACCCCTTTCGTTCTAAATGTATACTAACACACTATGGTAACTAAAACAGTTACTTTGGTTACAATCACACACAACAATGCCATTAATATTCCCTGTGAAAGCTTGCGGCGACCACAGGGATTATTTCATTACCTCGTTGATATCTATTTAATCTAATTAGTCTTTAATTCAACTAGTCTTTAATTCAAGTCCGAAATTAATTTAGCTACGACTTAGTCTATGGCAATCGATGCCCATAATAGATTGAGCCATATCATATACAGAGCGTTGACAGGTAAAGAGCCAAATCTGTTGATTCTTTCCAAGCTCGGCCAACAATTCCAAGGCACTACGTTGACGGTTTTCGTCAAAACGCACCAAAATATCGTCCAAGATAATCGGCAAGGATTCTACTTGATAAGAGAATACCTTGGCTAGGGCAAGACGCAATGCCAAGTATACTTGGTCAGCTAGACCACTAGACCAGAATTTAAGTTCTAGTCGTTCCCCATTGTTGTTGATAAGTGCTACCCCTTTATTGATACCTAGAATATCAAGCGTATACCTCTCACCAGTTAGTCTTTCAACATAAGAGGAGGCAAGCTCTAACATATGAGGTTGTTTTTCTTGTTCATATGATTGTTGAGCCTTATCCATACAATGACTTATCAATACTTGCGTAGCCCAATCTTCGAGAGCAGACTCTAATTCACTTCGTAAAGCTTCACGTTCTTGCAACATTTGGTGTTGTTCCTGGTCAGATCCAAGTGTACGCATGGCTTCAACGATTTGACCGCGACGCTCGTACAAGGTAGCCAATTTATCTTCGATAGAGGCTATTTCACGCTCAGAATGAGCCAGTTCATCCAACCAGTTATCCTTGTTGCCTTCACGCAAACGACGGTAGAACAAGTCTTTATTCTCCGCGTCAGGAGCAAGCAAATCAAGCTGCACCTGACTTTGCTTATAGATGGTTTGCCACTGTTTATATTGGTCCTCATCGATAAGATGTTGACGATACTCGTTAGAGCTTTCCATACCAGCTTTATGGAGCAGTTCTTGTTGACGAAGGAGTAGCTCTTTTTCCTTGCGATGCCAATTATCGTATTCATTGCGGAAGCTTTTACGTTGTGCTTCCTTTTGTTCCCATACAATCTTATTTTGTTGGAAGTTCTTATATTGGTTATAAATGCGTTTTAGCTCTGTTGGAGATACTGGCGCCTCTATCCCAAGGTTATACCACAAAGCCATCGCTTGGTCTTCAATAATACGTAGGCCTTCTTTATGCTCTGCCAAACGCTTTTCATAGCCTTCTATAGTACGTATTTGCTCATGATATTGATCATATTCATGTTTGAGGCCAAAGAAATCATCTTCATCGAGACTCTTAGCCGCCCCTTGTGGTAACCAGTTTTGCCATGCTGCGAGAGCTTCATCGTAAATGCCTTGTAATGTATGACCTTCTTGAATCCAACGTTCAAGATGTGCCACCCCTTCTAAGGATGGTACAGGACTCGCTGTAGGCGTAGCAGCCTTGATCAAAGCCTCTAGCTGATGCTCTACATCGGATTTACGGGAGGATAAAATTTGTAACTCATAGTTTAATTTAGACACTTCAGAATTACCATTATGAAGCCTCCATGTAGCATACCAGAATAGCCCCATAGATAGAATCAAGAAAATAAAACCACCTATAGTATATAATGCAGATTCAAGAACCAACAGACCTGCTAATACTACCAATACAGCAATAACAGCACCTATACCACTAATGCGTTGTAGCCATTTTGGCAGAAGTGTGGGCTGTGCATCTGAACCAAGACTATTCCGTCTAACCTCTACTCGATCTATATCCATTAAGATACGATCTAATTCACGTTCCAAATATTCTTTTTTAGCTAATTCTTCTTCACTAAAGTTAGGTAAGGATGCCCCTTCAAGGTTCGCCGTCGGCACCTCATCGGTAGCCTCTGCAGGTTTGCGGTCTTGCCAATGTAAAAGTTGTTCTTTTGCGGTGCGCAAACGACTTGCCAAACGTTCTCCATCAAACCAATTGATGTCTTCTGCCATTGGCTCATCATGACGCCACGCAGAATGTAGGGTGCGTGAAAACTCCAATTGTTCTCTAACCTTACGGATGTACGCATCGCCTTCCTCGCACTCACGGCGTAACTGCTCCCATTTAGCACCTTGTTGAATAAGATCTTCAATATCTTGGCCATAAGTTCCAAATGGGCTATCAGGACTAAAGTTAGCTGGCATCAATGCTGCTTCCTTTTCCTGCCATAATTGCATATTGTCACGAGCCCGTTTAATTTCTTCATCAAGGCGAAGAAACTCATCACGACTCAAGGCGAGCTCACTATTATACTGCTGCATGTGCATACGTGCCTCTTCACTGCGACGATACGTATCCCACGCACGCAATACTACATCGATACCATCCCGATATTCCTTCCATTCTTTCAACTGATTTTGCAATTCTATTTCGGTTTGCTCCGTACTGTGAAAGACGGTTTGTAATTCCACATATTGCGCTTCATGCTCCGCCAACTGACTCAGCTTTTGGCGGTTTTCTTTAAGCTCATCCATCAACACATTGATGCGACGTTTACCATTCGAGGATGCTACAAGTAGGTCTGTAGCCCCTTTTTCAACATCCTTAACAGCTCCCCCTAAGTGTTCTCCCCCTTCGGCGCCAAAGAATCGGGAACGAACCTCTACCTCTTGTAATACATCAAGTCCTTGTAGGTCATCTAATGTTAACGCAAATATGCGGTTATATGTTTTTTTATCGATGCCATGCCACCAATGTTGAGCCGGCTCTTCATGGATGGCAGGATTACCAGGACTGTAAAAGTCTAAATGCTTACCCTTACGACCGATATAGTAGCTTTCACCATTACGGTCCACATCAAGGGCCCCCGTCATAGAGCCATAAGCCTTATGAGTACCGCCAAACAACAAGGTGCGCATCCCTTCGAGCAAGGATGTCTTACCACTTTCATTAGGGCCATACATGAGTTGAACCCCATTGTCACCCGTGGTGAAAGACCAGTCGCGATACGGGCCAAATTCATCAAATCGTATGCGTTTAATGTTCATCATTAGCCCCCATCAATACAGTAACACCTTCAATTTCACAACGTTTCAAAGCTCGTGCCAATAATTCATCACTTAATAAATCTGCATATGCGCCTAAGCGCTTAAATTCAGGACGATCCGCCATGATTTGGCGCGCAGTCTGTATCGCATCCCCATCTACCATATCATCATAAGCACGCAAGTAATCACCTACTACATCTGTTAATAGACGTCGTTCGACTAGATTAATACTAGGTCTTGTATTAGAAATGATACGGTAAGGCATAACAAATATAGATTTGCTTTTCTCTTCATTTTGAGACTCTTGCAACCATAGTTTTCGAATCCCCTCTTGCGTACATAGGCGATGTAGAGGTCCTGTACCAGACAAAACGATGGATAGCAAGATGTTTTTCTTATGCTGCTTTCGCAAATTTTCTTTTTTACGGCGCAAAATCTCTAAGAAATCCGTTTCATTTTGCATGCCAGCAATATCGATTTTGATTTCCTCAAATCGGACAGCACAGGTATCGATAAATCGCAAATCACAATGACCATTATGAGATACGGATACAAGATAACATCCCTTTGGTCCATGTTCTTTACGATGCAATCCTTGCGAATTACCAGCATAAACTACGAGAGGCTCCTCGCTAAGAACTTGAGATTTATGAATATGGCCCAATGCCCAATAATCCATAGCGGCCTCTGTTAAATCAGTTAAGTTACAAGGTCCTATTACATTATGATTTTCAGAGCCTACACTAGAACCTACAGTACCATGCATAACAGCAAGAGAAAACTCATCCCGTTCAAAAGCTCTGTATTGACGAACATAGTTGTCGCTTTCATTACCATGACCACAACTAATACCATATACGCCACCAATTTCTATATTGTTAACGATGAGCGGGAAACGCTGTACCTGTTCGCTAGAAAATACATGTACATTATCTGGCATCTGTAATTGTGCTTTCCAGCTTTCAGCAGGATCATGGTTACCTTGTACCATATAGACATCAATACGATGCTCCGCCAAGCGATACATGGCGCGCACAAAACGGACTTGAGCCTCTAAATTATGGTCTTCGCTATTATAAATATCACCAGCTATTACAACAGCATGAATATGTTCTGTAATAGCAGTATCAATAATTTTATCTAAGGCTACATAGGTTGCTTCACTTACAACGCGATCAACAGCGCTGCTAATACCTGTAGCATATTGAAAGGGTGCCCCTAAATGCAGATCACCACAGTGTATAAATCGAAACGGCTGCATCTATATCCACTCCTCCATTAATATTCTTATTATAGTTATATATAGTAATTACAATAGTTTATTATACTACAAAACCTTAAAGATAAGTTAAAAATAACTATCATTTAGCATCAAAAAGATATAGTTAAACTAAACTTTTCTTAACTATTAATAAATATAAATTATAAGATAAGCACATATTCTTTCATCATAAGATATAAATCATAATATATTTTTTTGTTAACCAATTCATGCATTAAGTTGACAATTTATGCGCGAACGTTTACAATCAAATTGTCAATATATTATGTTTTTATTAAGTTAACAATTTCCTGGAGGCTATTATGGCTTTGCCTATAGATCAACAACCATCCCAAGTGGGTACATACGAAAAAATACTTACCATTGCAAACCGCATCATGAACGGCGGCGAAATTACAAAAGAAGAAGCAATCGAGCTAATTCATACTTCAGATGATGATACTATGATTCTACTCGCTATGGCTGATAAAATTCGCCAACATTTCAATGATAATTCTGTGGATGTATGCGCCATTGTTAATGCTCGATCCGGCAAATGTCCTGAAAACTGTAAATTCTGTGCTCAATCCGCACACCACAACACAGGCGTTCAGGAGTATCCTTTCATGGATGAAGAAAGCATTCTCCAAGCAGCACGTAAAGCTAAAGAGGCTGGTGCCATTCGTTTTTCCATCGTAACAAGTGGTCGTAATACTAATAACCCTGATGAATTTGATCAAATCATCCATGTATTAGGCCGTATCAAAAACGAAATTGGTCTTGAAATCTGCTGTTCTCTTGGGTTGTTAACTTACGAACAAGCACTCAAATTAAAAGAAGTTGGTGTTACTCGATACCACTCCAATATCGAAACGGCACCTAGTCACTTCCCAGATATTTGTACTACACATTCCTACGAAGATAAAATGTTTACCATAGATAATGCACAAAAAGCAGGCATCCGTGTTTGCTCTGGTGGCATTCTTGGACTTAACGAAACATTAGAACAACGCGTAGAAATGGCGTTCGAACTTAAACGTTTACATATTGACTCCGTGCCATTAAACATTTTGAATCCTGTTAAAGGGACTCCATTTGAAAGCAACGAAGCTTTACGTCCATTGGATATCTTACGTACCTTCGCCGTATTCCGTTTCATCTTGCCAAACGCATTGATTCGTACTGCAGGGGGTCGCGAAGTAAATCTACGAGACTTACAAGCTTATGCTCTAAAAGGTGGCCTAAACGGTATTATGGTTGGTGGCTACTTAACTACTGGTGGTCGTTCACCTCAAGACGATCTCCAAATGATTCAAGACTTGGAGTTGACTCGCAATACAGCTCAAGTCTAAAAACCTCATATATACCATTCTCTATATCTAGAGGATGTAGTATATAAATTATTCCCTAATGCTTTATAAATATTTTACACATAAAAAGAACCATCTAGTTTGCTGTACTAGATGGTTCTTTTATTTCCATAATAAAATGTAAATGGCTTGACCATTTGTGTTACCCACAATGGGCTCAGGATTCTCATTAAATTCTACATTCTCATACGGCGTCCCGTCTGACATGTACGCATCTACCTTCAATGTTTCCATGGTTCGATTATATCTACTGATATAAACTTTATATCGCAATTCGTCGCCACCCAGTTCATTAACTCGCAGCCACAAAAGTGCATCGTAATCACTCTTCTGTACACTGTCATTGTCAATAAATAATTGGTTTCCTGATGCATCTGGTCCAACATAGTACCAGTCCGTTGCGTTAGTAGTCCCCCCTATACTGAGTAGCCACAAAAGTGTTAATATGGTGAATATTTTACTCATATGACTGCCCCTCTCATGCTATCGAGCTGTATATTTTATAAAAGCTTAATGTGGATAAACCTTTATAAAATATACAACTTCTCCTTTATATAATACCAAAATTGTCCCATATTTATCAACAATAATTAAAATTAATTACCATGTTTTTTACAAATATAAGAAACTTAAAGAAATTTATTAAATTTCTTCATTTTTAACTCATTTACTCTTCCTATAATGATAATGTCAAATGATAAATAGAGGTAACAATTCCCTGGTTACCGTACGTGTATTTATCTCCCGACAAGTAATACTAACCCCAAACCTACTACTTGTTTAAATACATGTTTCATTTGATATTAATACTAACACTCCCCTTACATGAAAAAAGGACTCTATACAGAGTCCTTTTTTCGTTACTTCATAAACTTATACATATTGTTAAGTCTACATACATATTACCATAAGGGTTAATAGTAAAGGGTTTATAAGGACTCACGAATTAACAAGTAATACTATATTCTTAAAAAAAAAAACGCTCAAAAGCTTAAGGAAATACGATAACCATTACGCTTTTGAGCGTTTTTTATTATAAACTACAATTTACTAATTTCTATCTTACTATTTTACTTCAGCCCAACCTAAAGCAGCACGTTTTTCATCGATATCTGCCAAGATTTTCTCAGCTACTTTAGCAGGATCCGTATTTACATACATAACAGAGCCTAAGATATCTTTAGTGTCTTCTTTGAGCCATTTTGTAACAGCATCAGAGCCTTGTGTAGGTGGCTCAACGCAGTGGTAAGAGTTAATCCCCATCAAGCGGAAGCCAAGGGATGCATCGATACCTTTTTCGTTAGACCATTCAGGGCTAGACATAGCAAATGGCAATTGAGGTAAGTTAAGACCAAGTTCTGCCGCAATACCACCGAAGATACCGGAGGAACGCGCATTATCTACACATTCACCCACATGCCATACTGGTGGTTGATCATCACCCAAGAACTCTTGCAATGCAGGACTACATTTCTTGTTAGCATCTGTATTACAATAGCCAAGTTTCATCAATGGGAAAGATGCACAACCATTTGTAAGGATGATACAGCCATTTTTAATAAGTGTATCAACAATATCTACAGTTGCCTTTTCATAGATAACACGAGGGTTGGAACAACCTACTACGTTAACGATACCGCGAACTTTACCAGATTTTAAAGCCTCTGCCAATGGTTTGAAGGAACCATAATGTTTAACAGTGGATTCTGGAGAGAAGCCAACTTCTGCTGTGATTTCGTATGGCGGAATGAATACAGGCATACCTTTGCGCAATTCATGAGCTTCAAGAGCACGATCCAAGATTTTGCGAGCCAATTCTTTTGTTTCAGCCAAGTTAGTGTGATGATGGTCGTAGCCGATGTGTTCAGCACCTGGTAAACGAGCTGCATCAGATGTAGTAATAACCTTTGTGTTGAAGCAACGTGCTACGTCCATGATAGCAGGATAAACGTCTTGAACGTCAGCTACCCAGCAATCAAGAGCGCCTGTACCAAGTACAAGTTCAGCACCGATAGCATTACACAATGGAATAACATTTTCATAACGGTACATACTGGACAAACCAGAGCAGCAGATACCATAGAATTGAATACCTTTAGCGCCGATAGCTTTTGCTTTTTCTAAATATTCTTCAGAGGCGCCAATTTTACAAATTTGGGATACCAATGTTGGCAAGTGACCATGAACGGCGATGTTAACATAACCTTTTTTCAAGGCACCAATGTTAACTTTAGATGTGCGACGACCACCTTGACCAAACAATGCGTCTGTTGCGATGTCCGCTGCTACTACGCCTGTGAATGTGAAAGCAAGACCACAACGCAAGAATTGTTTCATGTTGCTTTCCCAATCACCATCTGTACCTACGCATGTACGATGATATGCATCAAAGGCTTCATTGTACGCAGAAATAGGCAAGATATCCAAGTTTTTCCAAACTTCACGACGTTCAGCAGGAGCCATTGCAGTAATTGTTTTATATTCACCAGGTAATGCACGGCTCAAATCTTCTAATAGAACATCTGCCAAGTCATTAGCCACTTCTTTTAAGGAACGGCCTTCTTCAGGGATATTGAAAGCTTTACATACAGTACGGATTTTTTCTTCCCCTAAAATTGGAATATCCAATTGGTCATTAGCAGCCGCTTTCAAAGAAATCAAGATTTCACGAGCATGTGCACCATGTTGGGTCAAGCCACCTGCAGCAGCACGTGTCATATTACGAGCTACGATAAGATCTGCATCGGCACCACAGACCCCACGAGGGCTCTTAGGTGTAATTTTACATGGCCCCATGAAGCAAATACGGCAACATACACCGGCAATACCAAATGTACATTGTGGTTGTTGTTTATCAAAACGGTCAAATACTGTATCGCAACCGATTTGCTCCATGCGAAGAATCATTTCGCGTACCGCAGGATCTGGTGTTTGTTCAATAACGTCTTGTTTTGTAGGCCATGTTTTACGATACTCAGCAACGGCTTTCATATAGTCATTTACGCCATGTTCATGAGGTACCCCTGGTTCATGAGTGTGTGGCACCCATTTATCCGTCGGAAGAGCCTTTGCATGACTATGGTCGTGACCATGTTCATGATCGTGGTCATGATCGTGGTCGTGATGATGACCATGGTCGTGATGATGGTCATGGTCGTGACCATGGTGATGATGACCGTGATCATGTTGATGTTCACCGCAATAGCAATGGTGATCATGTTCATGAGTCTTTTTATTTTCCACTTCTTTACTCATAGTAAACCTCCTAGTGACCTACATAGGCCAACCAACAATAATAAGAAAACATATTCTACTTTTAATTCACTTTAAATCCACTACAATGATGGGTTTTAAATCCTATCTCCTAAATATGTTTTAAACTACTATAAGTATATTTTCTGAAAGGACATTTGTCAATTAAAATTTGAGAAATTTTTGACGCATCTATATCTAAGAATATGATAATTACTATATTTATTTAATTCGATTCTTTCAGTTTCTTTTCATAAATAAAAAGAGACTAATTCCTGAATTTTACAGGAATTAGTCTCTATATCTTATTGATTAATTGATGGATTTACGTATTAATTTATATATTAATTATTAATTCATTAATATGTCCCGCCCTCCTTAGGATACGCCACCTAACTATTTTTATATCTATACATTACAAAAATTGCTGCATAATATGTGCTACTTCAGATAAATGGAAACGTTTTGCCCTATCAGACCTCGCCACAAGAACTAATTGGCGGCAGCAAAGTTTCGATGCAAGAGGATAGAATTTAACCTTATCGTCATCCCCCTTGCTATTAAGAGTATTCGGCAAGAATGTGATACCATAATCATCTTCTACCAAGGACCGGCATGAATCTAACGTTTCAGAGCCAATGACGGCTTTTGGCACAAAGGACTCCGCTTGGCATAGACGGTTAACCAACGTCCGCAATTTGAGACCTTCTCTTAGCAAAATAAACGGAAATGCTCCAAAAGGAGATATTTCTCGAATTCCATCACCGGTCATGAGCGAATCTGCAATGTCTATGGCCTTCTTATTTTCCACACTAATAGCCAATAAAATCTGCTCATCTAAAACGGGATAACTTTCAAGGTCCTGAGAATAAATCGGCGTTGGGAATAGCCCTACATCTACTAAGCCATCACAAATTTGCTGTTCCAAAAAGTGAGATTCTCCCTCTACAACATGGAACTCCCAAGAAGGCTCTATCTGTTGAAAGCTTTTCAGTGTTTTCCCAAGCATATGATGTCCATAGAATTGAGACAAGCCGATACGTACATGATAGGCTACATCTGTGCCTTGATTAATGATAGATTGCGTTAAAGCCTCCGCCTTTAAAACTAACGGCATACCCTCTTTTGCAATTTGTAACGCCGCAGCAGTTGGCACAACTTTTGTACGATCACGAACAAATAACGTAACCCCTAGCTCTGCTTCAATACGACGAATCCCCTGACTCAACGCGGGCTGAGAAATATATAATTTTTTAGATGCCTTTGAAAATGATGCCATCTCAACAATGGTACTAATATATTTAATGTCTTTTATGTCCATATACGAGTCCTTATTACTATGTACATATACAAGTCTTATAATAAAACATTATTTCTATTATAACTATATATTACTAAAATATACGTTACATATACATGGGGAAAAATAAAAAAATACCAAGAAATTTAGTGTCTTACAAACCTAAATTTCTTGGTATGTCTTATAAGTTAAACGAACTACATATAGGATGCGGTAAAATCGCATTCTATTACAGCCCCATTCTATTATAACCCTTTTTAATTTTTAGATTACATTAAAGATTTAAGTACATCCAATACTTCTTGAGGTAATTCGTTTTTATGACCTTTAAGTTTTTCTACATAATCATAACGGAACTCAAAAGCTTGGTGCAATTGGTGATGATACTCGCGCACTTCGAATGGAGGTTCAAAGCCAGGAACCTCTACATAGGAAAGGTTTTCGTATTCACAGAATGGTTTAAATTCTAATGTACCTTCTACTAAACGCTCTAACAAATCGAGAGTAACTTCTTTAGGAATTTTATTTTCCAAGAAGAAACCTGTGTTCATAATGTAGCATTCTACGCCACATTTGGAGAATAATTTTTTGTAGCTTTCATAATCACGAACCAATGGATATGTACGGAATGGATTTGCATATGGTTCGATAACAAGCGCATTTGGATCGACGTGAGCATCAAGTTTTTCTGCTGTAGAACGACGAGTCGCAAGGGTTGCACCCATTGTAGAAGCCAATACAGGATCGGAAATCTTAAGGATTGGTGGCAATGTTTTATCTTTCATAAGCCATACAATCGCATTAACAGGTTCACCTACGTAGTTTACGCGGTTATCTGTCCAGAATTGAGATTTAATAGCACGTCCATTGCTGTTTCGCACATCTTCGGCCAGTACAACCTTACGGCCATCCTCATCCATCGTTACACCTACATTTTGTAGCGTCAACAAGAATTCGTTAGCAGGATGTTCCACAGGATAATCTTGCATTTTGTCAAAGTACGTAGGTTCAAGAGCAATCGAACTCAAATCCTCAGTATTGATGATATATGCATCGTCATGTAAGATAGAAATATCATAACGACCATCATGTTTTTCATGAGTCAATGTGGATTTACCAGAACCGGACAAACCGAATACACCAATAGTGTAGGATTTACCATCTTCAAGGTTGTAACGTTTCATGCCACCGTGGCAAGCAACATAGTCGAAGCGATTTGCCAAGGACCACGCAAGTGTAAGCGTACCTTTTTTATGCTCCCCAAAGTAGCGCATACCAAGAATCATAGCACAGTTATGAGCAGGGTCGAAAATAGCAAGACCGCCTGGATGACCTGGTACAACATAGTCAGGATCAGAGTAAATATAGATGTCGCCTTCTGGAATCTCTACACTGTCATTGTAGAATTCTTTTACAGCTGCATCAAAGAACTTAAAGTTCATGAGCCAAGAATACAAGATAGATGCGTGATCTTTTGGAATCATCAAATGAGCACGAGCTGTGAATTTTTTATCAAGACCAACGATAGATTCTGCAGAAATCCACTCTTTACTACGGCTATCATATACTGCATCACGTGCAATATTCGCGAGTTCAACTTCATCGATACCCTCGTCTCCAATAATACGACGAGCTTTAGCATAACGACCTGTAGTTTTACCATCATTTGTAACAAGGACCTTTGCATCAGCTGGCAAGCCTTGTTCTAATGGTTTAAATACCGGCATATCGAGGATGATAACACCTGGCTCTTCAGAGGCTAGTTGATACGCTTGTGCCACAGATGTTACAGGAGTTACATTGTTCCCATAGAATGCAGTTTCAATTGTACTGCGCATCATAGAAAATAATGGGTTTGTTTTAATTTCACTTTGCTTCCAAACGCGTCTTGTAGACATAGTATCTAGATCCTCACCTTTAAATATATTAGCAATTTCGCTTGTAAAAGTAATGTTGTATATGAAAACACTGCTTAGGCAAATACTTTCATTATTTTCTATTTTACCCTTTTCAGTCAAATTTGTATACATAAAACAGATGATTTATAGGAAATTAATGTATGTTTATTTTAAATTAGTGCAGCACATTTATAATGCGATAAATTAATACCTAGCTGCATAAAACTATTAGTATTCAATAGAGTATCTTAAAACTAGACATAGTTACAAAGTAACTAAACCTATTTACAAAACAACTAGTCAAATAACAAAGCAAAAAGAGGCGAGCTCTTAAGAACTCGCCTCTTTAGCGTTTAAAGAATACAATTATTTCTTATCTTTATTGATAAATGCGTCGATTTTACTAATTAGATCATCTACCTCAAAATCGCCGCGTTCTGCCATCATCTTAATTGTTGCTACCTTAGCCATTACTTTTACCATAGGTGTTTTTAATTTCTCGAATTTAGGATTTAAAGAAATCAAATGATCTACAATTTCTGGGCATTGTTTAATTAGATTAGATAATGTCGTTTTCGCATCGATATGGAATCGACCATCCGCATCAGTTGTTAACGGCTCTTCTTCTACCTCTTCTGCAGCCTCTTGAGCCAAGGATTTTTCCTTACCACCATCGCCTACAAAATCAGTTTTATCCCAAGTCAATAATGTACGGGAACCTTCGAGCTCACGGATATGAGTGCAGTCTTGCATCATTTCCAATACGCCACGGAATTTACCATTTTCATCGCGTACGGCTGTGTAAATAACATAGATGAACAAGCCTGGTTTATTGATCCAAAACTCCGCTTGGCTTTGCTCGCCAGAACGGAACTTCTCTACGATTTCCTCTACTATATGAACAGATTTCGCTGGGTGGCAATTCTTCACTTCACGACCGATAACGTTCGCGCTGCGAGGGAAAATACGATGTGGTGTATCGCTGTAGAACTTAACTAGTTCATTTTCATCTACATAGGATAAATCTACAGGGAGATGACGGAATAACAAATTAATTTGCTCTAATGTCAATTTACCTGTGGCTACATCGAGGACTGCGTCCTTACCAACGGGCGCACCTCCAACAGGACCTACATATTTAGATAACAAACCCGCTAAATCATTTAAGAATTCATTAGATACAGCACCACCTTGAGCTGAATTATTACCATTCAATTGCGCCGCAGAATCATTAATACCTGGCACTACATATAAACCTGGCGCTTGAATAATGGCATAACCAATTTCATGGTCATTTTTACTCATCCGCACAAACTCTTCGTCGCTCAACAATTTATAAGATGTGGGCAATAAGACTTCTAATTCTTTAGAATTCAAATCACGCAATTTTGCCAATGTTTCTGGCACAGACGCTAGGAATTCTTCGTATTTATCTTCTCGAAGCAATGCATAGGATGCAGAGATAGCATCGCGCACAGCATCATCAAAGGTCCACATAATACGCGTTGGACGGTCAAAGCCGTGGTCCTCAAGCATTGGATAAAGTTGATTTTGCTTACGAGACAGATGTGTTCTCCACTCTGCTAAGGAATCAAAAACGCCGAGCCACGGATTTTTGATAAACTTCTCTTGCTTTAATAACTCATCCGCTTCTAGTGCTACCTTCTCAACAGCGTTAATTTCTTCCAAGTATGCCCATAACGGATGATTTTCAGGGTACTCATTTTCGGCACGCACCAAAACGCCATCAAATAATTCTAAGAGATCATCCATTTTCTCTAGGATTTCTTCGTCCTTGTAAACACCTTTCAAGCTTTGCTCTGCGTAGGCAAATTCATCAGGTGTACAAGTGCCTAATTTTTCTTTTAAAATGCGATTGCCCTCTTCTAAGGACAATTTACCATCCAAATAATCTTCTTTAATGGACACGATAATTCTGTAACGTTCATTATTAATATCTAGCTTTTGTTTTAATGGATTCATATGCTTATACCTCCACGGGCTAATTTATTATTACAGTTTTATTATATCATTTTGAAAGTAATTTTCAGTTGCTACAGATACAATTTTGATTAATTTTTAAGATTTACGAATCCAATATTATGAAAATGAATAACCTTACTTTATTTTTTAGAATATTTTGGCATGCAAAAACTGCACCTCGAAATTGTGTCCAATTTTTTGGGTGCAGTTCTGTATGAGTGATTTTGATTAGTTTTTAAAATCAATATATTCAGTTTTAGAAGATGCTACAGGTTTACCATTGGAATCTGTAGCAGGACTAAATCTCCATTTAGAAATAGTATCTACAATAGCCGCATCAAGAGCACTAGAGCCACTAGATGAAACAACTTCAACGTCCCCTACAGAACCATCTTCCTTGATGGTAAAACGTATATCCGCACCATGAGCTGCTTCACCATAGGCAGCGAGCAGTGCTCGGTCAATAGGTGGTGTAGCTATAGCTACTGGTGGGTCGTATGGAGCTGCCAACACAGAAGCTACCATACTCATTACAAACAATGAACTTAATATAATACAACGCAACACTTTATTCATCGTTTTCTCCTTATTTAGCTTTCACAGCTTGCTTAGGCAGAGTAATTGTCATCCCAATAATGGATTCGTGTGCCTTTTGATCTGTGCCAATAGCAGGTGTGAATTTCCACTGTAAAATTGCTTTTTTTACTGCTTCGTCAACTGGAGCATAGCCAGAAGAACGCTCAACGAAAACATTTTTAACATTACCTTTTTTATCAATCAAGAAGCGTACGCGCATATCAGGCGCTACCGTAGCGGTTTTAGGAATCTCAGGCAACTCAGGTTTTACAATAGTAACCTCACGTGGAGATTCTAAAAACTTCGCCGCATCGGCTGTATAATCACTTACCATGCCAAAAGATGCAATAAGTACACCTGCAGCAGCGTATCGGAATAATTTATTCATAAGAAGCCTCCTTATTAACCTTTTGTCTATGCATAATATCATACTAAATAAAGATGAATATTAAAAGAATAAATTCTTATTGATAAAATTTCTCATTTATGATATATTGAATTCAAGATAACTGTCCGGACTCACATATCTAGTTGATATGACAAAAAACTACACAAAGGAGGTTCATCATGAGACGTAGAAAGCGTATTCAAATGAAGGTCATGATGGTACTTGGTATTGTTGCCCTCGTTGGGCCTAACCATCTACAAGCACTTATTCCCTAGATTATTTTGACCTTAGCAGAAGACCGTATAACTGCCACTAGCCGCTACGTTAGTAGCGGCTAGTTTTCCGTTTAAATTCAGAGAGATATTTTCCTTCTTCAAATTATTTCATTATTAGAACAAAATATGTCCCTCAAACAAAGTCATTAATGTTTTTAAATTTAGTATCTATAAAAAGGAGACTTATTATGAAATTTAATCGAATTTTATTAGTCGTCGTATCATTAGCACTTATAGTATTTGCCCTTGCAGGCTGCGGAAAAGACACAGCCCAAGATAGTCAGAAAAAACTTAATGTCGTAGCTACAACGACGATGTTAACGGATTTAGTAAAAGAAATCGGCGGTGACCATGTAACCGTTCAAGGTCTCATGGGCCCAGGTGTAGACCCTCACCTATATCAAGCGAGTGCAGGCGATGTAACAGCTATGTCTAAGGCGGATGTTGTAGTATACAACGGCATTCACTTGGAAGGTAAAATGGGCTCCATTTTCGATAATCTAACAAAGCAAAATAAAGCGACCATCCGCGTATCTGATGCCATTGATCCATCTACATTGCTCGACTTTGACGAAGAAGATGGTGTAAAAACAAAAGACCCTCATATTTGGTTTGACGTTGCTAACTGGAAGCTGGCAGCAAAAGCAGTATACGAAGGTCTTGCTAAAGCCGATCCGGCTCATAAAGAAGATTACAAAAAACGCTATGACGCATATCTTACTAAGTTAGATGAAACTGATGCGTACGTTAAAGCTCAAGCAGAATCTATTCCGAAAGAATCTCGCGTACTTGTAACAGCTCATGATGCATTCCAATACTTCGCTCGCGCATACGGCTTTGAAGTAAAAGGTTTGCAAGGTGTAAGCACTGCTACAGAAGCAGGCACACAAGATGTGAATGAACTGGTTCAATATATCGTAGACCACAAGATCAAAGCTATCTTCGTAGAGTCTTCTGTACCTCACAAAACAATTGAAGCCGTTCAAGAAGCTTCTAAAGCTAAAGGTTGGAACGTCTCCATCGGCGGCGAATTATACTCTGACTCTCTCGGCTCTGAAGGCACTGAAGGTGGTACATATATCGGTATGGTGAAAGCTAATATTGATACAATTACCAAAGCACTTAAATAATCATTTATTAGAATTTCTTAATTGAATACAACAAAGTAAATTTACTTATACTAAATTAGATTGACTTAAGTTTACTTTATTATTGTAAGTACATGTGCTACTAGCAATTCACAGCCAGTAGCACTCATTAATACAAGGAGGTTTCCATGGAATGGGCCGTTGAAGTTGAAGATATGACCGTAGCATATACGACAAAACCCGTATTATGGGACGTAGATATGAAGGTACCCATCGGTTCCTTAGCGGCCATTGTCGGCCCTAATGGTGCCGGTAAGTCCACATTATTAAAGGCCATGCTCGGTCTACTAACAGTTATCTCAGGAAGTGTAAAATTTTATATCGATCACCACTTAGCAATGGACAAAAATGATTACAAGAAAATCGCCTACGTCCCTCAAAGTGGCAGCGTAGACTGGGACTTTCCTACCACCGTACTAGATGTAGTACTCATGGGCCGTTATGGTCATCTAGGTTGGTTCAAGCGACCTAGCAAAAAGGATAAGGAACTCGCCCTCTCTATGATTGAAAAAATGGGTATGAGCGACTATGTGGATCGACAAATTCGCCAGCTTTCAGGGGGACAACAACAACGCGTCTTCCTCGCAAGAGCCCTCGTCCAAGAGGCAGATATTTACCTCATGGACGAACCGTTCAAGGGCGTCGATAAAACCACAGAGCATGCTATTATTTCGCTTTTACAAGAAATGAAAGCTCGAGGCAAAACGGTTATCGTCGTCCACCACGATTTAAATACGGTGCCCCAATATTTCGATTGGGTAACGATGGTAAACAAACAAACTGTCGCCTATGGCCCCGTAGCAGATACATTTACGGACGAAGCTATTGAGCGCACCTACGGCAAGGGGAGGATTGTATGACCATACTCCAATCCTATACGACGCAAATGGTACTGCTCGGCACGGCGTTATTAGGTCTCGCTAGCGGTATCGCTGGTACCTTTGCGGTACTTCGCAAGGAAAGTCTCATTGGTGACGGTCTATCACATGCGGCATTACCCGGTGTGGTCATAGCCTTCTTGCTGACAGGCATTAAAGATATTGAGGTTCTCATCGCCGGTGCCGCACTTTCATCGATTACTGCGGCTTGGCTCATTACCATTACCGTAGAAAACAGCAAAATCAAATTCGATGGCGCTCTGGCTACTATACTCTCTGCCTTCTTTGGTCTTGGTATGGTTCTACTCACCTACCTTCAAAGTCTAAACAATGCAGGTCAGGCGGGGCTTTCAAAATTCATATTTGGACAGGCAGCCACCATATTGGCGCGTGACGTGTACATCACATCTGCAGCGGCGCTCATCATCATCGTGTTAACCGCATTATTCTGGAAGGAGTTAAAGCTCATCTCCTTCGATGTGGAATACGCCAAAACACTACAAATTCCCGTCACTTTCACCCTTATTTTATATCGTTCACTATTGATCATGACCATTATTATCGGCATTCAATCGGTAGGCGCTATTTTGATTAGCTCCCTCCTCATTGCACCCGCCGTAGGGGCAAGACAGTGGACGAATAAACTGGGCACCATGTGTATATTAGCAGGATGTTTCGGCATGATATCCGCCATCGGCGGTACTATCTGGAGTACATCGGTTCTAAAATTACCGACAGGCCCAGCTATCATAGTTATTTTATCGATTCTCGTATTATTGAGCCTCATCTTTGCTCCTAACAGAGGTATGCTCTGGCAGTTCCGCAAAAATAGACAGTCAAAGCACGCATTATTGTTAGAAACCACAAGGGCTCCCAAATCCAAGGCACAGCATAGTATTTACGTAGCAGAGGACGCACAACCTCGCATAGGAGGTGCCCCATGACAGTTCATACAGAGATATTGCTCATTGCCATTGCGGTATCCATCGCATGTGCCATCCCTGGGGTTTTCCTCGTATTGCGCCGCATGTCCATGATGGCCGATGCCATTACGCACACCGTATTTCTCGGCATCGTGCTAGCCTTCTTTATGACGGAAGATTTAAACTCTCCATTTCTACTCGTCGGGGCTACCTTAGTTGGTGTAGGCACCGTATGGCTTACAGAAATGATACACAATACGGGGCTTGTCAACGAAGATGCGTCTATCGGCATCATCTTCCCGCTTCTATTCTCTATCGCCATCATTCTAGTCAGCCTATACAGTGGTAACGCTCATCTCGATGTAGATACCGCATTACTCGGCGAAATAGCCTTTGCCCCCTTTGACCGATGGATTGTGAACGGCACCGACTTGGGGCCTATATCGCTATGGATTTCTCTAGGCGTGGCAATCATCAATTTAATTTTAGTCATGCTCTTCTACAAGGAATTGCAGTTATCTACCTTCGATCCGCTACTAGCGGGGCTCTTCGGCTTTATGCCAGCCCTCATCCACTATGTGCTCATGACCATGGTATCCCTCACCGTTGTAGCCTCGTTCCAAGCGGTTGGTGCCATTCTCGTCATCGGCCTCATGATAGGACCTGCAGCCATCGCTTATTTATGGACGGACTCTGTGAAAGCCATGCTTACTAGCAGTATCATCATCGGTATAATCTGTGCTGTCGTCGGTACGGAAGTAGCTTTCACCATGGACGTATCCATCGCGGGTTCCATTGCAACCACCATAGGTCTCGCTTTATTAATTGCCGTTATTTGCACGCCAAAGACGGGCTATATCGCAACCTATCGTCGTCAACGCCACTTGCGTCGTCACTATCGAGAAACGATGATGCTCTGCCACATCTATACCCATATGAACACACCTGTGGCGGCCATTGAAAACGGTATCGGCACCATTCACGAACACTTGAACTGGAAGCCAGACTATACACACCAAGCCGCATCACATCTTAAGAAGCAAGGCTTGTTGTATGTAACAAATGGGTACTATATGCTGACCGATAAAGGCGTGGCGCAGGTAAAGGAAATTATTTAATTAACCATATGGGTTTTGGTAGCCACAAAGACAGGCAAATCCGTATAGTCTAATTAAATGAATTGTATAAATTTAATATTTTTCCCAACAAAAAAGAAGCTGAAATCAATACAAAGATTTCAGCTTCTTTTATTTGTTGAACTGATGCGTTGATCAGTTAATGGCTTCTAATGGAATGACGTGAGGCATGTCTTTGTCATCCATATAAATTTTTGTTTTAACACGATATACATCTTCCATCATAGCTTCTGTAAAGATGTCTTTCGGTGCGCCCTGAGCGTATACTCTACCCTCTTTGAGCACGATGATTTCATCTGCGAACATAGCCGCTAGATCAAGATGATGCAATGTTACGAGTGTTGTAAAATCATTTTCTTGAGTCAGATTTTTTAGCAATGTTAACAAGTCAAATTGCTTATACAAATCTAACGCACTTGTCGGTTCATCAAGAATTAAGATTTTAGGTTCTTTTACAAGGGCTTGCGCTATGAACACCAGTTGGCGTTGACCACCGCTGAGCTCCATGATGCTGCGCGATGCAAAGCGCTGTAAGTTCAACCGTTCCAATACCTCTTGTGTGGCTGCAATGTCCTCATCACTTACGCGGAAGGACATGGATCCCATGCGCCCTAGCATAACGACTTCAAAAACAGATAGATTGACTTTACAGTCATTATCTTGAGACAAATAGCTCACTGTACTACTAAAATCCTTTGTAGAATATTGAGATACAGGTTTACCATTGACGGAAATCTCGCCCTTGCCTTTCAAGATACCCATGATTGTTTTTAACAGTGTAGATTTACCAGCACCGTTAGTACCAATGAGCGCAGTCAATTTACCTGTTTTAGCGGCAAAATCAACGCCCTTTAAGATTTGTCCGTCTTCCGTGGAGGAATAGCCAAAGGTTAGATTATGAACTTCAATCATTTGAAATAGCTCCTTTTCCTAGTTAATACCAACGAGAAGAAGAAAGGTACACCGATGATTGCCGTCACAATACCGATTGGGAACATCGCCCCAGGAACGAGCATCTTACTCGCAATAGATGCGAGAGACAAAATCGCCATGCCACACACTGCAGATAACGGTAAGAAATAACGTTGATCCTCACCCACAAGCATACGTGCAATATGTGGTCCTACAATACCGATAAAACCAATGGTTCCAACGAAAGAAACAGCAACGGCTGTAATGATGGAGATGAAAGCAAACACTTTTACTCGTAAGCTTTCAACATTAACACCAAGACCAGAAGCCTTTTCGTCGCCTAATTTTAATGCTGTTAAACGCCAAGATTCACGTATCATAAGTGGAAGCATGATAACTAGTACGAGGAGAACGATGGAGATGTTAATCCAGTTTGCCTTCGCCAAGCTACCCATCGTCCAGAATACGATGTTTTGAAGGGCCTCAGGAGATGCCATATATTGCATCAAGGATTGAAGTGCTTGGAACAAGAACATCATACCGATACCAGCGAGAATCATCGTTTCAGAGGAGAAGTTCTTAATCTTATTGATGGAATAGATAAAGAAACTCGTCAAACTAGCAAATACAAAGGCGCCGAATGGAACCATAAAGACACCTAAAAACTCTAATGCACTAGCACCAACAACTACCATGAGAGATGCACCGAAGCCAGCCCCTGCGGATATACCAAGTGTATACGGACTAGAGAGTGGATTATCAAGGATGGTTTGCATGCCAGCACCGGCAATACCCAAAGAAGCACCTACGAGCAATGCCATAATGGCCGTTGGAAGACGAATCGACCAAATGATAACATATGCGTTTTTGGAAACCTCTGTTGGGTCTATTAATGCGAGCCATACATCACTCAACGTAAGTGATGCAGGACCTACAATAATATCGGTAACAAAACTTACCGCACAAATGATCAATCCGATAATAATGAACAATAGTTTTTTATAACTCTGCTTCTTATAATCGTACTGATTGTTAGTTTCTGTCACTACGAAAAACTCCTTTTTAATTCAAATGCATAAACCAAACGCCACCGTAAGAGAATGGAAGGAATTTGTCATAGAATTCCTTAAGTGTGCCTTCTGGATCTACGTCCTTGAATTCTTCAGGGTAGAATGTTTTAGCTAAGTATTCGAATACGGCAACATCATATACTTCACGAGGTAAACCATGATGAGTGGAGTATACTTGTTTATTTTTAACGGCTTTCAATTCAGGCCAGCCTTGACGTTCTGTGGTGAAAGCTTTCAATAACTCTTGAGATTTTGCTTCATTTGTATCAAAACCTAAACGCATAGAAGTCGGTTTCTTAGGCCAGTAAGAACCGATAATCATGATGATATCTGGGTTTCTTTCCAAAATAAATTCTGGGTTAACAGGACCTGCTTTTTGAACTACATCTTTTGTAATAAGGTCGCCACCAACTTGCGTTGCCAATGCGCCCCATGCTACGTTTCCACTATACGCAAAACCTAAACCTTCTGGACCTTCGTTACCTGTTTCAATGTAAACAGTTGGTTTTGGTTTATTAATTTTGCTAATGCGGTCCATAACTCTTGTTAAACGGTCAGTATAGAACTTGTTGATTTCTGCTGCACGCTCCTCTTTACCCAATGCTTTACCGATAGCTTCGATAGATTTTTGGTGATTTTCAAGCTTTTCCGCATGATAATCGATATAGATAGTAGGGATGCCAGCTGCATCAATTTTAGGTTTGTAATCAGCTTCATATTGATCTTTGAAATATAAAGGCATGAAAATAACATCTGGGTTTAAGGAAATTACTTTTTCCACATCAAATGTTTTATCATTTACGTTACCAATGAGAGGAATTTTTTCCAACTCTGGCACTTCAGATTTGTAGCGATCCCACATATCTGTACGCAATTTGCTTAAATAAGGGTCAATACCAACAATAGTCTTAGCCACATCTTTGCCTTGCAACGCAGCCATAGTCAAGAACGCACCACCAGAAGCACTCAATTGAACTACTACGCGTTCTGCTGGTTTTTTCAACGTAACCTTTTGACCAGTTACGTCGGTAATTTCAATTTGTTTGCCAGATTGTGCCGCATCCTTTTTCGTATCTGCTGAACCACCACAAGCCGTCATAATCATACTCACAATCAGTAGGAGCACGGTGGCAAGATACGCCATAAATTTCTTTTTCTTAACCATAGAATACCTCGATTCCAAACTTAATAAGTTCTAATAAACACAATATATAACAGCATTTATTTGGGGTTTTACATCATCAGCTCCTTCACACACAACACAACCCTAATTCATATGCATAAACCAGATGCCACTATAAGAGAATGGCAAGAATTTGTCATAGAACTCTTTAAGTGTAGCTTCTGGATCAACATCCTTAAACTCTTCAGGATAAAATGTTTTTGCTAAATATTCGAATACGGCCGCATCAAATACTTCGCGTGGAAGACCATGATGGGCGGAATAAACTTGTTTATTCTCTACGGCTTTTAATTCGCTCCAACCTTGACGTTCTGTGGTGAAAGCTTTCAACAACGCCTGAGACGAATCTTCAGTAGCTTCAAAACCTAAACGCATAGAAGTTGGTTTCTTAGGCCAGTAAGAACCCATAATCATAATGATGTCTGGATTCTTTTCCAATACAAACTCAGGATTAATTGGAGATGACTTTTTAATAGCATCTTTTGTGATTACATCAGCACCAGCCATAGTAGCTAATGCCCCCCAAGAGTAATTACTACTAAAGGAATTACCAAATTCTTCCGGACCATTCATCCCAACTTCAAGATAAACTGTTGGTTTTGGTTTGTTAATTTTACTAACACGATCGAGAACTCTTGTCACGCGATCCGTATAGAACTTGCTGATTTCTGCGGCACGTTCCTCTTTACCTAAAGCCTTACCGATGGCTTCAATGGATTTTTGATGACTTTCAAGTTTTTCAGCATGGTAATCTATATAAATAGTTTGGATACCAGCAGCATCCATTTTTGGCTTTGCATCAGACTCGTACTGATCTTTCAAATCTACAGGAATAAAAATAACATCTGGATTTAATGCCACAACTTGCTCAGCATTAAATGTTTTATCACCGACTGTACCCACTACTGGAATCTTAGCTAGCTCAGGCATTTCAGCAGTAAAGTGCTTCCACATATCCGCCCTGTAATCCTGCAAAGATGTATCCATACCGGCAATAACCTTTGGAGTATCTTTACCCATAAGGGCAGAAATCGTAAAGAATGGACCACCAGCACCACTCCATTGTAAGACAACTCTCTCTGCTGGCTTTTTAAGCGTTACCGTACGACCTGTTACGTCTGTGATTTCGATTGGCTTGTTATTTTGCGCCGTATCTTTTTTTGTTTCGCTAGAACCTGCACATGCAGCGATGAGCATACTAACAATTAGGAGGAAAACCGTGGCTAAATACGCCATAAACTTCTTTTGTTTGAACATAAGTACCTCTCTTCTCTCAACTAAAACTATCACTATAAGTGCACATAAAAAGCCCGTTTCCCCACGAAGAGGAAACGGGCTGTCATCTCAGTTAGACTAACTACCACGCCTAATAAGCTAGCATATAGTATGAGCTTTCAACTATGCATAGCTAGTATAAATTCATCTATATCAATCCCCATCCCTGTCTCTCGCAGGTCAATTGGCAATTGTTAATTAGGCAGTTCTCCTGGCTCCAGTTCAACGTTACTTTGCGCCTTCCCAAAAACTTCAGTGACCGAGAGCATTTTACCCTCTATGCAAAGTACCTCGCTGTTACAGTGGCGTGACCGCTTTGGCTTGTACCAAATTCTCTATTAAGTCAATAGACACCTAACCCAATCATATGTGATTTTCCTCATCGTAGCATGAGGGATATACAGTGTCAATAAACGTATAGGGGTACTTCTATCCTTATATAATCTACACTTTTTAGCAAAAAAGAAGCTAAAACTCAACCACTAAGCGGTGTTTTAGCTTCTCATTAGGACAATCTGTAAAAATATCCGTCAAATTCTATAATTTATTTTTATCTATTAATAACTACATTGCCATAACAAAGGTGCTAAAACTCAACGCGCATCTGATACCATTTAGCACCGCCGTGATTCGACTCAGACTCACCGTCATTTACAAAGCCAAACTTGGCATAATAAGGAATCTTTTCTTCCTTACAGGTTAGAATCACACCCTTACGTTTTTCTTCTCTCGCAAGGTCGATAAACGCCTCAATTAACTTACCACCTACACCGCGATTCCGATACTCTGGCATTGTATTTAAGCCAAATATCATCTGCCATGCGCCGTTAGGGTTATGCAAAGAAGCATCAGCAAACATCTCATCCGTTAAGATTTCATCATCCGTTACAAAACCATCGATAAAACCAATAGGTGTATCGCTGTCAAAGGCAATTAAAAAATGACCTACATAATGGTCTAATCGTTCCTTAAAAGCCTCACGAGGTGCAGCCTCGGCAGGCGGAAAACAAGTGGCTTCTATATGTGTCACTAAATCTAAATCAGCGGTTGTCGCTTTTCGTATTAACATATTAATATCCTTCTTTATGTACTTATGTACTTATTTGCTTATATACTTATGTATTTATATATTTGTATAAAGCACATTTTAAAATAAGTCAACTAAAATAAATCATTTTTAGTATAAACGCTTTACGCTATAAAGGCTACACGTAGAGATGTAACGTGTAGCCTTTTTCTGCTAAATCTTATATTTACTAAATTCACTTTTTCGTATATTTCGGCACATTTCGATACTGCATTGGTAATGAGTCCTCTTTAATCTTAAATCCGTGCTTTTCATAAAATGGAGCATTCTGACTTTCACCAATCATAACATTGATGTACAAATACGATTTGTAAGCGTCTTTCACCATTTCAAGCAAGTGCCCTGCAATACCTTGTCCCCGATAATCAGGATGAACTAGCACATAGTTTATGAAGCATACCAGCTCGCTATCATCCATGACACGAATAAGACCTATTAAACGATCTCCATCCCAAGCAGAAATCACGCGCGATGAATTCATTAGTGCCTTGTGCAATCTATCAGGATACTTGCCTACCACCCAGCGAACAGATAGAAATAACTCTGCTACCTGTTGGGGTGTAAATTTTCTTTCGTCTGTATATGTAATCCCCATAAAAGCTCCTCCAATGAATCCCAAGATAGCGCTATCAATAAACTGGTATCTACCATTTAAATAGACTATAAGACAAATAAGCTCTATTAAACTAAATAGTCTCTATCAATCAAGTTCCTTGCTCATATAGATAACATCGTCCATAGGGTTATGATAATACGGCTCGCATTCAACAAAGCCATGCTTCTTATACAAATGGATCGCTGCCTGCAACGGTTCAATTGTATCTAGCACCATTTCTTTATATCCAGAGGCCTTAGCGCGGTCCATGATGCTTTCAATAAGACGATCACCTAACGCATGTCCACGCCCTGCAGGACGTACGTAGAGGCGTTTCATTTCACAGCGTGTATCACTATGCTGATAATACGCTACCATGCCGAGCACCACATCATTATCATCAATAGCAACCAATAATTCACCATTTGGCGCTGTATATTTTTCAGAAATATCGGCTAATTCCTTATCTAAATCCTGAAAGGATAAATCTCGACCAAGCCATTGCGTATACTCTGTAATTAGCTCTTTTACTTGATCTAAATAAGGTTTTCCATCAACAATTTTAATCATTTAATCTTATTTACCTATTCCATATATCAAACTATTATAATTCATTATCTATTTATTAATAGTTATCGTTAGGTTTGAGCCCTTTCGATTAGTTATCTCATTAATTGAATACCTTCTAACATTTGATAGGTTTCTAACGCAAACTCATCGGTCATACCACTAATATGGTCAATAATCAAGTGAGCTCTAAGCCACCACACTTTTATCAAAAACTCATTTACATTATCATTTACTTTAATCTTTTCTACATCAAAGTTATAGGCCTCTTTATAACGTTTTCCAATACGATGTAATAATCTCTTTTCAAAATCAAATCCTTTTATTTCCCCCTCATTAGTAATTAATTTATAAAAATCTTCATATTCCATTTTTAAAATACATCTATATTTATTTAAAATACCTGTTATAACTGCATATCCAGTAATTTCAATACTTTCAGCTTTAAATGAAGTATATAAAATACTTCTTGATACACTTTTTATAGTATCTAAAACTTTTCCCATATCATTACTTTTTGATATTAAACTATCTGCAGTGCCTTCATAAATCTCCTTCTTAAAAGCCTTAAAGCAATCAACAGCTTCCTTCATCGCTTTTAAGGACCAAGGGATTGATATATCTCGTTTAAAGCCCTTTAACTCATCATCTTTAGGTAACTTAACAGGAAGCTTTATACCTTCATATTTTTTATTCCACTCTTCATGAAAAGCATCTATAAATGCTTTTTCTGTAATTATCCCTTTTTCAATACCATCAGCTATATCACTCATGCAATACGCAATATCATCTGCCGCTTCCATTATATATACAAAAGGATATCTATTATTATTCTCTATTTCAACTGATTCATAAATAGAATTAACTAAATCCTGTTCTGTTTGAAAATAGCCTGCTTTTTTAAAGCGTAGTGCTTTATCTTTTTCACCTGTTGTTCTCGGATACTTTATTATACATAAAAGAGTAGAAAAAGTTAGGTTTAAACTATATTCATCATAGTCAGGATGTAACTTTGTAACAATTCTAAAACCTTGAGGATTACCATCAAATTCTTTAAAGTCATTAATTAATAAGTTAAGCAATGATGCAGCATTATCAAGTTCTAATTTAAGTGTTTCAGGAAGAGAATTTCGAATACTATCGTTCGCCCACTCTCTAATAGCAGTTTCACCAAAGTGGCCAAATGGAGGATTTCCTATATCATGTAATAAACATGCATTCTCTACAATTGAAACCAATGCTAATATATTATTTTCAGTCAAAAGTTTATCATTTTTCAGAGCAAATCCTATTTGATTGGCTAACGTTCTACCTAAATCTGCAACTTCAAGAGAATGGGTTAACCTAGTTCTTACACTAGAGTTGGGCTCAAGCGAAAAAACTTGTGCTTTTTGTTGCAACCGTCTAAAAGATGATGAGTAAATAATTCTAGATCTATCACTATAAAATTGATCAATCTTTCTTGACCTTTTAACAGATGACTCCCTCATTCTTCTAGTAATAATAAATCGATCATAATCTCTCATTTTACCACTCCTCCACCGATACATTTTAAGTAATATAATAAAACTACAAATCTAAAATATAGTTACAGTTATATATTTCCCCTATTTTTGCAAATAACCAACCATTCAATACATTTTATACTTCAAAACTAATTATATTTATACTTATATAATATTAAATCTAATACTACATAAAATTTAAAAGTGCTTTATCTACACTCACTTTAACTTTCGCATCTCACGAATAAACGCCTCAGCCTCTTGTAGATTCTTAGGGAACTCAAAATAAATACATTGCTCATGTCCACAATAAGGATTACGGAAATCATAGCCACTCAATAGCAAATACTCTATAATCTTCCACTCTTTGTCATTAGATTTTTTAGGAGCCTTGAACTTCTCGTTCACAAAGTACATTTTTCCTTTACATGTGGGACAGGTTTTGTTTTTGTTAAACAACTCGTAGTTTGTGCCCTCCGACAAGGAGATCCGGCAGTTTACACATACATTTTTATAGCCCATAGTTATTTACTCCCATACGGTTTATGCTGAAAGATTTCTTTTACAATCCCTTCACCAACAATATTTCCGCCTTCCATAATAAGGAACTCAGTACCTGCTTGTAGAGCCGAATAATCTACAGTTTCATAAACTGGCAGCGCATTAGCTCCTATTTGTTTATCAAAGATGACATCTTCACCATCAATAAAGTTAATACCAAGATATTCCTCAGTACCTTTTATAACAAAATGAGGATAGTACATTCCATTATTTAAATTCGGTGGAGTACTCCTCTTCTTGCTGAAGAAAATAACTGTGCAGCCAATAGTAAAATCTAAATTACTCATTCTGCACCTCATTCAACTACATATACCATATCGCCTTTAAAGTATATGTTCATTATACAGTGTACGGGATTCCCTTCGGTCCATAACCAACCCTGGAATACAGCGTGTCCCCAATTATAGCTCTCCGTAATGACCTCAAATTCACTTTCACTATAATCCTGCTGATACTGAGATAACTCAATTCTTTTACCTGTGAAAGTATCTAGTATTGTGTTATTAAATACGAGAATTTCAAAAAAATCTATATCACACGTCTCAAACACAACCTGAGCCTTATGAGTTTGCTCAATACCGTTTTCATAAGAAAAAATATAATCAAAAGTAAGGATCAAATTATCATCTGCATATTCTATTTTCTGTACCCGCGCATCATGGAGAGAATACTTGGAATGGTTGCCAAAAGATTTTGTCGTTTTCATAGGTCCTCTTTACAAAATTAACAATGCTTTAATCTAAAACTCAATTAATTTAAGCCTATCCTATTAATTAGTAATACTTTTCATTTATTATTGTATCATGTGTACCATAATGCTAAATGATTATTTTTTGATTAATGATTAAATATTAAAAGGCAAATAAAAAGCACATGATAAAACGCTTTTACGCGTTCAAACTCATGTGCTTCATTTTATCAAAGCCTATCAACTTTGACTTATTATAAAATTAAAGATGAATTTTTAGAAAAAAATATATCTAGACTAAAATAGTTTATTTATCAACTTAAATAGCTTTTCAAAATTATCCAAAGATTCATTTGAAAATGAAATACTTTGTATATTTTTAGCTAGATAATTTGCAGGTCTATAATGATTAAAACTTTCGCCATTGTTTAAAGCCCTTAATTGTTCTAAGATTGAACCGTCAGTTAAAGTTGTACTATCAATCTCCACATCAAATGTTTTATTGTATAAATTAACATAATCAGATTTTAAAAATAAATCTTCAATATCTGCATGATCTGACTGTATAACATCATGGTAAAATAAAATCTTATTCTCTTTAATAATTTGTTTCGCCACCATATTATTTAATCGACTTTGAGCGGATTGATCAGTAAAAGTATCTAATAAGCATACCAACTCCAATTTATTTCCTCGTAGCAAGGAAATAAAAGTTGCCACTTTATCAGCCCCCCCTACCGGAACAATCATAACTTCAGAGTTTAACCCTTCACGTCCATTCTCTTCTAATATTGTTGAAATTATTGATAAGTATGTTAAATCTGAAATTCCCTCTACAAGTAAATTCTTCTTTGATACAAATAAGTTCTGTGCTAAATCATATCCTAAAGCGGCTTGTAATGGAAATAGTGTGTTCGGATCCTTCTCTTGAACAGAATCTAATATTGTAGTTCCATCTTTTTTCTCGAACACAGTTCTAACCTTATTTAACTTATCAGTTTCAATCATAAATGGTGAATGTGTAGTATAAATAATCTGATAATCATTTGATAAATCAAATATGAATTTTAACAAATCATTCTGAGCCTTAGCATGCAAATTTAATCCGGGTTCATCAAGCAATAATATATATGTCGTATCTCTCTTTTCTTGAATTTTCATAAACCATACTAAGAAAGAAAAGAACCAATTAAAACCTTTACTTCTATTTTCTAAAGGTAATGAAACACCGGTTCTTTGATTTTGAACTCTAATCTCTAATATTCGATCAACAATTCTCGTATTATTATAACCATCAATTTCTTCTTTTTTATCTATTTTAAATAGTATTTTTAAATTCTTATTAGTTTTCCAATACTTAAATAATTCAGCAGAAATAATCGCTTCTGTAGCCTCTAATTCAGCAATAAATTCCTCAAAATTATCAGATTTTGTTAATGTCTCTATATCTATATCAGCTAACTCTAAAAGAGCTTTAGCAGTTTTTTTTGCAGAATCAGTAAAATCCTCTTCTAACTTTGTTAACGATACTCTTGATGGCAATGAATAATAATCATCATAATACATAAACTTGGGTAAATTAGGTATTAAATATTTACAAACAACAAACTCCTCAATGGGTGATTTTTCCCATGAATTAGTATCTTTGAAAAAAACTTTAAGAGAATCTAGCTTTTTTATATCGTCCTCACTATATCCCATTTCATTTTTATTCTCTAATACCTTCTTAAACTGAGATTTATTCGAAACATTTTGAAGACTGCTTGATAAGTCTTGATTTTCAAACTCTAATGAAAGAATCTTCCCTTTCATAAACTCTAGAGTATTAATCCAAGATAACCCCCATATCCTATGATTGTCATAGTAATATGTTACTGAAAATTTATTATTTAATGGTTTAATTCCAAGTTCCTCATAAATTTCATGTAAAAGATTATCATCTACCTGATACTCTAATTTAACAGCGGCAGGTATTTCACCAGTTTTATCAACCGATTTTTTCTGCTTTCTTGGAAAATCATGAATCATATTAAAAGTAAATTTTTCATCATTTTCAAAATACTGCGTTTTAGCTAATGCTTCTAAAATAGAGGTTTTTCCTGATTCATTCATTCCCACTAAAACAGTAACATCATCCTCAACATCAAAAGACTGCTCAGTTTCTATACATTTATATCTTATAATATTTGCTTTTATTAATTTTATCATTTTATTCTCCCGATTAAACATGAAAAATTTTTCAATATTTAAAAATTATAAAACTAACCCCAAACTCAAATACTATTAATAAATTTAATGTATTTATTTATACTTATATACTTGGCCCCACCCTCTTATATAATCTTCTCCAATAAACTAAATTACAATATCAAAAAATTATTCCCACTCAATTGTTGCCGGTGGTTTAGATGTAATATCGTACACGATGCGGTTGATGTGTTGTACTTCGTTTACGATACGACGGGAGATTGTGTCCAATACGTCGTAAGGGATGCGTGCCCAGTCAGCAGTCATGAAGTCTGTTGTTGTTACACCACGCAATGCCAATGTGTAATCGTATGTACGGAAGTCACCCATAACGCCTACGGTACGTGTAGATGTTAAAACTGCAAAGTATTGGTTGATGCTGCGATCAAGGCCAGCTTTTGCAATTTCATCACGGAAGATATAGTCCGCATCACGCAAGATGTCGAGTTTGTCTTTAGTGATTTCGCCCATTACACGGATAGCAAGGCCAGGACCTGGGAATGGTTGACGCCATACGAGGTAATCAGCTAAACCTAATTCGGAACCAAGTTCACGTACTTCGTCTTTAAAGAGGTTGCGCAATGGTTCGATAAGGCCTTTGAAGTCTACAACTGCAGGCAAGCCACCTACGTTGTGGTGAGATTTGATAACTTCCGCTTCGCCAGTACCGGACTCGATAACGTCAGGGTAGATTGTACCTTGCGCTAAGAAGTCAACGGAACCGATTTTACGTCCTTCGTCTTCGAATACGCGGATGAATTCTTCACCAATAGCTTTACGTTTCGCTTCTGGATCTTCAAGTCCAGCCAATTTATCTAAGAAACGTTTTTCTGCATCGACGCGGATGAAATGCATGCCGGAATCTTTGAAAGCTGCTTCTACTTCGTCACCTTCGTTTTTGCGCATTAAACCATGGTCAACAAAGATACAAGTCAATTGGTCGCCTACAGCTTTAGAGATAAGTGCTGCCGCAACGGAGCTATCTACACCCCCAGACAATGCCAACAATACTTTACCATTACCAACAGTTTTGCGGATGTCTTCAATAGCAGATTTCGCATAGTTTGCCATTGTCCATGTGCCTGTGAAACCACATACTTCATACAAGAAGTTGTGAAGCATTTCTTTACCATGTTCAGTATGCAATACTTCTGCATGGTATTGCATAGCATATAGTTTACGTTCTTTATTTTGCATAGATGCTACAGGGCAATCCTTAGTATGTGCTACGATTTCAAAGCCTTCTGGAACTTTTGCTACATAGTCAACATGGGACATCCAAACAACTTGATCTTCTTCCAAGCCTTTGAACAATGGAGATGTAGTGTCCACTTTAGTAGGTGTTTTACCGAATTCACGGTTATCTGCAGATTTAACTTCGCCACCTAATGTATGCGCCATAAATTGCATACCATAGCACATGCCAAGAATAGGAATACCAAGTTCAAAAATCTCTTTCTCAATTTTGGGAGAGTTTTCTTCATACACGCTGTTAGGACCACCTGTGAAGATAATACCTTGCGGTTTTAGTTCCTTAATTTTTTCCAGCGCTTTGTTGTATGGATATACTTCGCAGTATACGTGATTTTCACGAACACGGCGCGCGATCAATTGGTTATATTGACCACCAAAGTCAACAACAATTACAAATTCCTTGTTTTCCATGCCTTCCTCCATATGCATCTATTTGTGAAAGTATATTCACTATTTGTTATGCCCATACATTTCTGTACTGGGGACGCGTTTTTTCGAGCCAAACGCTAATTTTTCATTATATTTTATTATACCATAGGAAGTATAACGACTCCATATATTCCGTATGTAGATTATAAATAAATCTTTAATGTTCGGATTTCTAACTATCACTCTTTAGGATCTTTTCGTATGTAAGTCAATTTACTGACAATGTTGAAAGATTTCTAGCTATCACTTTTTAGGGGCCTCTCGTTTATACATTTTTACGGCCCCCACAGGACAGATGGAATAGCAGTCACCACAACCGATACAGCCTTTCCCAATGATAAATCGAGTCTTACCTTCGGTGATGCATTGAACAGGACAATCCTCAGCGCAAGCACCGCACTTAACGCAAGTGTCGTCAATATTAAACTTTAGATTTCCCATTATACATCACCTCCTATGCATTCTTTATCTGTACCTAACATAACATTATCTACTTTTACTTCTTCTTATTTAGCTCACTATTATATGCAATAGCCGAATAGATTGCCTTTGCCACGCCTTGGTGGTTATTGTCTGTCGTTTCGTATCGTGCCGCTTCTTTAATGTTCGGCTTGCTATTGCCCATGGCCACACCAGCTCCCGCAAAGCGTAACATAGATAGGTCGTTCTCGCTATCACCTAGTGTCATTACCTCGTCAGGACTTAAGCCCCAATGTTTCGCTAAGGCTTCTACGGCTGTGCCCTTTGTAGTGTGAGGCAAAACAAATTCTAAATTACCTTCACTAGAGAGTAGCACATCATAGAAGCGTTCACGGCCTGTACCGTCGTGGGATAGACCTTGGTATTCATCGCGCAAGTCTTGCAAGATACGTTGACGCATCGGTTCATCACCGTAGAAGATTTGAATCTTCTCAGGCCCTTCGTCTAAGGATTCCATATGAGCTAGCAAATCACATACCATGGTCCGCGTAGCCAAGATAAATGGACGAATATTAGGTCTAAAGAAAAAATTAGATTGCTCTATTTCACATTCAGACATCTTTACCTTTGCTGCTTCGTTACCTTCCGCCAATGCATAGTGATCGTACGTTGCGCCTGGCAGGCGAATGTCCCCTATACCAGAAATCAGATTTTTAGTATTAGGCAGATGATTATCCAATATGCCATGTACAGTCTTTTTATCTTCCTCATTGCGTTCGCTAGCACATACACCTAAGCGCTCGCTAGCACATACTCCTAAGCGTTCAGGTGTAATACATCTAGACGAAGGATACATGCCAAAGATTTGGTCTTTCACATAGGCCTCTACATACACGCCATAGGTTAACAGTTTGCGTAACAAGTGTAGAGCTTGTTCCTTATCAAAACTTACGTGGAATAGACTGCGATTTTCATCCTTATCCATCACATAAGCACCATTGGTGCACATGAAATAGCGCAAACAAGGCAGTTTTTCGATGACATCATTCATCTCATTCCAAGCACGGCCAGAAGCAATGGCTACGCGAATCCCGCTTTCACGAGCTGCACGAATCGCCTCAATGGCATCCTCAGGAATCGCTTTCGCATCGTTTACCAAGGTACCATCTACATCAGAAGCGATAAATCGAATTGGTTTATCACCTACAAGACCAATATAATTTTTTATAGTTAATGTTTCCTTTGAGGACATATAGCCTCCCTCATGGTATCTAAAATAGATTTATCAATATCTTGAATTTCAAATGAGTATCCTCATAGTATCCTATGACTATTCCCCTAGAGATCCTGTAAATTCAGCTACGATTTCTTCTAAGGTTGTTGGGTTTTCTACGAGTCGTAGTAAAGCGCCACCAATAATATTAGCACCGTCGATGATGGTTTGTTCAATGGTAGGCTCTAACATGGCAGCAGCAAATTCTTTAGAATGGCACACCTTCGGCTCGCCAGCGAGGCGCAATTTAGGATGGAGTGCTGCACATTGATAGCTTACATTACCAATATCTGAACTACCTCCGAGGGCTGCAGCACCTGGTTCAAAATCGAGGCCTATGTCGGCCATTACCTCTTCGATAAGCTTTGTGCCACGATTATTTTGATTCATATCATCATACGGATTGCCATAAAACTCTACGTCCACAGTTGTACCTGTACAAAGGGCCGCCCCTTCAAAGATGTTTTTAATCTGCTCAGATAAACCATTCAAGTACTCACGCTCCGTATGACGCACGGTAACCTCTAATTCACCGAAGGCAGGAATCACATTGGATGCGGTACCTCCAGCTATGATCCACGTACCGATGCGCGTTTCAGGACGCACTTGTTGACGCATCATATCCATAGCGTGAATAGCGAGTTGCACACCATTCACCGCATTGATGCCATTCCAAGGCTCGCCTGCCGCATGGGCTGGCTTACCGTGATACTTAGCACGGAAGCAATCGAGTGCCAAGAATTGTGAATTAGGACGCGTTTCCTCGCCGTCGAGGTGAACCATGATGGCAAAATCGTATTCTTTAAACACCCCTGCATTGCACATATCCACCTTGCAACCCATCGCTTCTTCGTCTGGGGTGCCGATAATGTCGATATCCATGTTGAAGGCTACACCCTCTTGTTGCATTTTATGCAGTGTCAATGCAGCCAATACGCTCATAGATCCGCTCGCAGAATGACCGCAAGCATGACCAACCTCAGGTAGTGCATCGTATTCGCATAGAATCGCCAATCGTCCTTTTGGATGATCTACTTTCACAACAGATGCCTTGAAGGCGGTCGGTAAATTACAGAATTCATAGGTTACGTCCATGCCATGTGTTTCGAGAACAGCACCAATGGTTTTGACGGACTCGAACTCTTGACTGGAAATCTCAGGGTTTTTAGCTAATGTATAATTCACCGCAAAAGCATCGGGAGCGAAGCTTTTACAAAGATCTGAAAATATTTGCGTAAGGGACATAGCGCCTCCAATAATATAAATAAATTTATATAAATAAATGGATATGAACGGCTTTACCTAAGCCAATTAAGATAAATTAATACGGTTCGAAAACTAACATAAACAACAGAGATATGATATATCTAAAATCAGTCCAAATGAAAGCCATTTTTAAATATGAAACTCATGTACTCTTAATTATACAATGTTATTGCCTATTGGTGTAAAATTCCGTACAATATAAACAGAAATGTATAAACCATGTATATGGATGTTTGAGGAGGATACTATGTTTAAGTTCAAAAAATTGACAGCCATCGCCCTCGTAGCGGTAGCAGCAATGGGTTTATTGGCTGGTTGTGGCAATGACAAACCTAAAATGACACAACAAGAAGGCGTATTGCGTGTAGGTTCTGAAACTACATTCCCACCATTCGAATTTACTGAAGGCGACAAATACGTTGGTTTCGACGTTGATTTATCCGAAGCAATTTCTAAAAAAATCGGCCTAAAAATGGAATTCAAATCCATGGGCTTCGATGCTTTAATTCCAGCAGTTCAATCTGGCGATATCGACATGATCGCAGCAGGCATCAACGCTACACCTGAACGTGAAAAAGCATTGGACTTCTCCGATGTGTACTTTGATCAAGGCGGTTTCATCACAGTTGTTCGTAAAGACAACACAACAATCCACAACATGGATGAATTAGCAGGTAAAACTGTAGGCGCTCAAATCGGTACAATCCCGGTTGAAATGGCTCAAAAAATTCCTGGTACAACAGTAAAACAAATCGATTCTAATGCTAATATCTTCATGGAATTGAAAGCTGGTACAATCGACGGTGCTATCATCGATAATGCAGTTGCTATGTACTACCTCAAACAAGGTGCTGATCAAGACCTTAAACTTGTAGGCGAACCTACTAAAGCTGAAGGTACAGTTCTTGGCGTGAAAAAAGGTAACAAAGCTTTACAAGAAGCTGTTAACAAAGCTCTTAAAGAACTTAAAGAAGACGGCACTTACCAAAAAATCTACAACAAATGGTTTGGCGATTACAACAAAAAATAATATGTATTCCTAAGAACTAGGATACATAATAACCCCTCTGAAAGATTGCAGACATCACATAAAATTTGTGACAGCAGATTTTCTTCAGAGGGGATTTTTTATCATTTGAATCCAATACATGCTGAAGACTCTGTATTATGCATAGATATAAATTAGAAATAGGTTAGTATATTATGAAAACAGGTGACTGATAGCAGTATGATATCAATGGAGAACATACTAATATACTAGTATTGCCTCTTTTACGGTACCTCGCGTTCGTTATATAATAAATATGTATTTACTGTATACATGTATAAAAGGAGGACTAATGGCACAGTACTTTACGGAACGCCTGCAAAAGGTCTTCCACATGATTTTTACATCTTATAATCAAAACATGGCTCAAGAAGGCTTACGTCAATTGGAGCTCATCGTCAATAATCAGCAAAATCCCAGTCAACTAAAAGATAGAGCCTTACGAAACGACAAGACAAGCCGTCTTGAAAGTGATATAGACACTAAAGAGGATGCTCTCAAGATAGCCAATGATCCAGAGGCTCGAGAGCTAGGTGACGCCTATGCCCTCTTGGCACGCGTCTATGCAGGTCCTCGCTTTACTTGGGAAGAGTCTAACTTCCCAGAGGATAATATGCGCACCTATCAATGCTTACACGATAGCATTCGTCGCTGTAGCCCTATCGGCACATTACAAGCTTTGCGCATCAAAGGCTCCATTACACCTACCGTGGAGAAGGATATGCAAATTTCCTTCAACGAAGCATTTCGCATTGTCTATGATTACGCAAACCAAGGCGATGCGTATTGCCAATATGTTATAGGCAATGTCTTTTTCTGGCGTGATGATAATCGCATCGACTCCGCTGAAACGATGCTAACACCTCCGCCTATGAGTTGGACTAAACGCATTCAAAGAAGCCTTACAGCAAACTCTGTGCAGGATCGCATCGCCGCTTTGCAAGGAACTGTGCCAGACGAAACATTGCAAAAAAATGCATCTAATCTTGCGAAAGAGTGGTTTAACAAGGCCCTCGATAACGGTCTTGCCATGTTCCAAGGGAACTTACGCAACATCTATATCGATGAAGCCGATTTTACCAATGCGCGCCGTGTTGCTAGGACTGCGGCCGAGCTTGGTAACCCTGCTATGATGCTATATGCAGGCCTCGACTGCCACGAAAACGGTAAATTTGAGGATGCTTTCACGTGGTTCACTAAAGGTGCCGCCTTAGGTCAATCTGAAAGTATCGCAGAATTAGCGGATTATTACTACCATTTCTATGATGCTAAAGAGTTACGTTCTACGATTCCCTACGATCCAGTAAAAGCTATAGGCCTCTACCGCCGCGCTGCAACAAAGCAGTTTAGTGATGCTGGATATACAGCCTTACAGGCAGCCTTTGGCTACATCTTTCACATAGGCCACCTGCCTCTCGACTGGGGACTCATTGCAGATTTAACACATATGGCGGCCACAAAAGATCGCTTCATATTCGCCTTGCCCTATATCGGTTACATGCGAATCCACGGTTTAGGGGTAACGAAAAATATACGCTTTGGTGTGCAATCATTACTACGTGTCTTAGACGAGGAACAACGAGCCTTTGAAGAGGAGAATCGCATCCTCTTCTACGATATTACGCGCGCTTTAACTCGTGTTGCCTTAGGTTATGCCTACGAAAAAGGCTATGTAACTGGCAAGCCAGATTTAGATCAAGCCGTATCCTATTACGAGCAATCCCATCAATATATCTTGTCTCACAAGGCCAATTTGGATCCGGAGCTAAAAGATATTCCTATCGATGACGAAGCTGAAGAACGCTTAGCCGCCTTCGAGGAGGTCGATGGTCATTGGCAGTACAAGGAAGGTATTACTGAGTCAACTACTACGGTACGTCCTGCGCCTACCACCTGGCCTCAAAATGCGGCCCGCTTATCTGTAACCATGGACGACTTCCTCTGGGATACAACCTTGTACGACTGGCAAACCATTGAAACCACCTTAGAGTCACAGGAAGAAATGAAGCTCAGCTTTTACAATCATTTTCTATCCGTTCCAGATACGTTGCGCAATATCTTTAAGATCGATGTAAAACGGATGCTACGAGATCACTATCAAATAAGGCTACATGGTTATGATCCATCAGAAGGACACGAAATTATCTACAAGTCCATTTACGACAAAGAAAATACCATAAACCTATTGAAAGAGCTTTACGATAATCATCAATTGCCTAACCTCAAAGATAATTGGACTATCGAAAAGAACGAAGAAAAGCCAACCTGGCACTATGTACTCGATGTGGATCAACAGCCGTTTTTGCTAGAGGAATACGATGATGCAAACGCTATGATTCAGGCTGCATTGCAAGGGTTGAAAGAGAAAAAGTACGAACAAATTAATATTCGTACCCATGACTTTGTAGGCCCATCCTATTTCATTTTTAAAGGCAATCAGTCAGCCCCATTTAGGGTGCAGCTCTATCTGAAAGAGTCGGCCCATCATACTATCGATGACGATGGAAACCAACAAGACACGCCTGGTAAGACCTACTTATTTGAACAATATGTGGGAAACGAAGTGTCCTTAAACTATTGGATTCAAAAAACGATAAATACCTTGGAAATCCCTGAACTAGATAATTGGAAACAGTTAACAGTACCAAAGGATTTACAAACATAAAAAAGACCATCCCCAGTGAACTGCATTCCAAAATTGGACACAATTTTTGGAGGTGCAATTCAGCAAGATGGTCCTTTTTTTGATAATCCCTATAATCTTAATAATAGAATTATTTTGATTCTAGATTTTTTACTATAGCGTTTTTATGATAGTACTCTTTATAGCACTTTTATTATAATGTTTTTACAACATCGGCACAGCGTGCGCAAAGTGTAGGATGTGCGCTATCTTGGCCTACTGTATCGCGGTGGATCCAGCAGCGTTCACATTTTTCGAGACCAGAGGCAACAACAACTGTAGCAACGCCAGTTTCTTCGTCTTTAACAGCCTCTGCTGGTGCAGCACCGTTCACGATGTGAGCTTCGGATACGATAACGAGTTTAGCCAAGCCTTCTTCACCAAGGGCGTTCAATGCATCGAATGCAGCACCTTCAGCATATACTGTAACGGATGCATCCAATGGATGACCGATTGTTTTGTCTTGACGAGCAAGTTCCAATGCTTTTTGTACGGATGTACGCAAGTCTAACAATTGATTCCATTTGTCAGCCAATTCTTGGTTGAAATGTTCTGGATGACCTTGTGGCCAATCTTGAAGCATAACGGATTCGCGCATGCCCTCTTCTTTAGGCATATATTTCCAAACTTCTTCCGCTGTGAAAGAAAGTACTGGAGATACCATGGCTACTAATGTTTTCAAGATTTCGTACATCGCTGTTTGAGCAGAACGACGAGCTACATTATCTTTGCTTTCAGCATACATTGTATCTTTCATTACATCAAGGTAGATGGAACTCAAGTCTACTGTACAGAAGTTATGAATTGCATGGTACAACATGTGGAATTCATAGTTTTCGTACGCATCAGTAACCTTTTGACGTACTTCTTCTAAGCGCAATAATGCCCATTTATCAAATTCGGACATATCTGCGTAAGCCACTTTATCGGTATTTGGATTGAAGTCATCCAAGTTGCCGAGTAAGAAGCGGAATGTATTGCGGATCTTACGGTATACTTCGGATAATTGTTTTACGATGTCTTTGGACAAACGTACGTCTGCTTGGTAATCCGCAGAAGATACCCACAAACGCATTACATCGGCACCGTATACATCGATGATGTCGCTTGGAGCCACTGTATTACCTACAGATTTAGACATTTTGCGACCTTCGCCGTCCACAACGAAGCCGTGAGTCAATACGGAGTTGTATGGTGCTTTACCTGTTGTGGCTACTGCAGTCAACAAGGAAGAGTTGAACCAGCCGCGATGTTGGTCAGAACCTTCAAGGTACATAGCGCATGGTACATCAAGATCGTTTACTTCGAGCACGCCAGCCCAAGAGGAACCAGAGTCGAACCATACGTCCATGATGTCTGTTTCTTTTTTGAACTCATCATGACCGCAATGAGGACATTTGAAACCTTCTGGTAACAACTCCTTAGCGCTGTGAGCCCACCAAGCATCGGAGCCTTCTACGGCTACTTTTTCTTGCAATGCTTTGATAGTATCATCGTTGATGATGTGCTCGCCGCAGCTTTCACAATAGTAAATAGGAATTGGCACGCCCCAAATACGTTGACGGGAAATTACCCAGTCACCACGGTCGCGCACCATGTTGAAGATGCGGTCATGGCCCCATTTAGGAATCCATTGCACTTGGTTGTCGATTGCATCAAGCGCTTGTTGACGGTACCCATCTACAGAGGAGAACCATTGTTCTGTAGCGCGATAGATGACAGGATTTTTACAACGCCAGCAGTGAGCGTATTGGTGACGCAAACTAGATTTGTGAAGTAATGCATTGTTATGTGCCAAGATTTTGATTACAGGCACTTCTGCATCGTGGATTTCTACGCCAGCCAATGGGAATTCAGTATCGCCATAACGGTTGTCGTCTACTTGTTTAGTGTAGTTACCAGTTTCGTTAACAAGAGAAATGATAGGAAGATTAGTTTTACCTTCCTTGTTATAACGCATAACGATGTTAAAGTCGTCTTCGCCGTGTGCAGGCGCTGTATGTACGCAACCAGTACCTGCTTCAAGTGTTACATGGTCGCCACACAATACAGTGGATGTACGTTCTACGAATGGATGTTTAAATTCAGCTAATTCTAAATCTGCCCCAGAGAAGCGGTTTACGATTTCGTAGTCTTCGATACCAATATCTTTCATCGCCGCGTCAACAAGTTCAGTAGCCATCAAGTAGTATTCGTCGCCAGCTTTCACCCAGCCATATTCAAGCTCAGGATTAACGGAAATAGCTACGTTGGCAGGCATTGTCCAAGGAGTAGTTGTCCAAATAACAGAGTATGCTTGTTTTGGATCTACGCCAGCTGGCAATGTAACCTTTTTCTCGGATACGTAAGGGAATTTTACGTAGATGGAGAAGGATTTTTTCTCAGCATATTCGATTTCTGCTTCTGCCAATGCAGTTTCACAGTGCGTACACCAGTATACAGTTTTAAGACCTTTATAGATATGGCCGCGTTTTGCCATTTCGCCGAAGATGCCAAGTTGTTTAACTTCGAACTCAGGACGCAATGTCAAGTACGGACGGTCCCATTCGCCTAATACACCAAAACGAATGAAGTCTTGTTTTTGTGTTTCTACGCACTCCAATGCATATTCCTTACATTTATTGCGCAAGTCCAATGGAGCCATTTCATGACGGTTAAGACCAGTGTTTTTAATAACCGCATGCTCGATTGGTAAACCATGTGTATCCCAACCAGGAATGTAGCGAGTATAATGACCAGTCATAGTCTTGTATTTCATGATGATGTCCTTCAACGTTTTGTTGAGGGCATGACCGATGTGCAATTTACCGTTTGCATATGGAGGGCCATCATGCAAAATGAAAGGTTTTGCGTCTTTACGCAATTCCAAACGTTTTTGATAAATTTTGTTGTCTTCCCAGAATTTTAAGATTTCTGGTTCGCGCTTAGGCAAATTGCCGCGCATAGGGAATTCTGTTTCAGGCAAATGTAACGTCTTACCGTAATCCATGCTGTGCTCCTTTTACATAAAAAAATCGCCCGCCCCCGAAGGGACGGACGTCATATCCGTGGTACCACCCTACTGACTCTCGTTACTAGTGAAAGCCACTTAAACATATAACGGTGTTCACCGGCAGGGTTCCTGCTTGCTCCAAAGTGATCCGCAAATCTCTAGATTTCCAAACCTTTCAGCCCATGAGTTTGGTCTCTACTAAATCCGTCTGAGATATGCCGTCTTTTTCAACGCAATATTCATATAATAGATAATTATAGGACTCAAACGGGGAAATTGTCAAATATTTCATTTCTAAATTTAACAGAACCTACATCCCCTATTAAGCAAAAGAAAAAGCCTACTTACGTAGGCTTTATTGTATATACAATTATTAGATAGCACTCATGAGAATTAATTCAAGAATAATAATTGCAATGCACACGTACATGAATTTACGATCCATGTCGTCAGTTGGAGTTTCTTTAAGACCAGTGCGAGCAGCTTCTTCAGCAGTAATTACTTCATAGCTCATTGGAGATCCGTATTGGTTATCACCTTCATCACCCTTTTGAGCGAGTAGATAAATAACATAGATAATACCAAATGGAATCAAGCTAATCAAAAGCATCCAACCACTTTTACCAATGTCATGTAAACGACGAGCAGCAAGACCAATGGAAGGCAATAGAATTGCAAGATTATATACTATAGAAATAAGACCTACAACACTTGCTAGCGCAGTATCCATTACAAGAGCACTCAATACATTGAAGATACCAGCAATAACAATTGTGATACCATAGAAACGCCAATATTCACTGCGGCTTGCACGACCTTTAAAATTAGCATAATTACCCATAATCGTATGTTTAAAATTATCTACATACGAAAGATTTTTGATAGACAAATCAGTCATAATCTTCTCTCCTCTAGAAATAACAAATAAATTCTTCTTGAAAATATTATATCATTACTGTTGACGATTTTGAAAATGAATGTCTATATGTTTTGGGAATAACTTATGCTTTATATTTCATTATAGGATACATCATAAACTACATCGCACTAGTCATAAGTAGTTTGTCCACCAAGAACCAGAGCACAAAGATAGCGCAGAATAGTCCTGCAGTTAGTCCCATAGATGGCGTAGTATCAATAAGACCTAATTCACGGGCCATTTGTTTTGTTACAACTACTTGACCTGTAGGGGAACCAAAGCGATTTGGTTGGCTTTCACCAGGCAGAGCCATAAGGATCAACAGGATAATAGTCCCTATCACAGGGATGAATCCAATAAATACGAGGCCCCCTGAGCGGCCTTGATCGTGTAGACGTCGTACTGAAACGGCCACACCAGGAATAACCATAATCACGGACAAAAGAACAAGAATGACCAAGCCAAAACCTACGCCTACTACGCTAGATAGTGGGCTAATATAGCTCAAAAAAGCACAAGTAAATAGAATGGCCACAAACAACAATTGATAGACTAACAAGAAATGCCAATATTCACTACGACTTGCACGACCATCAAAATCAGCATATTTATAAACCAAACATTGTTTAAAGTTTTCAATCAAGCCTAGATTATATTTATCTAACGAGATTTGTGGCCTACTAACATGCCCACATTCTGGACAGTAACACTCTGTTTTTAACACTTCATGTCCACAATAGGGACAAGATTTCATAATAAACTCCTTCTAGTTACAAACAGGAATCAGCAAAGATTACGAAGTCCTGCGGTACTTAACACATATAAGAACTTAGATATTTTTTATTTATTAATATCTATATTTTTGAATTCATCTGAAATTCATTTTACTACAAAGTGTTATATTGTCTATAAAGGAGATGTTAAACTTTTATAAAATAAAATAATGAGATTGTTAATAAATGCAGATCTTTATTACATATATCCATTTCCATTAATACCATACCATAATATCTCTCTAATGATATCAGCAATAATAATAGATTGGATAATAAAGATAGCAATCCCCATCGCCCAATCTTGGCGACGGGATGGAGTTTCTTCTAGACCAGTAGCTTTGCTAACCTCAGGAGTAATAGGTGTATATCCGGTTCTTTCACCATATGAATTCTCTCTTTGATCGCCACGACGCAATTCGTAAATGAGAAATATAAAGAATCCTATAACAGGAATAAATGAGATTAGCTGCGTCCAACCACTCCGGCCAATATCATGCATACGCCGCGCTGTGATAGCTATATTGGGAACTATAAAGAAAAGGGATACCCCTACAGCAATATTATCGATAAGCGCTTCATAATTAGGGAAGCCCAAGGTACTACAAAGTAAAGCTAAAATGCCAAGTAATCCTTGTATCAATGTAACGCCTGCCACGAATCGCCAATATTCACTACGGCTAACACGACCATTAAAATTAGCATAATTCCTAATACCTAATTTGAAGGCATCAGTATAGTTCAAATCATATATATTTATGGTTGACATAACCTAATCCTCCTCTGCGGCTTCAATAGCAACAATGCCCCAGCCTTTGCCTTCATTATGCAAACGAACTAATAGAGTCTCTGATTTATCTTTAAAAGTAACGGTAAAGCCCATATAGTTTACAACAATATCATCATCTTGATCTTGAGAAACATAATCAAGCTGTATCGCTTTCACCTTAGGAACCTCTTCCTTAGTCATGGCTTGTTCCCATAGTTCAAAGGTACCATATCGTTCCATAGCACGAGCGCTCAAATAACGATATGCACCATGATAATCCTTTTTATTGAGAGCTTCATAATAATTACTTACCACAGTACGCCCCTCTGTTGTAGCCGTTTCACTTTGTAAAAGACGATTTGCTTGTTTCGTTAACGAACTAGGTTCTAAATTGCCATAAGCAGTCTCCTCTACTATAAAATTATGATTAATCATTGTACTACCTGCACTAATAGCTAAGCAGCCTAATACTAATATAGTCACAATAAAGAGGCCCGATACGGAACGTTTTTCCTCTAATCCATTAGATACAGGCGATGTGCGCTTACAGAATAGATACAATAATGCAAGCCAGCCTAAAATAGGAACCAAAAGCAAAATCATCAACGTTGGATCATTATTAGAGTCTCGTAACCGTCTTGCCATTAGCATAATCTTCGGCAAGCATAACAGGATGGACAATACAAATAATACACCGCCACCAATAGAGACAGCATAAAGAAATCCGTACGGTATGTAGGTTGCAAGACCTGTAATACATATAATTAAGCCATATACAAAGGATATAGCACTTATGGTGAGCCAAAAATCGGCTGTATTGGTACGTCCCTTACTGTTCGCATAGTTTTCCACTAGCTCACGATAGAGGATTTCGTATACTTTCTGTTTCATAAAGCTCCTACTATAATCTTAGATAATATTAGATAATAAACATATATAGATATTCCTATTATACTATGATTTATCAACTTAGTTGATTCATTTTTTATTCATGAAATCTACCTATACTACAGATATATTTCTTACAACTAAAATTCGTACAATTAATTATGCAGGAGATAATTATGAAAGCTAAATTAATTAAAGCAGTAGCCTTGGCCAGTTTAGGTGCCTTCTTAACAGTTGGTATTGGTGCCAATGTAGCCCAAGCCAAAGATTATCACTTCAAAATCGGTGAAAACCATCGCATGGTAAAAAATGATGATGGCACAGTAGATAGCAGCGATCATCCATGGTACAAAGTAAATGATAAAAAGAAAAAGCACAAAAAGCATAGAATATCTGAACGTGAAAAGCATGATAAAAATGCAACAGCAAAACGCAGTGAACGACATCAACGTTCTGAATCCTCTAATGACTAAGCCTTGCGCATAATACATATTACTAGCCCTAAAAATACAAAACTAAATTAACCAACCAATGAAAAGGACGTTATACATTGTATAACGTCCTTTTGTGTTATCCCCTATATAATTTTTCCCAAGGCTATATGAGTTATTATGTTATGCGCCAGCCTTTAGAACAGCTTGTTTCATGGATCGTACGTAATCAAACAACGCTTGGTCCGCATGTTCACCGTGTTCTGCCACGATTTTAACGATGGCAGAACCTACGATGGCTCCATCGGATACGCGCGCCATAGCTTCCGCTTGTTCTGGCTTGGAAATACCGAAACCAACAGCTACAGGGATATCTGTATATTTGCGAATCGTTTCAACGATGGACTTAATATCCGTCTTAATTTCACTGCGCATGCCTGTAACGCCAAGGGAAGATACACAGTATACAAAGCCTTCTGCGTCTTTGGCAATCATTTCGATACGGTTTTCAGATGTTGGCGCAATTAAGGATACCACTTCAACGCCATGTTTGTGAGCCACACTAGCGAGCTCGCCTTTTTCTTCAAACGGCATATCTGGCACGATAACACCAGAAATGCCAACCTCTTCGCAGAGGGTAAAGAATTTTTCACGACCGAATACGTAAATAGGATTCAAATAGGTCATGAATACGAGCGGTATAGTCACCGCATCATCACCAGTACGTAAACGACGTACCATATCGAAGATGTCATTGATTTTTACGCCTGTGGAGAGAGCACGCGTGCTCGCCTCTTGGATAACTGGGCCTTCCGCTGTTGGATCAGAGAAGGGAATACCGATTTCCACCATGTCTGCACCGGCTTTCACCATAATGCGAATATAACGTTCTGTATTTTCAATACCGTGGTCACCAGCACTAATGAACGGGATGAATGCCTTGCCCTTTGTAAAAGCGTCTTTAATTTTACTCATGAAGATCCACCCCTCTATATTTCGCCATAGCCGCTACGTCTTTGTCACCGCGACCAGATAAACAAATAATAATGATGTCGTCCTTGCTCATAGTAGGAGCAATTTTACGTGCATGTGCCACCGCATGAGCACTTTCAATCGCAGGAATAATACCTTCCAAGCGAGATAAATATTCAAAGGCATCTACTGCTTCGTCATCTGTAACAGGCACATATTCAGCACGACCGCTATCGTGCAAGTACGCATGTTCAGGACCGATGCCAGGATAATCGAGGCCTGCAGAAATAGAATATACTGGAGCAATTTGACCGTCTTCATCTTGGCAGAAGTAGGATTTCATACCGTGGAAGATACCAACAGACCCCTTTGCGATTGTCGCCGCATGTTCTTCTGTATCGATGCCACGACCTGCTGCTTCACAACCGATAAGACGAACACCTTCGTCTGGAATGAAGTGATAGAACATGCCCATTGCATTGGAGCCGCCACCTACACAAGCCATAACAGCTGTTGGCAATTTACCTTCTGCTTCAAGGATTTGTTCACGCGCTTCACGGCTGATAATGGATTGGAAATCGCGTACGATCATAGGGAATGGATGAGCACCCATAACAGATCCCAATACGTAATGCGTATCGGACATGCGGTTTGTCCATTCGCGCAATGCTTCGGAAACCGCATCTTTCAATGTACTAGTACCTGTTGTTACAGGATGTACCTTAGCGCCTAGCAATTCCATACGATATACGTTAAGTGCTTGACGTTCACAGTCCTCTGCACCCATGTATACTTCGCATTCCATGCCCATCAACGCAGCGATAGTAGCCGTTGCCACGCCGTGTTGACCTGCGCCGGTTTCAGCAATAACACGAGTTTTACCCATCCGTTTTGCCAATAACATTTGGCCGATTACGTTATTCAACTTGTGAGAACCAGTATGATTTAAGTCCTCACGTTTTAAATAGATTTTGGCACCTCCAAGGTCCTTTGTCATGCGATCTGCATAGTATAAAAGAGATGGGCGACCTGTATATTTTTTATGCAAATCCTCAAGTTCGTGTACGAAATCAGGATCATTTTTGTACTTATTGTACGCCTCTTCCAATTCGATGACTGCATTCATCAATGTTTCTGGCATAAATTGACCCCCAAAGGAGCCAAAATAACCATGTCTTTGTTCACTCATATAACTTACCTTTCTATATTCCATTCCTGCTAGCACGCCATATTATGGCATTGCTATTGTTCTCACAATGTTAGTGAAAGCTTTAATTTTCTCATCGTCCTTCACGCCATCTGTTTCAATACCACTACTGATATCGATGCCGTACGGTCGAACCGTACGAATGGCACGCGCCACATTGGTGCTATCGATACCACCAGCGAGCATAAACGGTCGTTCAAACTCATCTAAGCAAGACCAGTCGAATACTTCACCCGTACCGCCTCGCTCGTCTTTGTGATATGCATCAAACAAGAGCATATCAGCACTGCTATCAATCCACGCCTCTGCATCTGCAGCACTGCGAATTTGAACAGCCTTCCAAACCTCTACATTAGTACGTTCTTTTAAGGATTGGATGAAAGCTTCATCTTCATCACCGTGCAATTGCACCGCATCAAGATTTACTTCTGTGGCAATCGTAACGAGATTTTCTAGCGTTTCATTGACAAAAATGCCTACCGTTTTAATAAATTCTTGATGTATAAGTGTCGGACTTATATTTTCTGTACTAGTCAGTGTACCTTCATGCGCATCACCAGTTGCTGTTTCTTCTTGCAATGCGTTAATTATTGTTCCATCTTGTACTACATCAGTTATGGTTCCAGCTTGTACTACATTATTACTGTATTGTTCTGCGTTTCTGTTATATCGATTTGCGTACTGTTTATGTAGTTCTTCAACTAAGGTTTTTGCTTGGTCAACAGTGACTTGTCGTTTACTTGGTGCAAATACAAGGCCCATATAATCAGGCTTTGCATCGACTATAGCAAGGATAGTTTCCACTTTAGAAATACCGCAAATCTTAATCTTAGGCGTATAATATGTGGGTCCATAAAGATAGGCTAACTTTTCAACCTTATTGGGAGAGCGCATGAAGGTTTCCCCCATCAAGGCTACGCCGATATTGTTATCGCGCAAGACTTGGATGTCCTCTGGAGTTTCAAGACCGCTTTCAGATACGAAGATCACATCGTCTTGAACGAGATTGCGCAAGCGCACGCTGTTTTGTACATCTACTGTAAAGTCTTTCAAATTGCGGTTGTTAACGCCGATAATGCGGGCACCGCAATCGATAGCCATTTGTACTTCGTGCTCATCATGAGCCTCTACTAAGGAGGACAAGCCAAGCGAGTCAGCTAGCTCACGGAACTTTGTTAATGTAGGCACATCGAGGCATGCACAGATTAATAGGATCGCACTAGCGCCCCACACCTTTGCTTGGTAGATTTGGTACTCATCGATGATGAAGTCCTTGCGAAGCACGGGGATTCTTACGGTGCTAGCAATCTCTTGTAAGTATTTCTTATCACCCTTAAAAAAGTCTGGCTCCGTCAAAACAGAAATAGCAGCCGCACCAGCCACTTCATATTCTTTGGCAATGTCTAAATATGGGAAATGCTCAGCAATGATTCCCTTGGAAGGAGACGCCTTCTTTACTTCGCAAATGAAGTTGAAGTCTTGCTGACGAAGGGCTGCTTCAAAAGGAAATCCTGTATCAGATGGTAACGCTAAAGCCGCTGCTTTCACAGCCCCAGGAGACTCCACCTCTTTTTCTTGGGCTACCCGAATTTTGGTAGCCTCTATAATCTTATCTAAAATCAATGGTCATACCTCTTGGGTTGCTTTCACAAACTGTTCCATTGTCGCAAGCGCCTTACCAGAGTCGATCATATGTTTCGCCTCTTCGATGCCCTCTGCCAATGTAATGCCGTCTTTCGCAAGGTAAATCGCCATGCCCGCGTTAAGAACAACCGCAGTGCGTTTACCGCCTTGCTCACCACCGAGAACGCGGCGAGTAATCTCAGCATTCACCGTAGCATCGCCACCTTCAAGCTCGGTTTTATCAGCGTATTCGAAACCATATTCCTTAGGATCGAATTCGTAGCTTGTGAAAGTACCATTATTAATTTCGCATACGTACGTTTTGTTGGTAGCCGTAATCTCATCAAGGCCGTCAAAGCCGTGTACCACAGCACCGCGTTTAACGCCAAGATTAGCCAATACGCGAGCCAATGGTTCTACTAAAGATTTATCGTACACGCCCATCAACTCAACCGTAGCACCTGCTGGATTTGCCAAGGGTCCAAGGATGTTAAATACTGTACGAACGCCCAACGCTTTACGTACAGGGCCCGCATATTTCATAGCTTGATGATACACAGGAGCAAACATAAAGCACATATTCGCTTTGTTCAACACCGCCTCGTTTTGCTCGCCGTTAAGCTCTAATTTAGCCCCCAACGCTTCGATTAAGTCAGCAGCGCCACATTTACTAGATACACTGCGGTTACCATGCTTTGCTACGGGAATACCTGCTGCGGAAATGATAAAGCCAGATGTGGTAGAAATATTAAACGTATTCGCTTCGTCGCCGCCAGTACCTACAATTTCCACAACCGTGTCGTTATGAGGCACGGAACCAGCCTTCTCGCGCATAACCTCAGCGAACGCCGTAACCTCATCTACAGTAGGGCCCTTTGCCGCCAACGCGCACAAGAAACCCGCCATAGGAACCTCGGCTACCTCACCGCTCATAATCTTGTTCATTGTATCTTTAGCAAGGTCGTAGGATAAATCCTGACCGTGCGTTACTGCATATAATGCGTCTTTAATCATTTTATATCTCCTTACTTGTTGTTCATTTTACTTCGGTTCAACGATAATAGGGCATATACCGGCGTTAATGCTACATGTGATTCACGTGGACCTATGCCCTCCACTGGCCGGGTCTGACTACGGCCTGTGGCCTTCGCAGGGCCAAAGTCGGGCCTAGAACCCCGTGAACTCACATAAACACCATGACATTTAATCTTTTATATGCCCTGCTCCCCATCACACGCGCAATAAAATGAACAACAATTCAATATCTTTCAAATGATCCTGCGCATTATATGGAGTAATGCACAGGTCATTTCTTTATAAGGGGTGGGAATGGTGGTGCTTTGCACCACCTTTTCTTATATTAGGGGTTCTGATTCACATATTTCTTTAGAAAATATAGCTACAATTCGATATATGTATTATAGAGGGGCTATTAAGTAGGTACTGCCAAGGTTGAGTTGGCAGAAAATAAGGTCTTAAGGAACGACTTGGCGGCCCCACGTAGTGGGGTGGGTGGCCATCGGAGTTCCGAGAGACCTTATTTCTGCCTTACCGTACTAGTAACTAATAATAGCTCCTCGAATACAAAACAGTGGTTATTTTTCTAAGAAATTGCGAATCATTTGTTCCCCGTTTGGTGTCATGATGGATTCCGGATGGAATTGCACTCCATATATCGGGTAGTCTTTGTGTTCCACGCTCATTACTTCGCCGTCGTCTGTAATGGATGTGACGATGAGTTCACTTGGCATGGTTTCGTCAATGATCGCCAAGGAGTGGTAGCGAGCGACTTCAAATTGTTCTGGTACGCCTTTAAGTATTTTGGATGGGTGTACTTGTTTGGCTACGCTTTGTTTGCCGTGCATAACTTGTTTTGCGTAGGAAACGGTGCCGCCGAATACTTCGCCGATGGCTTGGTGTCCCAGGCATACGCCGAGGATTGGGAATTCCCCTTTGCATTCACGCAATAGGTCTTCGTATACGCCCGCATCAGCTGGTCTACCAGGTCCTGGTGAAAGTATCACATAGTCTGGTTTCAACGCGCGGATTTCTTCCACTGTTAATTCATCGCTGCGGATGACTTTAATATCTGGATCGATAGAGCCTACTAATTGGTATAAATTGAAGGAGAAGCTATCGTAATTATCTATAAGGAGTACCATTATTCTACCTCCTGTGCACTTGTAATTGCGGAAATCATAGATTGGCCTTTTATCAAGGTCTCATTGTATTCGCTTTCAGGAACGCTATCGCGAACGATACCAGCACCAGCACGAACATATACCTTGCCACCTTTATTCATAGCCATGCGGATGCCAATACATACGTCCATATTGCCGGAGAAGTCGATGTAACCTACGGCACCGCCATATACGCCGCGTGGGCTTTTTTCAAGTTCGTGTAAAATTTCGATAGCACGAATCTTAGGCGCCCCAGACAATGTGCCGGCTGGCAATGTAGCACCGATAGCATCGAGTGCATCTTTGCCGTCTTGAATGTCACCGCTTACAGTAGATGTAATATGGATGACATGGGAGAAACGTTGCAACATATGTAATGCCTCTACTTTTACAGAACCGAATTTAGAGATTTTACCTAAATCATTGCGCCCAAGGTCAACGAGCATGTTATGTTCAGCCAACTCTTTTTCGTCGTTAATGAGTTTTTCTTCAATCGCAAGATCCTCTGCTTCATTTTTACCGCGTCGCATCGTACCTGCAATTGGGAAGGTGTACATTTTACCATCTGTCATTTTCACCAAAGTTTCTGGAGAAGCACCTGTGAGCTCTACATCACCGCCAGATAAGTAGAACATGTATGGAGATGGATTCAAGGTACGTAATACGCGGTATGCATTTAACAAGCTCCCTTCAAACTCGGCTTCGCGACGGTTAGATACAACACATTGGAAGATATCCCCTTCCTTGATGTAGTGCTGCGTCTTTTTAACAACTGCTTCAAACTCGTCCTTTGTAAATTCTGAAGTAAATTCTGTTTTAAGGATGCCTTTTGGAATGTTAGCCTCTTTACCGTTCACTACGAGGTCAGCTAAAGCTTTCAATTCAAGCTCCGCCTTGTTATAGTTGCGTTCCAAATCATTTGTGCTGATGTTGGCAATCAAGTAAATTTTATTTTTGTAGTGATCAAAAGCGATAACTTTATCAAAGAGCATAAGGTCTACATCGTTTACCATGGCAGAATCATCATCTGGCGTTGGGAAATCCAATGTTGGCTCGATATAGCGAATGTATTCACATGCGAAGTAGCCCACAAAGCCACCTGTAAAGGTTGGCAGTTCCTCGAGACGTGGGCTCTTGTATTGGCTTAAAATATTGCGAATCTCTGCGGCAGGATCAGAACACTCAAAGGTACGAGTCGTTCCGTCTTTGATGGTCATCTTATGGTTCTTGCAGAATAACTCAATCTTAGGATCATAGCCCAAGAAGGAGTAACGGCCCCAATGATTACTATTATCCGCACTTTCAAGCAAGTACGTATGACTGCTCACTTGTTTTAACGCTTTCAACACACTAATCGGTGTGCGTACGTCGGATAAAATTTCCATATATACAGGCACGATATCGTAGCCCGGTGCGATAGCTTTCACACGGTCAAGACTAGGGAAAATCATGAGAACCTCCATCTGGCATTTGCCAATAAAAAAACTCGCCCATGACAATATAACGTCAAGGACGAGTTTATAGTTCTATTTTTACAATATGATTGTATGTGCTATAAATCGCGGTACCACCTTGTTTGAATGCAATGCATTCCCCTTTCGCAGGATACTAACATATCCCTCACAACTAACGCTCGTGTGACGTCGCACCATACTAGGAATGAAGGTTCATTCTGTTCCATGCGCCCTCGGTGGTCCATTTAATAAGCTGCGTACTACGGGTTCTCAGCTAATCCCGCTCTCTGTGAGTGCATTTCCTATTTTTATCTCCACCTCATCGGTTTCTTTCAGGCGAGTATAAAATTATAATCTGATTATAATGTTTCTATAGAATGAAAGTCAAGAAGTTTTAATTTTAGATTGTTGCTCTTAGCATGAACTTTGATGATAATGATAGATGTGTCCATAAAATATCTCCTAACTATATTCTTATGAATTAATAGTGCGAATAAATTTATATGAAGCTACCAATATTAATATCACCTTTATCAAGGATGGCAAATTACTCTGTAACAGCCAAATAACCCCTATAACATATGCAGAAAAAATAAATGTCCATTTTATTTTGCTTCTAGGGATGATATCAATACCTAACAACTTACCATGAAGGCCCAATAGAAAATAAAGATAAACTTTCCATTTCGACTGATAACGTTTATAAGCCTTTTTATAAATAAAATAGTAAATCTTTCGTCGTCTGTATACCGGCCATAATACGGGTATGCAAAAAATATAAGCCGGAAATAAATAACCTAACAACGATAAAGAAAAGGTATAGTTGCTTTTTTCATAAGCTGCAGCAATTGCAACAATCATAAATAGACCTGCACCAATCCATCTCATTCTAAAATCATTTAACAGATTTAAAACGTTCTTCTTCATATATAATCTAACCTATCATTTATGTTTATCTGTAATAATTCCATCCTTTTCATAGATTTGTGTTTTCAATGGTGGTCGTAATGCTATAGATTCCGAAGTAGGTGGCCCAGGTGAAACAACATCATCCATTGGAATAGTCAGATCAGAAATCCTATTACTAAATGAATCCGATTTCTCATCAACCAAACTATAAAAGTCTTCCACACGATTGTATTATGCTATAAATCGCGGTACCACCTTGTTTGAATGCAACGCATTCCCCTTTCGCAGGATACTAACATATCCCTCACGACTAACGCTCATGTGACGTCGCACCATACTAGGAACGACTATGAAAGTCAAGAAGTTTTAATTTCTGATTGTTGTTCAGCCATAGAAAGATCTTTAACATACAATCTTATATATCATATTTTATGTATCATAATGCATAATAAAAAATACTATTACTTTCTTTATCATATAACGCAGAGGTTTTATTATACAACAGATACAATACATATATATTGATGATAGGAACAAACAAGACAACAATCCAAAATATACTACTATTACTATCTTTCAAACGTCTACAGATCATTACAATAATAGTATATATAAGATAAAAGTATAGAACATATCGCAAAGCATAGTTTTCGATATTATAATTTAATATCATATTGTATATTATAAACGCTAAATATACATTGAACAGATTCCATTGGCGAACTGTGCTTCGTCCATTAAGCCAAAGACTATCAATTAATATGCTTTTATAAAAATCTGTTAAAAGAGGCCTTTTATCTTGGCGACTATAAAAAGAGTTTATAGCTTTAATTTGAGACGTAGTTAAATCATTACGTTCACCCCAGAGTACATCTATAACCTTATTATCAAAAATTATTCCCTTAAGTTCAACAGTATTATCTCGTAACCAAAGTTTCCTAGGTACTACAGAAAACAACAACATTGAACACAAAAGACATGGATAGAATATATCTGGCACATCAACGCCCCATAATATAATATTGTTGGACTCAAAAATAGCTTTTCCGTAAGAAAAGTCAAAATGCTTTCCACCCAATAATATCAATAATAAAAATACAGTAATTATGATATTTAACCAATTAAATCGCTCTTTTTTATAATATTTCAAGCTAGCATAATTTGTAAAAGCTACAAAAAGAACATAAATAACTGTGCCCACATAATATATAATGTCATAAATTTCTTGAGTATACACTATCTCCGGAAGAGTAGATAAAATAAAGATATTTATTCCTATACCAATAAACACCAATAAGTTTATAGAAAGGTATGTCTGTATATTGATTGTAAATAATTTAATTGTCTTGAAACATTGAACTAATGTTAATAATTCAAGTTTAAATTTTATTAATTCAGAATATAAAAGCTGTCTCATCATTCTTCATCTTATGATAAGTATTGTAATATATGCACTAATTGGAAATATTATAACTTCGCAAACATGATGCTCCTGTTCTTTCATTGATAATCAATACAACTAAATAAGAAAAGTGCTTATCATGTATTAACACAGCACCAAAACAAGATTCATTATCAACATAAATTTTTTTCAGCCTATTTCGGGTGTTACTTAAACTAGTTAGAATTAAAATAGATTCATCTATGGCAATAAAATAATCACCATCCATATCAAATTGATACCATTTACTATATTCCATAGGGAGTTTATAGACAAGCCTATTATCCTGATATATCTTAATATCCTCCTCATATACTATCCATTTATTATCTATAAAGCCAATACTATTTGCACCTCTAAATTCACTCTCCCAATTCCTATATAAAGTGAGTTCATTACAAGAAGATAGTTTATCAATAGCTATGAAACTTAAATTATTATCAACAAAGTCCCACTGTATCATGAGAGAACTGGAAAATATGCTAATAGACCCTGATTTAAATACAGAAAAATACAAAATATAAATGCATTCACTCTCAAAATCATACTTTATGAACTGTGAATAATGTCTATTTAAATCAATGTACCATAATCCTGCTTCTAAATGGAGTACAATTCTATTATTTTCAGAGTCTACAAAACTATTTAAAATTATAACCTTTGTATTATCTAGTATATAAGAGTCAACATACTCTAATTGAGGAGTGTAAATTATTACGCCTCTATAATCATCATTAACAATAACATAGTCTTGTGTCCTATTAATAAAATATAAATCATTTTGTTTAAGTGCGACTTTTATTTCATTTACTAAATTAATATCCATAACTCCTCGCCCATCAACATTATTTATTTATCTCTAAATCGCAATAAGTAATACGACAAAATCAAATCAATTTTCTAATCTCTTGTTTTTATGTCAACTGGTATTTTAAATCCAAGGCATTTCATTTAATTATCTATATGCCAAGATTTTTTAAACAAAAGATGATAGCTAACAAAAATATTGATATACGGAATAAAAAGGCCAATCATCCACAAGCCGCTTAATAGAGAATCGTGAAGTCTACGTATACCTAATGTAATCATTGCAATGGCTGGCCATATTAGGATAATCATAAAGCCCCAACGAGGTATATAAAGAGAGATGCCAAGATGAACTATCAACGACACTACGGCAATAGCCATATACATAATGACATCCATAAAAATGCGAGAGCCTATAAGACCAACCCAAAAGGCTGATACGGAGGATCTGCCTTTAACATCAAAGAACCTAACAAATAAAACATCCCATACACAACTACACATATAGTCAAATCTTCTAGCATCCTTATCTTCACTAATGATGGAGCTTCTATCGTAGGCAATAATATAGTTATTATATCTATCTCGACCTTCATCTAAGCCATATCTATTAGAATCTGGCACGCTAAGAGGCAAGGCAAAGCAAGCTAAGATGAAATACTGACAAAAGAACCCATCCCAATAAAAGCTTGCATTTACAATAGTCTCGGATATAGACGCCCAACTAAAACTCATCCCCCAATACACCCATAAGCTTAGATATGCTATGGGAACCAAGATCATATACCACAAGGATGAACCACAATCATTTAGTCTACGTTTAAGTATAAAAATAGTTGCAATTATATGTATAATCTGTAGACTTCCAAAATAAATATAAGACAAATACTGACTACCTTGAAGTGGAGTCCCTTGAATAATCCCTATCAATACAACGAATATAAGGTAAGCTAAAAATTTACTAACCATTAATCCACACACAGCCCACAAATATGCTAATCTGCCTATGCGTTGATTCACTCGTAACATTTCTATATTTTGTTTAAATAGTGAAAGTTCATTATCTAGCCACATTAAAAAATTCTCTCTTCACTCTCATAATAATTTTCTAATCCTCTTTATTCTAATATAAATATATGTATATTAAAATATTAACCTTACGGTCTAAAATATTTATATTGTTTACGCTAAACACTAATAGTATACTGAGATTACATATGTTATCAGTTCACACTAATTATTTTGTGGAAAAGAGAGTATAAGTTTTTATTTTATCCATCAACTACTGGATTCAAGACACCATTGCAAATGACAAACTTCCTGACTTAATATTGGGGATGAAGTCAAAAAGATATAGAATTACTAATTTTCTAGTACTATAAATTGTACTAAGACTAGTGAAGGAGAGATACTTTGGAAACGTGGAAACGTACGGTGTATATATGCGCATTCTGTGTATTCTTCATGTCCCTCGGCATTAGTCAGGTCAGCCCGATTCTCCCTCTTTATTTCCATGAGATGGGATTGACTGATACAGGCTCTATTGCCCGATGGTCTGGTGCTTCCATGGGGATTACTTTCCTCATCGTTTGTTTAGCGGCTCCCTTCTGGGGTCGATTAGCGGATCGCAAAGGTCGTAAGATTACGCTTATCCGCTCTAGCCTGGGTATGTCTATATGCAGTATTTTATTGGGCTTTCAGATCACACCAGAAGGTGTTTTCCTCGTTCGCACCTTGCAAGGGTTAGTGAGTGGCTTCTATTCTGCCTCAGTTACACTTATCGCATCAGAAGCCCCTCAAGATCATACAGGATGGGCATTAGGTATTGTAGCCTCCTTTAATCTCGCAGGTTCACTAGCAGGTCCACTTGTAGGCGGCTATCTAAGTGATGTAGTAGGCATACGATATGATTTCTTCATCATAGGGGCCCTCATGCTCTTAGCATTCGGACTAACAGCGATGCTGGTACATGAAAATTATGTACCGAAACCGCTAGAAGAAAAACAAACCTTTAGAAACTTAAAATCCCATTTACCTGAATTTGCTAGCTTAGTCGCCTTATCTACCACATCCTTCTTATATGCCATTTCAGTCACCGCTATTTCACCTATTATGACGGTCTATGTGAAAGGGATGCTCCCTAGCAATGCGGAAAATATTGCCTTCATTTCTGGCGCTGTATTCTCAGCCATGGGTGTAGCACAATTCTTGAGTAGCTCTCCACTTGGTAAATTAGTAGATTGCATCGGTCCAAGAAAGGTCCTCATTTATTCTATGCTCTACGTAGGGTTACTCAATATTCCTCAAGCTTATGTAGACTCTGTATACGCACTAGGGCTCATCCGCTTTTTACAAGGCTTTGGTCTTGGTGGAATATTACCCGCACTTAATACCTATTTAGCTTTAAAAACACCAAAGGAGTATACGGGACAGGTTTTTTCGTACAATCAATCTTGTTTATTTATGGGCTATTTCCTAGGCTCCTTTGGAGGTTCCATCGTAGCAGCCCAATTTGGCTTTACCGCCCTCTTCTGGGCATGTAGCCTTACCTTTATCGGTGCTGCCCTATGGGTAGCCTACAAACTTAAATAATGCAAAAAGAGCTGTCTTGAGAATCAGATTAACGTACTGATTCTGGGACAGCTCTTTTATATTGTTTTGTGAAATGTTATTTGTGAAAGTCTTACAACTTTCACCATCTAGGGGATGATCATTCTGTCTATTTGCAGAATAACTAATATCTCTAGTTAGGTATTAAAGGATACCGAGGATTTCCCACCATGCGTAGCCAATCACGAGGTTTACAATGAAGCACATGATAGCGAAGATACCACCGATGATCCACCAGTTCTTAACCGTGTTGTAACCTGCACCAAATACGATTGGAGCGGCAGCACCACCGTAATGAGTCAATGCACCACCATAGGAGTTAGTTGCCGCAAGTAACAAGGACAATGCCATTGGGTTTACACCCGCTACCTTACCTACTGTAAGGAAAACTGGAAGCATGGCTACAACGTAAGCACTACCAGAGGCGAACAAGTAACGAACAGCGATACTAATCGCACCGATGATAATAAGCGCCATCATAGGGTTATCGCCGAAGCTGAAGTGTGTACCCATGAAATCAGCTAGCCATTCAAAGAATTTAACCTTGGATAATGCACTAGACATGCCGATGATACCACCGAACCAGATCAATGTATTCCAAGCACCTTTGGATTCAAGCATATCTTCCCATTTAATAACGCCGAACACGAGAGCGGCCACCATAGCTACGATAGCTACAGCTGTTGCATCAAGGGAGAATTTAATACCAAAGCCTTGAGTCAAGATAGAAGGCAATGCCCAACCAACTAAAGCAAGAATAAAGATAGCGATAAGCGCTTTCTCGCGACCAGTGATAGGTCCAAGTTCTTTCAAACCTTCATCAGCAATTGCATGAGAGTCGATGTGTTGAATAGATGGTTTGTCTAAGTAGTATACCAAAGCTGGTGTAATGAGAAGCATTACAAGGCCAGGTACTACGAGTGCTAATGCCCAAAGTCCCCAGTTGAGGTCTACGCCGAGAATTTTGTTCATGTAGTCAGCAGCCAATAAGTTTGGTGCCATTGCTGTAGCGAACATCAAGCTTGTTACCTTTGTTACCATGTATGTGTTAACCATGAGGTAAGAACCAGCTTTTTTCGCGCTTTCACCAGGCTCAGAGCCTAATGCTTTTGCTACAGAGTTCATGATTGGGAACACGATACCACCACAACGAGCTGTGTTGGAAGGTGTTACTGGGGAAATAATAAGATCTAATAAAGCAGTTACATAGCCAAGGCGCAATGTAGTATGACCTAAGGATTTAATCAATAGGTACGCAATACGACGGCCAAGGCCTGTTTTTACGAACGCCACACTGAGGGAGAACGCAGAGAATACTAGCCATACTGTTGTGGATGCATAACCAGACAATACGTTTTTCGTAGCATTCAAGAAAATTGCAGAACCTGCAATAGATAATAACAAGATAATTGGTGCTGGCCAAGGTTTAACAACTAGACCAACGATAGCCATTAAATAGAAACCTAACAGTCGCCAAGCTTCAACGCTCAAACCTTCTGGCGGTGTAATAAACCACATTGCCAGAGGAATGGCAAACATAATTGCAATTTTAAGTAGCTTACCCATTATTACTCTCCTTTAACATAAGCTATGCCTTTCATAATCGGTCGTGCTGTTCTAGCGACGCCCGCCTTCTCTACATGCCAACCATCGTCATTGGTCAAGCATATTTCGAAATCAAATTTCCCTGATGGATGCGCCAAAGTAACGCGCTTCGTCTCTTTAGCCCGTTCGCTTACTACTTCGTTCGCCACAGTGCCCGTAATCAGCGCTGCCGTAGCTGTACAAATGCCTCCTGTAACGGCATAGGCTTTATGCATTACAGCTAGTGCTTTAGTACGAGCTACGATGTCTATGCTATTCCCCTCAATAGTTCGACCATCACTTGCTAAGTAGGTTTGTGGTGCGGACACCATGCATACCTTAGGAACTGCAGGACTGGCGGCCTCTTTAGATAGTGCTAGGCCCATCATAACCGCCGCAGTAGTGCGAATATCTTCAAGTGTATTGAGTAATACACCGCCATCCGTTTCTGTGAAAGCCGGTAATTCCGTACCTTCATACCCAAGGTCTGTCGCCTTTACAAATACAGCTGGATTGGCTGCGTCTACGAGACTGACTTGGATTATGCGACCATCAGCCAATGTAATACTATCTTGTACATTGCCTGTTGGTAGTAACTTACCTGTCTTAGAGCCGTCTGGCTCTAAAAAATATAATGTAATGCGAGCACCCGTACCAGGTACGCCATCGATAGCAAAATCACCATCAATAACAGGTTTACCATCGCGTACTGGCACATGTGCTTCGATAACCTTATTTGTATTCGTGTTAAAGATACGAACTACTGTTTCTGGTTCTACGGCTTTCACAAAGCCTTCCATGATGGCAAATACCCCTGCACCAGCAGAAATATTGCCACAGTTGCCTTCGTAATCCACCACCGCATCAGCGATACCAACATACCCAAAGGTATAGTCGATATCTGCATCATCGCGGACAGAAGGATTTACGATAGCCACCTTGCTCGTCAATGGATCGGCACCGCCGATACCATTAATTTGACGCGCATCGGGCGAACCATATAAGTCTAAAATCATACGGTCTCGTGCTGCAGGCTCAGCTGGAAGCGTATCTTTTAATAGATACGCCCCCTTACTTGTGCCTCCGCGCATATAGGTAACAGGAATTTCTTTATATCCGTTCATAACGTACTCCTTTTATTCACCTATTAAGCTTTGCTATTTGCATAGTAGTTGATGAGACAACCAGCAGCGATAATTTCTTTTTCTTCATCGCTTAAGTGCCCCAAATGCAGTGTGATTTCCGCTTTCTTCTTCCCACCGCTAATAACATATGCTTTGTAATCATCGGAGTCAGAGAATAATTGGTCACGCACATTTGGCACATATACATAATCGCCTACAGCCATAGTTTTGGAGTCTTCCTCACTAGTTACGAACGGCAACATACCCCAGTTTATAACATTACTGCGATAGCGTTTTGTTGCATATTCGATAGCAATGTTAGCACCGCCACCCAAAACGCGTTGGCAGGATGCAGCTTGTTCACGTGCAGAGCCATCGCCTGGGCGATTAGCATAGACCATGCTGGAAACAGCCGTGAATTTAGCCATATCTTCTACAGATTCTGACAAGCCAAGAGCTTGTTTAACCTCTTCATAAGCAGTGACTAACTCTACTGTACATTCACCGTCTTGACGAGATTTTTCCCAATCCCGAACGACCTTTGCACGGCCTACATATTCAGGCACCTTACGGCTCAAGGCAAATTCAGACAACGCATATGGATCAGAACGGAAGGAAGATGTTTCACCAGATGGGATTAATTCATCTGTAGTTGTTACAGGGTCATCGATATAGGCCGCTACTTTGAGCAATACATTTGGTGTCAATTCCTTAATGGACGGCCATGGTTTGATGGATGGACCATAAATGAGTTCCGCATCCTTCTTAGGTTCATTGAAGCCGCTATATACTTTATGTTTATATGGCTTATCATCATAGTGATAAGCTGGCACTGCATCATCGTATTCTACTTCAGTTGCCGCTGTTAAAGCACCCCCATGAATAGCTGTAGCAGCTACGGAGCGCGCATCGAGAAGTGCTACGGAGGAGATTTGACCATTACCAGGCTTAGAACCTTCACGGTTCGGGAAGTTACGTGTCGCATGACGCCCGCTGAGGCCTGTATTATTAGGTGTATCACCTGCACCGAAACATGGGCCACAGAAGGCTGTACGCACGATGGCACCTGCATCCATAAGATCTACGAGAGCGCCATTTTTCATAAGTTCTAAGTAAATTGGTTGGCTAGAAGGGTATACGCTGAACGCAAAACGGCCAGAACCTACACTTTTACCGCGTACGATATTAGCTGCTTGCATGAGGTTTTCATACAAACCACCCGAGCAGCCTACGATAATACCTTGGTCTAAATGCAATTTGCCATCAAAATGCTTTTCAGGCAATTGTAGAGATAAGGATTTATTATCTAATTGCTCAACAGCTTGTCGTTCGATTTCTGCTAATAAATCACGACCACCTTCGTTAATTTCCTTGATAGTATATACATTGCTTGGATGGAATGGCATAGCAATCATGCTTTCCACTTCATCAAGATTAACTTTTACAAGACCGTCATAGTAAGCCACATCACCAGGGTTAAGGTCTTTATAAGCATCACCACGACCATGGAGTGTTAAGAATTCTTTTGTATTGCTGTCTGTTCTCCAAATTGTTGTAAGGCATGTAGTCTCTGTAGTCATTACATCGATGCCATTACGGAAGTCCATGGATAGGTATTCAATACCAGGGCCTACGAATTCCATTACTTTATTTTTTACAAAGCCATTAGCAAATACTGCCTTTTCAATAGCGAGTGCCACGTCTTGTGGACCTACGCCGTGTTTAGGTTTTCCATCGAGGTAAATAGCAATAACTTCTGGACGTTGTACATCATAGGTACGACCGAGCAATTGCTTTACAAGCTCTGGACCGCCCTCACCAATCGCCATAGTACCAAGAGCACCGTAACGAGTATGACTATCGGAACCGAGAATCATTTTGCCACAGCCTGCCATTGTTTCACGCATGTATTGGTGAATAACTGCAAGATGAGGAGGTACATACACGCCGCCGAAGCGTTGAACTGCGGATAAGCCGAATACATGGTCGTCTTCGTTAATCGTGCCCCCTACTGCTGCCAAGCTATTATGACAGTTTGTCAAAATATAAGGGATTGGAAATTTATCAAGACCACTGGCAATCGCCGTTTGAATGATGCCAACATAGGTAATATCGTGAGATGTTAAGGCATCGAATTTGATGCGTAGATTTTGATCACCTTCATGCTGTTGATGGTCCATTAAAATCCGGTACGCCATCGTTTCCTTATAGGTGCGTTCTTTATTAAAAACTTCATGCTGATCAAGGGCTGCACTAGAATCTGCAGGAACGATATCGGTACCATGATATAAAAATACACCATTTGAAATTAATTCAACCATGACTTACTCCTTTATTAACCTCAGGTATATGTAAACCTTTACAAACACTATACTTTCACCACATATACTTGTGAAAGTTTCATTCCTCTGGTTATGACCAATCAGTATAGCCTTAGAACTCTCTCATCTGTACCAACTCTACGGGATAGAGTACAATAATACATATGTAAAGGAGAGTTTATGGACACGAAAGACTGTACAATTTTAAAAACCTTAGCAGAGGAAAATAATATTACCTATGCGGCTCGTCGTCTATTTATGACGCAACCTGCATTGAGTGAACGAATAAAAAAATTAGAAAAGGAATTTAACTGTCCCATCATCAATCGACAAGCTCGCGGTGTGGAATTTACCTATCAAGGCCAGCGCCTTGTGCGCTACGCCGAAGATTTACTAAACTCCTATACTTCGGTGCGCCAAGAGCTATTAGCTATGGGTAGTGAACCGCACGGTACATTAAACCTAGGATGCTCAAATGTATTCGCAAAATATCATATTCCCCATATCTTATCCACCTTTAAAGAGACCTATCCACACATCGATATCATCATGTATACGGGACTCAGCTATAAGCTGTACCACGACTTCCTTGAAGGTCGCCTACACGCTGCCATCATCCGCGGTGCCCACACTTGGGCAGAGTCGAAAGAACATATCTGGTCTGAACCATTTTGTTTCTTCAACAAAACTCCATGTACTGTAGAGGAGTTACCTCGCTTGCCATATATTCACTATCAGACAGATCCGAATCTACAGCAAACTATCGATGATTGGTGGTATTCCCACTACTCACAACCTCCGATGCGCACCATTGAAGTAAACGACATCGATACATGTATGAAGCTAGTTAACCAAGGACTTGGTTTCACCATTCTTACCCAAAGTTGTGGCAATGATTACCCTAACCTATTTAAAGAAACCCTGAAAACTCTTGATGGTCATATCATGACTCGAGATACATGGATGTACACACGTCATAGTGCCCTTGAATCCAAGCCAGTACAGGCTTTTTACTCATTCATGAAAACATGGGCTGAAACAAAGGTATAACAATTATTCCTTTAATACATATAATATATTATGAAAATGCAATAAAAACAAATTGCTCTTTTCTTTGGTGTCCATAAATTTTACTTATATCTTATTATCTTACAAATGCATCTCAGTAATATAATGTCCGACTATACGGACTATATAGATTATACGGAATGTATAAAATCTATCATAACAAGAAAACCCGTCATGATTACATAAATCATGACGGGTTTGTTTTATAGAGTTTTATAGAGTTTTATACATCTATCTGCTATGAGTGTATCGTAAAAACAAATCATCTTACAAGATAGAATTATAGTAACAAAAGCATAATAACTACAGTCGCAATAATACAAGGCACGGCATTGCGTTTCGCCATTTCCATAGGATTGATTCCTGCAAGTCCTGCGATGATGATACCTGCACCAGCTACAGGGCTCATACTACGACCGATACCAGCACCCAATTGAGCCATGGATCCAAGTTGCATAATACCATAACCAAAGTCTGCTGCATGAGGTGTGACAGCACCATTAAACGCAAGCGCTGCTGCATTACCAGAACCAGAGATAACCGCCAACAAGAACGGACCAAAGGCTGCCCCGATTTGAGCGATTTGTTGAGAGTTCTTCATACCATCGATGAGCGCATTTGTAAGGCCGATGTGTTGCATCCCTGCGGTAAAGCATGCCGCTGCAGCCATAAGCCCCACTACATCACACATACCATCGCCAGTACCGCGGAAGAACTTCTTAACAGCGTCTGCCACATTAGGACGCACGGCAATGATGCCAATAGCAGTACCGATGAGCATAGATACAGGAACAGAGATTTCTGGAATCACCGCCACTTGTTTACTACCTAATACAAGTAATACAAGAGGAATAATGGGAATGATTGCATAGAAATAATTTACTTTGAATTCTTTATCTTCCGCTGCAGTATCGTTTTTCATTACATACCCGGTATGCTCCTTCTTAACGATAGCTACGATGTTAAGCAAAATAGCGGCTACTACGATACCGATAATTGCTTGCATGGAGAAGCTGGCAATAACTGTCATTACGTCTACACCCGCCAGTTGTGCTACTTGAGGATTGAACATAAGGCCTGGACTCAAGGAACTACCCCATGTACCTAAGAAGATAGCAGAACCAGCCATAGCTGGATGTACTCCAGAACGGATGAGGGCCGGAATCAATAATGCACCTACGGCCGCAGCGCAACCTGCCGCTGTAGGCAATGCAATATTGATCAGGAACGTAATAATAACAGCACCAGGAATGATGATTTTCGTCATCTTTTTGAGGCCTGCAGAAATGAAATACACCATGTGCTCCGTACATTTTGTATATTCCATAACATAGCTAAAACCTAACACCGTACAGATCGTCGGTACAAGGCCTGGATTTGTAAGTTCTTTCACAAAGGCCGTCGTACCAGCACCAAGCTGCCCACCAATAAAGCACATCAATAAGCCTGATAATAGTAAAACGAGCCGCGTTTCAAACTGTTTAATAATAGCGATAAACGTCGCTACTACGATAACAATACCTGTAATAACCATAACTCTCCTATCCGTGTACATAGGATGCAAGATAGCTATATTCCCTCTATAAACGCTTTACACCCAATACACAACTAACAACACTAAATACAATAGTCCTATCTATGTCTTACACCTAATAGGCCTAACTATAGTAAAAGTAATCACTTAATTATATACAGTATAATCATATAACTACTTATCTATATAACTACATAAATACATAAAGAAGTATATTAAACAAGCTTTGTTTCTTCCAAGCTAAGTTTTCTAAGTACCTTGTCAAGCACCGCTGCACCCGTTACGATATCATCCATTTCAGCAAATTCTGCAGGATTATGACTAATGCCATCACGGCATGGAATAAAGATCATTCCCGTCGGAACTGCCTCCGCCCAATGCATCGCATCATGACCGGCACCACTCGGCATTGTCATGTACTCCACACCGACAGACTTAACAGCTTCTTCGATTTCTCGAATCATCGCCGGGTGCATCTCCACTGGATGGTCCTGTGCAATTGTTTCAATTGTATACGATAATCCACGTTTTTCTGCAGTAATATCGATAAATTCCTTAACGAGAGTAACTACAGAATTGCGAGCTACCTTAGAAATGCTACGAATATCTACCCCTAGCTTTACAGCACCAGGAATGACATTCATCGCCCCTGGTGTAACCTCCACAATACCGACAGTTCCCACAACGGGTGGTTCCTCTTGCATGGATGCAATCTCCTCGATACCGAGGATGATTTTTGAAGCTCCACATAGAGCATCATGACGCAGGTTCATCGGTGTAGCGCCACTATGATCAGCATTACCACGAATGGTTACATAGAATCGCTCTGGCGCGGCAATACCAGTCACAATACCAATCGTTTTCTGTTCGTGCTCCAGCACCTTGCCTTGCTCAATATGAATTTCTGTGAAAGATTTTACAGGCCGTTTATATGCCATTGTTTCAATCCCATCGGGATTTAAGTTGCGGTCTTTCAAGGCTTCATACAAGGAAATCCCTTGTTTATCCACCAATCGGTGTAAATCTTGTAATGTCAATTCACCACGCATAGCCTTACTGCCTAGTGTAGCATTCCCAAAGCGACCGGACTCTTCGCACATAAAGGACACCACAGCGATGGTATGATCATGTTCATAGCCATCATCGGTCATGCTACGAATTACTTCAATGGCAGATAACACGCCGACCACACCATCGTAATTGCCTCCATTGGGCACGCTATCCGTATGAGACCCCACCATAACAACTGGTAAATCTGGTTTCTTACCAATCTTATAGCCAATGACATTACCAAAATCATCGGTCTCAACGGTTAGTCCCGCATCGGTCATGCGATCTATAATATATTGACGTCCTGCCCAATCTGCATCGGTGAAAGCAAGGCGATTAATGCCCTCACCAGGAGCCGTCAATTGGGCCATAGCCTCAAAATCCTTAACCAATCGCTCTCGTTGAATCATGTAACACCTCACAATCTATTACATCAATTACTGACAAACCATATGGTGCTAGTCCATAAAGCCTATTTTAAATAGTGAGCAGCAATTGTCCCTAATGCTACGATACCATTTAGCATATCTTCTTCATCGATATCAAAGAGCGGATTGTGATGCGGTGCTTTAATGGCAGATCCCACAACCATATAGGTCGCTCTACCACCGCGATCGATGACACGATTCAAGAAGTACGCACAGTCTTCACTACCGCCACCGCTGTAATCGAAGGGAACCTCTTTAAAGATCCCAAGTGGTTCCACGATAGCTTGTACTTCACGAGCTAAATCATCGCTGATGCGACCTGCCGGAGTTTCTCCTTGTTTTGTAATTTCAAAGGTGCAATCATGCATTTCTGCAGCACCTTTAATAATAGTCTTCGACCGTTCAATCATGTAATCATTGATTTCTGTCGTAGCACCACGAGTTTCTAGTTTAAGCACCGCTACATCAGGCGTCACATTGCGACCTGTACCGCTTTCAAAAACACCTACATTCATGCGCGAAGCGCCTTGACTATGACGAGCGATGGCTTGTAAGTTAAGAACCGCTGTACAGCCGGCGAGCATTGCATTTTGTGCCTTTTCTGGAGAGCCCCCGGCATGAGCAGAATAACCATGGAACACCGCATCAAGTTTTGTAGTGGCCAAGAAGCCATGATCGCTACAAGCAAAGCAATTGGATAATTTTTCGTTAAACCCAATATGCATGCCGAACATCAAATCTACATCATCTACTACGCCTGCTTCCGCCATTGCTTTAGCACCGCGCACGCCTTCCTCTGCTGGTTGGAAGATAAGTTTAATTGTGCCTTTGAATTCATCCTTGTGAGTAGCCAAGTATTCGGCAAGACCTAACCCCATCGTCATATGTGCATCATGACCACAGGCGTGCATCGCTTTATCATGACAAGAACGGAATCCTTCCTTTGTAGGCACATGGCTATCCTCTTTAGCTTCGATGACATCGTTAGAGTCCATATCTACACGAAATGCTACTACAGGGCCTTCACCACCAAAGTTCATAGTTGCAACAATGGCCGTTTTACCATAACTCATCTTTTCTACAAGCTCAGGATTAGCGCCTTCTTTGATGGCTCGATCCATAGCAGCTTTCATAACCTCATCACTAGGCAATCCCATGCGAGAATCTAAATCAAGTACATCCGCCCCTAACGCCACATCATAGCCCAAAGAAATAAGCGTATCCGCTACCTTCGCAGCAGAGCGATACTCAAGCCAAGCAGGCTCAGGGTACATATGAAAGTCGCGACGCATAACGATTAACGCATCGCGCCGTTGTTGTACGAAATCTTTTACAGACATAAATACCTCCTTAACAAACTAATAATCACGTATACATTTACTATATGAATAGATAGGTAAATAGTCAACTAAATGGAGCATGTATACAGTATCTAAAATATACTGTATGTTATAACAAAAAACACATATACCACGAAATGATTTCTGTGATATATGTGTGCTTATCGGTTTATTCTAATATTGTTTTATTCAGTTTTGCCAGTACTTCTCGTTTAATAGTTCGTTGTCTATCCCAAGCAATGATAACAACGGTAGCAATAATCATAGCCATACCAATTAGCCCTAATAGACTAAATTCATTTCCTAAAAAAGCCCATCCAAAGAAAGCCGCCGAAATAGGTTCAATAGATGACAAAATAGATCCTGGTACGGCCCCAATTCGTTTAACCCCTTCTAAATAGGCATTGAAAGATACTATCGTCCCTAGGAATATGACATTGAAACAACCAATAACAGTCCATACGTCCCACACTGCATATGAATTCGGTTGATGGAATAATATAGCGGCTACAATACCACTAATAAACATCCCAAACCCTACAATAGGCAATGTGCCATATTTGTAGAGTAAATCAACAGGAGAAATACTATATACGGCTACACCGACAGCAGATAAAAGCCCCCATACGAGAACCATTAAAGGGAAGCTTTCAATAGAAAGGCCATCATCATTGCCCATTAAACAAATGGTCCCCACTAAGGCCAGTATAACAGAAACCATTTCCCCCTTGGATGGTCGTTTACCATAGCGAACCAGCAGGTAAATAATAATCATAGACGGCGCCAGATATTGTAATACCGTTGCAATGCCAGCTCCAGCTAAAGCAATGGATCTGAAGTATGTATATTGGCATAATGCCATTCCAAATACGCCAAAAACAATGAGCCCTAGCGTATCCTTTATACTATGAAATACATTAAAGATAGAGTTTCCAAATCTAAACCATGCATAAATAACAGTTAGTAAACCTGCTGTAATCAATCGCATAGTTACTAGCCATTCCAAATTCATATCTCTAAAATTGCTTAAGAACTGTACGGATGCACCTGATACGCCCCATAAAACAGCGCCTAATAGAGTTATAATAACACCAATAACTTCATATTGTTTCATGCTAGTCACCAAGCAAAGATACGTGAACTTTCACAACCACCTTACGAATTTTGATAGGTTTATCGTTTACAGCAAGCAAAGGTCGATGAACATCAGAGGGGAAGAATACAGTGTAGTACCCTTCTGGGCAATGGATTTGCCCTTCATCAACCGCTTCATTAGGATAAAAATAGCAATCTCGATCTGGATAGGACTCCACAGGTTTAACAAGCCCTTTATCTACGAAAAAGCCCATGTTTTCCTCGCCGCTCACCATAAATTGAATATCTACATAATTACGGTGCGATTCCGGTTTTGTAGCTTCAAATAGTTTTGTTTCTACATCGTCTACGTTAGCATACATCATGTCGCCTTCAATGGCATGACGTCCTCCAGGCAATGTTTTCAAATCTGTGTTTTTCAAGAAATCCAAAGCGCGCACAATGGCTTTAGGATAGCCCATTTTTGTATAATCTGCGGTAATACTAGAGAAAAACATACACAATCCTTTCACAATATCTATGGATATGGCACCACAATAAACTAATTATATTACCTTTTATGTTAGCACATATATACATAAAGAACTAGCTATTCTCTTATGTAAAAGCCCTCCATACGCTACATATATGGAGGGCCTCAGTAAAATACTATTCAAATTTATGACTTTCGTCAATTATTACACTATGAAATTGTTACAGTATTAAATTGTTACATTATGCAATTGTCTATTCAGTTGTAATGATTCAAACTGTATTAGATACAGCATGTGGCCATTACCTTATTCTTGGGTTTTATGAGCAGCGATAATTTCTTCCGCTTGCTTATGGGGAACCTCCTCATAGGTATAGAACTGACGATTAAATACACCTTGACCTTGGGTAATGGAGCGTAATGCAGTCACATAATCGGACATTTCAGCCAATGGTACTTGTGCTTTAACAACAGAAATACCTGTTCTTTCACTTTGTTCCATGCCTAACACACGACCTCGACGGCTATTCAAATCACCCATGATGTCGCCCATGAAAGCATCTGGTGCAAACACGTTGACTTCATAGATTGGTTCTAATAGGACTGGTTTCGCCTTAGGAATCACATCCTTGATCGCCTGTGACGTAGCTACTTTAAATGCTAACTCTGAGGAGTCTACACTGTGGTAAGATCCATCCAAGAGTGTCACTTGCACGCCAATCATAGGATATCCTGCAATTAGGCCTTTATCTAGGGTTTCTTTGGCACCCTTTTCCACTGCTGGTATGTATTGTTTAGGTACAGCACCACCAAAAATTTTGTCTACGAATGCAAATTCGCTACCATCATATAATGGATCCACTTGAATCTTAACGTGACCATATTGACCATGACCGCCACTTTGTTTCTTATACTTAGACTCGGTTTCAGCAGAGCCTTTAATGGTTTCGCGGTATGGAATATATGGAGCCACAAGTTTAGCTTGTACGCCGTATTTACGGTCCATTTTGTTGAGGATATGCTCGAGATGTACTTCACCCATACAATCGATTTGTAATTGGCGAGCTTCAGCATTTTTCACTACTACGCAAGTAGGATCTTCTTCTGCCACTTTAAGAACAGCACTAGCTAATTTTTCCTCCTCACCTTTTTTCACTGGTTCCATAGCCACAGTGTATAGAGGTTGAGGGAAACGGATAGCATCGTATGTCACTTTAAAGTCAGGAGCCGTTAATGTATCGCCGGTCTTAGCATTGGCCAATTTCGGTATCACTACGATATCGCCAGCTTTAGCAGCAGATACAGGGATTTGTTGCTTCCCGATAAGGGTAACCATCTTGCCCCATTTTTCTTCTACACCTTGGTTTACATCATAAAGGCGATCGCCTTCTTTCAGTTCACCAGAGAAGATACGTACAAAGCTTTGTTTGCCTGCGAATGGGTCTAACAATGTTTTAAATACGAATGCAGTTAATGGTTTATCTACATGTACAACACATTGTTCGCCGGTTTCCGCATCAGTTGCGGTCATCACTTTTTTAGTTGCATCCGGCATGTAACGGATCATACGATCCAATACTTGATCTAAGCCAATACGAGATGTGGCACTGCCACACATGATTGGGCACACACGGCCACTAATCATCCCTTCACGCAAGCCTTGGCGGATTTCCTCTAAGGATAATTCTTCGCCTTCTAAATATTTTTCCAACAACTCATCGCTACCTTCAGCCGCGGCTTCTACGGTCATTTCCCGAATTTCTTGAGCCTTTTCGATAAGGTGAGCTGGTACAGCGACCTCTGTTGGTTGGCCGTCCTTATAAGTAAACGCAGTCATTTTCGCTACGTCTACAACGCCTTCAAAATCGGCACCTTCACCGATAGGAATCTGCAATGGCATAATGCCTTTGCCAAATAATTCCCGCATTCTTTCAATAGTGCCAAAGAAATCAGCACCATCGACATCCATTTTATTGATAAATGCCATGCGAGGCATTTGTAATTCAACTGCATAATCCCATGCGCGAACTGTGTCAGTTTCTACACCAGATGTGGAGGATAGCACCATCAACATGCCATCACAAGCACGCAAAGCGGCACGAACTTCGCCATGGAATTCGTTATAGCCTGGAGTGTCTATGAAGTTAACCTTATGGTCATGCCACTCACATGGCGCCATGCCCAATTGAATAGTTACATTACGTTTAATTTCTTCCGGTTCAAAGTCCATAATATGTTTATTATCTTGACCTTTACCTACGAAATCAACCGCACCAGAAGTTAACAACAAGGATTCAACAAGAGCTGTTTTACCCGCACCATCGTGGGAAACAACAGCAACGTTTCTAATTTTATCACTACTGTACTCTTTCATTGGAATCGCCTCCTTACTGGCAAATTACGGCTTTGCTAATACATTTCGACACTACAATAAAAAAATCCTCTTTTTCTGAGAAAAATTTCTTAGAAAAGGAGGATTATATAATAATACTAAATTATAACGAAAATTTTAGTATTCCTATGTAGATCCTAAACTTAATTAAATTATTAATAAGACTTTATCGGTATATCCTATATATAGATGGGACTAGTGCCCTCACAAAGTTATAAAAAAGACGGTCTGTACTTGTGCCGCGACATCAGGAACGAGGAGCAAGCAAGTATAGACCGTCTTTTTTAATTAAGTTGTCGTTATGTAACGGGGCCCCATCTATATATAGGCAATACTAAGGACAAGGATATAGTCAAGTAAATAATTTAGTTAGAACATAGAATACTAAAATTTCCCCGTCCGTTTACCGTAGTGTTTAGAATCCCCATTTTGTTTCCAACCTACTGTATCACCGATGGACATTACGCGGCGCGTCAAGCAGTCTTTACATTGTTCTGCATTGTCGTCCACGCAAGGTTTATTATCATATAGCAAATATTTTGCACGGTGTTCAGGAATGGTGATGATAGGCATTAGGATATTTGCGCCTGCGGCTAAGCCTTTTTCACGGCCTAGTTTATCTAGTGCTTGTAAGGCAGTAGTTGCCGCAATGTTTACGTCTTTCAAGAATAAACGAGTTAAGGCAATCATCTTGAGGCCCAGTTGAACTCGTCGCAACTTGCCCTCTTCATCATCAATGCCCATTGCCAATGCTTCTTGGCCTAGAGGCGTATCATGATGCACCACATAAGGGCCCATACCGATCATGTCGATATCCATATCGCGATAGAACAAGATATCATTTACGAGGTCATCTTCTGTTTGCCCAGGTAGACCAATCATAACACCTGTGCCAACTTGGAAGCCCACGCGGCGCAAACGACGTAAACATTCTACGCGCGTCTCAAAGGAATGTAATTCATCACGAGGATGAATCTTATGGTATAAATCTGTATTGGTTGTTTCAATGCGTAATAAATAACGACTCGCACCGGCTTCACGCATGCGGCGGTACGCCTCTTCGCTTTGTTCCCCTACGCACATCGTTATGCCAAGAGAGCCATCGCCAATGGCTTTAATATCGCGAATTAAATCCACAACATAGTCCACAAAAGCATCATCACAGCGTTCACCAGATTGAAGTGTAATGGAACCATATTCATGATCGTATGCCCACTGTGCCATCTTGATGATATCTTCGCGATTCATATCAAAGCGTTCCGTCTTGTCATTTTCACGGCGGATACCGCAATAATTACAATTTTTAATGCATCGGTTTGAGAACTCAATGAGGCCGCGATAATACGCTACAGGCTTTACGTATTTTGCCTTCACTTCGTAGGCCTTTTTATATATCAACTGCAACTGTTCTTCATCAGTTACAGACATGAGAAATCGCAATTCCTCCTCTGTCAGCCATTCATCGCCGACGAGGTCTTTTGCAAGAATGTCTTGCACTTGCAAACAATCACTTCCTTTCGTAACGAACCGTCATCGATTCGCTTGGTATGGTAATGGATTCAATGTCAGAGACACAAGTAAATCCATTAACTTCGTGGGGCAAGTCCCGCACATATTTCACTTGTCGAGTTAAACATTCATGAGCCATCACACCGCGACTCATTTTGGAGGACGTACTCATCTGCTTAAACGTATCGCCCCGTAATTCCCAAAATTCAACGGTTACCACCTTTGGATGGTTCACCATTTTTGCATATTCTTTAGATGCTAGGTTTAGGATCCAATCTTCCTTGTGAAAGTATGCGTCCACCGCATCACGCCATGTATCGTATAGATTAATGCCCACCTTATCGACCATATCAAGTCGATAGTCGCGCACCCCCATATTAGGTTCAACGACACCATACAATGCAGACAGCACAACGAGATGGCTTTCACCAAAGTCCTTGGCTTCGTCAGATAAGTTCGACCAGTCCAAATATTTGAAAGCAATGCCATCGTAACTTTCACAGGCACGACCTACGGGATGAGCCTCAAAAGACTGGTAAAAATCAAAGAGAGCCTGTGCCTTATCATCCTTTAATTTCAAAGCCTTTCCAAGAGTTACAACATCGAGAGATTGTACATGAGTTATAATCTTTTTCGTGATATTCGGCTGAAATTGGCCGTCTCGGACTGCATGATGTACTGCCTCAGCGTTGCTAGCAACATCGGCAATCGTTTTTGTCTTACTAGGAGAGAGGACGATTTTCATGAGATAATTCCGCCTTAATAGATTCCTCTGTCAAATTGTCGATCAATTCAGGGTTCCACAACATGAGAGGCACCGCCACTACGTGGCTTGCTTTCAATTCTTTACATAATTTAATGCATTCTTTAAGATAATTAGAATCTTCATCTACAAGATCGCATACGATAACCACGTGACGACCTTTAAGATTTACACCTTCGTAATCGATGCTTTCAGCAGATACTGTGAGCATGCCGGTTTCCAAGCGGCCTTCGCTCATGTCGTTTAAACGAGACATCAATACATGCTCAAGCATAGTAGATACAGGTGTCACTACGCGGCCAATACCGATAAGAGCCTCAGGTTGTGCATGAACGATAACTGTTTTCTTCCGTTTATCCGTTCTGAACTCAATAAGGGCTTTTTCTAAAGCGCCAAAAAATACGAATAACTGCCAAGGATCAAAGGAGCCTGTTTGGAACATATCGATAACAGAACCATCCTCATCCATATTGAGGCGCGTCAATAACTCTTCAGCAATATCGTTAACCACAACACTAAAATCAGATTGTATTGTCTCTTGTACGTTGATTTCCTTTGCCATTAGGGCCTCCTAGTTTTCCATATATCACACTGCTAAGGAATACTCCAAACAGATATTATATTATCCTTAAAAATATTATTCTTATATTATACTATTCTTAATTGTACCATATTTTATACCCCTCTTGGGTATTCAAAGATACGCTTTTTACATAATAGATACGTTAGCAACATGACAAAAGGACCGCCATAGCGGTCCTTTGTATTCTAATGTTGTACTCTAATCTTGTATTCTAATTCTGTATTCTAATGTTGATTTTATAATAAACCTTTTGGTAACTAACAAAGAATATTCTATTAGCCTACAATCAATAAGTAAATATTCATGATTGTAACGATGATACCTATGCCCCATAAGAGAATATTTGTAAATTTACGGTTCGCGTATTCTCCCATGACCTTGCGGCTGCTTGTCATGTAAAGTTGCAAGAATATGGTGATAGGTAATTGCAAGCTCAAGAACATTTGAGAGAACAATAATGCTTGGAAGGAATCTGTAATAAACACGATCAATAATAATGCTGGAACATATGTTAGTGCCAAGCCTAATCGCGTATGGAAGTCTTTCATATCATAAGATTCGCCAAACATTCCTGCAAAGATACTAGCCCCCGCCATACCTGCCGTAGCAGATGAGGCAAAGCCTGCAAATAACAATGCCATCGCAAAAATAATACCCGCTGCCGGTCCAATGAGTGGTCGCAACAACTCCTCAGCCTGTTCAAGCTCTGTTACTTCAATACCATGAGCAAAGAAAACAGCCGCCGCCAATATAATCATGGCGGAGTTAATCATCCACCCAATCCCCATAGATAACAAAGTATCGAGGAATTCATAGCGTAACTGCCGTTTCATTATCGCTGGATCTTGTGTATTGAACTGGCGACTTTGGATGATTTCAGAGTGCAAAAACAAGTTGTGAGGCATAATTACGGCCCCTAATATACTCAAAATAACGAGCATCGATGTATTAGGAATATTAGGATCCACCCAACCGATACCAGCCGCTGCCCAATCCACATTGACCATATTTACCTCAACGAGGTACGCCAATGCGATAAGGGATACAAAACCAGCAATGATTCGCTCTAATTTACGATAGGAGTTCGTAATGAGCATGACCGTACAGATAAGAGCCGTCAAAATGCTACCTATCAAGATAGGAATACCAAAGAGCATCTTCAAGGCGATAGCGGCGCCAATAAACTCAGCCAAGGCTGTCGCTGCCGCCGCAATTCCTGCCGTGCTAAGCACAAAGCGAGATGCATAACGCGGTAAGAACTCATAAGCACATTCCGACAAGCATTGACCGCGTACAATGCCTAAATGCGCCACATTATGTTGTAATAAAATGAGCATAATCGTAGATAATGTGACTACCCACAATAATTCGTAACCATAACTAGCACCAGCTGCCAAGTTAGCAGCCCAGTTGCCCGGATCGATAAATCCAACGGTTACGATTATACCAGGTCCTATATATTTAAAGACCTCACTTACCTGCTGCTTACCGTTTTGATGGGCAGTAAACAACTGTTTCTTAAAAAAATCAATCATTATAACCCCTTACTAAGAGTTATAGAGTGAACGTCATCTCCGTCTGCATACGAGCATCTGTTTTGGACTTTTTATCCTTGGAATCAGCGTAACGAATACGCACTTCATTATTTACCTTAACGCGAAAATCATCAATTTTGAATTTCTTCATTTTTTCTTTGATTTGTTCATCTGTTAAAGCGCGTTCTTCCGGTTTTGCTACTTCATCACCAGCCTTATCAAGAGCCTCTTGTTGATCCTTGGATATTTGATACGTCTTACCAGATTTTTTAGCCTTTTCAGCACGCTTTTCATCTAGTTTTTGACGGCGCTCATCAGTAGCTTTTTTATCACGAGCAATACGATAGTCCATTACATCACGCATATTTTCTTGGTAAATACGCAATGCATATTCCCGATCATTATCGTTCATTTGCTCACGTTTTGTGACTACCTCATCGATAAGCGGCATAAGCTCATCCTTTGTATAGCTAGTACCATCAAAAGTAAATCCGTGGGTATCTGTAATAGCACCATGTTTAATGAGCCTTTGTAACGCTGTATATGTCCAATCATTAGGCGTAATAACATCTGAGTTTATATGCTGTTGTCCTTTACTAGAACTACTAACAGTCTCAACATCAGCACTTACGCCATCCACCATAGGACGTGCACTTGGGATGGCAATACTTTCAGCATGACTAAACCCAACAGACGCAACGAGGCATAATGCGCCAATGCCTAACGCTCGACGGATACGATTCATTTGACGTATATGTTTTGTATTCATAAGAGTCTCCTTAAAATTACATTTTATACAATCTATTATATGAAACCCCTAGACATACGTCAACTCTATACCCTTACACACCTGTGTCATTCAATAGTAATAAGGCCTTGGACTCACTCGAATCCTCACAAATTAGGCCTATATAAATAATATAATAAATTAATATATTATACAAAAAGACCTCACATCGGATGATGTGAGGTCTTTACATGGCGGAGGATTAGGGATTCGAACCCTAGCGACGGTAACCCGCCCTAACGATTTAGCAAACCGTCCTCTTCAGCCTCTTGAGTAATCCTCCATGCTTTACTGAGTAATCATATCATACCCAATAAGGCATTGTCAATTGTCTTATTTCAACATGGATTCGATGAACCAGATTTGTTTTACATAGTATGCAACGTGATCTTCCATCATGCTTACGAGCAAGAAATCACCTTCTTCATCAGCTGCTGCACGAATTGCTACAGCTTGATCATTCATGTATTTAAAATCTTTAAGAAGGATATCAATTACCTTTGCTTGAGGGATGTCTTCTTGACCCAATTCTTCGATTTTAGTCAATTTTGCGTATTCTGCAGAATTTACCAATGGAAATTGACCTTGCATTTTCACATGTTCTGCTACGGCATCAAAGTATTCAAAAGCTTCATCATAAATAGATTCCAAGTATTCATGAATGGATTTGAATTGCGGACCAGTTACATTGAAGTGTAGGTTATGTAATTTCACATTCCATACGGAAAGATCTGCTAAATATTGATTTACTTGTTGTACGTTTTTCATAATAAAACTCCTTTTTTCACTTAATTCTCAATTATAGTTTATTCTAAAAGCAGAACAAACACAGTTGGCTTCTACGCCATCAATTCGTTTATTTAATTTATAATCAATATTGATTATGTTTATATTCTACCAATAATGATTTTCCATGTCAATATATGAATAGATATTTTTGTATAAAAGTTTAATGAAAACATCATAACCATACTAGTTCAAACATATCCCCAATCCAATACAATACAATACAATCCATACCAAATCTAAATCCAATACTTCACAGAATCATATTTCTACGAATCATAAAAAACCTCTAACTACTAGTTAATCTAATAGTTAGAGGCTTGTATGATTCTATATTCAATATGACTCTATATTAAAAATGATTATATATTAAATACGCTTTTATATTAAATATAGTATTCTATGTAATTATCAGGAATCTTCTTCTCCTCTGCTTGTGCAGCAGCTGCATTGCGACTAGGTTTACGGACATACATATTTTCTGGATCTGTTTCAAAGATTACCATATCCTTAGGAATATCATGTTTAATAACGAGATTACAGCCAATCTTCGTGCGCGCACCAATCGTAATATCTCCTAAAATTTTTGTACCCGTACCGATGAGTACATCATCTTCAATGGTCGGATGACGCTTTACCTTTTTAGAAGACATCCCACCTAGTGTTACTTGATGGAACAAGGTTACATTATCGCCTACAATAGCCGTTTCACCAATAACAACCCCCATACCGTGATCGATAAAGAGACCGCGACCAATCGTCGCGCCTGGATGGATTTCAATGCCCGTTACATGACGAGAATGGAGAGCCACACGACGGGCCAAGATGGGCCACCCCGCCTTATATAGACGGTGGGCAAAGAAATGCCAGAACAAAGCAGTAATATGCGGATATGTCCATATAACCATCCATACACTTGTGGCAGCTGGGTCAGAATCCATTACGCGCTTAATATTATATTGAATTTTGCCCCATAATTCGCGCAAACCTTGCATCATAGTGACTCCATCTCAAATAACTCTACTTAACATTCTACAGAAATATAGATATATCTAGTATACAACATATTGGGTCTATATTCCTATATATAAGGCTTTATATCTATATAGAACCTATTCTTTTACCAATCTAAAATTCAGTATTGTATCTATCTGAAATCTATTATTTAACGTATTCGTTGTTGCCAAAGTCCAAGAGGGATAAATATTTCTCTACTCCATCAGGTGCAATAACAACGATGTTCGCCTTAGGTAATTCACGAGCCATGCGTTTTGCCGCTACAATGGCCGCCCCCGCGGAAAGGCCAATAGAGATACCACTTTCACGCATAAAGGTTTGCACCTCACTAAAAGCTTCTTCGTCACTTACAGTTTGCACGCCATCCATCAATGTTTGGTCAAAGTTTTCAGGAATGAAGCCAGCCCCAATCCCTTGAATTTTGTGAGGGCCGCCCTTACCTTCGGTAATAGCAGGAGATCCCGTTGGCTCTACAGCAATAGCTTTTAGATTAGGATTATGTTCTTTCAATCGTCTTGTAACGCCTGTGAAAGTACCACCTGTACCGATCCCCGCTACAAATACATCGACATTTGGCACTTGTTCTACGATTTCAGTACCCGTCGTGCAGTAATGCATATCTGGGTTTGCAGGATTTACGAATTGCCCCAAGGTGAAAGCATTGGGATACTTCTCTAAAATTTCATTGGCCCGCTCAAGAGCCCCCTTCATACCTGTTTCTTTTGGAGTTAAGATGAGCTGCGCCCCATACGCCTTAATAAGCTCACGGCGTTCTTTACTCATACTTTCAGGCATGATAATCACTGTTTTAATATGTAGAATAGCACCTACCATAGCAAGAGCGATTCCCGTATTACCACTTGTGGCTTCTACAATGATGCTATCCTCATGGATGCGACCTTGCTCTTTTGCAGCCTGTAACATACCGAGTACAGCACGGTCTTTTACAGAACCACCTACATTATATTTTTCAAGCTTTACATAAATATTGGTATTTGGCAATTGATATATCGGTGTTTTACCAATAAGTTCAGTTGTTTGGTTTGTTACTATACTCATCTAATTCTCCCTCTAGCAATAGATGATAAAAATCGCCCTTAGGAACATCCCAAGGACGATTTTATATTGCACCTTGTTATTCACCATATACGGGGTATAACCGTTTATGTATTCCAATTAATACAACCATACTCTAACATTTGAATCATTTCATTGTCAAGAGAATGAGAACGACTTTTAAAACCCTAAAAATACAGGAAATAACTAGCTTTATCTATTTTTTTTGTAAGTGCGTCAAGTACCCCATCCCATGTGATGGGTACCATTATAATGATGAGGGCCAATCCAATAAAGAAAATTGCTCCTACCAAGACTGTAAGACGAGGGATAAGAGATATAGCAATGCTACTAACTAAGTGCGATACTTTAGTTATATCATGATGTAACGCTACATGACCCCATAAGAAACCAGCAACTACATAGGTGATAATATATGGGTCGAAAATGATTAGGGTCGTCAATTCATTATCAACATGCATAATCCGGTTAATACTCGGAGACACTAATACATTTACAAGTATAGCTAGGATTTTAAACCATACTAGGCACACGATATAAGGCCACATTGTTTTTATCGTCATTTTCAGCATATAGAGCAAACCCACCAAGCTCGCTCCAAGAGATCCTCTTTGGCTCCACATGTACTGCTCCATCCAAGATGACTTCTGTTTACCTGCATCTACTTGGTCATAATAAAAGGATAAATCCCGTTCTCCATGAGCTAAATCAACGAGCCCTAACACTTGAAACAACACAAGCGAAAAGACTAGAATAACACCTATTTGAAAGCTTTCACTAAAGAACATGTCCATGGGATCGAAATCAAGATAGCCAATGTTAAAAAGATTACCATACACATCGTGAAACGCAATATATATACCATTCGTTACGAGCACATCTAACACAAATAAGAGCAACACAAACATGATATATCCGTTCCAGCGAGTCCATTTACTTTGTTCTCTTAAATGAGTGTGAGTCCCTACGATTATTGACGCAGGTTGTAAAGACAAGGTCACCCCCATCATAAAACAAATAGTAAAGGATGCGACCATTGTTAAATATTCGTATGCCATATTAACGGTATGCTACGCGCTCAGGCTGCATGTCGTGGAAATGAAGGCGCTCTTTTGCCGTCTTTTCCCACTCTGTACCAGGCTTGCCGTAATTTGCGTATGGATCGATGGACAAGCCACCGCGCGGCGTAAACTTACCCCACACCTCGATATATTTAGGATCCATCAGCTTCACAAGATCTTTCATGATAATGTTGATGCAGTCCTCGTGAAAGTCCCCATGATTGCGGAAACTAAACAGATACAACTTCAAAGACTTGGACTCAACCATTTTCTTATCTGGCACATAAGAAATATAGATTGTGGCAAAGTCTGGTTGACCTGTCATAGGACACAAACTTGTAAACTCAGGACAATTAAACTTAACGAAATAGTCATTATCAGGGTGTTTATTATCAAACGCCTCCAACACCTGTGGCGCATAATCAGTTGGATAATCGGTCTTGTGACCTAACATCGTTACCCCTTGTAACTCTTTTTCAGATCTGCCGGATGCCATAAGGAACCTCTTTCTATAAATTCTATAACTCTATAACTCTATAATTAGATATACTAAATAATTCATGTAACACTTAATTATAGCATATAAAGAACGACCTCTAGCACTACTTTCTCCTGTAAACCATCTAATAAGAGAATCTCCCTTTTTAATAGAATTTCCCCCTTTATAATTCATACAGTAAATCTATAGTAAATCATATCTATCATTTACTATATAGATTGTGTAAAATTAAAGTTCATAATATAATATTCATATATCCATGTTATAGTACCCATTATGATTTATCGTTACGTTTTATACACAATGGAGGTTACCATGAAATTAAAACAACTGATTTTGTCCGGTATAGCCGTTGGAGCGCTAGCTTTCACAAGCGGAATGGTACAGCCTGCACAGGCAGCAGTCGGTATGGATACGCCTGCACCGACGCAAAGTTTAAAGAGACCTGCATCAGTAACGACACAGCATTATATCAATGTAGATGGCATATTATTAGAGCCCATAGATAATAAACCAAATGTTATCTATGTTGACGGTCAGCCACTCGTAGCGTTACGTCAAGTATCAGAAGCATTAGGTTATAAAGTATCTTGGGATGCCCCTACAAAAACGGCATTAATCGATATGAACATTGCTACCTTAGCGGTACAACCAGACTCTAAACAAGTCGTGCGCAAAGGTAAACTGCAGATCATCAACCTTGATACATCCGAATCTTTACTCCCTGCAGCACATATGGTAGACGGAATTCTATATGTAAGTCCGAACGCATTCAAACTCTTGTTAAATGATGTAACCATCAATAAAGACGAAATATATATCGTTCCACAACAAAGTCAATTGGCCACTGATTCAAACACGCAAAAAGGCAAACGAAACGGTATCGAAACATTTTTACCGGATCAAGGAGATAAAGTAATTCCATACGAAGAAAAGGAAACCAAAGAAAAGAAACCTCTTATTACGGTAAAACGAACTAACACCAAAACAGATACCAAAGACACAGAAAATACCGAATATGTACGCTCTTACGGACTAAACAGATAATAAAATCTTTCATATAGCTACATACAATTTAGCACCTTATAACTTAAAGAAGGCAACTCATCACCATGATGGATTGCCTTCTTTTTGATTTTTGCTAGCTTATTATTTCCGTTACTTTATATTGTTACTTTATTATTACTTCTTACACTTTACGTCTCAATACAGTTTATTGCTTACTGTTTTTTGACAGATTATCTAAGCTATCTTTTACCGTATCCATACTCCGCTTCAGATCCTTCATGGATTCTTTCATATCCGGCGCTATAAGCCCAGATTTGTCGATGCCTTTTGCAGAGTCAGAGGCACGCCTACTATTTTCCCTGGCTTGTTTCATATCGTCTTTAATGCGAGTCATATTTTCATCAATTTCATCAAATGACTCATCATACAAAATGAAATTACTGCCTCCGTGAGAAGTAATATTAAGCGGCCCCATCGTGAGCTGTCCATCATCGATACGCAGAGCATCCGTAGTGATAGTGGTGATTTTAGTATGTACGTTCACATCGCTAAAGGATAAATGTCGCCCTTTATTGTGAAAGTTTCCCGTAATGCTTTGAATCGGAATCAGCATATAGTGCCCTTCACCAGACCAGAAGTTCCCCCATACCTCCATGTCTCGAGGTTGGCCTTCACTTTTAAAGTTCAAATTTGCCGATACGGGCACGAGAAACTCAGGAGCCTTGAGGGCTACACTACTGTCTAAATCCTTTGCTACACCAGTAATCGTATAGGCTCGAGTGTCCAAATTATATACACCCTTAGCCTCCAATTTACCGCTGTATACATTGGCACTAACGTTTTCAAAATTCAAAATACCATCTTGGTACGTCACATCTCCTACTACATTCTCAAAAGTAAGTGCAGGAATGCGTAAAATAGGCATCGTCACACGTCCTTTAGCAAAAGGACGGTTAAAATCACCTGTTACCTTTGTAAGCAAGGTCATGGCATCATGAATATTTTCACCAAAGCCTAGTGATGATGGATCCACCCCTTTCACATCAAATTGTAGATCCAGTTGAGGCATGCGATGCTTTAAAACATCCTTTAAATCTACACGACCTTTTAATACGAGACCATCCCCTATGGCGGTACCACCAAATTTGCCCGTCTCCATATCGATACGAATCGCTCGCTTACTATCAAGATCAATTTTTGAGTTTACATTCTTTATCACATAATGGCGATTTCTATTAAAAACCTCTAACTGACTATTTCTAAGTGTAATCTTAAGATCTAAATGTTGACCTTGCCAATTAAAGTTACGTACTTTCTTACCTAGTTCCTCTTGCCGTTCTTGTGTGGTCTTTCTAGGTGCTTTCGGACGGGGTTCTATCTCGTTAATTGGTTTATGTACATCTGGAGATATGGGCGCGAAATCCAATCGATTATTATCGTCCAAGTCAATGACTATAACCGCATCATCTAATTCAATGCCCTTGATAGCGGAGGACTTAAAGTTGCGTGTCACCACATCCCACATATTGACGCGAACTTTCCCACTTGGTGCATTGAGCAACTCATGCCCTTCTGGGTCCTTCCAAACAAGGCCTGTAAAAGTCAAAGTTCCCCACGGTGTAGCAGATAAACTTTCAACAGTAACCGTACCGCGCATCATCGTTTGTCGAGCCATAACCTCATTAAAAATAACGCCCATTCCACGACTAGCAATGGTTGCTAGTACAAAGACTATAATCGCTCCAATGGCAAGAAAGGCAGCAATGCCTTTTAGGCCTTTCTTATACAATTGTTTATATTTTGTCCAACAAGAACGTATATAATGTTTCATAGCCCTATTATAACATGTTCAAATAACAATACCCATGTGGTATTGCCTGTATCAATCATATTGACCATAAGAAACTCTTTTCCATACAAAAAGCGCCTTGCTCACAGAAAACTCTGCATGCAAGGCACCGTTACCTAACTATTTTATAAAAAAGACAGCAAATTTATAGATTAAAAGTGCACCCACAAATGTGAGTGCACTTTATATATTGCAATAATCAATCTTATGCTTTTACTTCTTTACCGTATTTTACAAGGCTTTCAGCTTCGATTTCAGCTTGAGTCCGATAGTCTTGAGGAATGCTAGACAAGCGAATCCAACTACGTACAGCTTCTACCAATACGATAAGGATCATGAAGAACATAGCAGCACTAAATGCTACTAAAATCCATTTACCAGCAGGAATATAGCTGTAGAATACATTTTCATAGTCTGCAGCGATAGCCACGATAGCCATTAAGATACAAGGAATACCTGTAACCCAAGCATAGCGTTTGCGGCCAAGTCTCATAATAACTGTAGTACCTACGGCCAATGTCATGGTACCTAATAATTGGTTAGATACGCCGAATAGAGGCCAGATAATACCGATATTACCTTGTAGAACTAGGTAGCCCCACAAGATACAAATTAAAGCAGCACAACCATACACACCAGGAGCCCAGTGTTGGTCGTTGAATTTAGGATGGAAATGACCTAATAATTCTTGAAGTAAGTAACGACCTACACGAGTACCAGCATCGATTAATGTCATGATGAACAATGCTTCGAACATGATACAGAAATGATACCAGTAACCCATCAAGTGATCCATGTTAGGCAATCTGGAGAAGATATGAGCCATACCTACTGCAAGGGATACGGCGCCACCAGGACGGTGCATCAAGTCTTCACCAACCATTGCAGACAATGCTGGCAATTCATGGACTTTAAGGCCTAAAGCTTTGAAAGACTCAACTGTGGAGTTAATCGCAAAGTAATCATCTGGATGCAATGCAGTGGCAGCAATCAACGCCATCATAGCGATGAAGCCTTCTGTTAACATCGCACCATAACCGATAGGTAAAATTTCTTTTTCATTAGTAAGCATTTTAGGTGTTGTACCTGTAGCAATAACAGTATGGAAGCCAGATAACGCACCACATGCGATAGTAATGAAGATGTAAGGGAATACGGAACCTTTCAATACAGGTCCGCCGCCCCAGATGTAAGGAGTTACAGCTGGCATTTGAATTTCAGGCATTACAATGATAATACCAAGCGCCAATGCGCCGATTGTACCGATTTTAAGGTATGTGGACAAATAGTCACGAGGAGCAAGTAACAACCATACTGGCAATGCAGCTGCAAAGAAACCATACACAGCAAGCATAATTTCAATAGTTTGCAAGTCGTATGTAAACCAAGATGCATATTCGCTAGCCGCTACATTTGGACCGTAGATGATAGCTGCGAAGATTAAGGCTACCCCAATAATAGTCGCCTCTTGGATTTTACCAGGACGCAACCATTTCAAATAAATACCAATAAAAATAGCGATTGGAATGGTAGCAAATACGGAGAAGAATCCCCAAGGAGAGTTATGCAATGCATTAGCTACTACTACAGCCATACCAGCAAGGGTAATGATCAATAGGAATAAGGTAGCGAGCATAGCACCAAAACCAGCAAGTTTACTGATTTCTTCGCGAGCAATATCCGCAATCGATTTACCATCATAACGAACGGAAGCAAACAAGATAACCATATCATGTACAGCACCGGCTAATACGGAACCAATTAGGATCCATAATGCCCCAGGTAAATACCCAAACTGTGCTGCGATAACAGGACCTACAAGTGGACCTGCACCAGCAATTGCTGCAAAGTGATGACCAAAGGTTACCCATTTGTTGGTTGGCACGTAATCGTGACCATCATTGTGAACCATAGCTGGCGTTGGACGATATTGATCCAATGTCAGTACCTTAGCCGCTATAAAAGCCCCATAAAAGCGGTACGCTAAAATTAGAATACACGCGGAGGCAATAACTAAGTAAATACCATTCATAACCATATAAACACCTCCAATAATCACGTGACATGGAGTATATGAATATTACTGATAAAACTTATGTATCGTATCCATGCCACAATGGCTTCCTAAAATGTTAGTACTTACAACATTATTGTATAACTAATCAACAAGGTGTCAATTATTAATTTCTCATTTTGAAAGTTAAGTATAACTATAAAGCATAATAACGGCATTCTCTACCTATGAGATGCCGTTATTATCCTAGATATATTGGTTACTGAATGACTTATTCCTATCTGTAATGAAAGATAGCTATATCCCTATTCTCCTGCTGCTCTATAAGTTTTTGTAATAGTCCCAAATGTACGCAACAAATTTAGACCTACGACACCGCTTTTTTCAGGATGGAATTGCATTCCATATACTCTACCTCGTTCTACAATGCCAGGTACATCGATACCATAATTTGCAGTAGATATGATATATTCAGGATCTGTATCCACATAATAGGAATGGACGAAATATGTATATTGATCATCTACATTGCTAAAAGCACTATGAGGCTGGTGTACTACATTTTTATTCCAACCCATATGAGGCACGCTAAAGCCAAGGTTGCGAGGAATTTCTTTTACCTTACCGGGAATAAGGCCTAAACCGGGCGTTGGGCCGTATTCTTCAGATTCTTCAAATAAAAGTTGCATCCCTAAACAAATACCTAATAAAGGTATATCCCGTTTTACTACTTCATAGATAACATCGACTAAACCACGCTCTTTTAGAACTGCCATCGCTGGCGCATATGCGCCTACACCTGGCAAAAGAACACCATCAGCATTTAATATAGTCGCCGAATCTGCCGTTAGCACTGTCTCAAGGCCAATGTAAGCTAAGGCTTTCTGGACATTGAAGGTATTCCCTGCATCATAATCTATAACGGCAATCATAATAAACTCCATTCTATAGGGTAAAACACGATAAGATTAAACAAAACGTATTACGAATTGTATGTTATTCTATACAAATCAATTCATGAAGTCTCTTAATATCTTACGCATAACATCCCCATCTTGAGGCATGGGAATCGTAAGACGCAACCATCCTTCTCGTTGACCTCGGCGCACTTGGTAACCTGATTTGAGCCAAGCATCTGCAAGACCTTCCGCATCAGGCGCTGCAAAGAAAATAAAATTGGCCTCACTCTTATAGTAGTGAATACCTAGCTCGTCAAAGAGGCTTTCCCATTTTGCCCGTTCCTTTGCATTTTGAGAGACCGTTCTCGCCACGAATTCTTGATCACCGAAAGCGGCTTCTGCAGCCACTTGAGATAAGGTATTCAAATTATACGGCAAGCGAATGGTTTGCATATAATTTGCCAATTCTATAGGTGTCATCATGTAACCTACACGGTAATTGGCAAGGCCATAGGCTTTCGAGAAGGTACGCATGATAGCCACATTAGGGAACTCATCCAAGAGCGCACGTGCCGTAGGAACTGCTACAGAGGTAACAAAATCGATATACGCCTCGTCTATGATGACCAAGGTTTCCTTTGGTATAGCTGCTACAAATTTGCGGATATCTTCAACAGACTCATAGGTACCCGTTGGATTATTAGGATTACAAATCCACACGAGGCGTGTCGTTTCATCTACAGCTTTCACGAGAGCAGAAAAATCATACTGTCCTGTTTCAAAATCAGCTGGCACCTCACGGATCTCAGCACCTTCCACGAGGCCATTCAAGGCATATTCCGAGAAGGCTGGCACGCTTACTACGATGGAGTCACCAGCGGTAATCAATGTTTTATTGACCATGGCGATGACTTCATCGAGACCTACTCCGATGATGAGTTGCTCAGGTTGTACCTGCCAGTAGTCAGCGAGTTTCATACGCAAATCGGAGGCGTTGCCATCTGGATAGTAGTTAGCATTATTATGAGTTACATAGCTAAGAATAGCCTCCCGTACCAATGGCGATGTACCGTAGGGATTTTCATTCGCCGACAAGCGCACCAATCGCTCTACACCAAGGCGCTCTTTCACCGCTTCAGCCGGTTCCTCAGGTATATAAGGTTTCAATGTGCGAATTATCTCTTTCATAGGCTATCCTTTCTATCTATTCCTTAACGCATATAACTCATATAACACTTAAAAAACACATATAAACTCCACCAGAGCTCATATGTCTGAGCTCATAATAGGATATACATTATAAATTTGTAATTTCTGGGCGATCCGTAGTCTTGCTAACAACCCCTTCACGGCTCGCAAGCTCTGCTTCAATGGCTTCGTATGGAATATTTTTCTCCGCTAATAACACGAGCAAGTGATATAACACGTCTGCTGTTTCGTAAATCAGCTCCTGTGGATCTTCATTTTTTGCGGCGATTACTACCTCTGTAGCCTCTTCACCAACTTTTTTCAAGATTTTATCGAGCCCATTGTCGAATAAATAATTCGTATAAGAACCTTCCTTTGGCTGTACCTTGCGATTTTTAATAATTTCGTATAATTCGTTCAGTGTTTGCTGTGCCATGTTTAACTCCGTTCTACTTCATTAAAGAAACAGCTTGTGCGCCCTGTGTGACAGGCAGGACCTTCAGGCTTAACTTGAATGAGCAAAGTATCGCCATCACAATCTAGGGCCATGCTCACCACGTGCTGCACATTACCGCTAGTGCCACCCTTATGCCATAACTCTTCACGAGACCGAGACCAAAACCACGTTTCCCTTGTTTCCAGTGTTTTGTGAAAGCTTTCTTCGTTCATCCACGCCACCATGAGGACGTCCTTAGTCTCTGCATCCTGCACAACCGTCGGCAACAAGCCATTTCCTTTTTCAAAATCCGGTTTCATATTCTATCCTTTATTAAAAGTAATCAATAATCTGTTATCCTATATTAGCTTGTATCTATTTCTATTCTGTTTATCTATAAACAAGCTATTTAACTAACTCTGAACATATAGACTAGTAAAGAACTTGCGAGAGATAATAATTTTTTTTAATCTGTTTTAGCGTACCGTAATTCCGTGAGCTCGTAGTTCTTGTTTGAGTTCAGGAATTTTAACTTCTCCGAAGTGGAATATAGATGCCGCCAGTGCACCGGTAACGCTAGTTTGCTTAAAGAGATCTACAAAATCCTCAACCTTACCTGCCCCTCCAGATGCAATGATAGGTACATTTACGACTGATTCTAGAGCCTTATATAATTCAATATCAAAGCCGGATTTTGTACCATCTTTACCCATGCTTGTCACTAACAACTCTCCTGCTCCACGATCTACGGCCTCTTTAGCCCAGTCGAGAGCTTTCCACTCTGTACGCTTGCGACCACCATGAGTGTAAGCATACCATTCACCAGTTTCTTCATCGGTTTTCACGTCGATGGCTACCACCATGCATTGATTGCCAAACTTTTGAGCCCCTTCTGTAATGAGCTCAGGGTTAGCGAGAGCCGCGGAGTTCAAAGATACCTTGTCCGCACCAGCTTTCAACAAAGCCGTCATATCTTTAATACTCTTGATACCACCCCCCACGGTGAGTGGCATAAATACTTGTGTGGAGATTTCTTGAACCACATCGCGCATAGTGGTCCGCGCATCAACGGTGGCCGTAATATCTAAGAATACCAGCTCATCTGCTTGTTGTTGCTCATAGGAGGCCGCAATGTCTACGGGACTGCCTACGTCTACGAGATTTACAAAGTTAACCCCTTTTTTTACCCGCCCATCATCTACATCTAGGCAGGGAATAATCCGTTTCGCTAACATAAAGCTCCTTTCCATCAAGTGTTACTCAATATAATTCAGCTGTTACGCCCAATACATTTTAACTGCTATACTCAACATATTTTATTGACTATACATAATACATTTATTGAGTACGTACAATATATTTATTGATTATGCACAATATTCCATCGGTTGCGGTCAATAATTAATTTGAGAACATCACAATCATTTCTATTATTTCTGCTGATTGTACTCGGCAATTTCCTCTAGCGTAATCGTGCCCTCGTACAGAGCCTTACCAACAATACTATCCATAACGCCTTTTTGTTCTAGCGATTTAATATCCTCTAGATTACGAACGCCCCCAGAAGCAACGATGCGTGCTATAGGGAATTCTTTTTGCAAATTCCCAAGTAACTCTTCATTGGCGCCCTGCATCGTACCGTCTCTGTCTACATCGGTAACGATGAAATACTTTGCCCCACCTTCAACCATGGCACCAATTAAATCAGGCATCGGCACGTCCGATTGGTCGAGCCAACCTTCAGCGGCGACCTTGCCATTTTTTCCATCTACACCGATAACGATGCGCTCCGCACCGTATTCAGCGATAACCTGCTTTGTAAGTTCCGGATTTTTAAGCGCTACAGAGCCTAAGATAACGCGGTCTACGCCCAAGCTTAAATAGAGGTCAACGGCCTCTTTATCTCGAATGCCACCTCCAATTTCAAGGATGCCTGTGAAAGCTGCACGCACTGCTTTTACAATGTCTATATTTACAGGCTTGCCCGCCTTGGCGCCATCTAAATCGACAAGGTGCAAGGCTCCAACCTTAGCTGCTTCATATTGTTTCGCTTGATTTACTGGATCAGGATTGATGACCGTTTCCTGTGTGAAATCACCTTTATAGAGGCGAACACTGCGCCCATCTTGTAAATCTATAGCTGGAAAAATCATAGGTTCTCCTTTATTAAATGATTGTATTAAATAACGCCCTTTGTAGAATTTACGCCTTGAATATCTGGGTTAATAGTAACTGCTTTGCGCAATGCACGGCCCGTAGCCTTAAACATGCTTTCAATAATGTGGTGTGTATTGCGACCATATAAATTGCGCACATGTAAGTTCATAGCAGCGCTCATCGCAAGAGCTTGGAAGAAATCCTCCACCAACTCTGTTTCAAAGTTGCCACCTAGAATCGGCGTACTCCATTCCCCTTGGAAAACGAGGTATGGACGACCACTTAAATCGATTACAACTTGCGTCAATGCTTCATCCATAGGAACCCACGCATCGCCGTAGCGCTCGATACCAGCCTTGTCGCCAAGGGCTTTCACTAAGGCCTGACCTAATGCAAGTCCAACGTCCTCAACCGTATGATGAGCATCCACATATGTATCGCCCTTTGCCTGTACCACAAGTCCAAAACGGCCGTGTTTCGCCAATAGCGTCAACATATGGTCAAAAAAGCCAATTCCGGTGGATATGGAGCTCGTTTGTGCCCCATCAAGGGTAATTTCTACTGTAATATCTGTTTCTTGAGTGGTGCGTTGCACCGTACCTGTGCGTATCATAGCGACCTCTATACTTCAAATTTATTTTTATAATCTATATTTCTAATCTATATTTTCACTGTATATTTTAAATACACATATAAATATAGATGCCAAATCTATTTTCTAATATTTTTTATAAGCTATTTTTCAAATCGTACTTCTATGGCACGAGCATGCGCTTCGAGACCTTCCGTACGAGCCAATGTAGTAATGTGTTTTGCCACTTCTTCTAGACGTTCTTTCGTAAATTGTGTGAAAGATGTACGTTTCACAAAGTCATATACGCCCAGCGGAGACGAAAAGCGTGCTGTACCACTTGTAGGCAATACGTGGTTTGTACCGCCTACGTAGTCACCCAATGGCTCAGACGCATAGGCACCGAGGAATACGGAGCCTGCATTTTGAACGAGACTCATATAGTTCATTGGATCTGGCAATTGGATTTCCAAGTGTTCTGGAGCCACTTCATTCATCACCGTGAACATGTCTTCAATGCTGTCCATAATGGCAATATAACTGTTGTTTTCAATAGCTGGACGAGCGATGCTTTCACGAGGTAACAATTTAAGTTGACGTTCTACCTCATCGGATACGGCATTTGCTAAGCTTTCACTGGTAGTCACCATAATAGCGCGCGCACGAGGGTCATGTTCTGCTTGGGATAAGAGATCTGCTGCGAGATGCACTGGATTTGCGCTGTCATCGGCGATAACACCAATTTCACTTGGGCCCGCAATCATGTCGATATCGACTTGGCCAAATACTTGACGTTTCGCCGTTGCCACGTAAATATTGCCAGGACCTACGATTTTATCTACCTTTGGAATCGTTTCCGTACCATAAGCGAGGGCTGCCACACCTTGGGCACCACCCACTTGATATACCGCATCAACGCCGGCAAGCTTTGCAGCACCTAATACGGCAGGATTAATGCCATCCTTTTGAGGGGGCGTAACCATAACGATTTCTTTTACCCCTGCGATTTTTGCAGGCAAAGCAGTCATGATAATGGTGGAAGGATACGCAGCTGTACCTCCAGGAACGTAGAGACCAACGCGAGCCAAGGGAATGACCTTTTGACCGCGGATGATGCCTGGTGTGTCCATGTCCACAAAACCTTGCTCGATTTCACGGCTGTGGAATTCTGTAATGTTTGCCTTTGCCTTTAATAATGCGGCTTTCAAATCATCAGATAGAGACTCATAAGCTGCATCGATTTCCTCTTGAGACACCCTAAAGTTTTCGATGGAAACACCGTCAAATTTTTCAGAATACGCTTTGAGCGCCGCATCACCGTTAGTGCGGACATCAGCAATGATATCGTACACGCGGCGTTCAATCTCCATATCTGTAGTTTGCTGTGTGTAATCCCGTACGATGGCAAGCATCGCCTCTAATGATTCCTTATATATTTTCATCTGTCGTCCTTCTTCCTACTTTAACTATCCGTATTGCTAGTTAAATATATGATTCACTCTACATCTTATTTATTAATTGCTTCTGAAAGCTGATCTATGAGCTTAAAAATGGTGTTTCGCTTTTGTTTTAATGCTAATGGATTTGCTACTAAGCGTGTAGATATGGGCTGTAGCCAATCGAAGATTTCTAGATTGTTTTCACGCAAAGTGGTACCCGTTTCCGTAATATCTACGATAGCATCTGCTAGTCCTACAAGTGGAGCCAGCTCAACAGAGCCTTCAATCTTGATGATTTCCACATCTTGAGCTCCAAAGTACTGTTTTGTAATGGTTGGATATTTCGTACCAATTCGTTGGCGGCGACCTTCTTTAGGATTATAGCCCGCTAAGGACGCCAAGATGAATTGGCATTTACCCGTTTGTAAATCTAGCATTTCATATCTCGTATCGTCTTGTTCATCGAGCACATCGCTACCAACGATACCAAGATCAACAACACCATTTTTCAAATACGTCGTTACATCTGGCCCCTTTGCAAGGATGACCTCCATAGAATCACCTAAAGAGATAATGAGCTTGCGCGCCTTATTATGTAATGGATTGCAATCAATGCCACATGCTTCTAGGAGTGGAATAAAATCCTTTTCTACTCGCCCCTTCGTAAGAGCGATACGCAATGTATCGTTATCTTGAGCTTTACTTTCACCCTGCAAGGTAACATCAGTCAAGACATCGATATTGAAAGCCATCCCTACTGCCGGCATCGGCGTACCATCAAAGCTAGATAGCAAGCCATCATAGCGACCGCCACTGACGATGTATTGAGACACGCCGTCCACATAGCCTCTAAACGTAAGGCCTGTGTAATAGGATTGAAGCGGTTCCGTAGATACATCGATGCGAACCTGTTGCCCCGTTGCTTCCACTTGGTTTGCCATATCTACAAGATTATCTAAAATGCGCTGCGCCGCTGCAGGCAAGATAATTTGATTAAGCTCATCCTTTATATCTTGAACCGTACCAAACAAGCGAGGCCATACAGTTAAGAAAGGATATAGCGCACTATTTTTAAAGTCAGAAATCAACTCGTTATATCGTGGCAAATATTTAGTAAATAAAGCCTCTAAGAGCTCTGCTTTTTCATCATCACTGAGTCCAAGAGCATCGGTAATAGCACGAGAAAAACGAGCATCCCCAATTTCGAGCAATAAACTATTGCCCAATTGAGCTTCATTCACCTCTTTAATAATCTTGAAGCACTCTTGCTCAGCCTCAAGCCCTTTATAGCCCACCATTTCAATGCCACCTTGCGTCACTTGGTTAACATCGCCACGATGCTTTTTATTTTTCATAAATACATCGCCCAAGTAGTAGAACGTGCGAGGCAATTCAATATTTGTAGTCGCTAAGAAACGACCGATAGGCATGGTCAAATCAGGACGAATTACGACGGACACTTCAGAACTATCCATGAATTCGTACATATGTTGACCGCGCCCCATTGCATAGCCATTGAATACATCTTTGTACTCTACGAGAGGCGTAGAGATCTTTGTGTATTGACGATTTCGACAAAGACCGAGCACATATTGACTCACATCATCCTTACGCTCTGCTACGATCCCTATATCATCGCGGAAACCAGTAGGTAATTGCTGCTGTACCATCGTAAACATCCTTTCCATCAATTGATTCATATCATTTCTCGTGTTTTTGAAAACTATATACCTATATTAACCTTTTAAGTTATATGACGATTTAAGTCATCTAGCTATTCAGTTTACTATGAGAAAAAATTTACCTATATCGATACTTTTCTATTTTATCGCTTTAATTTATTAAAGTATGAAATCATAATATAACGGTTCTATAGAATTGTCAATAGAACCGTTAATATTTCATGTATTTACTATAATAATGATTTTATGCTAGCCCCAAACGTTTTCTATATCTGCCACGCTATGTGCATCAGATCCCAATACAAATGGCACACCAATGATAGCCGCCATGCCTTGGATGAAGCGACTTGGGTACATTTCACGGCAGTCAGGTTTGAAGAAGCCGCTCATGTTGTAGTCTAGCTCGCGACCTTGGACGCGCATGATATGCAAAATATCACTCACCACCTGCGCATTGCGACGATCTAAATGACGTTCAAAGCCAAAGTGATGTTGGTATTTCTTGATTAAATCAAAGTGACCTATGCGTTTAGGTGTATATTCACCGAGGTCAGCACGCACGGCTTGGCGCACGGTGGAGTAATATTTGTAATATAACTCATATTGTTTTTCGATCCACGGGCCAAAGCCTTTTTCAAATTCTTCAGCACTGTAGTCTAAGCAGTAAAAGGCATTATTAACGCCTTCCATAAAGTGAACGGATAAAATATTATCATCCGTCAACGGACCATAGCGATCCAAGAACTCTTGAATGTCTGATTCAAAGCCTGGAATATAATCGACTTCAAAACCGAGAGAAATATCGATATGTGTGCCATAAGCACGTTGTAATTGACGACCCAACTCTAAATAAGTATCAACTTCATTTAATTTCAAAGACGCTGTGTCATAGGCCTTTTTATCGCCACCGTATTCTGCAGCAAAAGCTGTTGGCAATGGTGCATGTTCTGTAAGGCATACCTTTTCGATACGCAACTCGATGGCCTTTTCTATCATCATCGCAGTTCGGTCCCCACTACCATGTGGACACAATTCCGTATGCACATGACCGTCCACGAGACGGCTGCGATACTTACTATATCCAACGAACTGCCGTTCATCTTTCATGTTCATTCAATCACCCCTATTCGCCCTAACCCCTGGCGAACCCTTATCTATAATCTATACATCATTGGTATAACGTATTAATTTATATATTTTACTATACTAATTATTATACCAATAATGCGTATGTTTCGGTATCCTGATATTTACCATGTTTGAATCCAACTTGAGGCGTTAGACCACAATAGGTAAAGCCAAAACGCTCGTGCAACTTGGTGCTACCTTCATTGCCAGCCGTAATAACGGACACCACATTGTGCAATAACGGATCATTTTTTGCTATTTCTAAAATATGAGCCATCAGTTGTGTAGCGATCCCCCTACCGCGATAATCTTGATGGATATAGATAGATAATTCGACGGTACTTTTATAGGCCTCTTTAGGTCGATATGGTGAAAGCGATGCATAGCCTGCTACAATCCCATCAATGGTACCTACCACAATAGGATGGTGCTCATCGCTATGAGACTCATACCACTCCTGCCACTCTGACAACTTACGAGGTTCAAGATCAAGCGTGGCTACGCCGTTCATAACCTCATAATTATAAATATCTAAACAAGAGGCTATATCATTCCTTGTAATTGGTCGTATTACTAATTCACTCATAAGTATTCCTCAAAACTGTAGGTATCCTAAAAAAATTTATTTCTATTTAACATAATATATAAAAATAGCCCACATACGCAAGAAAAAGGACGAACTATTCGTATGACATACTATTTCACTTTTATCCATCTTTGAGGTAAAAATTACATATTTTACATCTATATCCCCAATACAACAAAACTGAGTGGTAAAAACAACATTTTTTACCACTCAGCATATACGTTTTGAAGCATATATAAGTAAAAAGCTCTTATTTTACTTATATACTTTTATCATATTTTTTATTATAACTATTAAAGCTAGTACATTTCTATAGGAGCAAAAACATACTCTTACTTGATTTATAAGAAAATTACACAATAACAAATAAAAGTATTGTAATAGCAATTAAAGCACTAATAACAGTATAATCGATTCTTTTCAATCCTACGGATGCAGCAAAGCTGTGTGTAGGGCCACCAAAACCACGTAGTTCCAAGGATAACGCCATTGTTTCGGAACGGCCCAAGGATTTTAATAGCAATGGTTGAATAACAGATGCATAGGATTTGATACGCTTAATGAAGTTGCCTTCTAGAGATAAGCCACGGCAAGCTTGCGCCTCTTGTACAGCATGGCTTTCAGCAATAAAGTCAGGCACGAAGCGGAGCGCAGCAGTGAACATAAATGCATATTCATAAGGAATTTTGCATTGTGTTACGAGCGCGGCCGTAAGGTCTTGTAATTTTGTAGTTGCCAACAAGCCTATAAAGACAAGTGTCATAGCCAACATTCGTAAGCCAGATACGATGGCAGAGATTACATCGCCGCTGCCAAGGAATTGGATGAGGCCAAGGAATACAGCGAAGCTAGTTAATGCCAACACGGCTTTGCGTTGTTTGAACAACAACCCTGCCATAAATAGTACACCGAGCTCTACTACGACTAATGCCAATAGCGCTGCCCAGTCACGCAACATGATGGCCCACACGGATACGGCGAGGGTCATCAAGATTTTTGTTAACGGTACTAAACGTTCCATATGTCCCTCCTATTTTCCGCTCAACTGAGCCACTAACTTGGATTTCAATTCATCCATAGATTTGCAATAGCCTAAGGATGGTACCGCTAGTGAAAGCTCCACACTTGGCGGTTTCGTAAGGCCTAACTCTTGCAATTCATCCGTAGATTTTTTGAATAATTCTTCTGGACTGCCGTCAAAGGCAACGGTTTGGTTGCCCATGATAATAGCACGGCTACATTCGCTAGCCATGATTTCCATATCATGGGTAATAAGAAGGATTGTGATACCTTCTGGATTAAGCTGACGCAATAAGGCTAATAGCTCTTTAGTTTCCTTACCATCTTGACCACTGGTTGGTTCGTCAAGGATGAGGATTTTAGACTGCATAGCCAACGCAGAAGCAATGGCAACGCGTTGCTTTTCACCGCGGCGCAATGTTGGAGGATAGGCTTCACGCAAATGGCCGATGCCTGTGCGCTCCAATACTTCATCAACAATACGCTTCACTTCGGCTTTACTGCGCCCCAAGGACTCAGGTCCGAAGGCAACCTCTGTGGCTACGGTCGGTCTGAACATTTGGCGATCTGGCTGTTGGAATACATAGCCGATAAATTGACCCCGTTTAGACGGCGGCATGGACGTAATATCTCTGCCGTTATAATACATGTGGCCTTCCCTAGCCTTTTCGAGGCCTACGAGCAAACGCGTAATAGTCGTTTTGCCGCAACCATTACGACCACCGATAGCGATATATTCGCCCCCTTCGATGGTGAAAGTCACGTTTTGGAAAATATCTACGGATGGCACATAGCCAAAGCGGATGTTTTCAACCTTAAGCATGAGCGCCACCGTCCTTTCCTGGTACATCATCAACACGTTGAACTGGTTGTCTATTTTCTACTATATTAGATTGATCAGCAAGATTATCTACTGTATTTCTTTGATTAGCTGGAGAGTTGCTTTTACCATGCACCTCGGTTTGAATCGCATGAGCCATTTCAATTTGGTGCAAGCCCTTGATAGCAGACTCGATGCTGAGCCAAGGTTCATCACTGTGAAAGCCGGCTTGTTCCAATTCCATATAGGTTGTAAATACAGATGGCAATGCATCGACATGAATATTGTGCTCGTACATGTAACGAAGCGTAGTCGGTACATCGTCATCACAGGCGATAGAACCATTTACCATGAGGGCCATGCGGTTAGCATACGGCAATACGGCATGCAAGTCATGGTCGATAACGACAACGGTGATACCGTGTTTTTGGTTCAAATCACCTACGAGGCGATATAACTCAGCGGTCCCATCTGGATCGAGAGAGCTTGTCGGTTCGTCAAGAACAAGTACGGTTGGATTCGTAGCCAATACAGAAGCAATAGCCAAACGTTGGCGTTGACCACCAGATAAACTTGTAATCTTGCGATCTTCTAAGCCTACGAGGCCAACTTGCTTAAACACCTCTTCAGAACGAGCTTTAATAGTTTCACGGTCATAACCGCGGTTTTCCATAGCAAAGGCTACTTCTTCACGAACTGTCATCGTTACGAGCTGTGTATCGTAGTCGGCTAGAACTACACCGATATGGTTCGCTAGTTCTGGAATTTCCATTTGCGTAGTCGCATGACCATCTACGAAGACCATGCCTTCTAGGCGTCCACCATAGAATTTAGGCACCGCCCCTACCATCGCCATACAAAGGGTGCTTTTACCACAACCTGCAGGGCCTGTAACAACGAGGAAATCACCTTCATTTACATCGAGATTGATATTTTCAAGGGATGGTGTAGTCGCCTTTGGATGATAGTAATTTACGTGCTCAATGGATATTTTAGCTTGGCGCTCAGGCAAAATAGTCAAGCGACTATGATCAGATGTCAATTGATCTGCATTTGGCAACATGCCACGTTTAGAGAATAAACGTTGTGCCGGAATATACAAGATTGGTGTAATGGCACCATTCAAGGCCCCTACAATGAGTACCAATGGCCACATGCCATACATGTACACATTATTTGGCAACCCAAGCACTTGCCACAAAATAGTAACAAAGATACCGCCAGATACAACAGTTGCTAAAAAGCCAGACACGACAGGCGTTAAATCAAAACCACCAATTTTACGGAACTTCATGGACAACATAGCACGCGTTACGAGAGCCGCCGTCAAAGCACCACCTGGCTCAGACAACAAGTTGCCATAAGGAAACGCTGACTTAGACGTCAATACGTTGATGAGGGCCGCCACGAGGCCAATCCCCAAGGTTTGACTCAAACTAGGACGAGTCAATAAAATAGCTACGCAGTACGTAGCAATCGTCCAGTTTGGAGTTACCCCAGCCACACTAGGGCTCACCAAATGCAATATCGTGCCCAATGCGAGCATCAATGTGCTAACAGTAACCCATCTAAACTGGCCACCCTGCACATGCGTGTACACAAGATCCTGAATCCGTTCCATAATAGCCTCATTTCTATAAAAATATATATGGATTTATTTTAACATTTATACGGGTATTGTGAAAGTTTAGAGCGCAACAAAAAATAGCAGGGGATTAATCCTGCTATTTTTATAATATACTCTAAAGCAAATTTACGATTTATAACCATCAAGCTTATTATAAATAACAAACTCCCTAAGTATATTTTTAATTTTAATAATACATTTCCAATGAGGTTGATCTACAATTCCTAAATTTTGTTTAGCTCGCTCGATGTCTACAGTGGAAATCAACTCATTAAAGCGTCCATATTCATCAATGTTAGTTTCATTAACATGAGCATTTAACAATGCCCTCAACTTAGCTTCATCAACACCCAACAAATTAATACAATACTGTATCTTCGCGTTCCAATCGACATTCATATATTCATTGATATAATCAGTCAATGTCTTATTCTCGTCAACAACTAACCGCTTATGTTCTATATCAACCAAAATTTGTCTAGCAGCACGTTGTTCTTCTTGAGATAATTGAGCAAAGCTTTTATGAAGCATCATTCTTAATTGATCAATTAAAGTACTATCAAAGTCATCAATATTATATGCTCTTATATACTTCTCAAAATTTTTATTCATATAATCAGCATCAATCCGAATAGATTCTTGCTTATGAGCTTTGGCAGTTATATCAAAAGGAATCACTGGATTAGATTTACCATCAGGTGTACTAGAACTAAATAATTCGCCATATCGAACTGCTAATGTGTTATACGTTTCCTCATCTAAATTTAGTCCTAGTTTCTCATCAATATTCTTTTGCCACGTAAACATCTGTAGCCGAATAGCTTCCATTAAGCTACGCAATTGATAGAATAAGCGTCCAAATTTATGTCTACTCGCTATATTATCCGGTAATTTTGAATAGTATTCTATGCCTTCTGATATAAATAAATCTGAAATATCCTCTACTATAACATTCATTTTGCGAATATTCTGATCTTTTTTATCTGCATATAACCCTTCAGGTACCGATCCAGAATATAACCTAAAAGCATCTTGAATATTACGAGACATAGTATGTATCTTACGATAATATCTAATGCTACCAAATGGTTTTTCTGGACCATATAAACGGTTTGTTCTAGAGAAAGCTTGTACTATTTCTTCATAAGCCATAATTTTATCAACATATAGTGTATTTACATATTTTGAATCAAAACCTGTCAGTAATTGTTTAACGACAATTACAACATCAATGTATTTATCTGTATCAATTTCTACATCATTAGAACGATATTGCAGCTTATGCGCAAGTCTAGCACAAACATCACGCTTAAATGAAGCATAACTTGATGCAGTAAATTTTTGATTGAAATATGTATTATAATCCTCTAAGATTTCTTCCAATGCTTCATCTTTAATAACAGCGGTTGTAGGATCCATTTCACCATCTACAGTAGGGTCAAATAAGGCCACTACTTTTAAATTAGGTGCACTCCGTCTAAACAATCGATAGTAAGAAATCGCTTCAGATATACTATGGGTTGCTAAAATACCATGGAATAATCCTTTATAACTTTGTACCAACCATTTACCATGAATATCTTCAATTACAGCTCTACGATGGTCATCATTATCATAATGCCCATTTTCTATATAATCCTCAATACCTCTTGTATATCCATGTTCATAATCTCGAACCATAGGTACATCATTTATAAAATGGTAATAGGCTTCTCGTTTTTCGGGAGATTCCATAACATCACTAACGGTATTAGCGCCAACCTCACGTAATGCAACTGCATTACGTAAATCTTCATCACTATATGTTGGCACCGATGTAATATCAAACCCTAACACATTTTTATCTCGAATACCATCAGAAATACTATACCGGTGCAATTCATCACCAAATAAATCGGCAGTCGCTAATGTTTTCTTTGCATTATCTTTAAAAATTGGCGTGCCTGTAAACCCAAATAATAAAGCATGTGGGAATGTTTCTTTAATTGCTCTCAACATATCGCCAAAAGTATTGCGATGACATTCATCAAAAATAAAAACCAACCGTTTTCCTTTAACACGGTTTAACATATCATCGCGTGTATCATCTTTAGATAATTGATTCATCTTTTGAATAGAGGAAACAATTATCATATCCTTTGGTTCAATGCTATCTAGTTTTTTCAGTAATACAGTACCACTTTCTGTACCTTCTACGGATGTAGCAGAGTCGGCAAACCCTTGATATGCCTGCAAAGACTGTGTTCCTAATTCAACACGGTCCACAAGAAATACGATTTTATCAGCATCTCCTACACTCGCAATAATCTGCGCCGTTTTAAACGATGTCATAGTTTTACCAGATCCTGTTGTATGCCAAATATACCCACCTAAAGGACTGGTATATCCCCAATCAGCTTTACTAACTATATCTGCAATACGACTTGCTGCATAATACTGATAGCTACGCATCACTTTGAGGACACCGTCAGAGCTATCTGGAATTGTATAAAACCCTAATAATTCATGTGCTAAAGGAATTGCCAACAATGTTCCGGCAATTTGAGTCCAATCCCCTATAATTTCATTGTTTACATCGGCCCAATGAAATTGAAATTCTGACTTTAAAGCTTCTCCATTTCCAGGATTAGCAAAATATACCGTTTCTTCTGGTGTCATAGCCACAAAAATTTGTATTAAAGCAAATAATCCAGAGAACAAACCACGACGATTATATAAATCAATTTGATTAATTGCGAAATCAACCGGAATACCTGAACGTTTCAATTCAATATGAATAACAGGCATCCCATTAATTAGCAACATGACGTCTCCACGTCTATCTCTAGAAACATCATTAAGCCCTTTAAATTGTGGTTGACGTGCTATTTGATAAACACTTTGTCCAGAAGCAATTTCATTACGGTCAAAAATTTTAAGTGATACATTTTTCCCCAAATGCATCGCATCATCTTGATTATCACGTTTAATAGTAACTACTTTGCCATTTATCCAATCATTTATCATGGCAGGACTTTTCAACATCTTAATTTGCATTAAGATTTGATTCATCTCGCTATCAGTCAACGGATATTTATCTAGCTTGTCAGGAGAACAGTTATTTTTATAAATAATATCTGCCCAATTCTTTACAAGCGCCTCTTCTGTTGGATATTCAATACACTCTGCTTCCCAACCATGATTAGATAACTGCTGAATAAGGGCTAATTCAAAATCAGATTCTTTTGTAAAAATCATAATTCACCTAATCTATTAAATCTACACAAATAACTGTTGAAGTAAACCTTTTTTTATTGATATAAGGCAATCCAATTTACGCTGATGAAGGGTAATATCTTTATTAATCAAAGAAAAAAGATTTGCTATTTTCTCTTGCTCTAATAGGAGTTGTGGAATCATATAATCAATATTACTAATAGTTGACCAATTCACATAAATTTGGGTATTACCTTGACTCGCTTTAACAATATATTTTCTTTGTTCTGGTGCATTTAACATATGGTATAAAAACATAGGAAGAAAATCCTTTGTATCAACCTCAATTCGTTCTGTTCGCTGATTATATACATATGTATTATCTTGATCGATTAATAGTACCCGGCCAATTATATTCCCTGAAGCGGTCTTATCATTTAAGATCATTGTTAAATCATATTTATTAAGAATCCTAGACTTAGTTTTGTCTGTCTTATTAACCCTTAATCCTTGATCATTATAAACTGATTCTTCTGAATAACTACCAATATTAATAACTTTATAAGTTCCTCCATCAACAAATTCTGATTCAATTGATGTTCCACCTGTCGCTATTCCAAAATCATTTAGCTTACGCTGTTCCCAAGCATCAGTAAATCCTTTGAATCTAACATCTGGAATCGTACATCCTTTTTGAGGGAATAATTTTTGTAAAAGTGCACTCTTATTTAATTTCAGTTTCTCAAGCTTACGCTGATGAAGGGTAATAGAATCATCTATAGTCCTAAAAAATCGGCCTATTTGTTTTTGTTCCTCTAATGAAGGGAGTACTAAACTCATCTTTTCCATTTGTTTACCAGAAACTTCAACAAAGGTTGATCCTGCACCAGTTACTTCTCCATAACGCTTTAATCTCGGTGTCATAGTATATAAAAAATACGTATCTAATTCTTTTGAATCAGGAGTAATCGATTGAAACCCCTGATTTGTACACCCTTCAGCTTGTAAAATTGCTGTATTACCTATACCTGCCCTTGATGTGAATAAAACAGTTCCAATTGGAAGTAATTTAGCAGAACTTTTCTCTAGACCCAACTTTGTTATTTTTCGAGTACTTTTACTAACATAGCGATTCTTACCTATTTCTACTGGAGAATACCAATCAATATCTCCATTCCAATATTCAGGAACATTAGTGCTTGGAGTTCCTCCCCCAGTAATAATTGCTACATCACCCAACTTACGCTGTTCCCAATCATCAGTAAAGCCTTTAAATCGTAACTTAGGAGTTTTTTTATTAGTATTCATCATTTTGCTCCTAACAATTCTAATAAGGCGGATATCCCCATATCGTCATTAGCTTCTAACTCACGCAATAATGTAATCAACTCTTGCTCTACAACTCTAATATCATTATCAATTGATTGTAGTGAAGTTCCATATTTATTGGATAAAGCACTTAAACATTGAACAAAATCATTGATGACCTTTTTTGAATACGCTTTTAGTTCATTTATTGCTGGCACAATCCAATGTTGATATAACAATTCATCTATTTGTTCATCAGTAAGATTCTCCATACAATATTTTGTAGCATCAGCTAACTCAGCTACAGCCTCTTTCTGACATTTTTTTAATTTTGTTTCTTCAGCATATAAATCTTTAACAGCCTTTAATAATGGGTATAATTCTGGTTCATCTTTATAAATCTTAACAGCGGCGTTCAATGGCGTCTTCACAAACCCAGTTCTATCATCATTCAGGAATTCCATGTCTTGATAGTCCATTGGTACAGCTTCAGCAAGTTCAGCGATTCGCTCTTTAATTGCTTCAAGTTCATTCTCTATATGCGTTACATTTGAAAGTTCATTCTGCAAATATAATTCTTGTACTAATTCAAAAGGAACAATAGCCCCTTTCCACCCGTCTTGAACCTCTACTTGTTTATTATTTTTCTTTTTCATTACCATATTGGGCTCTACAGAAGCAACCAAGGCTTTACCATTATATCCCATCTTATCGATATCTAATGTAATTTTAGACCAATTATCACTCATAATTTGATAGATATCATATGTGTCGATTAATGGTATATTAGAAAATTGTTCAAATAACTCGTTTGACAAGGTATGCCAAACAGTTTCATCCATTCCAACTTTAAAATTATCAATAACAGACTGCGAGACGTGTTCTATATAATGATCAATCTTTAACCCCAAGGAGTCTGTAAATGCATTTACAGCAGGATAATCCTGTACAATCTTAGCAATATTCCCCTCTACCAATGAATAGTATCCATCTTGACCTTGTTTAAAAATTTCTTTATCAAGTCCTTCAAACACATTCCAATATAGGGATAATTTTTCTATCTCATTATATGGAATCCCCCCATGAACAATACCATATATATCATATATTTCATCATTTTTAGATGTGTCCACATAGCGAGGAATATTTAAATTGTAATCATTACTTATAATCTCATCACGAGATACAACTGTACAATATCCAGCAATCGTTTCTCTCTTACAATAAGCATCTATAACGCGACGAATATCTGATGCCTGCAACTTGTTATTCTTATTAGCTTTCACAAAATATTCTGAAGCATCAATAACTAGTACATCCTGATTCTCTCTCTTCTGACGCAATACCATAATGATTGTCGGGATGCTTGTACCAAAGAAAATATTAGCTGGCAAACCAATAATTGCATCAATATGATTATTATCAATAAGAGCCTTACGAATTTCTCCTTCACTATCCCCACGGAACAATACACCATGTGGCAATACGATTGTCATAATACCATTTGGTCTTAAATGATATAGATCATGAAGTACAAAAGCATAGTCAGCTTTTGTAGCAGGTGCTAACCCAAATCGACTGTATCTAGGATCATTTTCTTTTCCCTTGGGATCCCAGTGTTGAGAATATGGAGGGTTTGATACAACAGCATCTAAGTATAACGGATTATACGTTTGTTGAGGGTCTGCTTCATCAAAATAAGGCCAATCATCCTCTAATGTATCTGCGTTTCTAACCATGATGTTAGATGGTTGAATATTACGCATGATGAGGTTCATTCTCGTCAAATTATACGTTGCTTCTTTTAGCTCTTGAGCATAGTATTTAATACTATTTTTATCTCTTCTATATTTTGCAATACTTTTACCAATATGAATCAACAAAGAGCCTGATCCACTTGTAGGGTCATAAATTGAAATTTCATTTCGGCCCTGTAAATGATGAGCTATAATTTCTGACATCAAAACAGAAACTTCATGAGGCGTATAGAATTCACCCGCTTTTTTACCTGCATTGGCAGCAAAATTCGAAATCAGATATTCATATACAAATCCCAAGACATCATAATCTTGAGAGCCATCCATTGGTATTTCATCAATCAATAAGATTAATTGTTGAATAGCTTTGGATTGGGCACCAGAGTTATCGCCTAACTTAGTTAAACCTAATTGCAATGTATCAAAGATACCTTTATATATCCGGTTATATTGATCATTCAATAATCGTTCAAAAGAATTTAATGCATCTTGTACTCTACCTACATCAAGCTGATTACCATCCTGAATCCATGTAGAAAACAAATGATTATATGGTATAAAATAGTACAAATCATCTCGAATAGCATCACGCAATTCTACATTTGATTCTACTAAAACAGATTTATATTCAGTTTTTGCTATTTGATACTGTGTACGTAGTAACTCTTCCTCTTTTTGAGACAAAAACTTATAAAACATGAATCCTAATATATAATCTTTATACTCATTCGCCTCAATTTTAGAGCGCAATTTATTGGCTGATTCCCAAATTTTATTTGCTAATTGCTGTTTATCCATATGCCACCTCAAGTAATACCAGTTGTTATGTGTATTATACCATTGCAAGCAAAAGCTCTATACCACTTTTATAGATTTCAATACAACAAAAAAGCACCCTTGAGGGCGCCTATATAAAAAATAAAGCAACACCGAATTAACGATGCTGCCGCTTGAAACCAAAAATGGTTTTTCTATGTACTTAAATATTACCTTATGTGGAACCATGTGTCAATAGCTCTAATAAGCACATCAAATGTAGCTTTTATATTATCATTCAACCTATAATCATTATCTCGAAAAAAGCGTTTCTTAAGTTCATCTAATTCACCACATATATGTTTATGAACACCAGTACTAATACATATTCTTTGATGAGCATACATCGTAGTTAAGATTTGATAGGTAGAAATATGTCCCAAATGTCTACGTCTACTTGATGGTGATTTTATAAATTTAGCACATTCACGTTGTAAATCAGCATTAATACGTTTATTATGTGTAGAATTTATATCATTGATAATACAATTATTATGAGCACATGCATTCCGCAAACTTTTAACTGTATACATTAAGTATAATCGTTCTGTAATCTCAATATTTTGCAATAATTCTGCACAATATTTGTAGAAGTATAAATACTGTCCAAAGGAAATCATTTCTAGAAAAGCCCATACTGGACAACGTTTATTTTGATCATCAATATATTTAGCATATAAATTACCACAATATAAGCTACCACTATTTTTCCATAAGTCATGCTGTAATTGTTCAAAATTAGATTTCTCTAGCTGATTCATATATTCCTCAACTACATCATAGGGATCAATATTATTCTGCTGTAAAATAGATAATAAATGAACTTTGGAAAAATGCTCAATCCCTATAGCCATTTCTAACATGATTCGTCTCAATCTATTATCAATACATGCTAAATCTATTAAATAGCTAAAATCTAAATTTACATATTTTCCAGATTTTGAGGATTTTAAGAAGTTCTTCCTAAAGGCTCTAAGTTTAAAGTAGTTATTATTCTCTACTAAATATTGTTCTGCTTCCACTTCAGTAATATTATCAAAGGTAATACCTTTGGATATACTATGCTCTATCTGTTCTCTTGGTGTTAAAAACGGACCATCTGACATACAGTCGCTCCCTTCAAAATAACCAACCACACACAAACCAAAAGCAAAATTTATATATACAATTATACCACTTCTTAAATATATTCTACTCTATTGAAAAATCATCTTTCTTTTACATATAATATGGCTTAAACACCTACATTCTACTTAAGCAAAGTGACTTTTTGTATAACTTTTGTTGCCGCACCCGCATAGTGGATGGTTTTATAATTCGCGACTACGTCGCGAACCAGTCTAAAGGCAATAATAAATACCTCCTCTATCTTGGTGTATAATTATTATAATCTCCATATATTATTTAGTATTTCACTATAATTATAATAAACTCATCATTTACCTTATCAGGGAGGTTCATAATGGCACAGGCATTAATCGTAATCGATATTCAAGAAGGCTTAGTTAAGGAAAACCCTTACAATGCGAAAAACTTTATCTCAAATACAAAAGCAATCATTCAACATTTTAGAGATCAAAATATAGAAGTCATTTTTATCAGGCATTCTGAAGATGAAGGCTTATTAGCAACGGGTAGTGATAATTGGCAGGTCTATCACGAATTAAACCCTCAAGAAAACGAAAAGATTTTCAATAAATATTACAATAGCATCTTCAAAGATAGTGAGTTAAAGGAATATTTAGATAGTAAAAGTATTACCGATTTGACATTCGTAGGAATGCAGGTGGAATTTTGCATTGATACATCTGTAAAAGTAGGCTTTGAATATGGTTATAAAATCACCATCGTCGAAGATGCTATCTCAACCTTTGATAATGATCATCTATCCGCCGATACAATCCTATCCTTTTACAAAGAAAAGATTTGGCGGAATCGATTTGCACAGCTAAAAACAACAAACGAAATGTTAAGTATCAATTAAATTACGAAAATAATACAAAGATTTTTATAATTTTTTCTCACGTATTTGTCATATATGTATGTTAAAATTTCATTAAATATTTATGCCCGAACATAGGAGGTCTTTTTTATGTATAAGTATATTACGATTTTAGGAGCTGCGGGCCAAATAGCTCAAAAGTTGACTGCTACACTATTAACATATACAGATATGCACATTACATTATATGGTCGTCAGTTGAAAACACGTATACCTCCAGAGATTATCGACCATGAACGCGTTACAGTGATTGAAGGTTCGTTCCAAAATCCTGGAAAATTAGAACAAGCTGTAACAAATGCGGAGATTGTATTTGTAGGTGCTATGGAGTCTGGCAGTGATATGGCGTCCATCGTGAAAGCGTTGAGCCGCAAAAATATACGCCGTGTTATCGGTGTGTCCATGGCTGGGCTTTCTGGTGAATTCCCTGTAGCACTTGAAAAATGGACCTTCGACAACTTACCGATTAGCTATGTTCAAGGTGAGCGCCAAGCACGCAACGTATTGCGCGAATCCAATTTAAATTACACCATCTTGCGCCTCACATGGCTCTACAATGATCCAGAGAAAACCGATTACGAACTCATCCCTGAAGGGGCTCAATTCAACGATGCCCAAGTTTCACGCGAAGCAGTGGTAAAAGCTATCTTTGATATCTTACACGCTACGGATGAAACGCCTTTCCACCGCACAAGCATCGGTGTAGGTGAACCAGGTACACACTATGACAAACCAAGCTTTCACTAATATATAGTTATATTAACAATAAAGGTCTGATAGATTATGAAAATAGATAAAAGCTACAGTAATACAATAAATATTGACGATAATGCAACTAATATTTTACAAGCTAAGGTAGATATATTATCTGCTCTTGTACAAGGCCAAAATGACATCATTCAAGGTCGTATTCTATCTTTAGAGAAATCTTTTGATAGTATAGATAAAATGTTAGATAAAATATAAATAGTATAATATATTAATTCTTTAATAATAAGGTATATCCAAGATCTAAAGAGTACATTTTTACTCATGTAACATAGATTTTGGGTATACCTTTTTTATTCCTACATTTTATAGATATTTATATAGATAAACTCACGTATTTACGCTATACTAATAAATGATTAATATACACTTATAGGTATGTGAAAGCAAATGCCTCTTAGATTATCAATTATATTTATATATGCAACTTATTGTATAAAACACCCTAAGTTTTATGTATAAAAATAAATGATAGTCATTTTTAGTCCCAGTTAGGGTAGAGGCTTATTAAGGAGTTATTATGAATCGCATTGTTGTTATTGGCAGTTGCAACATGGATATTGTAGTCCTCGCGGATAAACGCCCTACTGCAGGCGAAACAATTATGGGCAACGAATTGCACATCGCTCACGGTGGCAAGGGCGCAAACCAAGCGGTGGCTGCGGCTCGTCTAGGTGCAGAGGTCACGATGGTCGGCTGTATCGGTGAAGATACATACGGCCAAATGATTTTAGATAATTTAAAAGAAAATTTCATCAATACAGATTACATCGTTACGGTACCGAACACTACAACCGGTACAGCACACATTACATTAGCTGAAGGCGATAATAGCATCATCGTGATTGCAGGTGCTAATGCTAAGGTAGACCAGTCCGTAGTAGATAACGCTTGGTCTGCTATCGAGCAAGCCGATCTTGTAATGGTGCAAAACGAGATTCCTATTCCAACTATTGAATACATCGTTCGTCGTTGTCACAAGGCGAATGTGAAAGTCCTCTTAAATCCTGCTCCTGCAGCCGACCTCGATTCGGAATGGTTAAAATTAGCAACCTATATTACGCCAAACGAACATGAGCTATCTGCGCTCTACCCTAACCGATCTACAGAGGAGACCTTACTAGCTAACGAAAACAAAATCATCGTTACCCTTGGTAGCAAGGGCGTAGGATATGCGGACAACGGTGAAATCCACATCGTACCTGGCTTCAAGGTTGAGCCCGTAGATACAACAGGCGCTGGCGATACTTTTAACGGCGCCTTTGCAACGGCTATTGTTAATGGTAAAAGCTTAGCCGATGCTCTACACTACGGCAATGCAGCAGCTGCCCTCTCCATCCAACGCTTGGGGGCTCAAGGTGGCATGCCAACAAAGGACGAGGTCGCTGCATTCTTGGCAAAGAGTTAGCATATTGAATAGACCTTTAAAAGCTCCACTGGCCAGGTCTGCCTTCGCAGGGCCAAAGTCGCTTTGAAAGGTCTATTCAATACAAGCTATACATTCTCATGCAACGAATACATCTGCCCTCTATATAACAAAGGGAGTTAATGAATGAGGCGTTAAAACCTCATTCATTAGAATAGAAAAAGGAGTTATCTATGCAACGACACGGCATTTTAAATAGCCATATTGCTAAGGTTTTGGCAGATCTTGGTCACACGGATACCATTTGTATCTCTGATTGTGGCTTACCGGTACCTGAAGGGGTTCAAAAAATTGATTTAGCCTTGGATTTTGGTGTACCCAGCTTTGAGCAAGTAGTATCCATCATCGCTAAACATATGAAATCCGAAGCGATTCATGTGGCAACAGAAATTAAAGAAAATAATCCTAAGGCTTACGCCTTCTTAGAGTCTACCTTCCCATCTGATCAATACGAATGGATTGAAACAAGCCACGATGCTTTCAAAGAAGCCACGAAACAATGCAAGTGCATCATTCGAACTGGTGAAGCATCTCCGTATGCAAACATTATCTTACGTGCCGATTGTATTTTCAGCGATCGTCCATAGAACAACAGATTAACCAAGTAGTTTTATAAACTAAGCATCCAAACCTATAAATTAGGTCACTGGGCATGTAAAATTAACTATCAAATCTATTACATACATCAAGAGACACTTTCACCCAATATATAGGAGTAGTTATGGAAATTGTTATGTCAGGCATTGCGAAGGCATTTGGTACAAACCAAGTGTTGCGCGATGTAAGTATTACCCTCAAGGAGGGCGAGGTTCACGCCTTGATGGGCGAAAATGGGGCCGGCAAGTCTACCCTCATGAATATCCTCACCGGTATTCACAAGGCGGATGCTGGTACCATCACCATCGACGGTGTAGAGCGCACCTTCCCGAACCCGAGAGAGGCCGAGCTAAACGGTGTGGCCTTCATCCACCAAGAGCTTAACATTTGGCCAAATCTAACATTGTTAGAAAATCTATATTTAATGAGACCAAAGCACAACAAATTTGGTATGCTCGACAAAAAGGCGATGCTCACTGAGGCTGAAAACACATGCCGCGAACTAGGCATCGAATTGCCACTCACAACAGAAGCAGGCCTTTGCTCCGTTGGTCACCAACAAATGACGGAAATCCTTCGTATCTTGATGTTAGATGCAAAGGTTGTCATCATGGACGAACCGACAGCAGCCCTCACAGAGCGTGAAACGGCGACATTGTTCAACATGATGCGCAAAATGAAAGCACGCGGCGTTGCTATCGTATATATTTCTCACCGCATGGAAGAGGTATTTAGCGAATGTGACACAATTACGGTTATGCGTGATGGTCACACAATTATCACTAAACCAACATCTGATATTTCCGTAGACGAAGTGGTACGTCACATGGTAGGCCGTTCCATCGACGAGTTCTACCCTGCTCGTACTACAACACCGGGCGATGTGGTTATGAGCGTGGATAACCTTAAACCAGAAGGTTTTGATAATGACATTTCCTTCTCCTTGCGTAAAGGGGAAATTCTCGGCGTAGCAGGTCTCATGGGCGCTGGCCGTACAGAAATTATGCGCGCCATTTTCGGTGTAGATAAACACAACGGCGGCACCGTAACAGTAAACGGCTCCGTCCTAAACTGTAAAAAACCAGAAGATGCCATCAAGGCTGGGATTGCTTTCATCACAGAAAATAGAAAGAGCGAAGGCTTGATTCTCGATTTCTCCATCGGTTCCAATATTACATTGCCGAACCTTGGCGAAATTTGCCCCTCTCATGTACTAGATAAGGGCAAACTTACGTCTTTTGCTGACGAATTGTCTAAAAAACTGGGCGTTAAAACACAATCTATTCACGAACCAGCATCGTCCCTATCCGGTGGTAACCAACAAAAGGTGGTTATCGCGAAATGGGTCGGTAAAAAACCATCCATTATCATCATGGATGAACCGACACGGGGTATCGATATCGGCGCGAAACGTGATATTTATGATTTAATGAACGAATTAACGAACGATGGTGTGTCCATTATCATGGTGTCCTCTGAGTTACCTGAAGTGCTCGGCATGAGCGACCGCGTTATGGTCATTCATGAAGGTCGTGTAGCAGGTATCTTGGACCGTAGCGATGCAACACCAGAATCGATTATGACATTAGCCACAGGAGGACAATAATGGACAGCAAAGCTCTACAATATGTAAAAAAATTAGGCCCCCTCATCGGCCTCATCCTATTATTTGTGATTATCTCTGTCATGAACGACAGTTTCCTTGAATTCTCTAACTTGCGTAACTTGTTGCGCCAAGTATCCATCAATGCGATCATCGCCTTCGGTATGACCTTTGTCATCTTAACGGGCGGTATCGACTTATCCGTTGGTTCCATCCTCGCCCTCTCCAGTGCAGTGATGGCAAACCTCATTGTAACTGGTACTGACCCTGTATTGGCTATCGTGTTAGCCGCAGGTGCGGGCCTCGTATTGGGTGGGATTAACGGTCTCGTTATTACCTATGGCCGCGTAGCTCCATTTATTGCTACCTTGGCGACCATGACCATCTACCGTGGTGCCACTTTGGTATTCACTGATGGTAACCCAATCTCTGGCCTTACCCAAGACCCTCTATTCCACGGCTTTGGCCAAGGGGATATTGCAGGCCTTCCAGTTCCAGCTATCACAATGTTCCTTGCTTTCATCATCCTCTGGTTCGTATTGAGCCGCACATCCTTAGGCCGTAAAACATACGCCGTAGGTGGTAGTGAAAAGGTAAGTTACATTGCTGGTATCAAGATTGACCGCGTTAAAATCTTTGTGTATGCCTTAACAGGTATGCTCTGTGGTATCGCCGGTGCAATCATCACCTCTCGTCTTAACTCTGCACAACCGACAGCAGGTGCAGGCTATGAACTTGACGCTATCGCAGCGGTGGTTCTTGGCGGCACAAGCCTTGCTGGTGGTCGTGGTCATATTGTTGGCACATTAATTGGTGCCCTCATTATCGGTACCCTCAACAACGGGTTAAATATTCTCGACGTTTCCAGTTTCTATCAACAAGTTGTAAAAGGTATTGTCATTTTATTGGCGGTTCTTGCAGACCGCAAGAAAGCCTAGGAGGTTCCTATGAAAAAACTATTGTTACTGTTGGCGATGGCTATCATGGTTATCGGTCTTGTAGCAGGCTGTGGTAAAAGCGCTGATAACGGCGGCGACAAAAAATCCGGCACAATCGGCTTCTCTGTTTCCACATTGAACAACCCATTCTTCGTAACTATGAAGGAAGGCGTTGAGGCTCAAGCTAAAGCGCTTGGTCTTAAAGTTAAAATCGTTGATGCTCAAAATGACCCTGCAAAACAAGCAAACGATATTTCCGACTTACTTGAAAGCGGTGTTTCTGTATTGATCATCAACCCTGTAGACTCTGCAGCTATCTCTACTTCCGTAGAAGCAGCAAATGCTAAAAACATTCCTGTAATCACTGTTGACCGCTCTGCTGATAAAGGCAAAGTAGTAGCTCACATCGCTTCCGATAACGTAAAAGGCGGCGAAATGGCCGCTCAACTTATCGCTGAAAAAGTAGGCAAAGCTGCAAAAGTTGCAGAAATCGAAGGTATCCCTGGTGCTTCCGCCACACGTGAACGCGGCCAAGGTTTCCACAACGTAGCTGACAAAGACTTAACAGTAGTAGCAAAACAAAGTGCTGACTTCGACCGTACAAAAGGTTTAAACGTAGCAACAAACATTTTGCAAGCTAACCCTGATGTACAAGCTATCTTCGCTCATAACGACGAAATGGCATTAGGCGCTATCCAAGCAGCTAAATCCGCAGGCAAAACAATCTTCATCGTAGGCTTTGACGGTACTGCTGATGCAGACAAAGCTGTTAAAGACGGCACATTGGCTGCAACAATTGCGCAACAACCGGACCAAATGGGTAAAATCGCTATTGATACAGCTCAAAAAGTTATCAAAGGCGAAGCTGTAGAAGCTAAAATCCCTGTAGATCTTAAAGTTGTTACAAAATAATTGTAAATAGAAACTGGGTACAAAAAAGAGTCGCATCCTTTGATGCGACTCTTTTTATTTTGGCTCTCGTTCCAAAAATTCTTTGAAAAACTCAATAAACTTTGGCAAATATGTTTGATCTAAACTTTCAATTGTCATATTACATTTGTAATTATAAGTAGTACAGATAGTAACATCTATCGCCAATGCACCCTTTTGATCTAACGAGAATGTTAAGGTATCCCCTTCTCCAGTTAATACATGGGTAAAGGTTGCTTTGCCTTTACACTTCTCATACAAATCGACTAATTCTTGATAGCCTTTACGAATTCCGGACCAATCGCTAGGATCAATATAGCCAGAACAGATATTATAGCCTCGTTTAATATATACGCCAAACACACCAAATTCAGATAACTCTACATCCATATCAAAAGCTATTGTTAAATTTGGTTCATTTACGATTTCATACATACTATTCACACTCCACAGACAAAAACAATTTCATTTATTATAACGTAACTATATGTAAAAATAAAATAGCGACTAGTTGATTATCTTAACTAGTCGCTATTTGTATGGTAGGACTTTAAAATTAGAGTTCTTATTACAGTGTTTTCTTAAAGAATATGGTCGTATGTACCTTTCCAGGTAGTTGTTTCCGTTTATATTCTTTAAAGCCAAAGCCTTCATACATTTTGGCAAGCCATGGGTGTTCTGCAGCAGTACCTAGTGTTACGGCTGGTGTTTTATATACATTGCGCAGTAGATTTTCTGCTTCAGTTAAAACTTCACGAGCATAGCCCTTTCCCTTATATTCAGGGGCTGTCACAAAGTGTGCAATGTGCGGATATACGTCTGGCGTAGCTTTGGGAATCCAAGGCATGCGGAATGAAATAGAGCATACTAAGGAACCATCTACGTAGAGACCAAATACAGGATATTTTAAGATCCACACCCGAGATTCTTCTGGGCTAAAGTTAATAGCATCGAAGGATATAGGGTAGTTCTTATTCTCCGCATATCCTGCAATTAACACCTCGTGATATTCAGCCGCATCATCTACGGTTAATTGTCTAAATTCTTTCATATGTACCTCGTTTAAAGCGACCTAATTCTAAAAATATTAGGTCGCCATGAATTTCTATATTACTAGGATAGCACGCATTATTATGCTCTGCATTATTTATAGAGCAGTATTTTTATAGAGCAGTACTATTTATAAAGCTGCGCTATCAAGAGGCAATTCGCTATCTAGTGTAAGGTAACGGCTCAAGAATTTGCGTGTTCGTTCTTCTTTCGGATGTTCAAGGACAACCTTAGGGTCCCCTTGTTCTACAATAACGCCGCCTTCCATGAATACGACTTGGTCGGCCACTTCTTTGGCAAAGCCAATTTCGTGAGTTACGATAATCATCGTTACCTTTAACTCTTTTGCAATCTTGCGGATAACAGCCAATACTTCGCCTACGAGTTCAGGGTCGAGAGCAGAGGTAGGTTCGTCAAAGAGGATGACCTCTGGGTCCATCGCAAGGGCACGAGCGATTCCAATACGTTGTTGTTGGCCCCCAGATAATTGTACCGGATAGTAATCATCATAGCCTTCCATGCCTACTTCCTTGAGGAAGCGTTGAGCGATTTCACGGGCTTGAGATTTTTTCATCTTTTTAACTGTTACAAGGCCTTCCATGATATTTTCAATTACTGTCTTATTAGAGAACAAGTTATAAGACTGGAACACCATGGATGTATTACGGCGTACGTTTAAGATTTCCTTGTTAGATGCTTTATGTAAGTCTACAGAAATATCATTTAATTGCATTGTCCCTGCATCGGCCTTTTCAAGGAAATTCAATGTTCTAAGGAACGTCGTCTTACCACTACCGGATGGGCCAAGGATAACCGTTACAGACCCCGTTGGTACATGTAAGTCGATGCCCTTTAAAATTTCACGGTTCCCGAAGGATTTGTGAACTTGTTTAATATCTATCATAATACATTACCTCGTTTATACTTGCTTGCATAGATTTCTAAACGATGGAAGATAAATTCAAAGACAATCCCCATCACCCAGAACAGACCGGCCACCACGATGTAGGCCTCAAAATACTGTGAATTTTCCTCTGTATATAACTTTGCAGCGCCGAACAATTCAATAACAGTGATAACGAATACAATGCTCGTACTCTTCATGGTGTTAAGGAACTGATTAGTAAATAGTGGCAATGCAAAGACTGTAGCTTGTGGCAACACGATACGACGGAACGCTTGGAACCAAGTCATACCGATGGCCTGAGCCGCTTCCATTTGCCCTTTCGGTACCGATTGTAAGGCAGCACGGAAGATTTCACTCAAATACGCCCCTGTGTGCAAAGTTAAGCCCACAACGGCTACGAAGGTAGCTGGTACCTTTTCAAAGGGCACATGCACGCCTGTTTGATCCTCTAATGCGAGGAACAGAATTGGCAAGCCATAGTACACGAGGTATAAGAGAACCATGTTCGGAATACTACGACACAATAATACGTACAAGTAACTGAGCTGACTGAGTACAGGTACTTTGTTTTGTTGTAGCACGCAACTTAATAATCCTAGGATTGTACCCAAACCAACGCTGAGGAAGGTAATCATGAGGGTTACTTTCACATAAGGAATGACAGCAAAGAAGGTGCCATAAATATAGGTTGAATCAATTATATGTCCCATACGCCCCTACTCCTCACTGATCAAAATGCGTTGCGTTTCCTTGCCCGCAACGGTAAAACGTTTTTCAAGCAATCGGCCCAAGAGGGACACGATGATAATTAGAATACCATAAATGATGGCCGCATCGACGAATAGCTCAAGATAGCGCTGACTATTGCCGCCCATAAGGTCCGCCTTACGCATCATATCGACAACGCCGACATTAAAGATGAGCGCCGTTCCTTTCAACATGCCAATAACGAGGTTCGTCAACGGCGGAATGCTCATGGTGAAAGCCTGCGGCAAGATGATGCGCACATAGCTTTGGAACTCAGTCATACCAAGACTTTTAGCGGCTTCTTTCTCACCAGGAGAGACCGCATCGATACTGGAGCGCATGATTTCAGCACTATAAGCTGCGATATGCAAAGTAAACACAGCATACACAAATACGAGGCCTGGCACATTTTTCATGTTAAGCCCCATGTGGGACATGATTTCTGGTACCCCAAAGTAAATAAGGAAGAGCTGTACCAAGAACGGAGTGCCCCGCATAAAGGAGATAAATACGATAAATAATTGGTTTAATACTGGTACCTTCTTGAGGCGAATGATGGCTATGATAGAGCCCAAAATAACACCTAAGATGGCAGAAATAACGGTGATTAATACCGTTACATGCACATAATTCAAGAGCTGTGGAAACGCTTGGATCATGTAGGACACATCAAAATACTTGCCCACAGTAGCACCTCGCTTCTAGACATAATAGAATAAGGCCGCCAAGGCGGCCTATTCGTTATTTTTGTGTTGGATCGAATGTGTAATCCCCACCAAGATATTGTTCAGAAAGTTTTTTCAACGTACCATCTGCACGCATTTCTTTCATAGTTTTATCGATTTTTTCGTTTACTTGTTTCATGTCATCTGTACGTTTAGACAAGAAGTAAGTTGGTACTACGGCCAATACATCACCTACGGCTTTGAGTGGCAAGCCACGATCTTTAATAGCAGAGTTAATAACGTATTCGTATTCACCGGCTGCATCAGCACGACCTGTAGCAACGAGATTCAATGTTTCAGCACCCGCTTTATCTGTATAGATAACCTCGATTTGAGGATTTGCCGTTTCGTTGAATTGTTTTACTAATTCGTTGAACTCAGAGGATGTGGTAACGGCGATCTTTTTGCCTTTCAAATCATCCAATTTAGAGATGTCGTTGCGGTCGTTTTTAACTACTAATTTGCGTGTAGAGTAGTTGTTAACCTCATTTGTGTAGTAGTATTTTGCTTCACGTGTAGGATTGCGACGCATTTGGTTTGCAATCATATCCACTTGACCTGCGTCCATCGCTACGAAGGCAGCATCAACGGCCATTGGTTTGAAGTTGAAGTGAAGATCTGGATTACGACGTTCAATTTCTTTCAACAATTCTACGTCAAAACCAGTAAGGTTGCCATTATCATCTGTGTAAGAATACGGGCGAACTGTACCGCGTGTAGCTACGTTAATCACTTTAGCATCTGGATTTACCTTTGCGTCCTTAGATGTGTCGTCGCCACAACCAGCTACGACGAGCACGCCTAGTGCCAATGCGCCGATGGCGAATAATTTCGTTAATTTCTTTGTATTAAACATGTAAAACTCCTTCTTTTCGCAATGTTTGCAGGAATGGCTCCACCTCGTTGGTATGGGTGAAAGCCTCAATAACTCTATCTATTTGCTCAGCCTCCAAGGTGAGACCTAATTTAATGCGTATATCCTCCATAGTAAGAGGATTTTTCGGCGATCCTTTAGGATTGTTCACCGTTTCTGTGAAAGTATCACCATTTTTCAGTGTAACGGTTACTTTCGTAATCCGCTCTGTTTGAGATACCTTCGGCAAGTCATAGACACGCTCTATGCGCGACATACAGTCTCGCACTGATTGGTCTATGGTATCTATCTTAAACAACTCGTCCTGTACCTCCCCATAAGCGAGGACTTGGTACACGACATACTCTATGGAAAATTGTCCTTCTCGACCTGTTTTTGGCGATGTATAACGCAATGCCGCATCAGCACCAGGTGGGAAGTGAACAGTCACTCGATCTATCTCATCCCAAAGGGAAGAAACGGGGGTGGCACATAGTCTACGTTTACCTTGCTCCTCTGCATCTGGTGAAACGTTGTAGTGCTTAGACACATACGAAGAAGATGTAGTATATATACTATATGCCACGATTTCTGCTGCTTCAGCGCCACAAATAGCTGCCGAGCAATACGGGTGGACTTTCATCCATAAACCAGGATCAATGAGTTGCCCTGGTGCTAGCCAACGACCAGCAATGTCATTTGATGTAACGGTAATATTACCGATAGTTTTAAACCAACCCCGTTTGGGGTCAAAAGGTTTTGTACTTATTCGCAGTGATGTATGTTGTAACAGTTCGTAAGCCCATACGCCATTGCGTGCCGCCAGTCCCGCATGGAGCGGCTTACCATCTGTGCCACTTTGAAAGAACATGCCCGCCGATTGAGTAGCAGCCAAAGACAGGAGCTGAGCCAAGCTTTCACCATGAAGGCCTCGCAAAGCGCCTATAGCGGCCGCCGCCCCAATAACACCAACGGTCCCCGTAGAATGCCATCCTTGGGTCCGATGGGCAGGATTGATAAGGGAACCAATAATCCCTTCTAACTCGGCACCGATGATATAGGCCCGAAAGAATTCGTGCCATGTATCCGTCGGCTCGAGCACTGCCAGTAAAGCAGAGTATAAAACAGTACTGAAATGACCTGCTAGATTTGCCTGGGCGTCATCAGAATCTAAATAATGGGAGGCAAAGCCATAATATAAGGCCTTATCAACCTTAGATACATTCTCTATTGCTAAGCCAGTATTGCCCGCTGATATAACCTTGCCACTGAAAACAGAGGAGTTCATATGACGGCCAACATCCAATCCTATAGATGACTTAGCTCCTATGAACCGAGCCAAGTCTCGAACGGCTTGTTTGTTCTCTGCTGGTGCTAAGGATGCTAGATAATCTAGGAAGGCAATGCGAGCCACTGACAGGAGGTCCTCACGGTTCGTCACATCCGTTTGTTCTATGTAGTTCACAATCGTCTGTGTTACGGAATCCATGGAGCCTTCCTTTCAGTTATCTATAATTAAATATATTGATCGATTCGTCAGTAATGTATCAGATTTCATAGTAAAAGATGTACTAAATACGGCTCATCCAACATATGAATTTACCGTCTATTTTATTTACCAAATTTTTCAGCCCGGTCATTTGGTTCTAACCAAATGGAATCGTCTGGTCCTTTTGGAACGAGGCGTGGTAGATCCTCAAATGGCGTATGATCTACATAGTAGAAACGTTTACGCATGGAGTCGAAGTCTGTTGTACCGCCAAATGCTGGGTTGGAGTACAAGTCCTTCGCGTAGTTCCAAAGGTTTGGATAGTCTACGAGGCGTTTTTTATTCACCAAGTATTTTTGGTAGAACACGAGGTCAAAGCGCGCTAATGTTGGGAAAATACGGATATCTGGATCTGTAATGGTATCACCCATTAAGTAACGTTGCTTGCTAAGGCGCTCTTCGAGCCAATCTAAGCGAGCAAAGATACGATCATAGTAGTATTCGTAATCTTTTTGGTTCGTTACGAGGGCTGCTAGATTGACAGCCAAGTTAAAATCAGCGTAGATGATTACGTTCAACGCATCGATGTCAGCACGCAATTCCTCAGGATAAATATCTGGTGCATCAGGGGACACAAAATCTTTAAAGCCCAATGCCAATTCCGTAGTCAACGCATGGTAGTCATTATTTACTACCGCACCTGTTGTAACATCTACGATAGCTGGTACTGTGGAGCGTGCATCGTAGTTAGGGTCGCCTTTGCGGTACGCTTCACCTAAGGAGTGAATGCCCAACACTGGATCTTTTTCATCCTTATCAAGGGTGAAGAACCAGTTTGCAATTACACCGGCTGGACGCAATGGATCAACAGCGCCTTTAGAGATTACCTTATCTAGGCCAAGCAAATCGATAGCAATAGCAATACGGTGAGCCCAAGGGCAATGCTTAGACCATACAAGGCGGTAACGGTCCTTTTCTACAGGTAGAAGCCCTGGTTCACTGCCAAAAGGTGTTGTGAATTGAGGCTCTTCACTATCAGAATATTTTTGACGACGGTTAAAATTCGATGCATCTTTACCTTCATACTCCTTCTGCTCCCCTTGAGAACGAGGGTTACTAGATTGAAACTCAGAAAAATCGATGGGACAAGGATTCATAGCTCGTTGAAACTCAACTTCTTTACGAGCCGCCGCAATGGTAGGATCCTTGATTTTACTTACATCTACGTGTTCACTCATTCTATACTCCTTATAAAGGTCATCCCCATTAGCTTTATTTCACTTTTTATGGTGAAAGCTTTTGTGATATTCCTCAATTATTCCTACTAACTCGATATGAATATAAACCTATATTATATTATTTAAAAACCTATGTCAATAATGGGTATTTAAAATTTATAATATCTATTACAAACAAAAAACTCGAGTTATATCGTTTCTAGATATAACTCGAGCTTTATTTAGATTATGTGTATTAAACAAACACTAGTATTGGTAATATTTTTTATTCGTGCGGTGTTGTATAGTTAATATCTTGTGCCTTGTAACTTTCACCATGAGCTAATACATGAACGATGGTTTCCAATGTGGCACGTACAGTTTCAACAGCCATGCTTGGTTGATTTGGTTTATCCACCACTTGGGATGGCAGGTATGGGATATGCATAAAGCCCGCCTTAATATTGCCCTTTTGCGCTGCATAGTGACATACACCATACATCAAGTGATTGCATACAAAGGTTCCCGCTGTATTGGAAACCTTAGCAGGAATACCGTTTTGATGAAACGCATTGACGATGTTTTTTATGGGCAATGTCGCAAAATAGGCACTAGGACCATCGGCTACAACAGGTTCATCTTCCGGTTGGTTGCCCCCATTATCTGGAATGCGGAAATCGTCACAGTTAATAGCAATGCGTTCCACTGTAATATCTGGGCGACCACCTGCTTGACCCACACAGAGAATGAAATCTGGTTGACACTGTTCAGCTGCTGCTTTTACAGTATCAACAGATTTATAACGAATAGTAGGAACCATTTGAGTCACTACCTTGTAGTCACCATCAGTATAACCATCCATTGTTTTTACCGCTTCCCAAGCCGGATTAATAGGTTCACCGCCGAATGGATCAAAGCCGGTAATTAAAATTGTTTTCATCACACTACCTCATAACGATATTCTATGATGCATAAGAATCAGCATTCATTTTCATAAAAATACTGATAGACTCAGCGATATATAATGCGAGTCTATAAATATATATTATACAGACTCAAAAGAATATCGTGCTTTCACAGAAAAGGGTTAAATAAAGTAATACATTAATAGAATATTCAATACAAGCATGATCAATGCAATTGGAAGTTGTGCTTTAATAACGCCGTATTGGTCGCGCATTTCAAGGAGCGCTACCGGTACGATATTAAAGTTGGCCGCCATAGGTGTCATCAAAGTACCGCAATAGCCAGCAAGCATTGCAATAGCACCGACAGCAGCTGGGTTAGCACCATGAGCTACAACGAGCATAGGGATACCGATGGCACTTGTAATCATTGCAAATGCGGCAAATGCGTTACCCATAATCATTGTAAAGATAACCATACCGATGCAATATGCCACAACAACGAGGAATACATTATCTGCTGGTACTACACTTGCGACTGCACTGGAGATAAGTTTACCAACGCCAGCCAAATTAAATAGATAGCCAAGAGCTGCTAATAACTGGGACAAAATAGCAGTCCAACTGATAGCATCAATAAGTCGACGGCCTTCATGGAAACCTTGGTTAAGTTCGCCCTTTGTAATGTAAAGAGCAGCACACATAGCGATGATTGCGGCAATACCTAGACCAACAAGAGCGCCTAACTTAGTAAAGAAGCCGATGAAGAATGTAATAATACCAACAAGTAATGCTGGTACAAAGATAACATTGCCAATACGAACAGCTTCGCCTTTTTTGAATTCGATAGGAGATTCAAAGTAATGGCCTTTGCCGAGTTGTTTTACTAATACAATAGCTGCCATAGCAATGACAAGCCAGCCATTAATTTCCTTGGAGAGATAAGAACCAAAGATAAAGGATACGCTATATAAGAGCCAAAATAAGCCTGTACCAATGCGATATTTATGTTCTTTATCTAGAAATGATTGAATAGCAAAGATAAATAGAATAATCCCTACGAGAAGATATACGTAATCTAAGGGCTGCATTTTATAGAATATTTCTAACATATTATTCAGCCTCCTTCTTCAATTCTTCTGGTGTAACAAGAATATTTAACTCATTAGGTACTAATTTACCAGCTTTCATATCCGCTTCGTCACGAGCTACAGAGGCTTGAATTGTTTTATCAAAGATAATAAAGCGAATAAAGTTAACGATATAGGCACAAACAGCAGTTGGCAATCCGTACAATACCATATCTGTTAATTCTACAGAATAACCTAATTGTTCCATAACGCCTTTGATGAGTAATAACCCACCAGCAGCAAGGAATAAGTTTTGACCGAAGAAGTTACCTATATTATCTGCAGAAGCAGCCACACCGCGCACCTTATCAAGCGTACGTTGAGATACTGGACGGCCTTGAGCTATCGCAGCTTCACTCATAGGAGCAATCAATGGACGAACCATAGCAACCATACCGGACATGTTAATGCCAAAGGCTACAGTTACTTGACGCACAAATAAGTAAATCATAAAGATACGACCTGCCGTAGCAGCGTTGATCTTGCCAATCAAAATTTCTGCCCGTTCACGCAAGCCGTGACGTTCCATAAGACCAATAACAGGTAAAATCAAAATAAATAATGACATATAACGATTTTTAACAAAGGCCTCTCCAATAGCACCAACGATATCGTTAATACTGAGACCACCTGCAAGGCCCGTTACAAAGCCTGCGGCTACGACAACTAACAAGGCATTAAAGCGCAGCATCAGACCGATGACCATCACTAAAATACCAGACAAAATCAACATATGGACACATCCTTTCTACAAATCATCCATAATACATATAACCATAAAGATACGTTATATGTATATATTATATACTGAATAGTCATAATCTTACACAAAAAAATACCTTGTATCTAAATTTAGTGAATGTCCCTGATCTGCGATCAGAGCATAAAACACTCAAATAAAGTACAAGGTAATTTACGTAATTAATATAACGCTTTCTTAATTAATTTAATTCTTTCTTGAATAATATAGTTGTATGCTGTTTTCCTCTAAAATGAACCTTATCATACGCCGTAAACCCAAAGGATTCATACATTTTAGGCAACCACGGATGCTCCTTAGCCGTTCCTAATGTAACAATATGTGTTTTAAACTGTTCTTTTAAAAGCTCCTCTGCATAGCCCAAGACTTCCCGTGCATATCCTTTACCTTTGAAAGCTGGTGCCGTTACAAAATGAGCAATATGCGGATATTTATCCGGCGTTGAGTATTTCACCCAAGGCATACAAAACGTAATAGAACTAACTAATTGCCCATCAATATACAAGCCGTATACAGGATAATTTTCAATCCACTCCTTAGATTCCTCTTCCGTAAAATCAATAGCGTCGAAGCTAATGGGATAGTCTTTTATAGCTGCGTAACCGTCGATTAATACCTTATGATATTCTGCTGTGTCTGCTACTGTTAATTGTCTAAATTCTTTCATGGTCTTTCCCTCATATCTATATTTTTATTCACAAACTACGAATATTAATTCACTTTATGAAAGCAATTATACACCTATATGTATTTATTTGCAATATAATTACATAAATATTATATAAAATTATAATACCCATAAAGAAAATTTTATATGAAGTGCCATAATATATACACAGAAGAAACTAATAACAAGATAAAACTATTGAGACAAATAAGTTATCAGCTGCGCCATATTGATAGATTTATATTACGTATTCTATTTTTAATCAAAAAGAATGACACCAACCATAAAATGATTGGTGTCAAAAAATACTCGTAAGATAAAATTGTAATATTTGACGGATAGCAAAAATAAATTATGTCTCCTTAATAGTAGTATTATACATATAAGGAGACATAACTCAAAATCTTTTTAAAACACTTTTAAAATTATACGTTATAAATGATATATTTACGACCTATCATTGAACATCCAATCACAATAAAACAGATTTTTTTCATATGAAAATCTTTCGATTCTATTAACCGCGACCTTTAATAACGCGAACACGTTGAATATCAGGCGTACCATCTTTATGTTTAGAAATAGTATCTACTCTAATACGTTCAAGTTCTGGTTGGAATTCTTTAAGTGCTCTAACCATTTGATCATCGGCGACAGCACCGTTTTGAATAGCCCTGTAAATTAATGCAGCCATTTCATAACGAGTCATCATACGATCTCCACCAAATTTACCGTCTGGATACCCCACAATAATACCATTACCTGCTAATGTCGCCACATAGTCGTATGCCCAATGATTTTCAGGTATATCTGGGAAAAGTTGCATCTTATCCAAATCCAAAGAGTTGAGCTGTTTACCCTCAGAAACCTTCATGAGTATGCCCTTCACATTTTCAAGCTCGGCGCGAAGATCTTTGATTTCTTTCGCCATTGCTACTCTAGAAGTGGACACATGATTGCCTTGACCAATTTTCATGCTAACACCAGCATTCAACATATTTTCACCGCCGCCAAAAGAACCACCTACACTAAATAGAGTATCTTCATTTGGACGATAGAATGCACCGATTGAAGCTGCATGAGCATCTTTATAGTTACCATAACCTGCAGCGATATCCCATTTATCATCAGGATCGAAGTCTAGAGGATGAAGTGCTGCCAATGCGGCTGCCCCTGCACCAACTCTATTCATACGACCATCAATATTCTTGATATTTCCACCGATTTCTTTTAATTGACTTACATTAACCGCATCCGTATCAGACGTACCTGCTGCAACATTAGTGATTTTCTTATTACCTGCATTGATACCAGTTTCTGTGATGCTAGGACCATTCTTAATTGTCAAGCCACTATTGTTCATCACGGTATTACCAGTTGTTACAGATTTAAATGTCGGTGCATCGATTACAGATACTTTATAGTCTACACCACCGATTGCATTTGTCCCTTTAATTACGCTAATATTGTTACCTTCCGATACAGAAGAGTATTTACCTGCCCCACTAGCTACGGCCTTCAATTGATCTTCTGTTGCCGCTTGACCACTAGTTATGTTAGCAGGATCCCAAGCCTTGTTAGTCAAGTTATTCACTGTACCGCCTGTGCCATTAACAGTTACTTTACCTGCTTGGATTGTTCCTTCAGAACCCTTAATAGAAATTTGCTTATTAGGATCTGTTCCAAGAGTAATATCATCATTGAGGTTTACTTTATAAGTCTTAGATCCATCATTATTAGTTGTAGAGGTTACTGTTGTATTTTTACCATTCTCTAGTTTTGTTGTAGCCCCAGCTACCGCTTTACTCAATTGACTCACATTTACTGCATCTGTAACATCAGTACCGTCAGCGACATTAGTAATCTTCTTTCCACCTGCATCGATACCAGTCTTAACAATCTTAGGACCACCATTAATAGTCAATCCATCAGTATTCATAACAGTATCACCGGTAGTTACACTGTTCAAACCTTTCAAGTCCTTAGCTAGACGAACTTTCAAGTTGCTATCACCATCGGATATAACACCGATATTGTCATCAGTAGTCAATTTACTTACATCGGTAATACCACCGACTACATTCACTTGTTCGTTAAGTTTCTTCTTGATAACAGCGCCTGTATCACCGCCATACTTCATACCGTCATCTAAAGTTGCAACATCATGCTTGTCGCCATTCTTTTCTTCGATTACTAAGCGAGTAATATTTTTGCCATCAATACCAGATTTTCCCTCGCCCCCCTTGATAGAAATAGCGTTATTACCATCCTTGCCATTCAAACCAATAGATCCATCTTTACCATTGATAACAACAGCTGAACCATCTTTACCGTTAACTCCAATGGAACCGTCTTTGCCATCAGTGCCTTTCTTACCAAGCACTAGATCATCATTTACATTAACTTTGTAAGGATTAGCAGCTGAGCCATCACCTTCAACGGTTGTATTTTTACCATCTTTAAGAATAGTCTTACCTGCTGCAATAGCGTCTTTCAGTTGACCAACGTTTACTGCATCCGTGTTATCAGTGCCAGCCGCTACATTAGTAATCTTCTTATTTCCTGCATCGATGCCGTTCTTAAGAATCTTAGGACCACCATTTATAGTCAAGCCATCCGTGTTCATAACAGTATCGCCTGTAGTTACGCTAGTCAGATTTTTCAATTCTTTTGCTAATTTAACATTAAGTGCACCATTTGCAGATACTACACCAATATTGTCATCAGACAGTTTATTAGTATCGGCACCACCTTTGATATCTAACTGTTCACCTAATTGTTTATTGATAACAGTTGTATCGTCGCCTTTGAAGTTTAAGCCTTTTACAATGGTTTTATTGATATTTGTAATATCATTTTTATTATTTTTTACACCGTCACTAACATATTTTAATTGGTCTTCTGTTGCTGCTTGACCATGTACAACTGTAGGATTATCGATATCCCATATACGGTTAGTCAATTCATTTACCGTACCGGCGCCAGTTATTTTAACTATTCCCGCCTTAATATCACCTGTTGTACCATGAATTGTAACCTTATTTCCAGCTGTAATCGTACCAGTAGTACCATCTACAACGACTTGTTTATCAGCATCTGAACCGAGAGTAACCTTATCGCCTAATCCAACTGTATATTCTTTACCGCCAGCAGCGTTAACTCCTTCTGTAACGGTTACGTTAGCATCTTTAGCTTTTACAGTTGTTGCTTTGGCTGTACCACCAATGGCGGCATTTAATTGATCCACATTGACAGCATCAGTTCCAGCAGTACCTGCTACTACATTAGTAATTTTTTGACCACCCGCATTCAAACCATCTTTATTGACATAAGTCTTCCCATTAATAGCCAAGCTACCATCAGGCCCTAAGTTAATATCTTTTTTAAGTTTAACATTTAGTTGAGTACCATCAGATTCTACACCAATATTATTATCTGTCAAGTCCGCAGAAGCACCACCCTTAATAGATAACTTATCACCCAATTGCTTATTAATATCTGTACCAGTATCACCAGCGAAGTTCAATCCTTTTGCAATAGTAGTATTGATATTTGTGATATTTGTTGTATTGGTATCTTGTTGTACTTTGGATGCGATATCTGTCAATGTAACTTGTTTTTTATCGCCTTTATCATTAGCTACAGTCAATACCATGTTGCCATCACTGTCAACTTTATATTTACCTTGGCTATTTAAATCAGGGTTTGCTACCAAACGATAGTCCCCTTTTCCCACTTCGGTAAATACATTACTCAAATCAACATTGACTTTACCTGTATCGTTACGTTCCAATGTCAAAGTTTTACCATCATTGGATACACTACCACTTGTAACAAAGTTATTTTTAAGGCCTGTCACATTAGCGGTCAAACCGTTTGTACCGGTTAGATTTGCAATGCCGTCACCATTAGCTTGATAAGTTGCTGTACCACCGGTCACGTATTTATCCTTTGCATCAACGATACGGTTGATATCTCCGATATTAGCACCATTTGTAATGACATCTCCACCGCTAGCAACGCCTGTAATCTGTTTGTTCCCCGCATTAATACCATCTTTTACGATTTTTGGACCTCCGGTAATAGTCACACCGTCAGTATTCATAACCGTATTACCAGTTGTTACACTAGTCAGATTGTTAAGTTCTTTAGCCAATTTAACATTCAGCGTATTTATTCCATCGGATACCACACCAATATTGTTGTCGCTCAATTTAGATACATCTGTTACCCCGCCAACAACATTAGTTTGTGCACCTAGTCTTTGAATAAATTTATTATCCGTAGCTCCTGCAGCCTTTACATCACCTGCATACACTACGCCTTTATTCACTTCAGTATTCACCGCATATAATTGGCTACCATTTATAGCATCGGTAGATGTAGCAGAAAGACGTCCAGCTGCTACGTTAGTAATGGTACGCTCTACACCTGTCTTGCCAACACTTACTGTAGAAGTAGGATTAATGCCTGCAAAATTATGTATTTCTCCATTGACCGTTTCAGACGTAGTACCAACTGCTGTTGCAGTTTCAGATCCAGAACCGATAGCTACAGCATTTTCATTCTTTGCATTTGCTTCATTACCGATAGCTACACCATTCTTTACTGTTACGTTAGCCTTATTACCTATTGAGGTACCATTTAATCCAGTAACAGAAGTCGAAGACCCTATGGCAGTGCCATCTACTGCAGTAACATTCGTGAGTCTACCAAGTGCCGTTGCTCCTAAAGCTTTTGCTTTGGCTTGATAGCCAACAGCTGCAGACTGCCCACTCGTAGCATTTGACCATGTTCCAATCGCCACACTAGCATCATCTTCAGCCACCGCATTTGTTCCCATAGCAATAGACCATCTTCCCTTTGCCTGCGCATTACCACCAATTGCATAAGCATAGGTATTTGTAGCTTTCGCTAAACTTCCCATCGCCAAAGAAGATTCTTCTTGAGCATGAGCAACGCTACCAATAGCAATAGCATGAGTCTTATCCGCTTTTGCGTCTCCACCAATAGCAGCAGCATATTCTCCAGAAGCTTTAGCATTTGCACCTACAGCAACTGCATTTTTAGCTGATGCATATGCTACGCCACCAATAGCAGTAGCATTTTGAGCCGTAGCATTTGAGCCTCCACCAAGAGCAGTCGAATATTGAGCCGAAGAATTACTATGAGCACCTATCGCCAAAGCAACTGCACCTAAAGACTTAGCATAACCACCTATTGCCACATTATTAGGATCAGATCCTGTCTCAGTTCCATTTCCCAATGATATACCTGATCCTGTTCCTTCAGGAATTACTGCATGAACAGTGTTCAATGGCAGTGCTATACTTCCCACCAATGCAAGTGCACATAAAACAGTACACGCACTCGTTCCACCACTTCCGCTGATTTTTCCACGATTATTGGCAAATTCCGAAACAACCACATAACATTTTTTCACCCGACTCCAAATGACTTTATAAATCCGGTTCATAACACTCCTCCTAAATTTTTTCTGTTACACTAACTAATTACACTAAAAATACACTATATATTAAGATAAAAGATATATACTCTCTGCCAAAAACACCTCTTCAAAAACAGGTAAGTATATATTTTAAAATCATTATTACATTATTATTATAATAATAATTCAAGAACCCCAAAATCTTAATTATTATGCAATTCTATTTATAGTGCTAGAAAACAAAATAAGGCTACTTTGATTTGTAAAAGTTTTGTAGAAAAACCATATAAATCAAGGCAGTCTTTTTTAAATTTCATTATAACATAAAGAAAAACATCTGAAAAGGAGCATAAAAGAGGCTTCGTCAAATATTGGGACATTTATCTCACAAATCTTTTTTCATTAAAAGTAGAATACGTATTCAAAAAACATATAAGATAATACAAAAGCATATTAGACAAAAAAACAGGATGTATCAAAGATACATCCTGTTTTGAACTTTTACAAACTCTAGAAAAGTTAATTCTATTGATTATTGTATATACGGGAACCGTATACGTCACGTTCGTTTTTAGGTTCGTTGTTAACGCGAACACGTTCAGTTTTATGACGGTCGTTATCATCACCAGAAATACGATCAACACGGAAATGGTTAAGACGAATATTTTGTAATTCAGGACCGAATTCATTCAATGCACGTTTCATGTTTTCGTCAATAGGAGCACCGTTTTGAAGTGCACGGTACAACATAGTAGCGAATTCGTAACGAGTCATCTTAACATCGCCTTTGAATGTGCCATCAGGGTAACCAACAAGGATACCATTACCAGCCAATTGGCTAATATATTGGTAAGCCCAGTGGTTACGAGGAACGTCTGGGAATTCAGCAGTTTTGCTAGGATCAATTGCATGTGGAGTCAAGATTTGTAACAAGTTATTATATTTGTTTTCCATATCTTGAAGACGTGCGTTCAATTCAGCAATTTCACGACCCATAGCTACGCGGGAACGGGATTCTGGGGAACGTTTACCAAGACGAATAGATACACCTGCGTTCAATTGAGTTTCGCCAGTACCTACAGTGCCACCAACGGAGAACATTGTATCTTCGTTAGGACGGTAGAACGCACCCAACGCAGCGGAGTTAGCATTATGGTAGTGACCATAACCAGCAGCAATTGTCCATTTGTCATCTGGGTTGAAGTCCAATGGATGCAATGCAGCCAATGCAGCAGAACCTGCGCCTACTTTGTTAACGCGTCTTTCAACAGTACCAACACGACTAGTCAAGTTCTTAATATTGTTATTAATTTGACCAGGTGTGGAATTGTTGATTTGTGTTTGTAAGTCATTAGCTACGGAATATAATTGGCTACCGTTTACAGCATCTGTAGAAGTAGCGGAGATTTCCCCAGCCGCAACATTTTTAATTTGACGTTCAGCACTAGCTTTACCTACAGACACGGAACCATTAGCTGCAGAACCTACGCCAGCAAAACCACCAAAGGTATGACCAGCGATGGTTGCACTACTTTGAGCTGTAGCTTCACTTGTAGTAGAACCTGTGCCTAATGCGATAGAGTTTAAATGTGTTGCATTTGCATGATCACCAATCGCCATAGCGTAGTCAGCTGTAGCACTCGCATCAGAACCAAATGCATTAGAACGCACATTAGTTGCCTGTGCACCAGCGCCAAATGCTTGAGCATGATCACCAGATGCAAGGGCAGAGGAACCCATAGCAACAGAATGATTATTAGTTGCTTGTGCGCTAGAACCAATCGCATTAGATTTATAGCCAGACGCTAGTGCTTCATAGCCAATAGCTTGTGAGCGAACTTCGGAAGCCTTTGCACGAGTACCAATAGTGGTAGACCATGTACGTTGTGCTTCAGCAGAATGACCAATAGCAATAGATTCATTCATCAACGCTTTGGAAGAATTCCCCATTGCTAATGCAGAGGTACCTGCTGCAGTATTGTTAACACCTATAGCGACAGAATTACTTTTCCAGTCACCAGTTCTCTTTGTAGCATCATCTGGCTCATTTTCATAATCACGATCACGGAAGTTTGCATCAGATTCTTTTACAGTATTACCACTACCATACGCAACTGCATTATTAGCACCTGTAACAACATTAGTGTTGTCCATTACAACAGAAGCAGCGTCTACTGGATTAACATTCGCACCAACAGCAGTGACAGCAGCCAATACAGCAAATGCTAATTTTTTGGAATGTTTCATTTCTCTCATCTTACACCCTCACTAAATTAAAAAATTATCTAAATTACAATACAATTTTTCATTCTCTCTATGTTCCGTCTCTCACCTCGGTCTGAACAGGTGATATTCTAAATTAGCATAAAGAAATACCCCTATATCAGTTTAAGAAAAATTTATATTGTCGATTACTCGCATAGAATATCAAAGTTTTACGATATACACAACCCTTTTTTCTAACACAAATCAAATTAACAAGTTTCTATACCTATCAAAATCCGCTTTATTCCTAGCTTTATAAGGAAATAAATTTTACTCATTATTTTCCCTTATGAGTTAAATTTTTCGCAACTTTGTAAACTTTTCTCATGTAACAAACTGTATAACTTATAAATAAATAACCACCTTATAAGTACGCAAAATATACCTTTTACCCTTATTATATCCCATTCACACTTAATTCATGAATTATATGTGAATTAAACTGTTTTGTATATTTAATCAACAACTTAACATTTTATTATAATTTTATATTTCTATAGCGCCAGTATCTATCAATGCAAATCGGTGCCCCAAAAAACGCTAACGAGAATGTTATGAGAATAAACATGACAAATACAATTTATATTGACTAATATTTTATGTATATGTTTAAAAAAAGAAGGCCCCTATTCTTCATGAAAATACCCCTTTTACTGATTATCTAGTAAAGGGGGTACATATCAAAAATAGGGGTTTTATAACAAGAATCTTTCTTTATTATATGTAATTATACTAATAATGCACTTACAAGTGCTTCTGCTTTATTAAAGTCGGATTCTTCGGGGTTCCAGTTACATTTAATTTCAGGTTCTACTACAGAGAATCCGTATTTAGTCAACTCTTCACGGAGTACCTTTGTAGATTCACCAGACCAGCCATAGGTACCAAATACAGCAGCCTTTTTATTTTTGAATTTCAACTCACGCAAGAAATCAAGCCAACCAGCTACGGAAGATAATACGCTATTACCTACTGTTGGAGACCCTACAGCAATAGCTTTAGACTTAAAGACTTCTGTCATGATGTCATTTTTATTGGTTTTACTAATATTGAAAATCTTAACACGTGTATCAGGGGATTGTTTCGCAATTTCTTCGGCAATCTTATGTGCCAACTTCTTGGTGCCGTCCCACATAGTGTCGTATACAATTGTGATTTGATCCTCTTGGTACGCTTGCGACCATTTATAGTATTTTTCTACAATTTGCATTGGATTTTCACGCCAAATCGCGCCATGACTAGTCGCTATGATATCGATTGGCAAGTTAAGCTTTTGAATTTCTTCAACTTTAGCTTTTACCAATGGAGAGAATGGATTCAAGATATTAGCGTAATATTTCATCGCCTCTTCCCATAGACGGCATTGATCGGCCTTATCCGCCCATAGTTCTTCTACGGCAAAATGCTGACCGAATGCATCGTTGGAGAACAAGATATTATCCCCTGTCATATAAGTCGCCATGGAATCAGGCCAGTGGAGCATGCGCATTTCCACAAACACCAAGGATTTACCATTCCCAATATCTACGGAGTCCCCTGTTTTAACAGTTTTAAAATTCCATTCAGGGTGATGATATTGTCCAACCAAGGACTTAACAGCATTTTCTGTACAATAAATAGGCGTATTAGGGATTTTTTCCATCAATGCAGGCAAGGAACCGCTGTGATCCACTTCGCCGTGGTTACATACGATGAAATCAATCGTATTCAAATCAATTTCAGATTCCAAATTATCAATGAACTCAGAGGAATGAGGTTTCCATACAGTATCGATGAGGACCGTCTTCTCCTCTTCAATCAAATAGGCATTTTGGCTAGATCCATTATTAATGGTGTAATCAGAGCCGTGAAACTCTTGCAATTCCCAGTCGATTTTACCAACCCATGATACGTTGTTTTTAATGTGCTTTCTCATAATAACCTCCATGTTCTGTGAAAGTTAATATACTCACCTCATATCTTTTAATGAGTCTATAAAGGCCCACAGATGAGAGAAGCAACTTTCACCGGTATTCCCCAATATATGGCCCCATGTTGTATCAATGAATACAACATAAATCGGTCATTAATTATGGTTTTATTATAATCATATCGCATAATTAAGTCTGTATCTGTAGGTACAGTTTTGAGAATTATTATAAAAACCACTCATAGGTAATCACATGCCGGACATTAGTACACATCGATTTCCCATGAGTGGTTACGAGTATATGTAATTATATGATTATTTATTACCCGATTTAGATAGTCCAGGGATAGCTTTATAGATATATAATGCAATATATCCATCAACCAAGCTATGAACGATGGTACCGCCACCTACAAGAACAAATACAACGTAGATGAGATCAATGTTTGGCATCGTAGTGGTAGTATAGAACAATAGGCATGCTAGTACCTCACCAATAGCGTGAACGATAGCACAAGCAAGGTTAAACGCAACAAAGGATAGAGCCCCTGTTAATACGCCTGGATGATGTTTAATATAGTAAGCCCCCATCAAGGCAAAGATGATATGAGATGCAGCACGCATAACGATAACAAGTGGGAACCCTGCTACAAAGAAGCCGAGCGTAGAACCTATCACGACACAAGCTGCCATCTTTCTAGATAAGAACATAGCTAAGAATATAGGAACATGACTCGCCAATGTATACGATGCCGGTGGAATCACAACTTTCAAAGGCATCACGATAGGAATCATGATGGCTAGTGCCATCAATAAAGCAGTAATGGTTAAATTTCGATACATCGAAGAATTCATAAAGGCCTCCTTAAAGAATCTCTTGCCATACATCTACCAATATAGCACTCTAATATATGAAGAGCAACTACACATACCGCTAGGCGTCCTACAAAAAAGAGAGGGCCTTACAACCCTCTCTTATTTAATTAGACAAATATATTATAATATCTGTATTTTAACACTTATGATACGATTTTGAAAATGACGTAACTCACGTTAATAAATTTGAGGAATCTTAATTCATTGCTTTTATAAACGTTCGATTACGGCTTGCGCCATTTCTGTGGTACCAACTCGTTTTAAGCCTTCGCGGTAGATGTCTCCTGTACGATACCCATCAACAAGCACTTGTTCAACAGCATTTTCAATAGCATCAGCCACTTGAGGTAAATCAAGGGAATGACGGCACATCATAGCTGCAGACAAGATTGTGCCCAATGGGTTCGCCAAATTTTGACCCATGATGTCTGGTGCAGAGCCGTGAATTGGCTCGTACAATGCAGTACCAGTACCCATGGATGCAGATGGTAAAAGCCCGATAGAACCAGAGATAACAGCGCCTTCGTCGGACAAGATATCGCCGAACAAATTTGTCGTAACGATAACGTCAAATTGTGCAGGATTTACAACGAGTTGCATCGCTGTGTTATCTACATAGAAGTAATCTGTTGCGATGTCTGGATTAGCAGCCGCTTTCTCTTGCGCGATTTTACGCCACAAACGAGAAGACGCCAATACGTTTGCTTTATCTACGGATACGACCTTTTTGTTACGTTTACGAGCTGTTTCCATAGCGATATCCATGATGCGTTCTACTTCATAACGGCTGTATGTTTCTTTATCCCAAGCGAATTCGTTAGCACCTTCACCTTGTGCCTCTTCCCGTTCACCAAAGTAAATACCACCAGTCAACTCACGAACGATGACGAAATCTACATCTTGTACGAGCTCCTTTTTAAGCGGAGAATACTCTTGTAAAGATGAATAAATTTTCACAGGACGCAAGTTGCAGAACAAACCAAGCTCCTTGCGAAGGCCTAGGATTGCCTTTTCAGGACGGATAGACGGATCTACATTATCCCATTTTGGACCGCCAACAGCACCAAGCAATACAGCATCAGCATTTTTACAAGCCTCGATAGTATCCTCAGTCAAAGGCACGCCGTATGCATCAATAGACGCACCGCCCGCTTTCTTATCAATCCAATTAACCTTTACACCGGCTTTCTCAAAAGCCACATCACACACAGCCTTCGCTGCAGCAATAATCTCAGTACCGATACCATCACCAGGAATCAATACAATATTCTTTTCGCTCATCTTACCTCTCCATATAACAAATGCTTACTTGCGGTTTTTCGCAAAGTTCACAAGCCCTCCTGCTGCCGCAATATCTTGAATGAATTGTGGCAACTCAGTCCCTTGGTATTGTTCGTTTTTCGTCAAGTTGTACACGATACCTTTAGACAAGTCTACACCGATTGCATCACCTGCATCGATACGATCAACTTGTTCACCGATTTCCACAACTGGTAAACCGATGTTGATAGCATTACGGAAGAAGATACGTGCAAAGGAGTGTGCAATGATAACAGGCACGCCTTTGGCTTTGATAACGCCTGGAGCATGTTCACGAGATGAACCACAACCAAAGTTTTTACCGGCTACCATGATTTCGCCAGCTTTCACATTAGGAGCGAACGTCGTATCAATGTCTTCCATTGCATGTTCAGCCAATTCGTTCCAATCGGCAATCGCCAAGTAACGAGCCGGAATGATTACGTCTGTATCTACATCGTCGCCGTAGCGCCAGATTTTCTTGCTTTCAAAATCCATATTAAACCTCCTCAGGGCCTGCAATGCGGCCTAATACAGCACTTGCTGCCGCCACGTAAGGGCTTGCCAAATATACCTCAGAATCAACGTGACCCATACGACCACGGAAGTTACGGTTTGTGGTAGAAACGGTACGTTCCCCTGCAGCCATGATACCCATGTAACCACCTAGACAAGGGCCACATGTAGGTGTGGACACAGCGCAATCAGCTTGAATGAAAATGTCCAACAAGCCATCTTTCATAGCTTGGTCGTATACATCTTGGGACCCAGGGATTACGATGCAACGAACGAATGGAGCCACCTTGCGACCTTTGAAGATTTCAGCAGCCGCTACCAAGTCTTCGTAACGGCCATTTGTACAAGAACCGATGATAACTTGATCGATTTTAATATCCTTGTTGATTTCGTTGATGTAATGCGTGTTGGATGGTAAATGAGGGAATGCTACAACTGGCTGCAATTTGGACAAATCGATTGTTACAGTTTGAGCATATACCGCATCAGCATCTGGAACGATCGGCTCAACAGGGCGATTTACGCGACCTTTGATGTATTCTTCAGTAATTGCATCGTAAGGGAATACGCCACATTTACCGCCCGCTTCAATAGCCATGTTACAAATTGTAAGGCGATCAGCCATAGTCATATGCTGTACGCCTTCGCCGGCGAATTCAAGAGCCATGTAACGAGCGCCGTCTACACCGATTTGACCAATCAAGTCAAGAATTACATCTTTCCCCGTTACCCATTTGTTAGGTTTGCCGATAAGTTCAACTTTGATAGTTTCAGGCACTTTGAACCAAGTTTTACCTTCTGCCATAGCAACGCCTGCATCAGTGGAGCCTACGCCTGTGGAGAATGCATTCACCGCACCATATGTACAAGTATGAGAGTCAGCACCGATCATCATTTCACCAGGACCGATAAGCCCTTTTTCTGGCAAAATAACGTGCTCGATACCCATACGACCTACTTCAAAGTAGTTTGTAATGCCATGTTCGCGTACGAAATCGCGCATTACTTTTGCTTGTGTAGCAGATTGAATATCTTTATTTGGCGTAAAGTGGTCAGGCACCAAATAGATTTTATGACGATCAAATACAGGTTTGCCAATCTTCAAAAACTCTTTGCGCGCTGGTGGGAATGTAATGTCGTTCATCAATACCGCATCCAAATGACATTCGATGATTTGGCCTGGTTTTACAACATCAAGACCCGCATGACGAGCCATATTCTTTTCAGTAATGGTCATACCCATATTATTCTTCCTCCTGTTGTTCTAGCTCCATAGCTAGGAATACTGAGTTTACTGCATTAATATATGCATTTACACTTGATTTAACAATATCGGTGCTGATACCACGACCATGGTACAAACGACCGTTATATTCTACCTTGAGAGTTGCTTCCCCAAGGGCATCTTTACCAGCTGTTATAGCGCGGATTTGGTAATCTTTCAAACTGATTGGCAAGCCAACCACACGTTCAACCGCTTTAAGGGATGCGTCTACTGGGCCATCACCAACGGCTGCATCGGCTTTTTCACCTTCTGGAGTCATGAGACGAACGTCAGCATAGGCATAGCCTTTTTCGCCCAATTTGTAGTATTGAGCCACGAGTTCAAATGCTTTTTTGTGGTGAAGATTATCTACTACAAGGGCTACGATATCATCATCGTATACTTGTTTTTTGCGGTCCGCCAATTCTTTGAATTTACCAAAGAGATCATTGATTTTCTCCTCTGTGAAAGATTGGAATCCAAGTTTTGCCAAATGATCGGCAAAGGCATGGCGACCAGAGTGTTTACCTAATACGAGGTCTGTTTTTTCAGCACCTACGGACTCAGGAGTCATGATTTCGTAAGTTTCAGGGTTGCTCATCATACCATGTTGGTGAATACCAGACTCATGAGCAAAGGCGTTAGACCCTACGATTGGTTTATTTGGAGGAACTACAACACCTGTTAAACGGCTCACAAGTTTAGATACTTTCGTAAATTGTTTTGTATCAATATTCACTTGAAGGTCGTCGAAATAATCATGGCGTGTTTTAAGAGCCATAACAACTTCTTCAATTGCTACATTACCTGCACGTTCACCTAGACCATTAATTGTGCCTTCTACTTGACGTGCACCTGCTTTAATAGCAGCTAACGTATTCGCATTGGCAAGGCCTAAGTCGTCATGGCAGTGAACAGAGATGATGGCATTTTCAATACCTGGTGTATGTTCTTTGATGTAACGAATCTTATCGCCGAACTCATTCGGGTTCATATAGCCTACTGTATCTGGTACATTAATAATTGTAGCGCCACCAGCGATAGCCACGCCAAATACTTCGCACAAGAAGTCTAAATCTGAACGAGCCGCGTCTTCACCGGAGAACTCGATTTCATCAAATTTGCCTTTTGCAAATTCCAAGATAGATTTAACGCGATCCAATACCTCTTGACGAGTCATTTTCAATTTATATTTCATGTGGATTTCGGATGTAGCGATAAATACATGTAAACGGCTGCGCTCTGCATCTTTCAACGCATCAGCCACCTTTTGCACGTCCTTTTCGTTGGCACGGGCCAAGCCACAAATCGTTGTGCCTTTAACCTCGCGAGCAATCGTTTGTACCGCTTCAAAATCTCCAGGGGATGCAGCTGGGAAGCCAGCCTCGATTACATCGATGCCGAGGCGTACTAAGCCTTTCGCAATTTCAATTTTTTCAGGAGTTTGTAAAGATACACCTGGTGTTTGTTCCCCATCACGAAGGGTTGTATCGAAGAAATATACGCGATTCTGTTCCATAATAGCCACCTTTTCTATCCTCATAAAACATAATACTTTATTATATCTATCCATAGTGAAAGTTTGTAAAATCGCCAATGTCGACACCATATATATCAGTGATTTACTAGACTTTCACAAATAAAAAAGCCCCTCAGAACAACCGTCGTTGCTCAAAGGGGCGTTATATTCATAACACGGTACCACCCTAATTGGGACTCGTTTCGGGTATAACGGAACCACCGTCGATGACTACTAACGTTCGCCACCGAAGCTCACGGGAGAGTGTCAGCGTACAACCTCTATTGCCTCGCACCAGCCGGCAACTCTCTGAAAGCAGGATTTGTAAACCTTTATACCCGTTCATCGCTTGATTTAAGATATAAGGGTATTGTACTGTATTCTATAGACTTATGTCAATTAAAATAAAATGAATATGATTTCATAAAGCTCATCGTTAGTAGTTAGTCCACTCTAAACTATCAAAATCATTCATAATGAGTTTCTTCTTCTTTACCACTTGGTTCGTTAGCTCAATGCGTTCACTAACAAATGAAATATCTGTATACCATTCCTTTAAATTAGCATACACTTCATTCTCTAAATCAATAATGATAGTTTCTATGGGATCCCAAGTTTTACATTGTACAGATTCCACCATAACCATGCTACTACCTATGAAAGTAACATCTCTACCATAAATCCAAAATGGCAATACCTTATTTTTTATAGCAATAGAGTATATAGCATCCCCATGAGGCGGTTCCGTTTCATATTGCGTGCGTATTTGGTACTTTTCCATAATTTCATTACTACCAGTTTCTATATATGGCAACGTTGAAATCTTATAATTATCTGCGTTCATATAAGCTCCGTTATTTTTAATATAAATCACAACAAAGAGGACTGTATATCGCTATTTGTGTAGTATATATTTTGCTATACTTATTACGAAGAGAGTCCGTTGACGTGAGTTAGGTTCATCTCCGCGAGGAGGTGATACTATGACAAATCATGAGGTTACCTATGTAATTATCATAGTTCTGTTATCAGTAGTCACTATCATTGCACTAGTTAAGTAGTACAACGATAAACGCCTAACGTATAGAGGAGTGCAGTCCTCTAACACGTTAGGCGCCATCATAATTTTGTTCAGTTTTAGATGAGCCTAACGCCCTAATCACGTTAATGGACTCTCTTTATATATATATTATAAGCTAATCATACTTAAAAAGATAGTACAATAAATAACTCAATTTATACCTACACTATTAATTATTTCTCTAGCCCGTTTAACAGAAATTGGCTCATCAAATAAGAACACATGGTTCTGCCCCTCATACTCCCAAGATGCTAAGTAAACAGAGTCATCTACCATTCGATAGGTCACGGTCATACCATTCACAACATCTGTTTTCTGAGGCACGTAATCCTTATAGTCACCTGCGATATTACCAGATACTGTAGATACGCAATATTTAATATACTTCGGCATATCATCTACACGGTCAAAGTATTTTCCTTTTAAAAGCTCATGATAGGCATACACGACTTGTAGTACATCATGATCTACAACAGCCACATGTATAGTATGTAATCCCTCTACTCCACTTGGCAACTGCGGTTTAAAGTTCAAATGTTGCTTAGCCTCGTATACAGTATCAAACACCTCTAGCGATTGACCTTTACGAGTGCTTCTATAATCGCTATCAGTCATACTGCAACTACCAAGTCCATCTGGACAAGGAAACTCATTTCGGTCACCATAAGGCTGATCATAAATCGAATTACCATTGAGACGAAGCCGCATTAAGTCCTCTGAGGAGACAATATTAATAGAACCTATGAAAGCTAGCGTGGCCAGTGCACATATAATCTTTTTCATGATACATTCCCCTATAAACAAACAACATGTATTAAGTAAATTATATCACTAAAAGAACAAATGCCTATATAATACTAGTTACAGCATGATTCTAAGTCTATAATAAGCTGATGCCGAAGACACGCCTGAGCAAGATTAACTACTAAAATTTCAATAATCCCTTTTCATCAAACTTAAAGTTTGGACCCCATGCAACTTCCCAGTAATATCCATCTGGATCAGCAAAATATGCATGATAACCACCCCAAAAAACATCTTGTGGTTCTTTTACAATTTTCCCCCCAGTATTTCGTACTAATTCAATGACATTATCAACATCTTCTTTATGTTCAACATTATAAGCTAATGTAATTCCGGCAAATCCATTTCCCGCTGGTGGATTATTTTCATCAATATCTTTTGCTAATTGTTCCAAAGGAAATAGTTCAAATTTTGTCCCTGCCGTATCAAAAAATATTACTGGCGGATTATTTTCTTTACAGTCAGTCTTATATCCTAAACCATCTCTATAGAACTTTATTGATTTTTCCATGTCTCTAACACCTAAACATATGCAAGTTATCTTATTCATTACTACCTCCATAAGTTCAAATTACATTAATCAGATAAACTAGAAGTTATCAATATCTTATTCGTAATTAACTCGCTCGATTTTGAAGATTACCGGACGTGTACCATCTGAACAGCAGGTAATCATTTCATTTTCGTTTTTCATCCAGCCTTTCATAATAGAACCGCCTTGTAAACAGTGTAAATATAACGTGAAATAGCATTCCATGCTTCCGAGCAAAACGGCATTTTCGGACCACCAGCAATAGTATCCTTGTTACCGTTCGTTTTAACCAATGTGTTCAATCCCATATGCCAAAAGTCATCCCACTCATCGTCACGGTAAAAAACGAACTCGTCACCCACATTATAACAAGGACAGACACCAGAAACAGGATCTGCACAGTATTGCTGTTGTAGTTCAGGATATAACTTTTTGTCTAAAACTGTTACTTTTACTTTATGTTTCATTATCTTTTCCTCCTAAAATTCTAATTTGTTTATGACTATCTGATTCTATCTTTCATTCAGTAAAGCTACGTTTTCAATAAAGCTACGATTTCAATATAGATACATTGCGCCAATTTTTGGTATTCGGCTTTTATTATTAAATTATATCAAAAAATTTTCTCAGTAATCATCACAAATCTATCACATTTGATAGTATCTATCGCAAATCATTCTACTATTCAAAATTATTGTAGGTGCTATAATGAACTCAACAAAAGGAACAGGTGCTCATATGATACTAAATGCACTATTCCAAAACTATAGTTAGTAGTTATATAAAGGAGACTATCATGACACATACAAAATTAACACAACTCGTACAAGCTTTATTAGATGCACCTACAAGCAATCCAACATTAAAAGAATTCGCTCAATCTTGGATTAATGCAGAAGGCAAACCTGAACAAGAAGAACTTACAAAGCAACTCGTATCCGTTGCAGAGCAAAACATTGCACTCATCGACGAAACAATCGGCTTTGCAGGCTCTGAACTTGGTACACAAATCTTAGGTAAAGAAGGCGCCGCTAACCTATTACAACACGCGAAAGACATTAAAGCACAAGGTGCTGAATTCTGTGACTGCCCTGGATGCGTGGCAGCTAAACATATTATTGATTTAAAAGCGGAAATTAAATAATAATATATTACCTATATAGAGGTCATCGACACACTGTTGATGACCTTTTTATATACAAAAATCGGCCCTCATGGAGGAGCCGATTTATTTAACAATATTTCTATATCTCTATGAAAGTTTTCCGTTCACAGTCTAATCAGATGTTTTTTGTAACACCTGTAATATTTTAAAACTCACCGCAATGTTTACAAAGATAAGCAGCAATGTTATGAATGAATATGCCAAAAGCCAATAGTTTGCCGATACCGCATCATAGATCCGGCAAGCACAATAACTGGCCGTGATGATACCGCTAAGAACGCCCGGTATATACTGTCGCAGTAAAATACTTTGAATTATATGTCCAATCACATGGTATATATACGCTATGATGACGGTGATGTAAATGTCGAAGCTTTCAAAATAAATACTCAAGCCCAGCACAATCAACAGGAGTATGAATTCCTGACAGACGATGGCATTGAATCTAGACGGTGTAAATGCCCCCGCCAAAAATCGACGTTGCAACTGCTGATTTCGCCCCATAAAATAAGGAAATAAGAGCATCTCCTCAAATTCGTGCAACATAAAAATACTGGGAAACAATAGGAAAAAACTATTCAGATCCATAAGGTACCTCGTTCATAAATCCGATTAAGTTTACTATGAAATCCTTATAACTATCCCTTTTTCACCTGCACGCGCAGTACAGTCTTCAATTTTGCGGGCTCCACCTTTCGTGCATCAGACAGATAGATTTCCCGATGCCACTCGCCATTAACACGTTGCAAATTATGAGCAGAGCAGAATTCATCTACTTTCATAAACGATTCCGGTTCATCATCATAAGGCCCGACATGCAATATCTGCACACAATCCCCATCCTCTATCGATTCGAGCCGCACGTCCTTAAATCGAGGCAACGATTTTTTCTTGCATACATTAATAATGGCCGCCTCCAACACGTCAGAAGTCACAAAATCAGGTTGTCTGATCATCACCCGATATTGCAGATTATTCTTATCAAACTGCTCCGTATGCTCAAGCTGCTTCCAGAGCGCCTCCAACGGATACACGGTGTAATCAAAGTACCCATCCGGCGTCACGCCCTTTTTCGGCAACATCTTTATCCCGTAGGACAACGAATATAACGCCTCGATATCATCGGCAAAGGCCGCATGATTAGGATTTCCCACGCCATCCAGCACGAGGAACTTCATGCTCGGCACCGTAACCTGCACCGCCTGCTGCTTAGGACAATACAATTCCTTTTCGTGCTTACGCCATTCATGCTTTACTGCTGTCATAATCAGACCTCTCTTTCTGAAAGAAAACATATGATTTCTTTTATCGTAAGGGAGGATTATGAAGGGAGATTATAAAATACTATAATACACCTATATCTTTTTCTAGAGTAAAAAGTAATAATATATAAAAATACATTACTATTATAGATTCTTATTATATAAGAAAATAATCTTTTAAATTTTACTCTTATATCCACATCTACTATAAACCAGAATATCCCCATCTTATATATCAATCTTTTGAATAAGATGCTCTAAACCTTAGAACGAATTTCTTCTACTAATTGATAAATTGTAGTACAGGGGTTCATTTCAGAAGGCACAGTAATACCATCTCGTATTAATGAAGTATACCTCTCTTTAGCTGTCTTAATAGCATTTTTTTCACTTCCTACGGTATAAAAACGTCGATATAAATCACTATCAGTCTTATTATATTCATATCCATTCATTCTTTGTCGGCAAAGCTTCTTTAAACTTTCGCAGCAACAAACTGATGTATCAAAAGCACGTAATCCGCCTAGGTATGCATGAAGCCATATCTCAATACAAGGGTTTGACCAACCAACATGAATATTCATACTCTCAGCCTTTTCTATAATTTTATCAAAAGTAGTTACTTGGTCTCTATCAAAAATAATCCAAGTTTCCCTCAATTGTGGGTCATAACTAGAGTCTCTTCGAGCTTTACTTATTAATTCTTTAGTTTTAATACCATCTACAACTTTTATTTGTAACTTATTTCTAATTTCATGAGGTAATGACTTATGTAGGCCTTCAAAATACGCTCGCTCAGTTCCTTCCGTATCTGTATATATTAAATAGTAGCCTAACTCTAAATTACGTCTTTCAATACGTTCATGTCTCTTTTTTCTATTGCCTCGATGATCTTGTTTAGCCATACTATTTCTCCGTAGAAAAATCCATATCTTTTAATAGTGGAATTGCACCATAACTACCTAGTAAATATTGCTTAACATAATTTACATCTTTACGAATAGATTTACCTTTATCCCCCTTAAAGTCAGCTAAAGAATAAAGTTCAGAGGCCCCATCAATATCTTTTTTAGTAAACCAAATTTCATCACGTCGTAATAATCTATTTGTCATAGAAATTAAATCATGTGTTGTAAAGATTAGTTGAGCATGATTTATATTAATTTCAGGATTTAAAAATAAAAGTAATATATTCCTCATTAACAAAGGGTGTAATCGCGCATTTAACTCATCAACAAATAATACTGCGCCCTTAGTCAGAACAGATTGAAGCTCCGGATACAAGGCAAACATTTTTTGTGTCCCCGCAGACTCTTCACCAAGCGATATTTCTACAGATGTATCACTATCTTTTTTTACATGTAAGGTATTAATCGAATATTTCTTTCTTTTTTCTTTTTCTTCCTCTTTTTCGTGTTCTGTAATAGAAAACCCTTTTATGCTATCATCAAAAGTCCCTAAAAAGTTCACTACTTTATCTTGAATATTCTTATCCTCAACAAATCCTTTAGGCATCATTCTGTACCGAAGTAGCGACTCAATAGGATCTGCAAAATTCGATAAAGAATTATATCCAAACCAGTCTCGTATTAGTTTACATTTCTCAATTTTCAACTTAGCGCCAAGAGATACAATTAACGTTTGTGGCTCTAAGGATATTTTAATATTATCTTGACTTGCTTTAGGAATTCCAGATAAATCCAGTTCTTCATGAGCCGTATTTCTATAAAATATAGTTCTATATTCTCTAACAGTTCTAGCTTTACTATTCAACCACTCTTCTTCAATACCATGACGATTCATAGAGAATCCATAATTATAAACTTTTTGTTTATCATCTCCAGGGATTGTAAAATATACCTCAAAAACAGATACTTTATCAACAGATTCCATGTCAAATAAAAATGGATCCTGTTTAATCTTAGCATCAGCTTCAATATCTTCATCTCCAAAAGAAAAAGAACGCAAAACATATTGAGTCATATATTCAAATGCGTTGTATACATTCGACTTACCACTAGCATTAGCACCAAATATAGCAGCTACAGGCAATAATTTTTCGCCACCAACTGCTCGTACATGTTCAGGAAATTCAGTACAAGTTGTTGCTGTTAAATCTAAAATAGCTTCATCCCTAAAGGATCTAAAATTTTTAAAGGAAAACTGAATTAACATAATAATTCCTCCATTCTTACGTTAAGTATACAACGTATACCCCAAAAATACAACCATATGAGCAAAATACTCATATGGTTGTATTTTTTACTATTAAAGCCCCTGTTCCAAACAGGGGCTCTTTGCTTTCTACACACTCGCTTCCACTAGTGCTCGTGTATACGGGTGTACCGCTTCTTTTAGTCGAGTTGATTCGATGTTTTCCACGATTTGTCCGTCTTTCATCACTAGGATTCGATCTGTGACCGCTTGTAGCAGTCCGATGTCATGACTCACAAACACATAGCCGAAGGGTTGTTCTTTATGTAGTTTTTGTAATAGGTCAAGTACGAGTTTCTGGTTCACCGCATCAAGGGCCGATGTAGGTTCATCAAAGAGTACCAGTTTCGGCTTCATCAGCATGATTCGTGCCAGTACAACACGTTGCAGCTGACCTCCGCTGACTTCGTGAGGGTATTTTCGGATAATTGTTTCCGGTAAATCTACATGTCGGATCCATTTGCGAATATCTTCCTTCGCTTCGGTCATGTCCATAAGACCATAGTTAATGTACGGCTCAAGTAGAAATGCTTCCAAGTTCATCCGTGGCGGAATAACCGCCAACGGATTTTGAAACATCATCTGCAGCGAGCGGTACACTTCCGTATGGTTTTGAATCTGTGATATATCTTCTCCGAAGAGTCGCAATGTACCCGATGTAGGTTTTTCCAGCATCGCCATGAGTCTAAGTAGCGTACTTTTACCAGAACCGCTACCGCCGGCGATGCCTACTCGTTCATGTTCAGCAATAGCAAAAGACACATCATCAACGGCACGCACCATATGATTGTGGTTCGTATAATATTTACATATATGCTCAGCTTGTATCATATTACACCACTTTCATCACGGAATCCAACAGTATACGTGTATAGTCATCTTTAGGATGCGCCATTACCTCTTCGGTAGCCCCCATTTCAACAAGGTGCCCTTTATTCATCACACCGATGCGGTCCGCAATGCGCACAGCCGCCTTGATGTTATGGGTCACCAGAATCACGGTTGCTCCGAGGGCCTGTGTTACTTCTTTCAGCAAGTCCAATACCGACGATTGTACCATCATATCTAAAGCACTGGTCGGCTCATCGGCAAATACGATATCCGGTTTCAGAATCAGGCTCAACGCAATCGCCAGGCGTTGTTGCATACCGCCGCTCAGTTGAAACGGATAGGATTGTAAAATACGTTCCCCTTCCGTCAAGTGGACGAGCTGTAACATATGCAGTACACGATTCACATCATACGGCTCATCATGAGCGCGCAATAAGTCTTTGAAATGGTTTTCCACGGTACGAGCCGGATTCAAATAGGCACTGGGATTCTGAAAGATCATCGACACCCGCATGCCGCGCATTTGTCGCCAGTCCTTATCGCTCAATGTCGTAATATCCGTGCCGTTCAGCAAAATTTGACCGCTTATAGTGGCCTTCTTCAGCATACCGAAGGCGGCGCGAATCAACGTCGATTTCCCGGAGCCGCTTTCACCAACGATGGCAAACACCTCACCGGTGCGCACGGAAAAGGATACATCGTGTACGGCCTGTTCCGCACCGTATGAAATTGATACATTGTCAAATACTATGCAATCAGATTTATTCAATAGTAGAATCCTTTGTTAATAAGTAGTAATCGATTGGATGCACCGGCACATTTTTAACCTTGGATGTGGAAACCACATTCGCAGCAGGGTACAACAAATAGATGTCAGCCACATCATCGAGCAAAATGGACTGTACTTGTTTAGCCACGTTCGTCCGTTCATTTTGATCAAATGTAACTGCCAACTTGTCGATTAATGCATCCACTTGAGGATTGTTATAACCGCCTACATTGGCTTTAGAACCGGATTTATAGAACAAGCTGAGGAACCAGTAAGGATCGTTTGTAGACATGGTTACCACATTGCGTTCCACCAAATCAAATGCGTCTACACCAAGGGTATCCACTTCATTAGGGCTTTGCAATTTTCTGAGTTCTACCGCGATGCCCGCCTGTTTCAATTCTTGTTGAATTTCTTCATACATGCTAGTATCTTTGCCCCAAATAGCGAGGGTCAATTTCAATTCCTTACCATCTTTTGCATAGATACCGTTGCCATTCTTCGCATAGCCCGCTTGGGTTAATAATTCATTTGCTTTTGCAAGGTCAGTGACAGCTTTATTTGAAAGCCCATCATAGCCCAAGTTTGCGGAAGGAGGGAATGGAGCACCACCGGCCAATGCACCGCCGCCGATAACTTTTGCCATTGTATCGTAATTGATGATATGAGCCACAGCAGAACGTACATTTTTATCATGTAACGGAGAGGCTTCTGTATGATTAACCTTTAACATCATTACGCGAACACCAGACACGTCTTGCATGTTGAATCCATCTTTAAACAAGCTACGATTAGCGGAGTCCACCTTTTGAATAACATCCACGTCTTTAGATTGTAACGCCATGGCACGCTTATTATTGTCTTCAATATCCTTTACAGTCACAGAATCAAGACCCAGTTTGCCGCCCCAATAGTCAGCGAATGCCGTTAACTCGATGCTTTCACCCTTTGTGAAAGAAGTAATTTTATACGGACCTGTAAGAACTGGTTTAGACGCCACATCTTTAAGATCTGCCGTATCCATGATAACGAATGCAGGTTCAGTCAAGCTGGACAATAAGGAGCCATTAGGTTCCGTAGTTTTAATGATCAAATTTTGACCATCAACGGTAATGGATTCAATTTTAACGGCCTTCGCAGAGCGAGGGCTTTGTTTCATCGTATACTCGATGGACTCTTTTACCTTCTGAGGTGTCATCGCAGTACCATTGTGGAATTTTACATTTTCTCTAATATGGAATTTCCATGTAGTTGGGTCAATATTTTCCCAGGAATCAGCTAATTGTCCGGTAAATTTCATATCTGGTGTCACCGTAGCCAAGGTTTCACCTGCTCCGATACGTGTCAATGTCCACGCATCCCATTCATGCGTCGGATCTAATGTTTCACCGAACCAATATAAGCCGACATTCAGATGCTTGCCTTGTTTAGCCGTATCATTGCCGCAGCCCACCAAGAGAGCCACCATACACAGCATGGATACACATGCTAATAACCAACGGTTCATAAATACTCCTTTTCACACCTCATTGTGATGAGGCTTTCACTAAAAACATTCATATTGTATGCGGTCATCGTGATACATCGAGGACATCACGCAACGCATCGCCAATATAGTTAAACAGAACAACGGTAATAAAAATCGCAAGCCCCGGATAGATCAACAGCCAAGGCGCGGTTTGCAGAAAATCACGGGAGCTCAATAGGATCGCGCCCCACTCGGGATCAGGCGGTTGCACGCCGATGCCGATGAGCGAGAAACTGGCCACCAAAATGATGGCATCCCCTAAATGTTGAATAATGACAATTAATAGCGGTGGCAGAACATTCGGCAGAATGTAACGCCATAAAATACGAATCCTCGAAGCGCCGGACATGCGAGCAAAGGTAATATACTCGGCATGGCGTTCGATATGGACAAGCCCCCTCGTGATGCGCGCATATTCCGCCCATTTAGTAATGCACAGCGAAATGATCACATTCGTTATGCTTGGCCCCATGATGCCGATGAAAGCAATGGCGATAACCATATTCGGAAATCCCAGTACCAAATCGATCAATCGCGACAGCCAACGGTCGATGCGCGGCGTGGAGAATCCCGCCAGTCCACCGATAACGATGCCTATCGCTCCGCTGATGCCGATGATGGTGAAAGCAATCCACAACGACGCCTTCCCGCCATAAAGAATGCGAGACCACACATCGCGGCCCAACTGATCAGTTCCTAGCCAATGAGTGTTGCTGATATCCTGCAACCTATCGGCTACATTCGTCGCCTCCGGATTATAAGGCGCGATGTACGGAGCGCAGAGGAAAAATACAATCCACAATGCTGCCAGTACAAGCATGATATATAGGCCATAAGGCTTTCGTCTATTCATAAGAGCCTCCTTGTATAGCGGCCCTTCGTTTCGGATTAAGCCAAATGCTCAATACATCAATGATGATGTTAATCACGATGAACACCAATGTAATCCAGATGATATAGCCCTGCATCAATACATAGTCACGGGCGGTTATGCCCTGTACCATCATATAACCGATGCCTTTGATGGAGAACACCGTTTCAATAACCGCGGAGCCGCCTAACATGGCCCCCATCGTAACACCCATCATAGGCAATAACATAAGTCCGACGTGAGGAAAGATATAGCGACAATATACCATCCACTCCGGTAAGCCGAGAGCTCTAGCCCCCTGTACAAAAGGCTGTTTCTCAACCTCCAGAATAGCATTACGCAAACGGCGAATATATAAGCCGCAAATCCACAGAGCAATTGTCAAGGCCGGCAGTATATACACGGTGAAGCCCTTTGTATTCGTTACCGATACAAGCTGCAGCTTCACGCCGAACAGATACAATAGCAAGAGACCTACCCAGAACCCCGGAATCGCCAAAGCGAAAAACGTAAATAATCGAATCACATGATCGACCCAGGAGTCTTGATATCGTGCCGACAACATGCCAAGCGGTATCGTTACGACTATGCCCATCAAAAGCGCCAGTGATACGAGCCCCAATGTATTCGGCAGTGCACCACCCAAAATAGTTGCTACCGGTAGCGAATACAATATAGATTCACCGAAGTCGCCTCGCACGAGTTGGCCTAGCCAGCGTATATATTGCTGCCACCACGGGTCGTTGAGACCTAGTTGCTCTCGCATCTGCTCTACTAATACAGGATCAGGTGTAGCCCCTACCAGATTAAACTTCATCGCCACGGGGTCAATGGGGGATAGTTTAATCAATACAAATGTACCGATGGTTACAACTAATAAAATGCCAACAATACTCGCCAATCGCTGTAATATTAATCGATACAATACATCACCTGCCTTCTTTTATTATAAATTAACTATATTTCTATTCTATCAATAGTCTTTATATATAAGTATACCCGCAGAGGTATATTAGAGTGATTCTCATTATGAAAGTTTTGCATACCAACAAAAACGGCCCCTCATATGAGGAGCCGTTCTATATAAAACCCTTACAGTGTCCATGCGAGTGCTTCACCACAGCTCGCATGCCTATCCCATTAGGCCTGGACTTTTATATTATTTTGTATGTTGTTTTGGAGCTACTGTATTAGCAACGATCGCTTTAGCCATGTCACGAGTTACAGGGCGTTCGAAGTACATCCCATGAGTTTGGCCGTCTTTGGTCCAACCTATGAGATATACCATTTTATTGCCACCTTTGAAAATAACCTTTGTGCCGTTTACTTTCTCATTAGCTGTTACACGAAAATCGCTATAATCGCCGCTAATATCTTCTTTTATTTCATTAGATACGCGATACACGATGCGTTTGCCTGCAGCTTGATTACGAGTAGCATCTTCACCAGCTTGGTAAACATAAACCACTTGCAATACATCCTTATCAATAGTACTTACAGATTCAATGTTATAACCTACAGGCAATACCTTAGGCATTTGAGGTGTAATGTTCATATATTTAGCCGCTTCATCTACAGTAGAAAACTCATGAAACGGGTTTGGCATGCCAACCATTGGCGCTTCTTGTTGAGCTACCACAGATTTAGGTTGATTTGGTTTTACATCAATAGTACCTTGAGCACCCGCAACAGTATAAGAACCTACACAAGCACAAGCAACAGCCATCAATACAAATTTCTTCAACATGATTATAATCTCCGCTCTTTTACATATACATCTGTACAAACACAACACATGTATTAAGAATATTATAATTTATAAATATATTTTACAAAATATTCTTTATCAAAACTTATTTTATAATTATACCCTAAATGATAGGGAATTTCAAGTAGTTATTTTTGATATAAAATCCTGAGTTCTATATTAGCTACTATACAAACATATATTCAAAATAGATGCTAAGACGCTCATCAGGAGTATCTATGTTTATATATAATCCATTCCTATCTACTATTTGGCAGTAGCTAGGTAATTAAATTTTGGCCCGCTGAGCTTAAACTCGAAGCTAGTCAAATCCACCTCGCCAACACATGCATCGCTATCATAAAGGGTAAGCAAAAAGTCTGCAGTCTGTTCACTGCTATGATACTTTTCAAATGAAGCATCGTAATCAAATCCATTTTTACCTGAAGCTACATCACAAAACTCGCTTTTAGTAGCCGCAGGCGCTAAGATTTTAGCCTGCATGTTAGCATCCGTATCCTGTACAAGCTCATGATACAAGCCCTCTGTGAAAGCACTTACAAAAAATTTTGTTCCACAATACGGTACTACGCCGGGCGCTAAAAAATAGCCACCCACGGAGGAAACATTTATCAACTGTGTTTGTTTACATTTATAATCTCGCACGAATAAACTAGAAAGTATCGCAAGTGCAGTTACATTTAAATCTATCATTTTTACCATTTTTTGAATATCATGATTCCCCATGAATCCAAAATCGCCAAAGCCTGCATTATTGATAAGAGCCTTTAACTCATAGCTTTTAAGGTCATCCCAAAGTGCTAAAACATTTTCGCTACACGAGAGATCACAAGGTTTTACAATAACGTCCGAATCAGGCGAAATGTTAGCAATCTCGTCTTTCAAATTTTCTAATAATTCTGCTCTCCGTGCAATAACGATTAAATTTTCTCCACGACGTGCAAAAGCTTTTGCCGTAGCTGCTCCTATGCCTGAACTTGCTCCTGTAATAACGATATATTTTTTCATTTTTTTGCCTTTCCTTTATAAATAAGAGTATCCGGCTTTATTGCACTTGCTTTGCCTCCTTAGTTAACATATGAGTCCTTTACTCAACTTTCACATTAAATCATAGGATGTTTTATTTCTTATGTACCATAAACCCAGCTGCTTGTTGATTTGCCATGATTGTGACATCAGAAATTTGCAAGCGTTTAGGTTGATTTGTTACGTATAGTACAACGTCCGCCACATCCTCAGGTTGGATTGCATCGATGCCGGCGTAGACGGCTTTAGCTTTTTCCGCATCACCGTGAAAGCGAACTTCACTAAACGGAGTCTCTACGATACCCGGTTGAATGGTTGTGACCTTAATATCCGTTGCAATCGTATCCATACGAATACCATCGCTCAACATCTTAACGGCCGCCTTTGTAGCACAGTAAACAGCGCCACCTGGATATGCGTAAATACCAGCGGTAGAGCCCATATTTACAATATGGCCTGCGTTTTTATCAATCATATAAGGTAGTACAGCCTTTGTTACATATAAAAGGCCTTTCACATTCGTATCGATCATAGTCACCGCATCATCGACAGTACTATCTTGGAAAGGATCTAAGCCTTGTGCAAGACCTGCGTTATTTACGAGGACATCAACGCCACCAAAAGCCTCAATTGCTGCTGGAACCTTGCTTTCAACATCCTCACGACTACGCACATCAAGAACCAAAGTCTCGACGCGCACGCCATACTCCTTAGACAAACGACCCTGTACCTCAGCCAACACCTCAGCGCGACGCCCAGAAATCAAAACATTATCACCATACTTTGCATACGCCTCAGCAATACAAAGACCAATACCAGACGTTGCACCAGTAACAAAAACATGACGAGCCATAAGAACCTCCTTATCAATCCGAACTAAATCTATACCCTAATTATACCACTTTAATATATAATGGACTCTAAGCCACCATCCTATACTAATAAAAATGATATGTCGGAGCATTTGTTTATAATACGCTAATACTTGAGCTCTACAACAGCAGTAAGCCAAATAGGGATACCTATTCGAAGCCGCCTTGGGCGCATTTCCCTTCTCTCTAAAATGATATGTCGGCGCAGGTGGTATTTAAAAGAACACATAAAGTGGCATATGGATTAAGGAATATGATAATAAAAAGAGGATACCCTTTCTGAAACCGACTTAGCTCGCTTTGGAGGCTTTCGGGAAGGGTATCCTCTTTCCTTATTGTATTACAATTCTAATGCCACTTTATGCACATCTTTTATTTCAAATGCGCCAACATATCATTTAAAACTTCCATGCAATCCCCCACGATCCCATAGTTAGCGTGTTGGAAGATTTCTGCATTTGGATCGTTATTGATAGCCACAATTGTGTCAGCACCAGAGATACCGCTCACGTGTTGAATAGCACCGGAGATACCGAATGCCAAGTATAGTTTAGGGCTTACAGTTTTACCTGTTTGGCCTACTTGGTATGGCAATTCGATCCAGCCCTTTTCTACAAGGGGACGTGTAGCACCTACAACACCGCCGATAGCATCGGCAAGTTCGTAGAGCTTATCGAAGTTCTCCTTAGAACCCATACCGCGACCGCCGGCTACGATGATATCCGCTTCTTGGATGTTGTAACCATCTTTGCTGAACGGAATGAAGTCAAGGCGCTTCATGCGAATATCTTCAGGTTTAAGGTCAAATTGTTCGATTTGAATACGGCCCCAGCTATCTGCAATGCGTTCTGGCTTTTTAAATACATTAGGACGGACAGAGCCCATTTGTGGACGATGATTTGGAGAAATAATTTCAGCTAAAATATTGCCACCCAAAGCAGGACGCGTCCATTCTACAAGGCCTTCTGTAGTATCTACAGTCAAGATAGTACAGTCAGCTACTACGCCGTTTTGCATGCGACCAGACATACGAGGTGCAAGGTCTCGACCATTGTTCGTAGCACCAATCAAAAGAATATTAGGCTTATGGTCTTCAAAGAAATCTGTCAAAACCTTTGTATAGCCGTCTGTTGTATAGTATTTCAAAAGAGGGCTTTCAAAAACGTGAACAATATCGGCACCATGCGCCACGAGTTCCTCCGCCTCGGATTGAACATTCTCACCAAGAAGCATAACTTGAACGAGTTGCCCCAATTCCTTAGCAATGCGACGAGCTTGACCGATAAGTTCGTACGTAACAGGATGCACTACGTCATCGATGGTATCGGCTACGACAAAGACATCTCTATATTCATCAAAATTTGTCACTCCCATTATCGATCACCTCCTTTGGAACCTTCTTCACCTTTAACGGCCGCTAAAGCCTTAAACTCACTAGAGGATACACTTTCAACAGTGGCAGCCCGCTGCACAGGATCTTTTACATCCACGCCCTCATCGTTGTTATCTACAGGCTCATCCACAGGTTCTTCGCTAGGCACCAATAGATGAGAAAACTTTTCCGGCTTGATATTATAGGCCAATTCAAGAACCTTTTTAGCCCCTTCCTCCACAGATGAAAGCATTTCTACCTTGCCCCGAAGCGGTGGTTGATATACCTTACGAACACGGGTAGGAGAGCCATTGAGACCAATACGACTTTCATCAATATTAGGCATATCGCGCAATGTAATATGCGTAATTGTATATCGTTTAGCATAAATAGAGCTCCAAAGCCCTGGCTGGCGTGGCTCATTGAGTTCAGCCGTAGCTGTTACCAATAGTGGTAATGGAGCCTCAATCACTTCATAACCATTTTCATGCTCTCGTTTTACAATCGCCTTTTGAGCCGCCTGATCTACGGTCAACTCACAAGCATAGGTAGCTTGCGCCATGCCTAGTTCCTCCGCAATTTGAGGACCTACTTGCGCTGTATCTCCATCGATAGCCTGCTTACCGCAGAAAATCATTTGGAACTCGCGATTCATGGTCTGTTGAATATGACGGATGGCAGAGGCAATCGTATAGCTTGTAGCCAATGTATCTGCACCACCGAAAGCACGGTCTGTAATGAGCACCGCATCGTCTGCACCGAGGGACAAACACTCGCGAAGTGCTGCCTCGGCTTGAGGAGGCCCCATAGTGACAACAGTTACACGACTACCTTCATATTGGTCTTTTACCGCAAGAGCTGCCTCTAACGCATGCATATCGTAAGGGTTTACAATACTAGGCAAGCCTGTGCGGATTAGATTATTCGTTTCTGGATCCAGCTTAATCTCAGATGTATCTGGAACCTGTTTGATACATACTAATAACTCCATACACTCACCCCTGTCTAAATTCTACGCCCTTAGCGTTACGCGGATATTTCCAAGTTTTTACGATTGTTTCGCCACAGAGAACACGGCAGGTGCCGCACTCAAGACACCCAGCGAAATCAAAGGCTAAATCACCATTTTCTTGTAATGTATATAGACCGGCAGGACAGCCGTTTACGAGTTTCATTTTCTCTTCCAAGCTAAAGCCAGCGCCATCCACAATAATATGAGGAGACGTTTCATCTACATAGTATTTATTGGCGCCCAAGCGCTCTTCTAGTTTCATAGGGAACGCACCCCTTTCCAAGCATCACGAATCAAGGTAACTAAACCAACGTCACTTACACTACCCATCAATTTCTTCATCATTGGGACTGCACCATCACCATTTACAGTGAATACATCGCGCATCACATGATTCACAAGAGCTGGATACTCTTTGAATATGCGAGGATTTGATGCGAGGAAGGCAGGCATATTTTTATAAAGCTTCATGTCCTTATATAACCAAGAATTCTTGATTTGACGTTCATACAATTTAGCAACGCGCTCCATGTTTTCATCGCGCAAGGCTACGTTAACCGCATCGGCTGCACACATGCCAGATTCGATGGCAAGGTCCATCCCACGAATGGTATACCCCAAGTTCATACACATACGCGCCGCATCACCAACGATAACATACCCATTACCGCCCAATGTAGGCAGAGCTTTAAAGCCGCCTTCTGGCACGAGATGCGCACTATGCTCCTTCAATTGACCATTTTTCAATAATGGTGCAATTCTTGGATGGCTTGTGAAAGCTAGTAGCATTTCATCTACCGATTTATTTGCTTTACCGATATCTTCAAGGCCTACAACCATACCTACGGAAAGGCTGTCTTTATTCGTATAAATAAAGCCACCGCCCAATAAGCCATCGGTCATATCGCCCAAAGTAAGCCACGCCATCCCCTCATCGCCAGATAGCATGAGACGATTTTCAAGATCCTCTTTTTTGAGTTTATATACTTCTTTCACCCCTACAGCCATTGTTTTTGGATCTGTAGGACCTGTAAGACCAGCTTCTTCCAATAATAATGTATTAGAACCCTCTGCGATGATAACTAGTTTTGCATATACTTCGTCATCGTGACAGCGAACACCTATTACACGGCGACGTTTTCCTTCACCTTCGGTAATAAGCTCAGTTACCTGTACATTAGACACGAGGAGAGCCCCTTTTTTCTCCGCCTCTTCTGCTAACCATTTATCAAATTTAGCACGTAATACTACGTAGGATTCTTCATTAGGTTCACCATCTTGGTAACTATACTCGATGGTGGTCATTTCATTACCCGTACCAATAGAAATACGCTCTTTTGTCACCTTTCGTTCCAACGGCGCACGGTCTCTAAAGTCCGGAACAAGACGTTCCAAAGAATGTGTATAGATACGTCCCCCCATCATGTTTTTAGCGCCTGGTGCGGTACCGCGTTCGATGAGTAAAACTTTTACCCGCTGCTCCGCAAGGCGTAATGCTGCCGCAGAACCCGCTGGCCCTGCGCCAACAACGATAACATCAAATGTTTCATTGCGATCAATTGCCATATACTCAGCTCCTTTAAATGAAAGCTTAGACTTACATAAGTTCATATAGTATATATATTTCTCTATTTAGAACCAAAATACCTTTAAAAATTATCACAGAAAGATGAATATATTCTATATTTTTCAGAAATATATTATAATGGTCTATACATGTTGTATATATACTCATTATATATTAATACTAATGTATACTTTCCCTTCTAGATGAGTGCAATAAAATTCATCAATTCGTGAATTTTATAAGTAAGTCTAGCTTTCACAAGAAAAGTAGCGTATGATAAAGGTAGCAAAAACCCTATACGGAGCAAGACGCGTATAATACGACCGCATAATGCAAGTCCACGGTCAAGGTTGGGAACTCGTTATTTTTTAATTAAGAGGAGGCCCTATGGACCCGTTAAAAATCTTGAAAGCATTATCCAATCCGCATCGGTTAGATATTATATTGTGGCTAAAACACCCAGAGAAAGAATTCGGTGTACAAGTACATGCTAATACGCTTATCGACTTTCCATATAGTGTAAGCGTTAAGAGTATACAAAAGCGCTGCGGTGTATCTCAATCTTCTATTTCTACATTTATGAGCATTTTAGAAAATGCTGAACTTGTAGAATCGCGTAAAATCGACCAATATACCTATTTCCGTCGCAACGAAGAAGTTATTCGCGAATTTGGCGAATGGTACAACAAAGAAGTATCCATCCAGTCTGATGAAATTGACAAATTATTAGAAACGGTTATCTTAGAAGACACTTCATATCCAGCAACTGAGGAAAGCTCCATACCTAGCGAGCAACTGGCAGTCGAAATACGTACTAAGGGACCGCATCATGATGAAGAAAGTAAATAAAAGCCCTTCCCTACTTACCATATCTAGGGAAAAACGAAAAGAGCTATAATTTTGAATATTATAGCTCTTTTTTATGTAATACTATACCATACATAGTATCTTTATAACTCATAATGATAACTTACAATGCAAAAAGAGTGCCTCCCTTTGGGAATGGCACTCTTTACGTTTATACATTTCGTTGTGCTTCATAAGCTCTGAATAGTTTAGATAATAACTCAGGAGCCAAGCGCAATAGTTCTGGATTTTCACAGAACGACACGCGCAATTGTGTTTTACCAGGGTTATTATCACCATTTTTACCGCTATAGAAACCATTGAGCGGCGCCATGAGGAGTGTATATTCCTTACCATCATCAAGGCTCACTGCACCGTGTTCGGCGCACCAGGACGCGAACTCTACACCGTCAAAGCCAGGTTTTGCCACCTTTCTCACGTCGATTACAAAGTAAATAGATGCTTCAGGGCGAGACACGATAAAATCCGGTTCTACCTCTTTAAACCCTTTATGGAGCTCAAAGATCATTTGACGATAGTAGTCGCGTTGTTGCTCATACCAGTTGTGCAACTGCGCATAGGACTCATGCTTCAAAGCGCCAAAGATATATTGGCCCAAGGTGTTAGCGCTAAGGTTTGCCGTATATTCCGCAACAGATTTTTCATAGCATAATTTATTATCCGTAATGATAGCTCCAATGCGAAGGCCACACGCATTCCAAACCTTACTAGCTGTTTCAAGGCTAATACGGCGGCCTTCGATGCCAGGCACATCTTTATCGGTTAAAGCCCAAATACTAGATGTTTCTTTCCCCTTTTCATAAGCCAATTCGCGGTACGCTTCGTCAGAGATAATCCACAAATTATGTTTAACGCACAATTTTGTATATTCAATGAGCGTTTCTTTGCTAAACAATTGACCAGTCGGATTGTCATAAGGAATGATGAGCAACGCACCAGGTTTTGTGTCGATAATGCGCTTCTCTACAGTCTCTACGGACGGCAATTCAAACTCACCATTTTCATTGAGCTCCCGTTCTACTGTTACAGTTTTACGGCCTATGCGAAGACCTACTGCATCATAGTTTGTATAAGAAGGGTTGAACATCAAGAGAGGGCGTTCCTCTTCGCCTGCACCACCACATACGCCGAGCATGATGATTTCCATCGCCATGGATGCACCGTCTGTTACGAGTACATCGAGGCCTGTTGTATCAAAACCTTGACTGCGCAAAATGTGTAGAAATGCTTCGCGGCACTCATCAGTGCCCGTAGTTGGTACATAAGGCACAATACCATTATGAAACGGACTATTGACACCACCCAAATCAAACAACCGACGCTGCATGGCGGGATGCATAGGACGCATTACATTGCCAATAGAACCATTCACCAAGATAGGTGGGTTCTTACGTTCCAAGAATTTAATTTGTCCTAGGCGAATGCCAGACGGCTTGCGAGCCATCATATACGGCGATAATTCTGGTTGTTTCATTTCGATCCAACTCCTCTAAAAATCAACCTTCTCCATGGGAAGGTTTTGATAACTGTGAAAGTAACAAAACATTTACTATACAAGCAAATATATGTGTACATCACAAAACATAAACTATGAATACCTATAGATAGATACATAATATTATAGAGCTTTTACTATAGAAAATCTATAGTTTTATAACATATACTTATTTACCTATACCTAATTTATCGGTTATTGAAAATAACTCTCATGGTGCTTAGTGCGGTCTCAATATATCATCAAAAATTATAATAAAAATGAAAGAGCCCCATAAGAGGCTCTTTCACCATGATATAGATTACATTTTGAAGCTATACAAATAACTATGATGTAATTGTCAATTATTAGTATAGCTTTATAATCGAACGATTACAGTAGTTATATCTATTAGCCATTGCAGTAGTTATATCTATTAGATAGTCACTTCTACACCTAGACGGAAGTTGCGACCTTGACCTGGCCACCAGTCACCAGGGTTGCCCCAACGAACGCTAGATTGTTCTGCATAGTATGTATCAAAGATATTATTGATACGACCAAATATAGTAACATTTTCGCGTACACGATAGTTAGCGCTGATATCCGCCAACCAGTACGTTTTACGTGGGAATACATTATCTGCAGGGCCAGGACGATTAATGATACCGCGGATATCCAAATGAGCATCCCATTTAGCATCGTTGTAATCAAGGCCTGCATTAACAGCATGTTTTGGCACATACCCATCGCGATTTGCTTTGCGAGTTGGTGTCGCATCAATATGAGTATACGTATAGCCAAGGCGTGCGGACAAGTGGTTCGTCAATTGTTTACGCACATCCGCATTGATACCACGAGCTTTTTCAGTGTCAAAATTGCGATATTGGCCTGTAAAATTTGCTGGATCTGTCATAACCCAACCGATTTTATCCTTCGTACTACGGCTGAAGAAACTAAGATTACTATTCCATGTTTTACCGAATTTGTGGTGTACACCTAAATCAAATTCATGACCTGTTTCCGGTTTCAAATTGCGGTTGCCATTGAAGCCATCAAATAATTGGTATGGTGTAGGGGCTAAGAAGTACTCTTTATACGCAGCATACACATTTGTCTTCTCATTTACATCATAGCCAAGGCTGATGGATGGAGATGTATGCGTACCGAAGGAGGAATGATGGTCAACGCGGATACCAGGTGTTACAGTCCACTTAGGAGCAAATTTCCATTCATCTTGAATGAAGTAAGATGTATTCGTAAGCTTCACCCCGCCCATATTAAGCACCTTATCTTGTCTCCAATCAAAGCCGCCTACTACAGTATGGTCTTTTGCTTTATACGTAACTTGATCACCAATACCACGAGTCTTCACATCCGTTAAGTACCCATCATATGTTGTTTTATAATGATTGTTCATCAAGTATAATTGATGGCTCCAGCGATTGCTGATTTTGTTGTTCCAAATCGCACGCAAGGAGTCATTTGCTTCATTACCATAACGAATATGGTTAAGGGCACCCAAATGGTCGGAGTACATTACATCACCACGATATGTGTCGTAAGATATTTTTACATCGTTCTTATCATTGATTTTATTGCCCACCATGAAAGATGCAGTATGGCTGTTACCATGTTGCGGAATACGCACACCATGGCCATCTTTGTAGGAGCCAATGATATCTTTTTGTACGCCTACACGCCAGTACCAATTGTTTTGGCTACCTTCATTGGTAATTGCGTATTGCTCTAAATCATTGCTGCCACCCATCACGCGAAGCTTAGTTTGTACACCTTGCTCAGGTTTTGCAGTAATTACGTTTACTACACCACCGATGGCGCCGGAACCATACAATGTAGAGCCTGCACCACGTTGAACTTCAATGCGATCAATACTAGACATATCTTTCAAAATAGTCATCGGCGGATTCACACCAGCCGCCCCCATATTGATGCCGTCTACCAAATACAATACTTGGTCAGACCCATTGATGCGGAATGCATTAGAGTTCGTGTAACCTACGCCACCACCGTACGTATTAATATCTACGCCCGGTACGATGTTCAAGGCTTCGTTCATATTCGTAGCATGGCGCTCACGAATATCGTCGCCTGTTACTACGCCTACACTAGCTGGCACTTCTGAAAGCTGTTGTTCACTACGAGTCGCCGTAACAACAATGGTATGCGCTTCTTTCGCTTCACCAGCGTCAACAGCTGATACACTAGGAGCACTCAATGTGCTACCAAATACGAGAGCTAACCCTACGTACATGGATAATCGTTGCATTCTTGATACTTTCATAAAAACCTCCACACATACATTTACATACTATATATATTTTGTGCCATAGAAACCATTGCACGAGTCATAAATTGGGAATAACTCATGACCTGCGAGGAATCTACGAGGAACACACGACGATTGGCGATGGCCTTAACACCTTGCAAAGCAGGGTCAGAATAGAGTTGTTCTGCCGTTGCTGGCGTAGTGCCATCCGAGGTATAAGCCACCGATGGGATGATGATAATGTCTGGATTCGCTTTGATTAAATCCTCTCGCGTCCCATTATCAAAAGGCCCCAAGCCTAATTGGGCGGCCGCATTGGTAACCTTCAAATATTTAGTCATATCATCAAAGGTTGACCCCTTGCCACCGGTTAAACCAAATTGCGTATAAAATGCTACTACAGGGCGTTCACCGGTATGTTTATTGGCTAACTCTTCGACAGTTTTCAAATCTGCGTCCATGCTAGCAATCATCTTTTCATCCGAAGCGTGTAAGAGTCCTGCAATTTCATGGATAACTGCTTTTGCTTCTTCTACCGTAGTCGGCGTCTTATAGACATAAACGGGAATCTGCATATTCCGCATTTCCCCAATCGCATCTGGGGACATCCAGTTTGGAACTAATACTAGATCAGGCTGTACAGAGAGCATAGATTCAGCAGTTGCTTTCACATGTTTCCCAACCTTGGCAGACTCGTCAGGCACATTGTTAGGCACGGTGCCAACAGCTGCCACTCGGCTCGGATCAACCAAAGATAACACTATATCCTCTGTACTCGCAGCGATAGGGACGATGCGCTTCGGCTCACTAGGTACAGTAACAGTTAGACCAGTGCCATCCGTAACCTGATGTGTCGTACCCGTTGTCCCCGTCTGCGTAGGACCACAACCGACCACTAAAAGTACCATCATTACTATGGTACATATAATAGAAATTCTTTGTTTCATGCTAACGACCCTCTATAACCCCTTCCATGGAAATAAATAATGACTGCAAATCTTGTAACATCTCTGGGGATGCGTCCCAATAACCACGTTGAGAAGCCTCTAACAAGATTTCTGTAATGCGCTGCAAAGCCCAAGGATTTACATTCCGCATCCATTCTTGCACTGTTTTGTCTAAGGCATACTTGTTAGCATATCCTTCGTAAACCCAGTCTGGTACAACATCGCTAGTGACGTCCCAACCAAAGCTATGAGATACTACATTTGACATGTCCGATGCCCCTTTGTAGCCATGTTTCATCATGGCTTGAATAAACTTAGGATTCTGCGTTTCCCCTTGTACGACGCGGCGAATTTCATCACCTAAGGGCCTCATCACAACGCGGCTGCGGTCTGAACTATCTCCCACATAGGCTCGAGGTGCGCTGCCCTTTGCTGTCTGCACCGCTGCAATGAGACCACCGTGATAGCTATAATAATCATCGGCACTCATAATATGCGTTTCCCGATTATCTTCATTCTTAATGGTTACATCCATCGTGGTTAATCGACGCTGGAACAGCCTCATGTCCTGAGGAATGTCCTTGTGCAGATGAAAGCTACTCCACTTGCTGTAAACTTGAGCAATATCTTGTAAAGACTCCCAGTTTTTGCCTTCAATCAAGGCACCTACACCCGTGCCATAAGCTTGGGGCGGATCGCCAAAGATGCGGAGTCTAGCCTTTTTAGTAGCCAATAGAGGGTCCTCACCTTGCTCAACGAGCCAGTCCACATCATCGTGAATATGCTTTTTCACGTAGTTGTCTTCCAACGACTCATCTAATTCTGCCACCATTTCAACGGCTTTGTCGAGCCAGCCGATAGCAGTAGGCATCATATCTCGAATGAGGCCACTGATGCGGCCCATCACATCGATGCGAGGGCGCTGCAATTCCTCTAAAGGAATCACTTCTAAACCTGACACGCGACCGCCCGATTGCCATTTAGGTCGAACTCCTAACAAGTAAAGGAACTCACCCAAGCACTGACCATGACTTCTAGAATTGCTAGTAGCCCATAGGATGATGCCAATCGTCTCAGGATACCGTTGTTCATTCAAAATATAGTCAGCGATAACTTGATCTGCTAACTCTATGCCTAATTGATAGGCTATCTTCGTCGGTAAAGCTCTTTCATCTAAACCATAGAAGTTACGCCCCGTAGGCAGTACGTCGACTTGACCGCTCGAGGGGGCTCCACCTGGACCGGGCTCTACATATCTGCCCTGTAAGGCATTTGAAATAGAGGTTAGCTCGTTCTTGGTGTCACCTAATTTTGGAATATACTCTCGAACGATCGCATTCGCCAAAGGTTCTAACCGTTCGAGCACTGTATAATCTGGTATATTGATCACATGCCTTACAAAGCTACGCAATTCATTCCAAATTCGATCTATGGTAACACTATATCGTATACCATCTAAATGAATTTCGCCAGCATGTTCCGCCATATAAGACCAATCATAACCTAATTCTTCTGCGATGGTGGCAAGGCCTGACGCGATTTCACCTTGAGGAGTGCTTACAATAGCAGTAATAAACTCTTCTAATGCTTCCCCTTCAGGACCTTGCCCCAAGATGTGCAAACCATTGCGCATCTGCATATGTTTCAAGTCGCTCAGCTTTTCGTGGACCTCTGTAATTATATCGTCCACCGTCATGGTAGAACCTCGTTCTTTATCGATGAGATGGCACTCCATGGCCTTTTCTCGAATCACTTCACCTAGAGTAGAGACACTTTCAGGATGTTCCCGCTCAAAATGACTATGTTCATCGAGTAAGGCCTCTAATTCTTCGAACTCATCATAGAGGCCCGCTGTCGTCATCGGCGGCGACAAGTGACCCACTAAGCAAGCCGAACTACGCCGCTTGGCTTGTATGCCTTCCCCAATAATGGTTGTCCAATACGGGTAAATATTTGGCAAACTGGAAATGCCGATTTCCGGATAACAACTAGCGCTGAGTCCAGCCCCCTTACCGGGCAGCCATTCTAGAGAGCCATGGGTACCAACATGGATAACTGCATCAGCTTCAAAGACATCGCGCACCCAGTGATAAAACGCTAAGTATTGATGTGGTGGAGGCAAGCAAGGATCGTGATAAATGGCCGATACATTCTCCCCAAATCCACGGGGTGGCTGTACCGTAATCCACAGATTGCCATTGGAGAAACCTGGGATAATCACGTCATCATCGTAGACGAATACATCCCCTGGGGCTTCGCCCCAAGATTTAATCATCGCCACCTGCGTATCTTCCGGCAGCGTAGCAAAATATGATTTGTAATCATCGCTACTTAAGCGACCTTCTGCAGAGGCTAGTAGTTCATCGGTGAGCATGGAGCGGTCATTCGTCATATGAGACGTTACCACATCCATCAAGTCTGCACTTGTTTCTGGCATCGTGTCGATGGTATAACCTTCCGCCTTCATATCTCGCAATAACCGTAGCACCGACTCAGGTGTATCAAGACCTGCGGCAGAGCCAATGTTGGAGTTCTTAGGCGGATAGTTATGTAATATAACGGCCACTTTTCGCTCCGATACAGGGATATGGAGCAATGTAGACCATTTAATAGCTCGTTGTACAATAGCAGCGATGCGTTCTTTCACAGGCAAGTACACATAGTGTCCACGCTCATCATAGGTTTGGCATGCCACAACACCGCCTTGAATAACCCCATCTAGCTCAGGCTGAGATATAGATAAATTCACGTCTAAAGGTGTTACACCTTGTGGATTCTCGGCCCAAGATTTCTCATCCATGTATATGGTATAACCCTGAACGATAGGAACATCCTGTAGCTTTAACTCCTCCAAGGTTTGAGCCCCTAAGGACTGAAAGGAAAATTTACAAGTATTTATGAGCACATCAAAGGGGAATTCATCCTTCCCAAAAAGATGGTTCATGGACAGCTTCATATTCGGAATACCTACGCGCGGATTCGAGCCATACTGACCATAAAAGATAATCGGATTGTACTGATGTTTGTAAATCTCTTCAAATAAGGCCTGTTGATACTCAATATCCCCCATGATCCATTCGTCACGGTAAAAGTAGACCGCTATAGATGGCCAATCTCGATGCCCTTCGGCATCCATAAACTCATCATAGGTTTCGTAGATATTGCCTTCTCGACCCATAATGGCTTGCCAAGGAATAGGATCTGGCTCTTCCCATTCAGAGGTAGGTTTTGTACTGAAAGCACCGTTGATTAAGCGTACATAATTCATGACCCCACTGGTTCGGCGGTAGCTTTCAAGAAGAACCCGTTTATCCTCATCCAAATTGCGATATAAAATATCTGTTTTCTTAGGTTCTACTACATCAATCCAGTATTTAGGATGATGTGCATATAACCAGCGTTCCAGACGTTCTAAGAAGGGCGAGTCTAAACCAACCCCCATATTCGTTACCAGAACTACATCGGCAGCGCGTAAGCGACTTTCAAAGTCAGCGTCCCATTGAGGAGGCTTTTTCATATTGCAAAGGTCTACCTCGCCTTGTAAGAGTTCCGGATAGGTCGCAACAGCCTTTTCTATATATTGGATTTGTTTTCCTAAATTAGAAATATACATGAGACGACTCATGATCTACCTCCGCGATACGCTCAAAATACTATCTGATGTAATGGAATCCATGGCATAATAACTGCCATTCATCAATTTACACAATTCCTTAGCTAGGCCGAGCTTGATAAAGCCCGTTTCCGTATCAATAACGATACAATCTACAGGCAAAGTGCCAAGGATACGAGCCCATTGCTTGGACTCCGCTACAGGGTCCTCAGAATCACCCGACGTAGCTCGACCATCGGTGATACATATAATCTGAATTCGTTCCGCCCGATGGGCACGCAACAATCTATCGCACATAGTATAGGCTACTCGTAAACCTTGAGCTAAAGGGGTCTTTCCCCCTGTTGGCAATTTTGCTAACAATCGCTCTGCTCGCTCTACGCTACGAGTGAAAGGTAATAGTACCTCTGCTGAATCCTTGCGAAATGCAATGAGTCCCACCGAATCACGGTGAATATAGGAGTCTCGCAATAGGCTCAAAATTGCACCTTTTGTCGCCTCCATGCGATGTCGTGCCGCCATAGAGCCACTGGCATCCACTACAAAAAGCTGGTACGCACCGATCCGCTTTTCACGAGCTTTTCGGCGGTAATCTTGGGGTTTTACTACAATAGATAGCCCTTTTAAATCATGACGCTCTGCTTGTGGGGCCCTTTGACATAAGCATTCCGATGTAACAGATCGCTCTACCACATTTAATGGGGTATCTGCCTGTAATGGCGTTACCCTTTCAACGGCTCGCAATCGTTGATACGGTGCGGCTGCACGTAATGTATCAATTAAAGCTAAATCCTCTAAAGCACGTTCATCTTGATAGGCTCGAATCATGCGCCCTCTAATGTCCTTTGTTTTAGTCATGAGGCGCCGACCGGAACCCTTACGGTACTGACGGTCTACTGTTTTAGAAGATTGCAGTTTCCACTGAAAAAATTGGTTAGCTATACGGGCAACAGTATCTGGCAAACATGAAGAAGATATTCTATTAGATAGGTCACCTTGAGTATTCATTGAATCAGAATCCTCTGACTCATTCTGTGTAGAATCCGATGTTTCTAGAGCATTGGACCCACTTGATTTACCATCATCAAAATCTATATCATTTGAGTCATGTCCATCAGCATTTGAATTGTCCTGTCCATTAGAGTTTAGCTCGTTAGAATTGGATTCATCACACTTGGAGTCTCCGGAATCAGCGTTATTCAAGTTATCTCCATCGGAATCATCCGTTGTTTCCGTACTCTTCTGCGACTGATTTTGATCACTTGCACTATTTGATTCCTCTCCTTGTGAGGTCTGAGATTCAGGTATATCATTGCGCTTCATACGGTGCGGCAATACATAAAGAGCTGCTTGTTCTGCATGTAAAGGCTTACAGTAAGAACTGCCATCAAGAACTGCTAGAGATTTCATAACTTGTAACAATACATATTCTGCATCATGACCTACGGTTCGAGCTTGCAATGCATAGGATATAGCCAGTGAAAGCATAGCATCAGAAACAAATATAGATTGAACTCGTTTAGGATCTATTAGGCTTAATATATCCTCAGATGAAGGCTCAATTTCATCTCGCATTCGTTGTAACACCTTCACTTTAGATTGTAGTGTAGGTGCGTCCATAGATACATGCACATCTACGAGTTCCCACTCCGCATCATCTAAGGTTCCATCCTCATGGTTTACGGTCATAATGAGTAGTATTTGACGAAGTTTCGCTTCTACCAATAGTGTATGACGGACTTCAGGCGACAGAACGTGAGCATCATCGACAACCCAGCATCGATTACTCGTATCACCTAATAAGCCAGATGCCATAACCATCTTACCCTGTGCAAGGGATGCTTCAAAATCGATGGACTCTTGTAGTTGTGAAGTATCTATATAAACAGGTATCAAACGATATGGAATTTGCCATTTCTCGAGGCACTGACGAAGTACATAGCTTTTACCAACACCGGTACCTCCAGAAATAACAATGGTATGAATCTGGTCGTTTACAAGGCCTATTTTGAGGGCCTCTTGTACAGATGTTTCCATAACTAGCCCTCAAGCACTGCCGATACCACTGTATCAATGCGCTCCTCATCGTAACCTTGTTCTTCAAATGGCAAGCGACGTAAGCGATGTTTTAAAGCTAATCGTGCCGCCACCTTGAGGTCTTCCGCTGTAATTTGGTTGCGACTGTGAAAGGCTGCATGAGCACGAGCCGTATGCATCATCGTAATGTCTGGGCGATGTCCATCAACGCCGACACCTATGCTGATACTCGCTATTTGCAACAACACATCATCAGATGGGATGATGCCTGGCAATACTTCACGAGCTTGTAATAAACGTTCGTGCAGGCTACGTTCTGATTCCTTGTAAGACGCTACAAAGCTTTCAGCATTGTCGCCAAAGGCGAGGCGACGCTTGATTACCTCCATACGTTGTGCCGGGTCCTGTTCTCCATAGACCATAACAGATAGTCCGAAACGGTCTAACAGCTGAGGTCTAAGGTCGCCTTCTTCAGGATTCATCGTTCCTACGAGGATAAAACGAGATGGATGAGAGTGGCTCACCCCTTCCCGTTCTACCGTATTCACCCCCATAGCTGCCACGTCTAACAAAATATCTACAATGTGGTCATCTAATAGATTAACCTCATCTACGTAGAGAATATTTTGATGGGCTGCATGTAAAATACCCGGTTCAAAGGCTTTTACCCCCTCTTGTAATGCCTTTTCCAAATTTATGGATCCTACAACACGATCTTCCGTAGCATTGATAGGTAGCTCAACAACAGACATCGCTGATGCGCCTGTTTCCATAGGAGGTAACAGATTCGCTAACGCACGTACAGCCGTAGACTTAGCAGTGCCTTTTTCGCCTTCAATTAACACACCGCCGATTGATGGGTTTATGGCATTGAGCAACAAGGCCAATTTCATTTCATCTTGACCAACAATAGCAGTAAATGGATATAGCATACACCTAACCTCACTCAGATTCGCAATACAAAATAATCACCATACATAATAAATCAATAACCCCTAGGAAAACGCTAAGTATCGTAATCCATTCTAACTATTTCAGATTTGGATCAATAGACATTTCTGAAGTAACTTCGGTTTGTTTGAAGTCATCAATCTTTGTAGTTCCTTTTGGGAATACAAAGATACGTTGTTGTTTAAAGTACGGATCGTCATAGACCGCAGCCGATAAACGGAACGCATTTCGTAAATTTTCTGCCGTCAATACATCTCGAGGTGCACCTACATCAACGATGTGACCATCACTCACCAAAACGAGTTTGGTGCAATATTTGGCAGCTAACTCTAAGTCATGAACGACGATTAAAATCGTTTTGCCTTCGTCACATAATCGGCGGCCTTCATGGAAAATATCGTCAGCATACACTAAATCGAGCGCAGCCGTCGGCTCATCTAGTAATAAGACCTCTGTTTGTTGAGCTAATGCCTTTGCTAAGAATACCCGTTGTCGCTCACCGCCACTCAGGTTTTGTACGGAGCGATTACGCAGATGATAAACACCGACCTCTTTCATAGCCTGTTCAACGATAACCTTATCTTCTGGTCCCTCTTGTTGCCACCATTTAAGATACGGATAACGAGCGGTCATCACAATATCGATGGCTTCATAATCGAAGGAAACATTTACGGACTGTTGCATATACGCCACATGATGAGCGATTTCCTTGTCGCTCAAAGAAGCGATGCTTTTACCATCCCACAAAACATCGCCACCAGACGTAGGATAGAGACCACGCAAGGTTTTTAATAACGTCGTTTTACCAGAACCATTAGGCCCGATAATGCCGACAAACTCACCCCTATCAATAGAAAAGGACGCATCCTTTAGAATGGTGGTTTCCCCTAATGTGACGGATAGAGATTGAACATCTAGTTTCATTAGGCCCCTCCTTTACTACGCAAGCGATGAAGTAAATAAAGAAAATACGGTGCCCCTAAGAGAGCCGTCATAATACCAACGCGAATCTCAATTGGTTGAGCAATGACGCGGCCTAATGTATCGCAGAATACGAGGAATAAGGCACCTCCAACAGCCGCCATAGGCAATAGTATTCGATGATCCGGCCCAACCAAAAGCCGTACAATATGAGGTACTACAAGACCTACAAAGCCGATGGATCCGCTGACACATACAGCGGTAGCTGTAACTACGGATGCTAGAAATAGGAATACCATGCGATATGCCATAACAGGCAAGCCTAAGGCACGCGCCTCTGTATCACCCAGAACGAGCACATTCAAGTGACGACCGAGCATCATCAATATAACGCTGCCCGTCATGATAGGACCCACGGCGAGCAAAACGTGATCCCAACGGCGGAAATCTAGGCCCCCCACCATCCAGAATAAGAATTCACGCAACCGGTACTCATTGATCATGGTCAAGATGCCCGATGTAAAAGCGCCGAGCAGCATACTAACAGCTACACCCGCCAGCAACAAGGTTGTGGTATCGAGCTTGTTATTACGCCAAGTTAACAAAATAGTAATTCCAACGGATACAAAGGCCCCTACGAAGGCAAAAGCAGGCATGTAAAACATACTAAGGGATGTTACGCCAAGAGCAATGGCGATAACCGCACCGAGAGATGCCCCAGCGGATACGCCCATAATACCTGGATCTGCCAATGGATTGGAGAATACCCCTTGCATAACCGCACCAGCCAATGCCAAGGCGCCTCCCACGAGAAGTCCAATGATAAGGCGTGGCATGCGGATATACCACAGTACAGCCTCTTGTTCAGCCGTAATGGGCTCCGTGAAGCTCACAGGTATGCCCATGCCATTTAAAATACTTTGCACGCCCCCTCCGATAGGGATCATAATGGTCCCTACATGGAGTGCCAATAAACTCACAATACATAGCAATACCCCAATCAGAGTTATGGCCATGATGCGTTGTTTCTGTCTAGTCATGAGAATTCCTTTCTAATTGAGGATACACAGTATGCATAATGGCTAGCATCGCTTCACCAATATGCTGATTCATTGTATACAGGTACGCTGCTGGTAAGGGTTTAACTCGATTTTCCTTAATAGCAGGTAGATTTTGAAAGGCCGGATTCTTTAAATATCTATCCGCCAAATTTTTGTCCATTCCCTTATAGGATGGAATAAAAATATAGTCTGGGTTCATGGCTAGCACACGCTCCTCCCCAAAAGGTATTCGTGGTGGTAAACCAATTCGATCAGGTGCATTATAGATGCTCATATAGTGACACATATCATCAAAAAGGCTTCCTGTGCCCGTGTATCCGTCCATAGATGACACAAAGAGAACCGTCTTGCGCTGCTCAAGTGGAATAGATTCCGCTAGGTGCTTTATTTCATCTATTTCACGGTGAATCTTCCGATTGTAAAAGCTACCCTTTTCATCTTCCCCGATAATATGAGCAATCTCCATCACATTCTGAATCACTCCGTCCACCGTAGAAGGAGTAGGTACCACAACAGTGGCTATACCCATGTGCCGTAAACCATAGATAACATCAGCCGATATATAATCTGGCGCTATAACGAGATCCGGTTTCAAGGCTATAATTTTCTCCAAAGGATACGAGCTCAACACAGGTTTTACCAACTTTGCGCGCTTTGCCTCTAGCGAATATTCCTCATAGGTAGACAATTTATTAATGCCTGCTAAACGCTCTGGTTCTATAAGTCCTAATAAAATTGTGTCGACCGCAGAAGACAGTGATAAAATCCGTTTTGGATGCTCTGGAACAGCAACTTGAACGCCATCATGACTGTCAACATAACGAGTATATGGCGTTACATTTGCCTCCGATTGAGGTCCACAACCCGCTATACATACACAAAGGAGTATCATCAAACATATGAAAAATCCAATTTTCTTGTTCATGATGATACTCCTTGTATAGTTCTAATTAGTGATTACATAAAGACTAGAATTTTTGAGTATAGCTGAGTTGGTAATTAAATGGTTCATCCCAGTATTCCCAGTCGCCGTTGGAAATAACATTATGACGGTTTAACAAGTTACGTGCATCTAGCCGCAAGGATGAGTTTTCATTGAACTGATAGCCTACGTATGCATTCCAAGCTATAAGATTTGGGTTTGTACCGCCATCGCGGTTCTTCATCCGTTTTGTGACAAAGTTGATGCTACTACCTGCAGTCCAGGTTGAGCTATTGTAATGGATACCCCCTGTAAATTGCAATTTAGGGTTAGCTTGTTTCCAATAAGTCTTATCGATTTCTCGTTGTTTTGGATTAGAATACGATGCACCCACAGTCATTTTTAAGTGATCTGTTAATTTACGACCATATTGGGCTTCGATACCGACATTTCTATAGCGACCACCATTTACGCGAATCGTGTTTTTACCATTGCTATCCGGTTTCCAAGAGAAGAAGTTTTTAAAGTCCATATAGAAGAGCGCTACTTTCCAGCTATCTTTGTTAGTAATGTGTTTATAGCCTAATTCGTAATTCCAACCTTCTTCAGGTTTCAAATTACGTCCACTAACAGAGGCATAGCCTTTATTAATTTTCTTGAAAGTATCGCTTAAGTTCGGCATTCTAAAGGCTTTACCAACATTTATGTACATGGATGATTCCTTGTTGATACGATGTTGTAATTGGAACTGTGGAATTAATACGCGCTGATTTTTTACAGGATCTTTAATATCCGAATAACGCAAGCCTAAAATACTAGTCCATTTAGGATTGATTTGATAGGAGTATGTACCATAAATGGCATAACTATTGCGATGTGGATTTCCATAGTATGGACCAGATTTAGTGCGATATGTTTCTCGTTTACCAAGTACACCTGCAATGAAATAATCCTTACCACCGCGGAAGTCCCATTCATGTTGCACATCGAAACCATATTGTCGAGCAATATAGTTGTTATCACTCAACGTATATGTCTTTTTACTATGTATGCGACTTTTACCATACAAATCTCTATCATTGTAGAAGATTGTACCTGTAGTATTGCCATCTTTATAAACTAAAGACGCATTATTTTTAGTATCTTTATAAGCATATGTTGTAGAGTGAAGCTTTTGCTTAATAGGATTCGTTTCCGTACTCAACTGTCCAAAGGAAGAATTACCTTCAAAACGGCTAAAGTTCAAAGTCAACTTATCATTTAATTTACCGCTCATAAATACACCTAAGGAATTCCCTTTGTTACGAGCTGTATAATATTCATAGCCTCTAGCATAAGCACCGATATCGGAGCGGATAGGGGTTTCTGGATCTTGAGCACCAAAGAAGTTACGTTCCACACCAATTAAGAAGCGAGGCGTGCCATAGTTAATTTTATAAGTTTGGCGACCCATATTACCAAAACCTATCGTAGCAGAGCCCCCTTCTTTACTTGGAGTCTTAGTAATTACATTGATAACACCACTCATAGCATCAGCGCCATATAAAGCAGACGCTGCACCTTTTAATACTTCAATGCGTTCAATAGAGCTAGTCGGAATAGAGCTAAGTCCGCCCTTGCCATTGAGGTTCATCGGTACCCCATTCATGAGAATCAAAGAGCCCCGTTCAAGACCACGGATATTCACACGGCTATCCATAGCCCCATATTCAAGACCAGATGCACCATAGGAAAAAGACGTAATGCCGGGTACCATATTAACCGCATCAAATGCATTTTTGGCACCACTATTAGCTAAGTCCTTTTGAGTAATAACATCCATCGCAGCCGGCGTATCTAAATCTAAAAGAGCCATGCGATTTGCTGTTACATTAATAGTATGGATTTCAGATACTCCATTAGTTTCACTTGATGCAGCTGTAGTGGGAGTCTTATCAGCACTTACCTCTGCTGCATATCCATTCACAGACAATCCTATCAATGCTAAACCTACAAGTATAGATATACGATGCTTAATTTGTTGTCTCATACCAAATGCCTCACTTAACACATATATATATTCACACAATTATATAAACTACATATTTGTATTATTACACATTTATTTGGACCGCACAAAACCCATACCCCTACCACTACTGCATTCTCGGGGGATTGTATCGTTAATACATATTAAAATTTTTGTGTATAACTTAATTCATAATTGAATGGTGCATCCCAATATTCATAATCTCCATTGGATACCACATTATGACGATTCAAAAGATTGCGTGCATCGAGGCGTAATGTAGCATCTTTATTAAAGTGATACCCAACGTAAGCATTCCAAAGAGCAATGTTAGGGTTCAAGCCACCATCGCGATTGCGCAAACGTTTGGTTACAAAGTTCAAAGATGTGCCTGCATCCCACGTAGAGCTTTTATAATGAACACCGGTTGTAAACTGTAACTTAGGAGCCGCTTGTTTCCAATAGGTTTCATTCATTTCCTTTTGTTTTGGATTAGAATAAGAACCACTTACACTCATTTTGAGTCGATCTGACAAATGTCTACTATACTCAGCTTCAATCCCAACATTGTGGAATTTACCACCGTTTACGCGAACGGTTGGGCGACCATTTACATCAGGTTGCCATTGGAAGAAGTTCTTGAAGTCCATATAGAACACGTCCACCTTCCAGCTATCCTTCTTATTAAGGCGTTTATAACCTAATTCATAGTTCCAACCCTCTTCAGGCTTAAGATTTTTACCACTTACTGCTGTGTATTGGCGGTTTACACTGCGGAATGTATCACTCAAGCTAGGCATCGTATACGCTTTCCCTATATTTAAGTACATGGAGGAATCTTTATTGATGGTATGCAACAATTGGAACTGAGGCGTTAACACATGTTGGTCCTTAATAGGATCACTAATAGCTGTATAGCGCAAGCCCAAAATGGCAGTCCATTTTGGATTGATTTCACGAGAATAGCTACTGTACACCGCATAGGTATTACGATGAGGCCGTGTGTACACAGGGGCCTGTGTGGCACGATAGGTTTCTTGCTTACCTGTAACCCCGGCAATCAGGTAGTCCTTACCGCCTCTAAAGTCCCATTCATGTTGTACATCTATACCATATTGACGAGCTACATAACTGGTTTCGGTCGGCTTGAACTGTTTAGCACTATGAACACGGCTTTCACCACGCATAGTACGGTCATTATAAAACAATGTTCCCGTCGTATTGTCATCCTTATAAGTCAAAGATGCATTGTTGCGGTCATCCTTGTAATGATATGTCGTAGAATGATGAGCCTGTCTCATAGGATTTGTTTCTGTACTAATCAGACCAAAGGAGGAACGGCTTTCAGCGCGATTATAATTTAAGGTTATCTTATCTGAAAGCTTACCACTCATGAACACGCCTAAGGAATTACCCTTGTTGCGCGTAGTGTAGTAATCATAACCCTTGCGACCCGTATAGTCATACCGCACAGGTGTAGATGGATCTTGAGTTCCCCAGTATTTTCTATCAATTCCAATAAGAAAACGATCAGTACCATAAGAAAGATCAAATCGCTTAGCCCCTCGATTGCCCACGGCTACTGTAGCAGAACCGCCCTCTTTTGACGGCGTCTTTGTAATGATATTTATAACGCCACCCAAAGCTTCTGCACCATATAAGGTGGAGGCTGCCCCCTTCACGACTTCGATGCGCTCAATCGCACTAGTAGGTATAGAGCCAATTCCGCTCTTACCATTTAAGTTCATAGGTACACCGTTTACAAGAACAAGTGCACCGCGGTCGAGGCCACGAATATTCGTACGGCTATCCATGCCACCAAAATCTGCGCCAGACGCACTAAAGGAATTAATGGTTACACCCGGTACATTGGCGACCGCATCAAAGGCAGTCTTAGCGCCGCTATTTTGTATATCCTCTTGGGTAATAACAGAAGTCGATACCGGTGTATCTAAATCTAATAACGCTGTGCGATTAGCTGTTATATTAATAATATTTGCCGCCTCTTGACTTTGATTAGTTGTTACATCTACAGTATAACCATTAGTAGTCACACTAAATAAACCTATCATTGTGGCCGCATATACATATTTATTCATTCCATTTATCATCCTATATCTTCTATTAAAAACTATTTAAAATCTATTAATTTATAGCTTAAATACTACAACACCGGGCAATTTAGTGTAGGGGATACGAGTATCCTCATATCCCCTACATAATATATATTCCATATTAAAGTTGCTTTTTATTCATTTTATTCCAACTAAATCTAGCTATTCAAATCACTACTCAAAGCTATATCTTATATAAAAAACATCTGATTTGGGTTCGCCAGTTGTATTTATAGCACCGCCTGACCTAGCTGCAAGTGCAAGTGCATCATTATCTAGAAGACTAGAGCCACTGCTTTCTTCAATTTTAGCACTTACATAATTACCTTCACCATCAAAATAAACTCTAATAGTAACTACTCCGGTAATACCTCGTCGAACAGCTTGTGGCGGCATTACTTTATTAGCATCTAAGCTAGCTCGGTATTCAGAAACATCAAAGTAACCCGTACCTTCCGTATTACTAGTACCAGGATTTCCCACTTCTGAGCCTAGCCCATCATTAGCTTTACCACCATTGCCAACGTTACCACCACCAGGGCCTGGTACATTGCCACTGCCTGGAATGCCAACAGGATTATCAGTATTACCATTCAAATTGACTGATGCCGTCTCATTACCACCTAAGTAAGGATTCAGATTTTTTAAGCCTTCTGTGGGCTTTCCCGATAAATCAGGCAATACACTACCTGCTTTACCGCCCCCTGCGACTGGTTTGTCGTCAGGTTGAATCTTTAATTTCTCAGGATCTTTCTTCTCTTGAGGAGGTTCTTGCTTCCCCATATCAAGGTTGATAACCAAGTCTTTTTTGGGTGTTTCTGGAGGTTTTATATGACCAAACCAATCACCTACAACACCCCAATATACAAGATTTAATGCCAATGCAGCTACGAAAGGAATTCCATATCGTTTATCTACCATAGAATCACTTCCGTTCTGTAGCTACACTAACAAACCGAGCACCACTAATTTTAAGATTATCTAAAATATTGATAACGTCCTTATACGCAATATCCTCAGAGGCACGCACAATAAATGCCTGTTGAGGTTCTTTTGCAACAATACCTTGAATTTCATTACCTAATTGATCAGGGACAATCTCACGTTCATTCAAATACATCTTATGTGTAGCTGTTAATGAAATTGTGATAGGCTCAATCGTCTTTGCAGAAGAAGAGGAAGCCTTTGGTAAGTTAAGAGGAATTTGTTCCTCTGTATTCATATACAACGTACTCATCATGAAAAATACGAGCAAGAAGAAAACGATATCAATCATAGGTATAATCATGATGGTAGGTTCTTTTTGTATGCCTACTGAACTACGTTTCATCGTTGACTCCTAATATATAAATCCATAATAGAACCTAATTTTTGCTCTAACTTTGCGATATCTGAATTTACTTTATCTGTGCACCAACTATGGATGGCTAATGCTACGATGGCTACTGAAAGCCCTGTTGCAGTGGCAACCAGCGCTTCGGATACGCCGCCTGTAATAACAGTAGGCGCACCAATATCGCCACCAACGGCCGCGAAGGAGCGGATCATACCAACAACAGTACCCAAAAGGCCAAGTAATGGAGCCATTGTTACCATCATACTAAGCCAGTTAAGACCACGTTTTAAACGTTCATCCATGTACCCTACCACATCATGTAAACGGTTCTCTAAACCTTCCGCACTATATACAGACTCCACGATAGGAGACACGAATCTACTCAATGCATCATCACTATTTTTTATAGAATTCTCTAGAGTAGACCAATTATTACTATTACGACCGGCATCAATGCTATCGGACAACTGCTGTAACTCATGATTGATGTTTCTGTACGTACGAATACGTTCAAATAAAATAGTACATGCTGCTAACATGAATAGTACAAGTGGATACATAACGAAACCACCTGCATTAAATAGGTGAATTGTATACTCCATCATAGCCTCCATATAATGTATAAAATTACGTGTTATTTAACAAAAAAATGGTCATCTATATTATTAGATTAACCACCAACATTGACATTATCCTATAAAGTATTTATAAGTACAATAACCCTATACCCCCTACCGTTATGATATTTCTATAAGATTCCATTCTAACCACATATTTCATCCACCTTAAATATACATCTATCCACTATATATAGACAATATTAAGTTCTCGCATAAAAGCTTCATAATTATTATAAAAAATATAATAATTATATCTATTAAAACTATGCTCAATAAGATAATCTCTCATATTTTATAGTTGAAAATCATTATAATTCACGTTCCACCATCAAAAATCTTTTTGTATTTTTATGAGCTTATTATTGCTCCATGAATATAATTTATTCACACATGAATAATACTTATACTCCAGACTATCCATATCTTTACGGTCTATTTATTACTCCTATAGCGCTCAATATATCTTATAAACTTATAAATAGTATACTCAAGTCACAAATTTGCAATCCATATAAAAAGAGGACTAAGCCTTTATGGGCTCAGTCCTCTGATTATTCTCATTATAATAGCATAAATCCTTAAAGCAAATTATATGCCATGTATAACTCTTATTTATTTTTTAGCTTTATCAGCTTTTGCCTTTTTATTTTCTTTTACCTTTTTAGGCTTTTCTTGTTTAACCTTTACTGGTTTTTTCGCATTAACAGCAGCACCAGCAGGCTTTACAAATGCATTGTTAAGATTTGTTGCCACTTGTAATGCTACGTCCGCATTTGGCGTAGAAACAATGGATTGACCAGCTACCGTTACAGTGTCACCACTATACGATGCAGAGCCCGGTGTCACTTGATTGTTATGATACAATCGTGCCAATTTACCAGCCATGTAATAAGCACGCTCTTCGCCTGTGTAACGACCGCTACCTGCTGGAGTATAAATATTATCACCGTTTACGTACACAGCACCATTCGATACATTTACATGATTCCCAGAATATGTGTACATACGAGAAATATTATTGTTCACCCGATCGGACAACTTTGGATGGTTATTAGGTGCTACCACCTGTGAAAGCCCTTCACGATAGTGTTCCCCCACTTTGTTGCGCAGTACTGCCATAGAACCAGCAGCACCACCTACATTATATGGAGATTCACTTAAAATCTTAAAGCCTAACTCATCAGCAGCTTTTTCTTGACTCATCGTAAACACTTGATTGGATAAGTAATTACCTGCCACATTAGATAGAATAGCCGCGCCTTCACTACCACCAGCGGCTATACCGACTGCTGTAGAAAGACCAATTTGTTTCTTAGCGCCATTAATAATATCTTTATGCTCGCCATGAGAAATTTCATGGGCCATTACATAGGCCAATTGATCATCATCCAGTGTATCTAAAGCACCCTTGTTAATAGACATAACACGACCAAGTGTGGCAAACGCATTAAACTCCTCATCAGGATTCGCATAGACAACGTAGGAACGCTTTACACTAGGTGTAGCCTCTAATGTCTTCATAATTCGATTTACACGCTCTTGAGCTGCACTATCGTTTAAATAACCAGTTTTCTCTTTTGTGCGTGCCAAACTCTCCTGTTGCCCCTCTGCAGAATTATCCATTTTATTTAATGCAGTAGATACGTAAGCCATAGCAATAGCACCACCAGCTAAGGATTGTACCGCAGCAGAAGCAGCATTGACAGAAGCCGTTTGCATCACTGTAGGTGCCATTGTCACTGCCATAGCAATAGATAAAGTAGCCGCTGTAAGTTTCTTATTCATTCTCTCAACCTCTCAAAATGATAAATATATCACTCATAATTTACATACTATCTATATAATATAGGTTTAGTGTAAATATAGAATGAATAATGGAACAATTATTCATCTATTATAAGATATTGCAAATTGTTATAGTTAATTCAAGCATTGCTGACTATTGATCTGTCGTTACTGGTTTAGCTGAAAGTACTACTGCTTCTTTACCATCTTTAGACACCGCACTGCCATGTGTATAGCCTACTACATCAAAGCCCGCCTCAGCACACTGCTCTGCGATGCTTTCATAATTTTCATTCTTACCACGCGTACATGTAGAAAGATGTACCGCAGTAACACCTTTTTTCTTGAAAGACTCAATCTTCTTGGCTAGATCCCCACCACTATGTGTGAACCCCACCAACTCAATATCCTCATCAGCATAACGCTCAAAAGAATCCGCTTTATTCATAAATGCTTTCAAACAACCGCCACAAGAACAGCGCTGCATTGTCTCCTCATTAACGAGGACCGCAATTTTCTTAGCCATATGACCTCCTATAAATATGATATAAGCCTAAGTATACCATATCCATGAGAAAAATATGTGCTTCAAAGCACGATAATTAATGCTAATTATATAAGTAACTACTTCAACGTCTACTGCTTTGCTCATTAGTTCCCTTAAAAGAATAAAAATCCATACAAAAAAAGACACACCCTCAGGTGTGCCTTTAGCTTAATCAGCAGCTTCCTATCAATCCTCACTGTGGATTTTCCTTCACTGCTTCGCAGTTCGGTAAATCTTACGTTCGGAAGAAGGTGATGTGTGGGCCCCATACGTCGTTTCACTCCTCTGTGGCCTCACACCCTACCCTTCCCACGCCGTCTTATTGATTTATATAGATAGTTTCTACTTGTACAACCTTGGCTGGAGACGGCTCTTGCAGAGTTAGCTAGTCGAAGACTAGCAAAAAGAAAAGGCCTACCTTTAGGTAGACCTTTTTCTTTTAGTCAATCAGCGGCTTCCTATCCTCCCAGGCCGTCTCCAGCCAAGTACTTTCGGCGTTTATGAGCTTAACTACTGTGTTCGAGATGGGAACAGGTGGATCCTCATAG